>NZ_JAALFZ010000001.1:0-876274 GCF_011800505.1 Bacillus sp. EKM501B | reverse complement strand
TTCTGCGATCGCACCGCCCTTGTTTAATTCCAATCTTCCTACATCTGTATTCGCAAGCGCTGCAGCTTTTTTTACAACTGCGAACGCTTTAATTAAACCTTCATGGATTTTGTATCCTGTAATTGGGAAGTTTTCAACTGCACGCATTGTTTGTACGCCGTAGTATGCATAGTTTGGTACTTCTTTTTCACCTAAAAAATCTTTTTCAATTCGAACACCATTTTTAACTTCAGTTAATGTTGCCATGATTATTCACTCCTTAACGATTTCTTATGCTGCTTTTGTTTCTTTGACTGTTTCTACATATTGTTTTGCTTTCTCATTATCGAATTCGCCTTCCCACTTCGACATAACAATGGCCGCTAATGCATTTCCTAATACATTGACAGATGAGCGAATCATATCTAAAATGCGGTCAATTCCCGCAATTAATGCGATACCTTCTAGTGGTAACCCCATTGAACCTAACGTTGCTAATACAACAACGAACGATGCACCTGGAACTCCCGCCATACCTTTGGATGTTAACATGAGAACGAATAATAACGTTATTTGCTCCGTTAGTGACATGTGCACACCGTACATTTGTGCAACAAACAATGCCGCTAACGCTTGATAAATAGCCGATCCAGTCAAGTTAAATGTATAACCTGTCGGAATTACGAAAGAGGCAACTGCCTTTGGACAACCGAACTCTTCCATTTTTCTCATTATATTAGGTAAAACAGCTTCTGAACTTGCTGTCGTAAATGAAAGAATCAATTCTTCTTTTAAAATTTTTATTAATGTAAAAATGTTTACTCCAACCATTCGTGCATTAATACCTAATACAATCACAACGAATAGTATAACAGTTACGTATACAGCTAGCACTAGTTTTCCTAGCGGAAGTAGTGTTGCTACACCAAATTTTGCAACCGTAACGGCAATTAATGCGAATACACCAAATGGTGCAAATTTCATAACTTGATTTGTAACCCAAAACATGGCTTCGAGTACGCCTTCAAAAAAGTTAAAGACAGGCTTTCCTTTTTCCCCAATTGCCGCAACTCCTAAGCCGAATAATACTGAGAAGAATATAATCGGTAATAGGTCACCTTGTGCAATCGATTCAAATACGTTTTTCGGTACAATGTGAACAATTGTCTCAGCAAAACCTTTCTTCTCTGTTGCATCTGCAGTTTGTTTATAAGAAGAAATATCACTTTGCTGTAAATTACTCATATCAACACCAGTACCTGGTTGGAATATATTCGCTGCAAGTAATCCCATTAAAATAGCAATCGTCGTAATAATTTCGAAATAAAGAATTGTCTTACCACCCAGTTTCCCAAGCTTCTTCATATCTCCTACACCAGCTACTGCAACAATTAATGCTGAAATAACAATTGGTACTACAATCATCTTAATTAAGTGAATAAATATATCCCCAATTGGTGTGATATAAGAAATCGCCGTTTTATTGCCATAAAAGACTGCCCCTACTACAATCCCTAAAACAAGCGCGACAAAAATTTGTGTTGCCAATCCGAATTTTTTCATTTATGTTCATCCCCTTCATGCGAACGCTTTCAATTTGAATTTATAAAAGCTACTCACACATCTTATAAGCGAACCTACAAAATCATACAAAAACCTACAAGTTCGTCACAAAAAATTCAAATATTTTTCTTCTTTTTTTCATTGACACCATTTTGTTAAAAAACGATAAAATAAACTTGATAAGTAATCAGATTGTTTCGTATAATCAAAAAGATATATACTTAAAACAAATCAAAATGAAAAGGAGTGGATGTTATGAAAAACTATACAAAGCAATTCGTCCTATCTTCTTCTTTTCTTTTTCATTTTCTTAAAAAGGAACAAAGGCATTCGCCTTTGTTCCTTTTTTATTGCGATCTATATAGGGGGAATTGTTATGAGGCCATATAAACGTGTCTTAATTAAATTAAGCGGCGGTGCACTTGCCGATCAAACTGGAAATAGCTTTAACTCCAAACGATTAGAACATATCGCAAACGAAATTTTATCCATTGTTGATTTAGGTATCGAAGTATCCATCGTCATCGGTGGCGGTAACATTTTTAGGGGGCATCTAGCTGAAGAGTGGGGAATTGATCGCGTAGAAGCTGATAATATCGGTACACTAGGTACAATCATTAACAGCTTAATGCTTCGCGGTGTTTTAACAAGTAAAACAAATAGAGAAGTACGCGTTATGACGTCCATTCCATTTAATGCAGTAGCTGAACCATACATTCGCTTACGTGCAGTCCACCATTTAGATAACGGCTATATCGTTATCTTCGGAGGCGGAAACGGGCAACCGTTCGTGACAACAGATTATCCAAGTGTACAAAGAGCCATCGAAATGAATAGTGATGCCATATTAGTCGCAAAACAAGGTGTCGACGGTGTTTTTACAAGTGATCCAAAGCATAACAAATCAGCAAAAATGTACAGCAAACTAAACTATAATGATGTCGTTAGACAAAATATACAAGTCATGGATCAAGCGGCATTACTGCTTGCCCGGGACTACAATTTACCAGCACATGTCTTTAACTTTGATGAGCCTGGAGTGATGAAAAAAATATGTTTAGGTGAACATGTGGGGACGTTGATTAATGATGATGTTACGATGCTGGTGCATGAAAAATAATGATTTCCCACCAAAAAGGGTGCCTTTTGTAGGCACCCTTTCCTAATCCATCATCACAAATAGAACTCAACCAATCCCGCCACTTTCTCCTTACAACGCTCCCAAAAAGATAACTTTTCAAAAAACTCTTTCGTCATTTCTTTCGAATCATGAAAATCCTCTGTTAACGCCTTATTAACTTGTCCTACAATAGGACCACCATAAATATAAAAATTCATTTCATCATTTATATTGAAGCTACGCGAAGTAAAGTTTGTTGTACCAATAACGGTTAATTCATTATCAATAAGCATTAATTTGCCATGGAACATTCCTTTTTTATACCCATATACAGTAATCCCATTATTAACAGCTTGACGTATGTATGGATACGCCGCTTCTTTTATAAGAGGTAGATCTGGTTTATATGACCAAAGTATTTTTACTGTAACACCACGCTTTTGTGCTGCGATTAAAGCATTCATGGACTCTTTATTTTTTGCTATAAAATACGGCGTTGCAATTACAATGGAGTGCTGAGCTTGTTTTATGAGCTCTATATATTTTTCAGCAACGTAATGCCCATTGTAACTAGTCATAGTATGTAATGTATTCCCTTTACTAGCTTTATTCGTACTCCTCTTTATCTCTTCTTTCGTATCTCGTTTCCAATCTAAAGCGAATTGCTGTTCTAAATCTTTTGCTCCTTCTCCTTTAAGCCGTACATGATAATCACGCCAATATCCAAATCGCTTATCTTTCCCTAAGTACTCATCTCCTATATTAAATCCGCCTGTATAGCCAATCTCCCCATCAATCGTCGTAATACGGCGATGATTACGATGGTGAAATGAATAAAATCCGAATGGCAATGCAGGTTTTCTACTATATGTAAAATGCACACCACTTTCCCGTAATTCATTTATCATCTTTCTTTCAAATGATAAATCATTAATGCGATCAACTGATAAATAGACGTTTACTCCTTCTTTTGCCTTCTCTTTTAATAAGTTTAAAAAAGTATGACTACTTTTATCATCCGACAAAATGAAGAAATAAGTGTAGATGGAGCTTTTCGCTTTTTTAATATCTTCAAATAGCTGCTCATATAATGATTTCCCTTCTACATATAATTGAAAATCACTATAATGAGGCGCATACTCTGTCGGCATGTTTTTTCCAGCTTCCATTTTCCTACCTAAGGTAACATCGATATGCATACAAATTAAAATAAAAACGAAAATAGCAATAATAATAGAAGTAACTCTTAATATTTTTTTTATCATTTTGGTTTCCTTCCAATCATATTCCTTACTATTTCGTAGTGTTTCATTTAAATATGTTTTCATACGAAATGTATTTCTTATTTTTATTGATACTGAACAGTTAAAGGAGATACGAATATGAGAAAAGGAAAAACTCCTATTGTTTTTATCCCAGGTCTTTTCGGTTCAATGAGCAATATTATTATTCCCGGCACTGGTAATTGGAGTTTTGGACTTTCTGCATTTGTTTACGAACCATTCATCATGATGCTAGAAAGTATGGGGTACGAACGAAATAAAGACTTGTTCATCTGTTTTTATGACTGGCGGCAGCGTATTGTTCTTTCTACACAAAAATATTTATTACAAACGATTGCTTATGCTAAAAAGATTACAGGTTGCGATAAACTAAATTTAATTTGTCATAGTATGGGCGGCCTTCTTGGACGTTCTTACGTTCAAAGTGACGAATATAAAAATGATGTGAATCAACTTATAATACTCTGCACACCAAACGCTGGATCTCCACCAAATTATAGTTATTGGACTGGAGGCAGTCTCCCTATCCATGCCTCTTCTAAAATAAATATCGTTCATTTTTATATGGAACAATATATTTGTTACTTAAGCATCTTACATAAAATGAATAAAGTTGAGGCGATACACATTTACTTTCCAGGATTACAAGATGTTATTCCTTGTAAA
Organism: Bacillus sp. EKM501B; assembly: GCF_011800505.1. Taxonomy (NCBI): domain Bacteria; kingdom Bacillati; phylum Bacillota; class Bacilli; order Caryophanales; family Bacillaceae; genus Bacillus; species Bacillus sp. EKM501B. The sequence goes on along the minus strand of NZ_JAALFZ010000001.1, from coordinate 871,663 downwards.
GATTACGGAAATTATTTATTTATAAAATCCGACTCTTCTATTACATTTCTTCCTTATAGTAAGATGAAAATGAAAAACCCTTTCCTCGATATATTAAATACAAATAGATTTATTATACAAAAAAGAAATATTGAAACGACACTCATTGCCGGAGATGGAGAGGAAACAACTCAATCTTTACAAGTCGTCCCTTCACATTCCAAACTGAAATGGACAGACGGCAAAGTCGTCGGTGATTTACTTACAAAACATGGTGACGGTAACGCTGTTCTACATAGCGTTTTTCTTCTAGAGGGAAATAAATATGTTTTGCATGCTTCACATAACGAAGTGCTCTACAAAAGCATTCCTATACTACAAAAGATACTCTAAGTTTCAAACAAAAAAGGTATGGCATTAAGCCACACCTTTTCACATTAAACAAAATTTCTCGCGTCATTATTTCTTCCAAACTTATAAATAGCAATTAAGAAGAATGCAATTGCGAAAGCGAATAAAATTAAAATGTTTAAATACAACTCTGAGAATGGTATTCCCTGCTGTAGTTTTGATATCGTATCTAACAACCAGCGCTGCGGAAGAAAATTAGCTACTTTTTGTACTGCACTTGGCATAATGTCATATGGGAAATAACATCCAGCAAGTAAGCATGTTGGTACAATGATCATATTTTGCATCGCATTTGCCGATGCTGAGTTTTTCGAAAAAGCTACAAGGACTAATGATATTCCAATTGCGATTAATGCAAATAGCATTAGTACGCCCATCATCACTATGAAAGGCATATTGATATTCGTATGAAAAACATTCGTTAGGAATAGGATTGTAATCAAAATTTGTACTGTTAGTATTATCATATTTACTCCGACATTAGATAATATAAACTTCTTCCCATCTATCGGCGTTGATAATAGTCTAAAGTACGTTCTATTCTCTTTTTCTTTTAAAATATGACCTGATAAGTTCGCTGCTGAAAACAGCATAAACATAATAAGGTAACCCATCGTTTGATTTGTCATATCTTTATTTTTCGAAGTATCTTCTAGCGTCTCAGTTTTCATTTTAAATGAACTTTTTTGATATCCTGCGTACATATTGTCGAATGTGCTTTGATCTGTTCCGGCTACTTTACTAATAGCTGCTATATTATCAATATAATTATATAAATATGATTTTATAAATCCTGTTACTTGATCACCTTTAATCGATGAAATTTCAATATGCTCTGGTTTCCCTTCTCGAACACTTTTTGAAAAACCAGAATCTAATGTAATAACTCCATCAAGTTTTTTGGAAGTGAGTTTATCTTCTATTTGAGACTCCTTAACCTTACTCACATTCACATGATTTAATCCTTCTAAAAACTTTATCGTATCATTTGCTATCGGCTCATTTTCTTTATTTACAATCCCGATATTTAACGTTCCTTGCCCTGCATTTCCGTATATCGAGAAGGAAATGAGCGTCCCTATTATCGGCAAGCTAATTATAATGAGTAAACTTTTTTTATTTTTCAAAAGCACAGATAACGTTTTTTGTATGAGCCATAAAATATCCTTCATACTATAGCCCCTCCCGTCTACGTAATGCAATAATTGCAATTAATAAAAAGAGTGCTGAAATTCCAATGTTTAAAGAAATGACTGGTAGTGCTGCCCCTACATCATTTGCATAAATAATTTTCATAACAGCTGTATTTGCCCAAGTTAATGGCGATAAATTCGTAACGAAATTTTCTTCTACTACGAAATATGCACCTCCAAAAATAGAAGCTAATTGCACAACAACCATAATAATTGCCCTGGACGCTTCAGCTGTTTTCGTGATATATCCGATTCCTAAACCGAAGCTAATTGCTAGAAAGACTTGTGTTAATAAAATAAGAAATATGATTCCAAGATGGTCGCCCCAATTCGCTTGAAAAACAAATTTACTAAATAACATGACGAGTAATATGCACAGGGCATTTGCTACTAGGCTACCAAGTACTTTTCCAATGAATATTTCAGCTTTACTTATAGGTGCAGCAATGAGACGATCTCCTGTTTTACGTATTCGTTCTCCTCGAATTAAAGAACTCGCTCCCATCGCAGCATACAGTGCAATCATCGTTGTCATTACAACCGCGTAGTAATCCATAGAACCTGGTTTTTTCGCAGCTTGTAAAGATGTTTCTTTTATATAATCATTATGGTTTCCGTTTGAAATAACTGTGCTCACCTTAGTAGGATCTACTTTTGCAACTTCGACCGCTACATTGTACTTATCAACAAATGTTGTAAGCATTCCTTCCACAATACTCCCATCAATACTACTTTTGTCACTTCCGTAAAATTTTGCACCATCTTTATTTAACTCTACATAAGCAGCATATTTATTTTTCTTCACTTCTTCTTTCCCATCTATACTGCCGGAAGCTTTTTTAAAATGAATACCTGATTTATCCACTTCTTTCGTAAATGCTGCAAATGATTGAGAAAACGTGCTACTCGCTTCATCTTTATATAGCACTTGTATATCTTTAATCGAATGACTATCACTATTAAATGCGTTGGTTAACGCTGTTCCTAACACAAGCATAAGTACAATCGGAAATGCTAACATAAAAACTAAAGTTCTTATGTCTCTGAAATCTCTTTTAATATGCATAATTGCAATATTGAAGATGTTCAATTGATGAACCTCCCTTTACCTTTTCTTCATTTACCTTTTATTTATCTCGTAAGTTTCTTCCGGTTAACGTAAGAAATACTGTTTCTAAGTTTGGAGCCTGCTCCTCTAACGAACGAATTTCAATGTCATGATTAATGAAATGCTGAATAATTTGATTTAAATTATTTAATCCTGCATCCGAGTTTACCTTGATTACGTTCTCTTCAATTTGAACAGCTTTCACACCGTTTATCTCTTTTAACTTTTCTACATCTAAATTTTCTACTGACTTCACTTCAATCCAAATATCTTTCGTATCTGTAATAATCGCTTTTAACTGTTCTTTCGTACCTTCTGCAATCACTTTACCGTGGTCGACAATTGCGATTTTCGTACAAATCTCTTCTACTTCTTCCATGTAGTGGCTCGTGTAAATAATAGTGCTTCCCATTTCATTTAACTTCCGGACAGACTGAAGAATATAGTTTCTTGACTGCGGATCAATTCCAACTGTCGGTTCATCCATAATAATTAACTTCGGTCTATGTGCAATTGCACAAGCAATATTCAATCTTCGTTTCATCCCGCCAGAAAAGTTTTTCGGATAACTTTTATGTTTATCGCTAAGCCCCACAAATTGCAGTGCTTCCTCCACTCTCGCTTTTAGCTCAACTCCTCTTAATCCGTACAACCCAGCAAAGAATTTCACATTTTCATAGGCAGTTAACTCTTCATAAATCGCAATATCTTGCGGAACGATACCGATATTCATCTTCGCAAATCGGTTATGTTTCTTTATATTTTTTCCTAGTATGCTAATTTCGCCTTCATTACTTCTTAACAAACCAGCAATCATATTAATCGTTGTACTCTTACCAGCACCATTCGATCCTAAAAAGCCAAATATTTCTCCTTCTTTAATAGATAAAGACATATTATCAACTGCGATGAAATCACCAAATTTTTTCGTTAAATTTTTAATTTCTAATGTATTCATCATTTCACCCCTATTTCGGTTTCTCTGCTTTTAGTATAAACAAAAAGAATGAACCTGCTCAGTGCAGAAGTTCATTCTTTTCACATGAGATTATTCACTTTTTTCATATGAGATGATTCATCCTCATATCGGCAACAACATTGTTACTGCAAAACCACTTGTTCCATCTACAATAATTTTTCCGTTTACTGACGCTGTTCGCTCCTCCATCCCCATAATCCCGAGACCTTTCTTAACGAGAACCGCACCTTTTCCGTTATCCTTCACTTGTACTTTCACCATCTTGTTAAGTACATGAATATCAATTGAGATGACTGTTGCATCAGCATACTTCATCGCGTTCGTTAATGCCTCCATAACATTTTCACCAATAATTTTCCACTGTATCGGAGAAATCATATCTAAGTTCCCTTTATAAACGAAAGGAATATTCACATCATTCTTACCGGCAAATTCCTCTATGAATAATTTCATACGATGAATGCCAATTTGCTCAGTTGGTGGCTTCATATTTTTCAATGTAATGCGAATACTTTCAATTCCATCTTTTGAAATGTGAATTGCATTTTGTAATAACTCCGCAGATTTTTCTTTATCTATTTCCATTAACCTCTTTGCTGCTTCCATTTGAATTAGTGCACCCGTCATTGAGTGACCAATTTTATCATGAATTTCTTGTGATAACCGATTTCTCTCTTCTAGCTTAAATGTGTATTCAGATTGTCTTATGTACTCTTTATTTTCATGTAAGCTTTTCGTAAGTCGTTGCATATCTTTTCGCATCTTATCATTTTGCGATTCAAGCTTTACTACACGCGATATATATCGATCTGCAATTGTTAAAACGAGAAAAGAAAATGCAACAATCAATCCATAAGTCATTCGAATACTTTCATCTGCAATTGTAATTGGGAGCATCATAACGACAAAGCGTGGCCAATTCTTTTCTATGTAATAGAATGTAATTTCGTATAAGTTCAAAGGTAAAAACAAAATAAAAAATGGATGAACCCTCCATGTAAATAACATAACTACGCCAATGGATATACAGATTAATATTTTTTTATACGTATCTTTTTTAAATATAGAAATCATTACGTTTACAGAGAGGTAAATAAGTAAAGTAAATATAACCCACGGTAAATTTGCTACATTTGCGTAAATATAACTAAACACAATATATAAAAAGACAATTAATTTACTTACAGTTAACCAAAATTCCATATCATTAATCTACTTTCCCTGTTAAGTAATAAATCGCAATTTGTGTGCGATGTTCAAGTCCAGTTTTCCCTAAAACTGACGTAATATAATTTGCAATTGTTCCCTCAGATATAAAAAGCTGTTTCGAAATTTCTTTATTTGAGAAACCTTTTGCAATTAATGCGATAATACTAAGCTCCCTTTCTGTGAAAAGGCTCTTATCAATTTTACATTCTTCCTCTTTACTTTCCATTAAATTAGACTTAATTTTATCGAGAATAACATCTTGCATAACAGTTTGACCGTTATAAACCCCTTTTATCGCATCACGAATACGCTCCGGATCGTTATTTTTTAATAAATAACCTTTCGCTCCATTTTTTACTGCATCCAAAATATATTCATCATCATCAAACGTCGTTAAAATAAGCGGTTTTGTTTTCGTCTCTTCACAAATGAACTTCGTCGCCTCTACACCGTTCATATTTGGCATACGAACATCTAAAAGAGCAATATCAACTTCATGCTTTTTACAATACGCTACAGCTTCTTCCCCATCATTTACAGTATCTACTACTTCAAACTCTTCGTATGTATTTAAAATAATTTTCATGCCTTCTCTAATAAAAGAGTTATCATCTGCTATTAATATTTTAATTTTCATGTTTGTTAGTATGGACCTTTCCCTACTAACATTCACATCCTTTCTCCGTGTAACATTTCCTACTTGCTCATTATATACTTCTCTTTACCATTTTTTCACACCTTTTTTCATCTAGCTCTCCCGCAAAAAATATATTATTCTTTTTTTACAAAATGTGTAGGGTGACTTATCATTCTTTACGTCTATATAATAGAATGCGTCAAAAAGGAGGGAGAGACCGATTGAGGAAAAACAATTAATTGAAAAAGCACAGCAAGGAAGCGAGCATGCTTTTCGTATCCTTGTACAAACATATCGTCATTATATTTTTCAAGTTATCTTTTCTATTTTAAGACATGAAGAAGATTCGAAAGATGTTACACAAGAAGTATTCGTAAAAATTCACACCTCTCTCCCAAATTATCAATTTCGCGGATTAAAAACGTGGATGGCACGTATTGCCACCAATCACGCTATTGATTATAAGAGAAAGAAAGCTAGAGAAAGTGAAGAACTCTCCTTATGTAAAGAAGCTGAGGAAAATATACAGTCCTCTCATAATATTGAGGCTTTATTATTGACGAAAGAGCAAAAATTACTCATTGCTCAAAAACTGCGAGAACTTCCCGAAAATTACCGTGACGTTGTTCTCGCACATTACTTAGAAGAAAAGAGCTATCAAGAAATTGCTTTACAGGAAAACATCGAAGTAAAAACAGTCGAAATGAAACTGTATCGAGCACGAAAATGGATTAAAAAACATTGGAAGGAGGAAGAGTTTCTATGATGCATTATTCAAAAGAAGATTGGCGCAATTATACATTAGATTTTATAGAAAGTAATAAACGTAAATCTATGGAAGAACATCTTTATGAATGTGATCATTGTTTAGCACTTTATATGGAAAGTATTGATGAACAACATGAAAACCTTCCAATGATAAATGATGATTCATTTACGAACGAAGTTATGACGCAAATTAATTTTGAAACACTACAGTCTAATGAAAATATAAAAACAACCTCACTAAAGCGCACGATCATTCATTACATAATTGCGACTGCGGCTACAATTATTTTTATGGTAAGTGGTTTATTTCAGTATATTTTTACAGCGACATCAAATTTAGAGAAATCTTCAAAACATAACGAGTCTTCTATTTCACAACAAATTGTAAACAAATCGGTAGACACATCGAAAAAGGACGGAGGTTCAAAGCATGAATAAAAATCCCTTTTTAGCACTTGTATTAGGGCTAATTCCTGGGCTTGGACATTTATACTTAAAAAAGCTAGGACGGTTTATTTTATATAGCGGGGGATCACTATTTCTATTCTCCTTTGCAGTATTTTGTACCATAGTAGTAAGAGAACGTGATATTGCTTTTCTTTCTCTATTTTTACTAGCTGTTCTATGGGTAATTAACTTACTAGATTTAGTTATCACCATTATAAACCAAACGAAAAAGCAAGAAGCTGGAGAAGTGATAAATTCCTCTAAAGAGAGCGAACGATTTTATATCATTCTCTTATCCATCATCCCTGGACTTGGCCATTTCCAATTAGGACTTATGCAACGCGGACTTACATTTTTAGTAGCTTGCACAGGAATCGGAAGTATGATCATTTTCGTTGCACTTTTAACATCGCAAGAAAGTTTTCTTATCTTCCTTATTACGTTACCTGTTTTATGGATTTATAATTTCTTTGACGTTGTTCAGCAACTACAGAAAAAAGAACGTGGCGAGCAATTAATTGACCGTACTATTTTCGAAGATTTTGAAGAGCACCGCGAGCAGGGAAAGAAAAGTAAAACATTTGCTTCTATTTTAGCGATGTTCCCTGGAGCAGGTCATATGTATTTAGGCTTACAACGCCGTGGTCTTCAGCTTATGGCGGCCTTCTTACTATCTATTTATTTACTCGACTTATTAAGACTTTCTGCGTTTTTATTTTTAGTACCAATCATTTGGTTCTATAGCTTTTTTGATGCGTTACAGCAAACAGCAAAATACGGAAAAGAACGAGTTCAAGACGAACCCATTATCGATTATTTTATAAATCATCAAAGATGGATCGGTATCGGATTAATTACACTCGGTGGTTATTATTTATTAAATCAAACTGTCCTTCCTATTTTGAATGATTATTTTGTAACTATATTTAATATTCATCTTAGTGAACTATATTATCGCTATTTCCAAACATCTATCGTTGCACTTCTCTTAATTGGCGGCGGCTTTAAATTGTTACTTGGAAATAAAGAAAACAAAGGTGGTACAAAAGAATGAGAACATGGCGTGTTGGAACATTCTCAATGGGGCTTTCTATTATATCGTTAGGATGCTTTTTACTTTTTTCAGTCGTAAAAGGAATTCAAGTATTAGATACACTAACTGCATGGTGGCCAGTTTTACTCATCATACTTGGAGCTGAAGTTTTACTATACCTTCTATTCTCTAAAAAAGAGCAATCTTTTATTAAATATGATATTTTTAGTATTTTCTTTATCGGCGTTTTAGGAAGTGTCGGAATTGCTTTTTACTGTTTATTATCAACTGGATTACTAGAAGAAGTTCGTCATTCTATTAACACAACGAGGCAAACGAGTAATATTCCAGACGGACAATTTGATATACCTGAATCTATCAAAAAAATCGTAGTAGATGCAGGACATCAGCCTCTAACGATAGAGGGAAATAATACAAATCAAATTCATCTTTTGGGAACTTATGAAATGACAACGAAAGCAAATGAAAAACTCAATTTAAAACGAGATGATTTCCTTTCAGTTCAAACGGCTGGAGAAACGATGTATATCACTTTAAAATCTTTACCTGTTCAGCATACATTATTTAATTCAGCACCACAGGTGAAACCAACGCTTGTTCTTCCGCAAAATAAAAATGTGGAAATCCGTGCTTCAAATAACGAACTATCTCTTTATCCAGGTCAATTACAAAATAATTGGTTTGTACAGGAAAGCTCAAGAGTGTCTGTCCATCTTGCAAAAGAAAGTGATGTATCTTTAACAGCAGTAACGAATCAAAAAGAAACCCATGGAAGTACACCTTGGGAACAAGTAGAAGATTTAACGAAAAACGAAAATACTTCTTCAGAAGAACATCCAGAATTAAACAACCAAGAACATTGGTATAAAAATTCGATTAAAACTGGAAATGGGACGTACAAGTTAAATATTGAGAAAGCTTATAATTTGAATATGAGTGTTCTCGAAAAATAAAAAACCTTCCGCAATTGCGGAAGGTTTTTCTCATATAATCGCTTTAATTCCTTCTAACACTAATCCAATCATAAATCCGCAAACCGCCCCGTTCACTCGGATCCACTGTAAATCTTTACCGACGTTATTTTCAATCATTTCGATTAACGTCTTATCATCTAACTTATCAAGGTTTTCTTGTACAAGCTTACCAATTTTCGAATGGTTCTTCTCAACAAGACTTACAACTTGTTTTTGTAACCAATCTTCTATTTTTTGAACTGTCTGTTCATCTTCTTTTATTTTATTCATTTGTTTTTGTAAAAATGGAATAACATATTTATCAGCAAATTCTTCATTATTTACAAAAGCAACTGCTCTTTGTTGTACTTGCTCCAGCATCTCTTTTATTTTGTCAGTAGCATCCCAATTGGCAATCCATTTTTCTTTCCAATTTTCTAATTCTTGTAGTAACGCTTCATTTTCTTTTACATTTATAATTTCTTGCCGAATTTTCGCTAATATAAGTTGTCTCGTGCTATTATCAACCTCTTGTAAGCTGTTAATATTACTAATGATAAACTTCTGCAAAATGCCGCCAATTTTATCTTCATCTACAATATTCATAAATGATTTCAAAGTAAACTGCAAGAATCCATCTACTTTTATATTTTCCATCGCCTTCATACCTAAGCTACCGAGCTGGTAACGAGCTTCATCTTGCGCTGTCCAATCTTTTACCTTCACTAATATGTAATCAAGTGTCTTTTCATCATATTCTTGCACAACTAATTGATCAACAAGCACTTGTAAAATGTTATTTGTATTAATTGTATGTAAATACGTCTTTAATTCTTTTTCAATAATAACCGCTAATTTTTCTGTATCGATTGAAACAATCGCCTTCTCAGCAATCGTTACAATGCCTTTTTTCACAGCATCAGACTGCATTTCTCTCTCAGCAATTTGCAGTATCATTTGTGCTAACTGCATCTCTTTTACTTTATTCGTAATACTTTCTTTCGTCAGCCATTCATTTTCTAACGTATTGATGAGCCCTTTCGTTACCCGTTTACGGTTTTTAGGTAACAAAGCTGTATGCGGAATTGGCATTCCCATCGGATGACGGAATAAAGCAGTAACCGCGAACCAATCTGCAAGCCCGCCAACTAACCCAGCTTCAAATCCCCCTTGTATAATCTCTCCTGCTACCGTTCCTTGAAAAGGGATAGAAGCCGCAAAGCCGACACCCATAACCCCAAGCGAAATACCCGCTATATATTTAGTCTGTAATGACATCGTATACACATCCTCTTATTATGTAAAATAAAGCTTTTTTGTTGTATTTATTCAATATTAGTTATCCTTTATATATACTATAAAGAACTATTGTGAAAATAACAAAGATTTTTATGTACATGAAAAAATGAGGCTACAACTAGCCTCATTTTTCTTATATCGTTAATTCCAAACCTTTCCTATAATATTCATTCATTACATCTTTAGGAACCATACTTCCACCCGTTCCCCACACAATATGAGTACCTTTTTTCAACTTCTCTGTTAACTGTTGCTTTTGTAAATACTCATCTTCTTTACATACTTTCACTGGCCCAATCATACCTGCTAGTGCAGAAGGCTCTAAATAAATATTCTCCGTGTCAGCTAGTTCTTTTAACAATCTATATAACTCTTCATCGCTTACTGTGTAATTCCCACTCAAAAATGGTTCCATCGTTTTACCGACAAATCCAGACGGTCTTCCTACCGCTAGTCCGTCCGCGTCTGTTACATTATCAATCCCGATATCTTGAACAGCAATTTTATCATGAAGTCCTGTCATTAAACCGAGTAACATACATGGAGAGTGCGTAGGCTCCGCAAAGAAGCAGTGCACGTTGTCTTTATACAATAACTTTAAACCAAATGCGACGCCGCCAGGTCCGCCTCCTACTCCGCACGGAAGGTAAACGAATAAAGGATGATTTTCATCTACTACAATCTCTAACTCTTCTAATTGCTTTTGTAATCGCGATGCTGCTACTCCGTATCCTAAAAATAAATCATGGGAGTTTTCATCATCTACAAAATAACAGCTAGGATCGGCATCTGCTTGCTGACGCCCCTCTTCTACTGCTTTACTATAATCAGCTTCATACTCAATAACGTTTACACCTTTACTTCTTAATAAATCTTTTTTCCATTGTTTCGCATCTGCTGACATATGAACCGTTACGTTAAAACCTAGTTTCGCACTCATAATCCCAATGCTTAGGCCTAAATTTCCTGTTGAACCGACCGCAAATGAATATTTGGCAAAAAACTCTCTACATGTATCACTATCTAAAATGGAATAATCATCTTCTTCTGTTAACATACCATGCTGCAATGCTAGTTGTTCAGCATGTTTCAACACTTCATAAATGCCGCCCCTAGCTTTAATTGATCCTGATATCGGAAGATGACTATCACATTTTAATAATAATTCTCCTAAAATAGGTTGCTTGTAATTTGTCTCTAAAGCTTCTTTCATAGAAGATATTTTCACTAAAGGTGATTCGATTATGCCATTCGTCCCTTTCGTTTCAGGAAAAACTTTCGCAATATATGGTGCAAAACGCTTTAATCTCTCTTCCGCATCTTTTACATTCTCTTCATTAAGTGGTGAATCTTTTATTGCCCTTTCATACTTTTCTATGTTTGGATTTATCCAAAATACTTCTTCTGTTGCAATAAGTTTATTCACTAATGGGTATTCTGCTTGTAATGCCCCTATTTCTTTCATTTTGTTTCCTCCTTATATCCTTGTAGCTCACCATATAATAAATTATAATTAAATTAATTTTAATATAGTTTAACACAAATCGTTAACTTTAGTTAATTTTAATTTAATTTATTTAAATATAATTTAATAACTCTTAAGGAGATTTTCATTATGGAAAATATAGATATTGGTAAAAAAATTGAAAAACAAAGAAAAGAAAAAGGTTTAACTAGTAAAGAACTAGCAAAGATGGCCGATATTACACCATCTATGTTAAGTCAAATTGAGCGTGGGTCCGCTAACCCTTCTATTCAAACATTAAAAGTGCTTGCTAAAGCTCTTGATGTGCCAACATTTAGCTTTTTACTTGAAGATACAAATACAGACGATTTAATTGTACGTTCCCATAAACGAAAGAAAATGATTATCGATAATTTATCATATGAAATGCTTTCACCTGATTTCACTGGAAATTTAGCAACAGCAATTATGACCGTCCCGCCTAATACAGCTTCATCAGAAAATGTGCTAGAACATAAAGGAGAAGAATTAGCATTTGTCTTAGATGGGAAAATCACATTATATTTAAACGAGGAAGAATACGTATTAGAAACTGGCGACAGTGTAAAGATACCTGCTTATTTAAAGCATAAATGGGTGAATCATTTTGAGAAAAATGCGATAGTCTTATTTTCTGTTACTCCGCCGATTTTTTAATATATCAATAAAAACAGGATGATTCTTATAAAATGCGGATTATCCTGTTTTTATTAAATAAGAAAGTGAAATTTTTGTTAAAAGCTTAACAGTTGGACCCAATCCGAACAATCCTCCTAAAAACATATTTACAAGTGAAGCTATCCCTCCCATTGATGCTAACGTATCATGAGTCAGATTCATCCCACCACTACCAGAGGCACTTGTAATATTCACATAAAAATAAGAAACACGTAAAAATTAATTGTTTTTTCAGAATTTCGTTGAAAAATATGGTAAAATTACTCTTATACTTCTTCTATTTTGCTATTATAGAAATAATTAAATTAGAATACTTTTATCGGATGGGGGAATATATAATGAGTGTGTTATTAAAAGGGCATGAACAGATTGTCAACGAATTAAACATTTTATATCAAGTAATGGTAGCGGAGCAATTAATTGAAGCGAAACAATTAAAAGAAAAAATAGAGAAACAGATTAATAAAATTGAAGCTGATCAAAATCTATCGCTTTACTACTCCCTACTAAACTTTAAATATAAGGTCCTAACCGATTGGACAAACATTAAGTATGATACTTTTAGTCAAATTGTTCGTTTAGACAATCCAATAACTGAAGACTTTATTACTTATTATTATCACTTTTTTAAAGCTGAACATGCTACCATTATTGGAAATTATGATGAAGCAAAAAAAGAATACGAAAAAGCTGAATCCCTTTTAAAACATGTACCAGGTGAACTAGAAGAAGCTGAATATAAATATAAATTTGCTATATTTAATCACCATACAAACAAACCACTTACAGCAATCAATTATGCAAATCAAGCGAAAGAGATTTTCTCAAAATATCCACGTTATGAAATTAAAATAGCTCTATGCGAAAACATTTTAGGCTCATGTTCTGTTTATTTAAAACAATTCGAACAAGCCGAAGAGAACTATAATTCAGCAATCAATATTTTACAAAAGCTGAAAGACGATACACTAATCTTAAAAGTTCGAAATAACTTAGGTTGGCTCTACTCTTCTCAAAATCTATCAACCCTTGCTATTAGACATCTTACAATAGTTACAAACAAATTACCTAAACACCTAAAAGCCAATTTTCTACAAGCCAAAGAACATTTTAGTTTAAATGAAAAAGAACTTGCAAACGATTGGGTTCAAAAAGGCTTAGAAATTTGTAATGAATTAAATAATCAAGAATATAAACACCATTTCACTATCTTAAAAACACAACACACTGGTATTCTAGACGACTTAGAAAACGCAATCATTGCAGGCACCACATATTTTAACAGTAAAGAATTATACGATTATGCACAAGAATATTACGAATTATTAGCAGTAGAATTTCATAAAGTGAATAAAATAGAGAAATCTCAAAAATATTTTTTCAAAACTTACGAAGCAAAACAAAAATTATTAACTAAGGAGGCACTAAGATAATGAAAAAGATTAGTTTAGCTATTTTAACCTTTACATGCATACTTGCTTTTGGCTTTAATAATTTCACTGAAAATCAACAAGCAAAACAACTTCCAAAATGGGATACAGATAAACAAGAAACACATGCAGACCTGTAGAAACCTAAAAACCCCTAATAAAGGGGTTTTTAGGTTTCTACAATATAATGATTTAGCATATGATGAAGAAATACGCTTATAAAAGATATCCATACACAGATACTCTCTGTACATGGATATCTTTTATTTTTTCGGCACCAACAAAATCCCTAAACTAATAATACAAAAGCTCATTATTTGCTGTGCTGATAGACCAAACTGTACCGAATTTTGTTCACTAACAAGCGAAATAATAATTTGAGCAAACCCCTCAACAATTAGAAAAATACTTATATTCTTTCCATTTCCGAGCCTTTCATTTTTCATCCATAACAAACCCATTATACAAAGGTTGAGGATAATCTCATATACAAAAATAGGATGATACAAAAATTTAGATTCGTATATATTCATTCCCCATGGTAGTGTCGTTTGTACACCTACTTCATGATGTAATAGAAAATAAAAGATAATGCACACACACAATCCAAAAGGGAGTACATCAAGTAAAATGCGAAGCGAAAATTGTTCCTTTTTACTTTTCCAAACAATGTATACACTAGCAATTACGCATCCTACTACAATATGTTGCATACTTCCTATAGCTAATAATGCTTGCAATGGCGATTTAAAAGCCCATACAGGATTTAAAATTGCTGGTGCAAACTTCCATACAAATACGATGATAATAAATGCATTTGTTACGGCATCCATCATTTTTTCATATGATGCATTTTGATGCCTCATCTTTCGTTTCATCAACATAAATCCAAATAGACTTCCAATTATAAGAGATACGGGTTGTAATCTCACGATCCACTCCATCATCACGAAATCCCCTTTTAGCTCTCAATCAATTTCTTAAATTTCTTTTCTAATTGATCTGGTGGTAATACACCTCGTACATGATCTACTATAATTCCATCTTTATTAACAAAAAATGTCGTCGGTAAAGAGAATACTTTATAATCTAGTCCAGCTACTCCGTCCATATCTAGTAGAACCGGAAACTCAAATCCATAGCGATTAGCAAATGCGCTTGCTTCTTGTACTGGGTCACTAACAGTTGCATTCACCGCAAAAATTTCAACATCCTTTTTATATTTATCATACATATGAACTAAGTCAGGTGCCTCCATTTCACACGGCCCACACCATGATGCCCAAAAATTAATAATATATGGTTTTCCCTTGGCATCATTTAACGACTGCAACTTTCCGTCTAATCCTTTTAATGTGATGCCAGGTGCTTTAAAACCTACTTGTGGTAATACTTCTTTCTCTTGTAACTCTGCTTGTTTCGCTTTTCTTTCCTTTTCTTCTTTCTTTGAATTATAAAAGTTAACCCCCGCCCAAACGAGAGCACCTACTAGTATAATAGCAATTAGTTTCTTCACTTTCCTTCCTCCTCATTTTTAAAAACCTGTAAATCCACCGAATAGACGAATAAAGAATGCTGTAATTTTCGTCATTTGATTTGTATACAATAAAATACCTGTAATATATGATAAATAAGATATATATAGCGATAAAAAGTATAATGATATAAATGACAACACTCTATCCACACTACATAGAGTAGTGTTTACCCTAAAAAAAGAGGCTATATGCACTCTCCGACAATAAGTACAATCGACACACAGAATAACCCTATTGTTACATATACCGAGTTCGTATGTAACGGAATAGTAAGCTTAGCAACCTTTTCATTTAACACTTGCTCGATTCGTAAATTTATTGCTGTTTTTGCAAATGAAGCTGTAACACATCGATTTTCCATTGTCTTTATTTTAATTAATTTTAATAACGCGCTACCTAACTCAAATGAAGATTCCATTTTTTGCATCGCATATTTATCTGCTGCTAACTCTTGATACGTATGATATCGTTGTAACAATTCTTTTAATATCGGGATGTACATCATTCCTTCTGCTAATAACGTAAAACAAAATAATTTTAGCGGATCCCAATTATTTTGATGATATTCTTCATGGAAAATAATCGCATCAATCTCTTCATCTGAAAACGTCTGAAGCAAACCTTCCGACATGACAACTTTCGGACGGAATAATCCAATTGTAAACGCTGCAACTTCCGCAGTCGGCAGTATATATATTTGTTTCCCTTTTCTAATAAATGGGATAAGTACTTTTTGTACTTTTTTACTATAGAAAAATTGCCGCCAAATTCTTTTACACACAATCAATACAGTAATTAATAATAACCCCGCTATTATAATACGAACCATTGATAGTTCTTTCATATGTTTTTCTAACTGAAACAAGCAAAACTTTGAAAGGAAGAATGCCTTATTTTGAAAGAGAAATGGATATGTAACATAATACAATAACAAGCTGAAAAAGAGGGTACTAACAATGAGCGCTAACAATACGATTTTACGCATTTGCCATTTCATTTCATCGATCCTCTTTTTTTAACTGATTCAATTTGTCTTCTAATTTTTTTATTAAATTCGGATCAGCCTGCTCTAACTCATCTATCATATGTGTTATAACTAAATCTCCAAATTCCCCCACTAATTCCTGTGTCATTTTCTTCGTTTGATTGGATAAGAATTCTTCTTTCGTTTGTATAGCACGATATATGCCACTTCTTTTCACAGTCTGTTTTTCTAAGTGTAATTTCTCTACTAACCTGTTCATAACTGTCATAACAGTATTAAAATTTACAGGCGATTCTTCACTTAATTTCTGCTGGACTTCTTTAATAGTAATACCTTCAGTAGACCAAACAATCTCCATAATCTTCGCTTCAAGCGGTCCAAAGAAATGATTTAATCCTTGCTCATTTAACCTATAGTTTTGCGTAAACATCGTACGACTCCTTTCACACTACGAATTGTAGTACAAATTAAATGAGAGGTCAAACGCAAGTAATACAAACTAAAATTCACTACCTATAAATACGTACCTCATTCTATTCATTATAAGCCTAACTTATCTCCAAATGTATCAAAGAGATACTGCTCTAATATTTGTACACTAAACTTCTCATTACGCCCAAGGGCAAATAATTCCCGATCCTTCGCTACGATAGTATCTAACGGAATAACTACATTATCCACTATTTTTGTAATTTCAATTATATTACTTTTTACATTTACTTCTGTTTTAAATTCAACGTTTTCTAACACTATATGTGAACGTCTTCCTGATGCAAAAAAAGTAAAATTAGGATTTTTAACAACGCCAATTTCAGTCTCTAACGCATATAAATAGTGAAAAATTACATCTCTATGTCCATCTTTTATTATTTTTTCATCCTTCTCATCGTCTAAGTATTCTTTCAGCTTCGTTGTAAATTCAAATCGAAAATCCACTTTTTTCACGCTCCTTCTTTGTATTTCATATTAAATAAATATATTGAAATAATTTTACCATATTGTAATACAACTTCCTATTAAAAGTAAAAACTGTTTTAGAAAATCGCTATTATTTCCGATACCCTTTTAAAATATAAGTATAAATTCAATATGAATGAATGCTTCATTACATCTATTTAAACATATTTTTTCCATTTTTTGAAACATTAGTATGAAATATTATATATCAATGAATGGTTTCTAATGTATTGGTATATATAGTCAGTAGTTTCTTTACTATTCCGATATACTTAAGCTACATTTTCTAATTATTGATTACATTACGGAAGGAATGTAACTCTCTTCTATCGAATTTTTATATAACAAAAATGATTAGGTGGTGCTTTACTATGAAATTAGCTGTCATTGGTGGCGGTGATTTACAAGATTCAAATCACTTGCCTATTAATGAACGCCTTATAGAATTAACAAATAAACAGTATCCAAAAGTATTGTTTATTCCAACGGCTAGTCATGATGATGAAAGCTATATAAAATTATTTTTAGACACGTTTGAAAAACAATTACATTGTGAAGTACAAATTTTACGCATTACAACAGATTCACCTTCTAAGTATGAAATAGAGGAGATGATTCATTCAGCCGATTTAATTTATCTAGGTGGCGGAAACTATATTCACATGCTTACGCAATGGAAAGAACATAGACTTGATGAAAAATTATTATTGGCTCTGCAACAAGGAACACTTATTGCTGGTTATAGCGCTGGTGCTATGTGTTGGTTCACGTCTAGTATCCGATCAGATTATGAAGGTTCTGGTTACATAGAGAGTAACGGATGGGGTATTGTTAATAAAAGATTTTGTCCACATTATAATCAATTAAACAGAATGAACGCCTTCCATTCCTTTTTACAAAATCATCAAGGGAATATAGAAGGAATTGCACTGGAGGATAATTGCGCTTTATATATTACAGAGGAATCCTTTGAGATTATCGGTGAATCAGAAAAAGCGTGGGAGTTTTATATGAGTGATAAAACTCTCATTAGACAACATTTTGATATAACTTTAAAAAGCTATTTGTAAACCTGCACTTAAGAAAAAATGTCCCTAAGTCTAATAACTTAGGGACATTTTTTCTATTTAACTAACTAATCGTGTAATTCGTTTCTTTTGCCATGAAAGCTTATAATATGCATACTGCAATAGTAAGCTGACAATAAATGCTGCTGGATACCCAATCCAGATACCTTCTATTCCAAGACTTGTATGGTAAGAAAGATAATATGCTACGGGTACTTCTACAAGCCAAATTGAAACAACTCCAATAACAGTTGGCCAAAGTACTGTACCGCTCGCTCGCATTGTCGCACTAATAATTTGTGCATGACCGAAAATTAAATAACTCCATAACGTAATCATAACTAAGCTATGAGCAATTTCAATTGTAGTTTGACTCGTTAAAAATAGTGATAAAATGTCTCTTGAGAATAAATAAATAAGAGATATTAACACACCACCGATGACGTAGTTCATAATAATTCCGGCCTTCACAACTTTCTGCAATCGATCAAATTGATTCGCCCCAATTGATTGTGCTGCAAAAATAGAAACTGTAATACCAAGGCTAACTGCTGGCATTTGTACATAACTTGCAACTTGATTCACAACGCCGTAAGCAGCTGTTGCATCCGAACCGTAACGATTTACAAATGCGATTACGGCAATCTCAGATAATGAAACTAATATCATATTTATACTTGCCGGTATACCGAGCCTTAGCAATAGCTTTAATAACTCCCCATCCATTCGAAGGTATTTTCTAACCGTTCCATCTAGTTGTAATGGGTGATTTTTCTTCTTTAAATACACAAGCATGACAATAAACGTAATAACTGTAGATATAACAGAGGCATAGGCTGCTCCATACACATCTAATTTCGGAGCTCCTAACCATCCAAAAATAAGAACCGGTAATAAAATCATATTTAGTGCTGTACTTACAATTAAAAAGTAAAATGGCGTTTTAGAATCTCCTGTACCTCTCATAAATGTTGTATATGCGAAATATAAAAATAATACTGGCATCGATATAAATAAAATCCGTGCATAATGTACACTTATTTCAATAATATTTTCTGGTGTTCCCATTAGACGCATAATATCCATCGCAAAAATACTTCCTATTATCGCCAACACAACTCCAATAATAAAGGTAAATGTCAGCGTCGTACCAACGATAGCTTTTAAACGATCTTCGTTTTTAGCACCAAACGCCTGACCAATTAAAATAGAGCTTCCTGAACCGATACCAATTACAAATGAAACGAGCAAGAAAAATAATGGGAAGAATGCTGATATAGCCGCTAAATCATTAACTCCAAGCCATCTTCCTACTACTACCATACCAAATAATTGTCCAACTGATTGTAGTACATTACTTAATAATAACGGTACTAAAAACATCGACATCGATTTCCAAATCGGTTTACTCTCACTTTCCAACTTATGTGACTCCGCACCTTCTTTATTGTTATCTGCAGGTGGTTTCAAATTTCATTTCTCCTTTTATTAAACATCTATTTTCAATCTCTATCTCTTTGTATAGTTGTTATAATACTGTGCTTCTATTCATTTTCTTTTCGTATGATTATAACTTCACCCAATATTGACTTCCATCGGCTGTTCGATCTAAAAATCCATATTCGATTAAATATCTTCTTAATGTTACAAAATCAGGGTATACATTTTCTATCACTGTATTTACTTCTTTTTCAGTATACTTTTTATTACTATCAAACTTCTTCACTAAATGGCGCAATATAATTAATTTACGCTTTTGTTTCTTCGGAAATTTAGAGAGAGGTCCATCTAACCCTTCTGTAAAATGAGCTTTTAATACTTCATCATTTTCTTCTTCCGTAATATTGTATCGATCATCTACCATCGTTGCTGTTCTATGAATTGGCACAAATTTCGTTTGTACTTTTGATTTTTCTTCTGATAATTCCATTAGCGCTAAAAATACTTTTGCTTGTTTCATTTTCTCTCGCAGTGTAAATCGATGATTACGAATTGTTGATGTACTTCCGCCATCCATCTCTTTTACAATTTCTTTATCATTCAGTCCCATATAGAAAAACTGAACCATTTTCTTTTGTAAATCCGTTAATCCAGTAAATTTCTTATCCATATTTAGCAAATAATCAAACATAGACGTATGCTCATTTTGAATATGCAATTGGACGAACTTCTCTGCTTCATACAAAACTTGATTATCTTGATAAATAACACCTTTAATAAATGTTTCACCACAAGCTAAGCAAATGTACCCCTCTTTTTCTTCATCAAACACATACCCTTTCTTTAATTCCTCTATTGACGCATCCCAAAACTTCTCTGAAATATCGCTCATACTAAACACTCCTTCAAAATGTTTATTTAAAAACCAAACAAATCGCTATATCGTTTATTATCACTTCATCATCTTATCACAACACAAACAAACATTTCAACGTTTCGTTTGCCCATTTTATAAACTTTTATAAAAACATCTATCGAAAGGATTTAATACAACGAAAAGCGAATATGTTTATACAAATTCATTTTATAGGATGTAAAATAGAACATGAATATTCTTCAAGACCCTTGGTTTACCGTTAAGTAAATTGCACAGAACGCATATGCGATTAGTGAATATGGAACTGGTATTCACTCATTACAAAACTTCAGTATTCAATTTTAACTACAAAAAAGATGTTTTCGTATAAGAAAACATCCTTTACTTTTTATATATTCTATTTACAGTCTCTACTAAAACCTTACTTGCTTGTACAAATGTATGCTTTCGATTTCTATCTTCAACAAATTTATTAGCACAACTACTCATAATCATCATACAACTAATTATGACTAACGCTATCTTTCTATTCTTGTAAGTCACTTTATGCCACTCCACTATTACAAAACTTCTTTTGAATTTATCCCATCAAGAAATTTTACATGAATAATAAAACGTGTGAATATGCAATTCTGCATATTCACACGTTTTATCACAATGTTATGATTTAATTTAGTTAAAGAACAAGTATACCGAGGTGACTAACTTGAAATTTAAAGCGAAAAAAAATCCATTCCACGTCATTTTCATTACATTATTTATAATTATTTTTTTCGTTTCGTTATTCTTCCAAAATGAAAATTCTATTTTTTTCACTCTCATGATGCTGCTAAATATCGTGAATCTTTCTTCATTCTATTTCTCTCACTACAACGTAACGGAATCATCTCTTGTTGTAAAACACGGTTTCATTTTTCATACTGAAATTCCATTTGAAGATATTCGTCACGTTAAATACTCTGGTAAAAAACTTCATTCAAAAAAATGGACTAGACAACAATTAGAAATCCATTACAATTTATTTGACTCAGTGACCACTTTCATACCACTAGAAGAAGAAAAATTCATTTCACTCTTAAAAGAGAACTGCCCACAGATGAAAGTAATGAATACGCCTGCTAACAAATAATATATTTTGAAGCTTGTAGTATTGCAAGTAGATGAAACATAAAAATGAACATCAAAAAAGCCAAGATTCTATACTAAGAACCCTGGCTTTTTCTATTACTCTTTTGGAGCAATCATTTTCTTTGGATCTACAATTTCATCAAATTGCTCTTCTGTTAGTAGCCCAGATTGTAATGCTGCTTCTTTTAAAGTTAATCCTTCTTTATGAGCATGCTTCGCAATTTTCGCTGCATTTTCATATCCGATATGTGGGTTTAGCGCTGTTACAAGCATTAGTGAGCGATTCACATTTTCATTAATTACTTCTTCATCTGCTTCAATACCAACTGCACAATTGTCATTAAACGAAACAATTGCATCCGCTAATAAGTGAGCTGATTGTAAGAAGTTATAAGCAATAACAGGTTTAAATACATTTAACTCAAAGTTACCTTGGCTCGCAGCAAATCCGATTGTTGCATCATTCCCCATTACTTGCGCTACAACCATCGTTAACGCTTCACTTTGCGTTGGATTTACTTTACCTGGCATAATAGAGCTTCCCGGTTCATTTGCTGGAATAATAATTTCTCCAAGACCACTACGTGGACCACTTGCAAGCCAACGTACATCGTTAGCGATCTTCATTAGATCCGCAGCTAATGCTTTTAATGCACCGTGAGTATATACAACTTCATCATGGCTCGTTAATGCATGGAACTTATTTGGTGCAGAAACAAATTGTTTACCTGTAAATTGACTAATTTCCTCTGATACCATCTCACCAAATTTAGGATGAGCATTAATACCTGTTCCAACCGCAGTTCCACCAATTGCTAACTCTTTCATATATGTATTGCTCTCTGCAATCATACGCTCTGTTTTTTCAAGCATACGGTGCCATCCGCTAATTTCTTGCCCTAAAGTTAACGGCGTTGCATCTTGTAAATGTGTACGACCAATTTTTATAATATGTTCAAATGCAGTTACTTTTTCTGCTAAAGTTTCTTTTAATTTCGTAATTGCTGGTAATACGTGATTTTCTACTGCGATTACACAAGCTACATGAAGCGCCGTTGGAAATGTATCATTTGAACTTTGTGACATGTTCACATCATCATTCGGATGAATATGTACGTCAGATCCCTTCTCTTTCAAAATTTGATTCCCACGATTTGCAATTACTTCATTCACATTCATGTTTGACTGTGTACCACTACCTGTTTGCCATACGACAAGCGGAAAATGTTCATTCCATTTCCCTGCAATCACTTCATCCGCAGCTTCTACAATTGCTTCTGCTTTTTCTTCTGATAGCTTTCCTAATTTTTGATTGCTAAGCGCTGCACTCTTCTTTAAAATTGCAAATGCTTTTACAATTTCAAGCGGCATTTGCTCTGTTCCAATTGGAAAGTTTTCTTTACTACGTTGTGTTTGTGCTGCCCATAATTTATCAGCTGGAACTTTTATTTCTCCTAATGTATCTCTTTCAATTCTGTACTCCATGTTTTCATCCCCTTGAAAATATAATACCTACATCTCTTATAATAACAGACTTTCTCTTAAATGATAAGAATTCTCACTCTTATATATAGATATTCTATATTTATTTAAAAAAATTCCTCTTGACCTAAACTTAAGTTTAGGCTGTATCCTTTCCATTGTAACCTACTATAACATTACTGGAGGAATTCAATATGAAAAAATATGCTTTTATAACAGGTGCGAATAAAGGAATTGGATATGAACTTGTTCGTCAATTAGCAGAAAAAGATTATCACGTATTTTTAGGTGCTCGTAATGAACAACTTGGACAACAAGCCGTAGAATCTTTAAATGTTTCAAACGTTTCCTATATTCAAGTAGATATTTCAAATTCACAATCCATTCAAGAAGCAACAAAGAAAATTTACGAAACGACTGATCACTTACATTTATTAATTAATAATGCAGGCATAGCGCTAGACTTCAATATGCTACCTAGTGAATTAAATATTGAAACTTTACGCCAAGGATTTGAAGTTAATTTTTTTGGAACTTTCCAAATGATGCAAGCCTTTTTACCATTATTAAAGAATTCAAGCAACAGTAAAATAATAAATGTAACAACTGACATGGCCTCACTAACAATGTTTGCTAATGGTGAAACACATCCAATTAATACACTAGGATATAATTCTTCAAAAACAGCTATTAATGCTTTAACATTAGCTTTTAGTAAAGAATTTGCCACTAACGGTCCAGAAGTATTTGGGGTAACTCCTGGTTTTACAACTACGGATCTTAATGGAAATTCCCCCGGTGGCCATACAACCACTGAAAGTGCTAAAATTATTATTAAATATGCATTAAGTGAAACAAACTATAATGGTAAAATACTTAACAAAGATGGCATTATACCTTGGTAATAAAAGGATGAATGATATGTATTATACAATTGGGCAAGTCGCCAAAATGCAACACTTAACTATTTCTCAAATACGTTATTACGATAAACAAGGACTGTTTCCTTTTCTGCAAAGAAACGAAAAAGGAGATCGAGTTTTTGATGAAGAAGCACTGAAATATTTAGAGATGATTTTGTGTTTAAAAAACACTGGTATGCCAATTCAAAAAATAAAACAATTTATCGACTGGTCTATGGAAGGAGAATCTACCATCCTTCAAAGGTTAGAATTAATGAAACAACAGGAGACCAATGTCTTACAGCTCATTCAAGACACTGAAAAAAACTTAAAAAAGATACAACAAAAAATTGCTAAATATGAGAATGAAATAACTTCAGCAAATGCTATTAAAAAATAAAAAAATCACCTTCTACATATTGTAGAAGGTGATTTTTATTTTATGATGCTTGCTTTCCTTTATCTGCATCATCTACATACCAGATGAATTTGCCTGTATATCCGTAAATAACTGCTAAAATTAACGATACGAAGCTTAACCACATAAACGGAACGTATGAGAACGTTGCTACACCTAAAATACCAGCCATAAAAATACCATTATCAGACCATGGAACCATACCTGAAGTTAACGTTCCACCTACTTCTGAGTTACGCGCTAATACACGACGGTCTATTTTTAATTTATCATAGCTATCTTCCATAATTTTTGGTGTTAAAATTAGTGATACATACATCGCACAACCAAATATATTAGCTAAGAATGCCACGATTAATGTAGACAATGTTACATTACCTGCAGAATTTAATTTCTTCTCAAATTTTGATACGATTACTTTTAAAACACCTAGTTTTTCAAGTAATCCACCAAATCCTAAACCGAAAATAATAACGGCTACTGAGCCAAGCATGCCGTTAATTCCACCACGGTTTAATAACTTGTCAACAAACTCAACACCAGATTGAATTGAGAATCCGTTATAAGCTGTTCCAATCGCCTCTCCAAAGTTCATCCCTTGGAAAAGGGTTGCCCAAATTGCACCAATTAAAGCTCCCATTGCAATTGTTGGCATAGACGGTTTCTTCATCGCTAATAGAACGATAACAATGACCGCCGGAACAAGCATCCATATTTTAATATCAAATTGCTTTAATAAAGCTTCTTTTAAAAATTCTACTCGATTCAAATCTACATTATCGCCGCCATACATCCAACCAGCTACAGTAAACATAATACTAGTAATAATATAAGCTGGAACATCTAATACGAGCATAGCTCGAACGTGAGCAATAACATCTACTTTCGCCATAGAAGCTGCAAGAACTGTGCTATCAGAAAGTGGTGATAATTTGTCGCCGAAATAAGCTCCTGAAAGAACTGCACCAGCAACAAGCGGAAGTGGTAAACCAAGTCCTTCACCAATCGCCATCATAGCAATACCTGCTGTTCCCACTGTTCCCCAAGACGTTCCTGTTGCGATAGAAGTTATAGAACAAATAATTAATGTTGCTAATAGGAATATGCTAGGGTGAATAAATTCTAATCCATAATAGATTAATGTTGGTACTACCCCACCAGCAATCCATGTTCCAATTAAAGCACCTACTGCAACTAAAATCAGTATCGCTTCTAATCCGTTAGAAATCCCTTTCGTAATTGCATCTTGCAATTCTTGATAACGAAATCCTAATCTTAATCCAAGCGCAATTACTAAAAACCATGAAATAAATAGCGCTAATTGAATTGGGAGATCAAAAATCGTTTGGAAGGAAAAGACAACAGCAAGAAATAGTAATAAAAGAACTATGATTTCTAGCATCGATGGTAATCTTACACTTTTCATTTTTTTCTCTCCTTACAAGTCGATAACATGACGTATGTCGTCTTACATGTATGTAATATACAATTAGCGAAGACAAAACAAAATTTTCATATTATTTCGATTTATTTTTCCAGTATAATATATTCACAACCCTTTCTATTGTAAAAGTAGATTACGTTTTTCGCAATGAAAAATATAAAAAATGTTGTATTTTTATTTATCCCGATATTTTCGGCCAATAAGACCCCCGTCTCAAAATTCAGTAAGTGCAAAGCACTTAGGTAAGAAATTAACTACTGTAAAATTCCGAATTGATATGAACGTATTAAAGCTTCACTTTATTTACAAAGAAAAATCCCATACTAACTTTTTTAATATTTGCTGCAACAAAACTTTTTACAACTATCTTCACTTTTTAATTCACACCATAATTTCCCACACAAAAATAGGGCACACATCATTAAAATGATGCATGCCCTACCTTTATTTATACATATTTTGTATTTCTTCTTTATTTTTAAGTATTTCCTCAAACTTATCACTACAACCCTTCGGAAATAACACTCCCAGTCCATATGAATGCGCAAATTGAAAATGAGGGTACTTCGCTTTTACCTCATCCCAAAACTTATATACGCCGAAATCACTACTTCTAACTTCAATATCATGAAATAATACAATACCGTTTTTCGCGACTTTCGGTAGCCATGTATTATAATCGTGAGAAACAGCTTCATACGTATGATAGCCATCAATATGCAAAAGATTTATCGTTTCATCTTGAAACCGGTCTACAGCATCATCAAAAGTAGATCGAATTAAATTTCCTATATTAAGGTAGTTATCGCTCACTACTTTTTCTACTATTTGAAAAACCCCTTCTCCATATGGACCTGTATGCCCATCTCCAGCCCAAGTATCTACTGCAAAGCATTTAGTCGATAACCCTCCATCTTTTACTCCCTGACAAAAACTAAAAAAGGAAGCTCCTAAATGTGTACCTAACTCAACTAAAGTTTCTGGTTTTTCAAATCGTACTAAGTCATATGCAAAATCTAAATGTCCACTCCACGCAGATTGTGACCGAATAATAGGACTAAATGTTTCAAATTCAAATGATGGTTTATGAGTAACCCAGTTCATCGCATAACTCCTTCTGCACATATTTTTAACAAACCAAATTACTCTTATCTTTATTTTTTTATCGCCTTGATTATGATTCTATTTCATGAAAATATGAAGAATTTATTCTTTTCTATTGAGGTAAAGCATCATATACATATGGGTCAGTTGGCTTATTAATTTTCTCGATTTTGTTTACTTTTACAAGTGGAAAGACTGTTCCTTTATATGTCGTTTCATCTAATAATCCTGTTATTTTCACCCATGTTTCTTCTGGAATTTTTTCAATATTTTTCCCGGTAACAATCATCCCCCAGACTGATGCATCCGCAATACAACAAGTTATGCCATATCGAGCCACTACTGCTTTATTACCCGTCACATCTTTATCCTTATATATAAACCCTAAAAATGTAATTTCTTTCCCTTTAAACCAATTAATATTTTGACCAATTACATTCATTGTTTGAACATAATCCTTATCCTTTACTTGTAGTTTACGCTGTCCTAACATACTTTTTACTACTTGCTCTTCCGTTTTATAAGTCGTTGCTAAATTTGATGTTTCTTCTGAATCAACTAATACTTCTCGCTCATCAAACTTAACCTGTTTCCCCTCTTTTTCGTTTCTTTCCAGACTTCTCGCCTGTACACTTTGATTCATACCCCTTTTTCCTGCTAAACTTCCATCAATTGTTACACTTCCAAAGAGAAAAGCACTAACTATCGGAACAACAAATAAAACATATACAAAGAAACTTTTTATCCCTGATTTTGATGTTGTATGATGTTTACAACAATTACAATCATGCTGTTTTTCTCTTCCATCTCCCCAAACTTGTACAATACCAAAAATTAAAATTACTACAAAAGCTATATACGTAAATTTGATCATTTTTGGAGCGATAAAATTATAAATATTTCCTGTTACAAGTAGTTTAAATAAGAGCATTGCTAAACCAATTAAAATAATGCCACGTATATAGCGATGATACGCCTTCTGCTCCTCTTTCTCCATTCTTTCTCACCTCCTATAACATTATGATTTGCAGGATGGTATACACAGATACAATGACAATTCCCATCAAAAAGAATACAAATTTCTTTTGAAAATACGCAAATAGCATTAACGTATTTTTCATATCAAGCATAGGCCCAAACACAAGAAATGCGAGAAGTGCCTTTACCGAGAAAACATGTCCAAAAGATGCAGCTATAAAAGCATCGGCTGCAGAGCAAATTGATAAAACATAACCAAATCCCATCATAATAAAAGGGGCAATTACTTCGTTATGTGCTACTGCATCCAGTACATTCCGATCAAAAAACGTTTGAAATACACTTGCTAAAAAAGCACCTATCAATAAATATTTACCAGTATCAAAAAACTCATCTACAATGTGATTCATAACATCTTTCCAACTCTTTTTTTTGCTTATTTGAACTGAAACCTCTACGTCTTTTAAAACATTTCTTTCGCGATAGCAGTAATACACAATTAGCCCTATAAATAGAGCAACTAAAATTGTTATCCCAAAGCGTGCATATACAACGTAATCATTTTTTGGAAACGCATATACAGTAGATAAAAGAACAACTGGATTCATAATGGGTGCACTCAATAAAATAACAATGCCTACATGAAGTGGTAGCCCTTTTTGAATGAGTCTTCTTACAATTGGTATAATGACACATTCACACATTGGAAAAAGAACTCCCACAAATACTGCTGGAATCATTGCAACAATTGGAGATTTCGGCATGACTTTTTGAATCATATCTTCCGTCACAAACACTTGAATACATGAAGAAACAATTACCCCTAATAAAATAAAAGGTATTGCTTCAAAAATGATACTTAAAAATACCGTATTCACATTCAGCCATTCCTGCGGTATATTTGTGTGCAAATTTACTAGACTTGTAAAATCTACAAAAAATAATAAAAAGAGAAACATAGCGATAAGAGCTATGCCTACTAATTCTTTTGAAACTCTATTAAAGACCAAGCTTCTCGCCTCCATTTTATTTACATGTAAACATGTGCTTGTCCAAATGCTTCATACTACAGCACAAATTTTATAGTCTATTTCTATTCTTAAATCGTAATCATTATGATTTATTATTGATTTTTCTTTTCCTATCGTTTAATATAAAACGTAATCATTACGATTTAAAGGAGAGATCGTTTCATGAAAAAAGTACCTATCACTGTATTAAGTGGTTTTTTAGGATCTGGAAAAACTACCTTACTACATCACATTTTGACTAATAAGAATAACTTAAAAGTAGCTGTTATCGTTAATGATATGAGCGAAGTAAACATTGATGCATCTCTTATAAAAAAGGGTGGTTTTTCACGTACGGAGGAAAAACTAGTAGAGATTCAAAATGGCTGTATTTGTTGTACACTACGAGAAGATTTAATGATAGAAGTGAATCGTCTTGTGGAAAATGGTGATATTGACTATATTATTATTGAATCTTCTGGTATAAGTGAGCCTATTCCAGTTGCTCAAACGTTTACTTATACAGACGAAGTTCTTAACATTGATTTAACGAAAAATTGTCGCCTCGATACGATGGTTACAGTTGTAGATGCAAATAGATTTTGGGATGATTTTGCAGATGGAGAAAGTTTATTAGACCGAAAACAAGCAATCGATGAGAATGATACCCGGGAAGTTATTGATTTATTAATAGATCAAATTGAATTTGCAAACGTAATTATTCTTAATAAGATAGATTTGCTAGAAAAAGAAGATGTGATAGAGCTTCATCATTTACTAAAAAAATTAAATCCTAATGCAAAAGTTCTTGAATCTTCGTTTAGCAAAGTACCATTACAAGAAATTTTAAACACAAATCTATTTAATTATGAAGAAGCCAGTCAATCGGCCGGCTGGATACAAGAATTAAATAGTGACCATCATACACCGGAAACGGAAGAATACGGTATCAATTCCTTTGTTTACCGCCGCAAATATCCTTTCCATCCCGAGCGCCTTATGAATTGGCTAGAAAGATGGCCTTTAGATGTTGTAAGAGCGAAAGGATTCTTCTGGCTGGCATCTCGTAATAATATGATAGGGCTTCTATCTCAAGCAGGTTCCTCTATTACAATTCAAGGAGCCGGTGAGTGGATAGCGGCATTACCTAAAACTGAAAGAAATCAAATGATTACAGAAGAACCAGAAGTATTGAAAAACTGGGATAAACAATATGGAGATCGAATAACCGAACTCGTATTTATCGGAATTGATATGAACCGTTCTTTAATTGAACAATCATTAGATAGTTGTCTATTAACAGAGAAAGAAATGAAACAAGATTGGGATATATTTGTTGATCCTATTCCAGCTTTTACTTATACTTCATAACAATTAATAAAAGGCTTCAGTAGAATGAAGCCTTTTTACTTTATAGTACTCTTATTTAATAAGTTTGCTTTAATTATGAATACAATTGTACCTAAAACAATTAATATAGCATATACGATACCAACTACATTACCTATTTTTTCTAAGCCAAGCGGTAATATTATAGTAGCAACTCCAACTATATAAGAAAATGCTCCTGAAAGCTTCGCTAATTTATTTTTATCTCCAACAAACGTTTCTTCTTGATATCCTGCTAACAAAAACAACCTCTTTTTCACATGTATTTGATACCCTAAAAAAATGATAAGTAACCCAACAAATAAACAAACTAAAAATCCAGCTAACATATACTCCCCCTCCTCTACAATATTTTACTATACATAAAAAACAAATTAGAAATTTCAGTTTATTAACGAGTCGTTCTGTGATATATTGCATATTGTATTCAATTTGTATTTTTAGAAAGGAGAATTTTAGATCATATGGATTCAAATCGATTAAAAGGAATTATAATGGTCATAATCGGTGCTTGTTTATGGGGCTTGTCTGGTACAGCTGCACAACAACTTTTTCAATATGACAATGTTTCAACCGAATGGTTAGTTACGATCCGTTTACTTATATCTGGAATTATTTTGCTCATTATTTCCTCATTCGGAACGAGAAAAAAAGAGATATTTGGCATTTGGAAACAAAAATCTGATGCTATTAAAATGATTTTGTTTGGTCTATTCGGTATGCTTGCTGTACAGTATACGTATTTCGCTTCAATTAAAGAAGGAAATGCTGCCGTGGCAACATTATTACAATATTTAGCTCCTATATTCATCACTGTATACTTACTTTTCAAATGGAACGTTCGTCCATCAAAAATTGATTTCATTTCAATTACCCTTTCATTAGTAGGCACTTTTCTCTTACTAACAAACGGGTCTGTTCATAACTTGGCTGTTTCTACACCAGCTATTATTTGGGGTGTTTTATCTGGATTATCTCTCGCTTTTTATAGTTTATATTCAAAGGAATTGTTAGAAAAATGTTCTTCCTCCGTTATCGTTGGATGGGGCATGATTATTGGGGGTATTGGTGTAACGATTGTACACTTTATTTCTACAAACGAATTCATTTTATTATCAACTATGAAATATGTAA
The DNA here is from genome assembly GCF_011800505.1 of Bacillus sp. EKM501B. NCBI lineage: Bacteria > Bacillati > Bacillota > Bacilli > Caryophanales > Bacillaceae > Bacillus > Bacillus sp. EKM501B. The sequence goes on along the minus strand of NZ_JAALFZ010000001.1, from coordinate 840,161 downwards.
AACTAAGTACCCTACCGCTCATCACATTTGTCGTCATTTTCGGGACACTTATTGCCTTTTATTTATACTTAGACAGCATAAGATACCTGACTCCGAAAGAAACAACATTATTTGGTTGCACAGAACCACTCGCAGCTATTATTTCTTCTGTACTTATATTACACGTGCCATTTCAATCTTTTCAGTTATTAGGCGCTTTTTGTGTCATTGTAATGGTGCTCATCTTAAGCCAAAAGCCGGATGAAGGGAAACAAAAATTAAAGCTTGTTCATGCAAAAAAGGAAAATATACAATGAAAGGATTGAATTCACTATGCCTGTCCCTCAAAATTATAAAAAACCAGGAAGAGTTTCAGCAAAATCACTCGTTTTAAATCAACTACAAAATTGGATTATTGAAGGTGTACTGAAGCCCAATGAAAAAATTAATGATGGGGAATTGGCTGAGGCACTAGGAGTAAGCAGAACACCTGTAAGAGAAGCACTTCAAATATTAGAGCTTTCTGGATTAGTGGAAATGGTACCAGGGCAAAAAACGAAAATTGCTCCTATTAAGTTAGACGACGTATCTATCATTTATGAAACGATGGCTGGTCTTCACTCTATTATAGGAAAGCAAGCTCTTCAAAACATTACAAACGCTGATATTCAACTACTTTCTGAAATAAATGAGCATTTTCAGCAATCTATAGAGAAAAAAAACGCAAAACAAGCTTTAGAATTAGATATACAATTCCACAATACAATTTCTTCTATTGCTAAAAACCAATATATTGAACCCTTTCTAGAAAATATGCAACTTCACGTTTTACGTCTTGAATATTTGTTTTTCCAAAACTTTGTTCCAGCAAGTCAATCTATTGAAGAACATCACTCTATCATTCAAGCATTACAGAAGCAGGACGAAAAACAAATGGAACAAATAATGACCCAAAACTGGCTCCGTCCCATGAAAGAAATACAAAAAATAATTTCTACGAAATAAAAAGAGGGCTGGTTACACAAAATCGTAACCAGCTCTCCTTTTACTAATCTATATAGCTACGCCTGAATATTCGCATAATCTTCCATATCTTCGTACTCTTTTTCCAATTCCTCTAAAGACAGCTCGTATAATTGTCGGTCGCGAATCTTAAACACACCTGCTCCAATTAACTCATCAATTAAATGCCTCTTACGATTTTCAACAGCAAAACGGAGTTGACTACTCATCTTTTAAAAAACTCCTTTCTACGATCATTGAAAATGATAATCTCTATCAATTACCACTTTTGATTATAAAAGATGACTCTTTATAAGTAAAGTAATTTCATGAAATATTTACCTTGCAAAGTACTTGTGGCCACATTATATATATGTATGCCGTGCGAAAAATGTTATGACACTTTTTCTTATCCTTTTTCTTTCATACTTTGCAAGTTGTCTCATCATGATTAAATTCACCATCTATTTCTACTTGAATGGTGACATGTTCTACATGAAATTTCTCCTTTAATACGTACGTAGCCTCTTTTAATACACTTTGCGTTTCATTCCCTTTAATAATAAGATGACATGTTAATACTTGAAAATCTGATGTGACAGACCATATGTGCAAATCATGAACTTCTTTGACAATCGGAATATTTAATAACGTACTTTTTACCTCTTCAACATTTATGTGCTGTGGTGCACCTTCCATTAATATATGAACCGTATCACGTGTTACACGCCATCCACTAATAATGACTAAAATAGACACAAGAATACTAGCAATCGCATCTGCAGCAGTCCATCCGAAAAATTTAATAAGTAACGCAGCAATAATCGCTCCGACGGAACCCAATAGATCGCCTAGTACGTGCAGGAAAGCACTTCTTAAATTCAAATTACCTTTCACATCTCCGCCTCTCATTAATATCCAAGCTGATAAAATATTAATAAGCAGACCAAGGACTGCAATAATGAGCATCCCATTACTAGCAATCTCAACTGGTTCTTTAAAACGACGGATTGCTTCAATAAAAATGTATACCGAAATGACAATAAGAACGACACCGTTACATAATGCTGCTAACATTTCGACTCGCTTATACCCGTATGTTTTCGCAGTTGTTGCTGTTTTTTCTCCGAGTTTAAACGCAAGTAAACTTAAAGCTAAAGATACTGCATCACTTAGCATATGCCCCGCGTCAGATAGTAGTGCTAAGCTATTTGTTACAAATCCACCAACAACTTCTGCAATCATAAAACTTGTTGTTAGTAGGAAGGCAATTAGTAACGCCTTTTTATTTTTTGAATGACCATGATCATGCGAATGTCCCATACTTATACTCCTTTAAGTACAATATCTGTATGTTAGTATGAAACAAACTCCCCGTGTTTATCCCGAATTGACTGATTGTAAACGCCCGCTTCCTCTGTATACACACTTCGCTATTTTTTAAACAATCCCTTTTTCTCAAATAAAACAAGACTACTTCTTTTTTATTTTCATATTGTTTACTAATGAAAGAATTTTGAAGGAGGTTACTTAAATGAAACGTTTATTTCTCTGTATGGAACGTGAACTTGTTGTAGTGAAAGAACACAATGATAACTATGAAACGACTTATCACTTACAAAATATGCAACCTACCTGTATCGCTGTTGATCCGTTCCACCCAAACCGTGTATATTGCGGAACATTTGGACGAGGTCTATGGTTAAGTGACGATAGTGGGGATTCTTGGCGACCAATTGGGGATTCCTATCGTTACTTTGATTTCCCTAAAGAAGATGGTATTTTGCACTCCTCTATCACTTCCATAACAATAAGCTCAAATGAACAAGTTAACGGATATGGGGTCGTTTATGTCGGCACAGAACCGAGCGCTTTATTTCGCTCTGAAAATGGTGGTGAAACGTGGACTGAACTTAAAAATATGAAATCATTATTATCTTCTTATACATGGGCTTTCCCGCCTAGACCTTTTACCCATCACGTACGCTGGATTACAGTTGATCCAAACAACCCTAATACAATACACGTTTCAATCGAAGCTGGTGCTGTTATTCAAAGTAACGATAAAGGGCATACATGGATTGATAAAAAATTCGGTGCTCCTATCGATGCTCATCAATTACTTATGCACCCTGAAGCACCAAATCGCCTTTATGCATCATGTGGTGACGGATTTATGGGCGGACCTGATCGTGCTTATCTTGAGAGTTATAACAATGGAAACAGTTGGATCTCATGTAGTGCAGGACTTGAACATCATTATTTATACAGCATGGCAATTGATCCAGCTGATTGTGATACGATTCTCGTTTCTGCCGCGCCAAGTGCTGATCTCGCTCATCATCGTATCCCTTATGAGTCTTATATTTATCGAAAAACGAAAGATACTCCTTTCCAGCAAGTACAACAAGGACTACCATCTGCAATCGGTACAGTCATTTCGATGTTTGCTACAAACGAAGCCGAACCACATACGTTTTACACGTTAAATAACAATGGCGTCTTTCAATCCAATGATAGCGGCGAATCGTGGGAACAACTAAACATTCCGTGGAAAGATGAGTATAAAACGCAGCATCCGCATGCACTATTCGTCACTAGTTCTTAACGAAAAAAGACTGCCTAAATGATTTTAGGCAGTCTCTCTTTTATTTCTTTAAATCAATGACAATATCATCTAACACAATATCTTTACTCTTCGCTTCTTTTTTCGGCACTTCTATTTTCTTCTCTTTCCCATTCACATACTCTACTCCACCATGATTTTCAGGTGTATGTACTCGCAAGTGCACGCGAGGTGTAACGATAAGCTTTGTTGCATTTTCGTTTAGTTTTTGGAAGGTGGCACTCCAACTACTTTTATGTGGCTCTGCTACTGTACTACTTCCGCCATTTCCTTCACCAGCATAATGATTTCCTAAATCATCTTTTATTTCTAACTCAACATCCGCACTATCCCATATACTTCTTAATACCTTAGATTCTTCCTGATTGAAAAAAACGATAAATGACATCGGGGTTACTTCCATTTTGTCTATATTTACTTTTATTAATTCATTTTCAGAAACCCCATTAACCTTTACTTCCTTACTATCCATTGCTTTTAAACTAAGTGCGAAATTCCAGTTTCCCTTTATTACATTACCTTCATAATCCAACTCAATTGCCTCTATATCCCACCAAACATTTGCGACATCTAACCTTTTACTACTATTCCCACTCATCGTAGTCATACCTACGTACTTTTTCTCTCCAACTTTTGTTACTTGAGAGCTTCCTCCCCCGCCATTAAACCCCATCACCTGCGGATATCCAAATATATTTGGCTTCTCCCCTAAATCTTTATCACTCTCAATAGAATATGTGATTGTAATTGTTCTACCATCGAACACCGCATCATTAATGGTAACCTTAACCCCATTACTCTCTCTCGTCATATTCAATTCAGTCGAAAACTCTTTATAATTTTCATATAACCCCGTTCTACCATTATCTAAAAATCGGAATATGTCCCCTACTATTGGTAGTCCTCCAGCGTATGTAGGAAATCCAATACCGAGTGTTGCAACTGATAACCCTACTAAAACAGATGCAGCAGCGACACCTTTTTTCCAACTTTTCATCTTTTTCTTCGTACGTATCGATTGTTTTACATTTCGTTTTACTTTTTCCTTTTCAATTTCAGAAGCCTCAATTTCTTCTAGTTCTTTTTCATCTATATCAATATCATTTAATAGTTCATAAATGTCTTTCATATTGCACTACCTCCAAAACTAATATTCGTAGCATTTTGTTGTAGTTTCTTTTTCCCCCGGTACACTCGATTATCAATTGCTGCCCGAGTTAATCCTAACTTGTCACCTATTTCCTCTGTCTTCATACCAAGTAAATATTTCATAATGAACACCTTTTGATCTAGCGGTTCTAATTGATTAATGAGCTTCAATAATTCTTCCCTATCTTCCATAACGATTAATTCGTCTTCTGCTGATTTTTCTGTACTGATATGAAACTCATCTGAAATGATTTCTACTGTTTTAGTCGATTTCCGGTAATAATCAATTGCTTTAAACTTCGCAATCGCTGCAATCCACTTTTTAAAATCACTCGGCTCTCCATGGAATTTATTTGCGTTATTCCAAATGGAAAGAAATATATCGTTTATACATTCCTCTATGAGTCCATCATTTTGAATGGGAAGTAGAACTTTATGCGTGATCCCCTTTATGAGTGGTAAGTATGTATCGACAACGAATTCTAACGCGTCTTCTTTTTGCCGCTGTAATCTTTTTATAAAATTTTTCTCATTTGATTTCATGTAGCGATTCCCCTTATTGTTTTGTAAAAGCTTTTACACCCTATATAACGTCTGAGAAAATTTTTTCTCTCATCTTTTTTATTTTTTGTATGTAATGGAATACTTTCCCTTAGCCATTTTCTCACATAACTATGCATTCAAAGAAAACTTTCTCAAGTCTGCAATTTAATTCATGTAGTACACTATTTATATAGTCACTCTTTAATTTAGTGTACATTTTATTTCATTAATCTATTTTTAAAATTAGGAGATGAGATGTGTATGTGTGGAATTACAGGTTGGGTAGATTGGAAGGAAGACCTTTCAAATCAACATGTTATTTTAAAAAAGATGGCAAATAGTATTGAGCATCGTGGTCCGGATGCTGAAGGATTTTGGTTTTCACCTCATGCGGCCTTTGCACACCGGCGTTTAATTGTAATTGATCCAGAAGGCGGGACACAGCCTAAGACATTTCGTGCTGGTGATTATACGTATGCTCTTACTTATAATGGAGAAATTTATAATTTCCGTGAACTGAGAGAGCAGCTTCAAAAATGTGGGCATGCATTTGAAACCCATTCAGATACAGAAGTATTACTACATGCTTATTTAGAATGGAAAGAAGACTGCGTACGACATTTAAACGGAATTTTCGCTTTTGCCTTATGGGATGATCAGAAGCAACAATTGTTTTTAGCACGAGATCATTTAGGTGTAAAACCACTCTTTTTTACAGAAAGAAATGGCAGTATTATTTTCGGCTCTGAAATTAAAGCATTATTAGCGCATCCATCTGTCCCTGCTGAAATTGATGCGAATGGAATAAATGAAATATTTGGATTAGGCTTATTTCGCACTCCAGGATGTGGCGTCTTTAAACATATTCAAGAAGTACGTGCTGGACATTCTATAACATTTACACGTCATAAAAAAGTAGTTACTAAGTATTGGAATTTAGAAAGTAAGTTCCATACAGACTCTATAGAAGATACATCTTCGCATATTTTATCTATTTTACAAGATACAGTAAAAAGACAATTAATTGCCGATGTTCCTCTCGTTTGTATGTTATCAGGCGGATTAGACTCTAGCGGTATTACTGCACTTGCGGGTAAAGAATTTGCTGCTGAAAATAAAACACTTCATACGTATTCTGTTGACTTTGTAAATAGCGCAAAAGATTTCGAACTGACATTTGCTCGCACTGGTTTAGACGCTCCTTGGGTAAAACGCGTTTCTGAACATGTCGGGACAGCGCATCATGATATTATTGTGAATGCTGAAGAATTAGCAAATCACTTATTCGTTCCCCTTCATGCAAAAGATTTACCGAGTGCTGGTGAAATGGAAACTTCACTATATTTACTATTTTGCGAAATGAAAAAAGATGCGACCGTAGCTTTATCCGGCGAATCGGCTGATGAAGTATTCGGTGGATATCCTTGGTTTCATCAAGAAGAACTACTATATGTAGATAAGTTTCCTTGGCTAACAAATTGGAAAAATACATCTCCTCTTCTACTAAATGAAGTAAGTAACCAATGTAATCTAGAAGACTATATTGATACACGATTCCAAGAAGCGATACTTGAAGTACCTACTCTTGAAGGCGAAAGTAAAAAATCCGCGAAACAACGTCAAATGTTTTATTTATTTTTAACAAGATTCCTTCCTTTCTTACTTGACCGTAAAGATCGTATGAGTATGGCTGTTGGATTTGAAGTTCGTGTACCGTTTTGCGATTATAGATTAGTTGAATATTTATGGAATGTTCCTTTCAACATAAAAAGTATTGATAATATTGAAAAAGGCATTTTACGTAGAGCACTACAACCAGCTTTACCTGACGATGTACGCAATAGAAGAAAAAGCGCTTATCCAACTTCACAAGATCCACACTACTTACAAACAATCCGTAATTTAACACTTGATATGTGTAACAATAAAAACAATCCTATTTTCTCACTTATTAACCATTCCATCTTACTTTCAATTGCTGATCAAAGTAATAAAGTGATTAACAATTTTGAAGCAAGAAGTGCCATGGAGTATATGCTACAAGTAAATGAATGGTTGAAAACATATCACATCCATATTGCTTAACAAAAAGGAGTTCAAGGATAAAAACCTTGAACTCCTTTTATATTAATTAGCACATTGTTTATTATCAGTATCAATAGACCATCCAATAATCGTGGCACAGTCTCTACCTTTCCACTGCAGTACATTTGTTAATACGGGCTCAATCTGCAAGCTATTTCCGTCGTGTAATATTTCTACTAAAGATTGATCATCATCAAACCTTCGTTTGTCACACTCTAAAATACCGTCCGTTGCCATTACAATGTGATTCATTCCTTTTTCTAATCCTCTTACACCTGACGTAAAGCAAGGTGTATTTGCTGCAAAAATATTTTTCCTGCCAATATATTCGTAATTTTTCCGTTTATTTAATCGTCCTTTTCCATTTTTCGTTTTCTCAGAATGGAATAAATACGCGAAACAATCACCAACTGATAACCAATATAAAAATTCGCCTTTTCGTAAACAAATTAAGCAAGCGAGTTCCTCATCATCTTGATCACACTTTTTAATAAATAACTCATCTGTAAATAACGCTAATAAGTACATATGTGTATGATGAAAAGCTAAATGTATTGGATAGGAAAATAACTCTTTTAATTTCTCTTTTCTTTCTGAAATTGCTTCTATTATATAATCAATATTTTTTGTTTTGTGGTGTGTATCAAAAATCATAACAAATTCAAATTGTAATTCAGGGTCCCACCAAGCAAGTACCGCATCTCCTCGTTCATATGCATCACTTTCTTGATTTCCCCCATATACGCCGACTGAAAGAGGACCACATTTTTCAACATGTATTTCATCTACATACATCTGTTCATGACTCATCCATTTGAATGTATTCACAACTATCATCCTCTCTCTTGCTAAATGTATACCTTTACACATAGATTACCTTATATTTCAATAAAAATAAACTTTTTCAACATTTTTTATCCAAATAAAAGGATTTTATTTCTAAAACAACGAATATATCTTACTATACGATATAAAAAAGGGGATTTATTATTATGAACAACATTAATCAACATTGGGAGAGCATTTATTATCACTTACGATACGAATACGAGGACAATCTTTCCCACCAAGCAATTCGTATTTTACAAATCGTTTCTCGTGAGAAAGATATAACAATTGGAAAAGTCGCTACTGAGCTTAGTCTTTCTCATAACACAGCATCTGAACATATAAAGCGCCTTATTCAAAAGGGGTTCATCGTTAAAGAGAGAAATAAAAAAGATGAAAGAGTGGTAAACCTTACATTAACAATTGAAGGAATTGAAGTATTAGAAAAACATACTTTACTAGATAAAGAAAAGATAAAAATATTAGAATCACAGTTATCAAAAGAAGAACAACAATTAATTGAAAAAGCATTTTCGTTATTAGCGAAGGAGGCAAAATATGCATTTCCTCGTTAAAGTAATCGTTTCGGCACTTATTATCGGCGTTATCACTGAAGTCGCTAAACACTACAGTACGATAGGTGGCTTTATTGCTGCTCTTCCTCTCGTAAGTTTACTTAGTCTATTTTGGATTTCATTTGAAGGCGGGAATAAACAAGAATTGAGTCAATTTGCTTTAGGGGTATTATATGGATTCCCCGCATCAGCACTACTATTATTTATTGTCTATATTGGTTTAAAAAATTCATTTACACTTAGTACATCTGTCCTACTCGGTATAGGTGTTTGGTGTATCGTTTTTGCTTTTCAAAAATTATTTCAAGCTTAGGGGGAATTAACATTCATAAATTTGTAGAAATAATGGGGCAAAATATAGAAGTACATATAAAAGGAGGTGGTAAACAAACTGTAGTCATTCAAACCGGAATGACTTGCTCATTTTATGATTGGCTTCCTATTATAAAAAAGCTTTCACAGCACTTTACAGTCGTTTCATACCATCGCCCAGGTTACGGGAAAAGTGAGCTAGGAAATCAGCCACGTACAATAAGGCAAGTTACAAAAGAGCTACATATGTTACTAAACAAACTAGCTATTCAAGAACCATTTATTCTAATCGGTCATTCCTATGGAGGATTATGTGCACAACATTTTGCGATGTTACATGAAGATAAGCTGCAAGCACTTATTTTAGTTGATTCTACTTCGATGAACTTACACCGTTTAGATGAACTTCATTTACCAATTTCTGATCAAACTGACTCGGATGATATGTGGCTTGAAAAATATAATACATACTCCAAAATGGATGTAGACACACTTTATAATGAACTAAAACCTATTCTCACCGATCAATCAAAACAGCAAATTGGATTCTCTACCTCGCCTTCATTATATAAAGCGACAGCTTCTGAACTATCGGAGTGGAAAAACTGTGCTCTCTCACTAAAAGAGCTATGTAAAACATTAGAAATACCATTAATCGTTATCGGTAGAGATCCTCAATATTCTATTACTCAATTGACTAATGGTGGCATGCCAAAAGAGGAAGCAACACAACTTGAAGCAATGTGGCAAGAACTGATCCATGAACAATTACAACTCTCAATACATAGCCAATATATACTTGCCGAACATGCTGGTCACGGAATCGAAATTGATCGGCCTGATATTATTATTGGGGCTGTTCAATCTCTATAAATAAAAAAGGAAGCAACTAAAGTTGCTTCCTTACTTATCTATTCATAATCTTCTTCATCATCGATTTCTTCGTAATAAGCATTCCCATTACTTACATAAATAGGGCCATTCGCAACATCAATACGTAATACCCATGCCCATGGCACAGCTAAACGCTTATGTATTGCTCGCCAAAAGCTCATTGATTTTCTTTCGTACTCCTGGAACTCCTGAAGTAACTCTTTATAGGAGGAACCGTCTAACTGAATATTTGCTTCTAGCAAACGAGAATGGGCATAGTACTGCAGCTCTAGTTCAGCAGCAATTTCCATTTCTTCTTCTGTTGCCATACCAATAATTGTTCCATCTGCTGGTGCAATTTCATATACGTTGTGAACTTCAATAAGCCCTTCTTTCTCTTTCTCAAACATGTAAACAGCCTCCTTTAACATATAATTTTTATGTTACAAAGTCATACTTCTACAATAACTTCTCTCTTTCCTCTTTTTTTGATAAACTTTTACAAAATATTTAACCGATGACCTGTTTTCTCTATTCTTTCAGCAGAAATGAAACGATTTTTATCAAAATTTAATTTATACACATCAGGCATATGAAGTGTTTTCCAAAACTCCAAATCATATTTCCAATTAAAATAATTCATTAGTAATACCATAATATTTCCATGCGTACCTATTACAATATTCTTACCTTCATATTTTTTTAATATATTTTGTATACATATTACAGCGCGCTTTTGTGCTACAGTATTCGATTCTCCGCCTTCGTATGCAAAACTCCAATCTTTCCACACATTCTGCATAGCATCATTAAAATTTGATACTGGCTCTGTGCTCAATAATCTTTCACGCAAATCTTCTTCAGTTTGTATTGATAATTTATATGTATTCGCAATTCCTTGTACAGTTTGGATTGCTCTTTTGTAAGGACTAGAAATAACAACATCAATATGTTTATCTTTTAATAAATGCGTTACATTTTCTGCATCACAGTGCCCTTTTTCAGATAAAGGTCGTTCCCGTTCTTCTTTTGTATATGTAGAATGGGCATGGCGAACGAAATATATTGTTGTCATTTTTTAACCTCCAATCTTATTTTCCATCTATATTCAATAATAAGATTGGAAAATCCTGTATTACAAAAGAGCACTTTTCATAAGTGCCCCTTTCATAATAAAATTATTTCATTATAATTTATTTCTGAATTCCTCACTTATGACAATATCTCGAATAAAGTAATCCATATTACTTAGAAGTTTTTCAAATGCTTTTTCACTCAAATTGTTCATCATAAAGACAATCTCAATCTTATTCCCTTTTTTATCAGTACCATAGAAACTATTTGTTAATACAAATGCCGTAGAACCACCTTTCTGTCCAGCAAATTCGAATATACCCTCTCCTACGGTTCCTTTAAATATATTCTCAACCTCACCTTGCATTTGTGGTGTAAAATAATTTCTGCTATTTATCTTTTCCAATAAACTCATGTAATCCTTCGCATTTGCACCTATAAACCGATCTGACCAAATACGCTGAAAATCCATATCGGCTTTTAACGATATCTCGCGTTTTGTCCATTCTTTCTCGTCTTTCATCCATTCATGTATTTGCCATACATGCTTAACATATTCATCATTAGACATATTACGTAGCTTGTCCAATGCTTTATTTTGAGGAATATGCAGTTCTTTTTCAACATAGCCCCTCATATATAATGCCCCTGTATACGTTGGATAAAATTCATCGTGACTATTTAAGCCTAACTCTTTCAAACTTTCATTTATCCGCGCTGCTCCAAGCTTGTCCAATAAATATGATGCATTCGCATTCGAACTATAATGGATCATTCCTTTCACTACTTCTTCTAAAGAAGTTTGACCACCCTTCACTAACTCTTTACCTTTTACATCATCTAGCCATGCAGGGTGTGCACCACCATCAGTATTTTTCACATAGTATTTTTCTAATTCTTTCAATGAAATTTTCTCGTCTTTTCTTATTTTCCCTTCAGCTACTTGCTTAGCATATTCAATTGCTATAACGATTTTCGACATACTTGCTAGCGGTAATTTTTCTTTTTCATTTATTGATGTCAATGTTTCACCATTTCTTTTAACAATTAAAGAAGTTGTTTTATCATCCTTATGTTCTTTTATGTAATTTAGCACATAATTAGAGTCTTCTTTGGAATTGACATATTCCTTCACTGAAAAGAAAGCTATACAGCCTACTATAGTAATTCCAGCTATAATTCCAACAACTTTTAATCCCCTCATGATACTCCCCCTAAAATAAACATATTATATATTATACTAAATAAATTTCCCTTTTTAAGTAATAATTAGATTATTTATACAAAAATACTTCTTTTCTTAAACAACAAAAAAACATGCCTTCATTAGGAAAGCACGTTTTGTGATATTCTTCACATTGTTTAGTTAAAAAATAAATGTTTACTTACCATGATGTAACATTAAATCACTAAGTTCTTCTTCAATGTGATTTAATTTCGCAACGCCTTCTTTCCATTTATGAATATAACGTGAAACCCCAACGAAAAACAAAACAATAATTGTGGAAAGAATAATACCATATACGATTGCTACAGTACTCATAGTTACACTTCCTTATAATTAGTAATGTGGTTATTAGTTATATTTTTATTATAAACCTTTTTCTTTTAAAATACTTCGATTTCAACTTTTTGTAACAAAATTGATTTTTCTAACATTTCGTTCGTGAAAATGGCATATTTTTCACAAATTATACAAAACTTCACCATATGTACTATTACCATATGAGTTATATTATTAAATAGAATAAAGGGGATGATATACTATGACGACTTGGTTTATTGTAATGTTAGTTGTATTTGGAGCATTTAAAATTATCGTTTCTAGCCTTCCTAACACTGTTATTGAATCCATTATTAGCAAGTACGAAACACATCCAAAACTTGAAGAAGAGAATGTGACTATTACAATTCACGGAAATAACGTAGAAGGCGAACAGAAATCAAAAATTATTCATGATTTTAACGAAGGTTTATTTTTAGATCGCTATTATGCACCACCCCATAATGAAGGCACTCCCTTAATTATCAATGCAAAACGGGGTAAAAAAGATTTCACATTTTATATTTACAGTCATGAAGAGCATGTTGATGTTGTAAAACAATATAAAAAGAAGGTAGTTGCTTATAGTTTACGCTCTAAAAACCTTCAAAATAGTGATATGTTCGTGTCAGCTGACTTAGCTTAATACTCATATATTGGAAAAAGGAATCCAAGAAATATGGATTCCTTTTTTTCTCATTTACTGAAAAATAAGCTCTGTCTTCAAACTATCTTTCGGTAACAACCAGCCTTTTTTCTCTAAACTCGCCATTAATAATTCCCTTTGCTTTGTCGCAATACTTTCTTCATTTGTTTTAAATGACACTTCTATTACGAAGTCATCTTCTAATTTTCCGGTATTACTTAATGGCCAAATTTCAATATTTGCTTTTATGTTTTCAAACTCTCCTGTATATCGTTTCATTAATACAGGACCGTAAATACGGGAATTCTTTAACATTTCTTCTCCCCAATTTGTATACAACCATTTGTTCATTTTCCCTGGTAATTTTTCTATTAACATGTTTTGAGCAGCTTGTTCATTTGGTAAATCAAGTATCCCATATCCTTTAGCGCTGTAACTTTTCTTATTTGAAATGCTTAATGTTTTCTTCTCAAATCCCCAATCTATTTCCGCCTCATAACTATCCGTATTACTATCGAATCCTTCTTTTTTAGCTACTTCTAGTGCATCTTGAATTACACCATTTGGAATAGGATATCTTTTTTTATATGTTAGTTCAAAATCTTTACTAAATTCTTTCTTTCGAATTCTAGCAAACCAACCTTCCTCACTTAAACTTTTATTCGCAGTATCTAAAAATTGCACTTGTATTCTTTCATATTTTGTACCAGCCTGGAAATGTTCTAGCACCTCTTGCTTCATCTCTTTGTTATCACCTAATACTTGTTCTGGCTTCAATAATAACTTTACTTCAAAACTAGCTTTCATTGGACTAGCTGCAAACCCTTCCTTAACGTTATAAAGGAAACAACAAAAGAAAATGCTTACGAATACAAATACTTTTTTCATATACCTATCCCCTTTACATTTCAAATGACTTCTATACGTTCCATTGCAAGTGAATATACATTTTCATACCCTGCTGTACTTAGCTTTTGTTGTAATCGATCCGTATCCTCTTTCAAAGCGTGCACTAACACCGTATGTTCTGGTAATAATGTATTTAGCATCTCTTTAACGTCTCTTATACTTTGGTGAACTTTATACGGAACTCTCTTCACCCTACATGTACTCCTTACATGTTCTTTCATAACTTTTTCTGCAAAACTCCCTTTCGCAATATGCCCAGTAAAAATAACGGCATTCCGTTTTTCATTCCGAAGTTGTTCATAGTATAACTGTGCTCGTTTCGTTTGCATATTCGCATCACTCATTACAACTATTCCGTAACTATTTTGCATACTAATGTCATTATCCATAACTATTATGTTTCTTTTTAAACTCTCCATAATCCATTTAAGTTCTTCATTATTTTTTATCCAACCTTTATATATGAACATCTCTTCAAATCCAGCCAAAATTTCTTTATCTACTATAAGCGGAAATTCTTTATATCGTTCATATAAATACAATACTATATCTTGCGCCCTACCAAGTTGTGGCAGCGGTAATAATGCTATTCCTTCATTTTGCATAACTCGTTCAATTTCTGCACATAGGTCGTCTAATCTTTCATTTTGCGAAACTTCATCTGTGTGATAAGCGGCATCTACAATTGCAACTTTTATATTGTGGCCCAATTTCTCAGGTAAATTAGCTCGTAGTATATTAGACTCTGCTGAATAGTCGCCTGAATAAAATACGTATGTATTACACATATCAACTAAAAACCAAACAGCTCCTAATACATGCCCACTATACCCCCACTGAAACCGCAATGTAGGAGTAATTTGTAACCATTCATTTGGATTGCTAATCTCATCAATACATACATAATTTAAATCTTTTATATGTTGGTCGCTATAAGGTAAATTCCATCCTTGCATCACATTATAGTTTCTCCATTTTTCATAATATAACGGCAGTTGCTCCTTCGTATAACGAGTCGTCCAAATTTTTTTCTTATAGCCATACTTCGCTAATAAAGGTAAACCCATCGTATGATCTTCATGAATATGTGATAAAAATACCGCATCTAAAAATGGAACAGCTTCTCTCTCTATTTTTGGATAACCATTCTCATAAGATCGATTAATACCACAATCAAATACTATTTTCGTCTCTTTATTTTTTACAAAATAGCAAGAGCGACCGTATTCTCCTGCTCCTCCCCATACTTCCACTCTCATCATGCTACCCCTTTTCGCTTTTGCTCCATATGTTGCAGCAGTAATAAGCACATTGTTGTAAGTCCAACAGAAACAACGGCCATCGCCATTCCTATAGATACTTCACCCTGTTCAAATTGAGCAAAAATAAACGTTGCTGACGTTTCTACTGATGGAGGTAATACGAGAAGTGATGCTACTAACTCTCTTATTGAAATTGTAAATATCATCGCCCATCCGGCAAGAATGCCTGGGATAATAAGAGGCAATATTATTTTTCTAAAAATATAAATATAATTTCCAGAAAAAATACTTCCTGCCTGCACGAGAGAATCATCAATTTGTCCGAGTGATGATTTTACATATTGCACCGTGTAAGGTAAAAACAGAACAACATACGTTACGATAACCATGATTGGTGTATTATAAATTGATATAGGCATATATGGTGAATTCCAAAATAGAATAAGACCTACAACCATAACGATTCCTGGTACCATATTCGGTAACATACCGCACATATCAAGCCATTTTTCAGAGGTTTTTTTCCCCTTTCGAATCATAAGTGCCAAAAAGACTCCAATCATTACCGCAATAATCGCTGTTACGAGTGAAAAAAGAAAACTATTCCATAAAGCCTCTAATCCCGGAGACCCCATTGTAAACAATGCCTCATAATGACTTGTTGTAAAGTTATTTACATGTAAACCGCCGCCTCTTAATTTTGAAAAAGAAGCAATAAGTATAGAAAAGTATGGAATTCCAATTGATACGATTAATAAACCAATTACATACATCCATGCTACAACGCGCGTAAATATAGACAAAGTATATCTTTTAGATTTCACACCTTTTCCACTAACCATTGCATATGAATACTTTCGATTCAATACATTTTGCATATACCAAATGAGCATACAAGCACTAAGTAATAAAGAAGATAATGCTGTTGCACTACTAAAATCAATTGGCCAACTCGAAATAAATTTATGAATTTCTGATGTTAACACGTGGAATCCTATTCTACGTCCGAATGTAGCCGGTGTTCCAAATTCAGCAATCGTCTTTACGAAAATGAGTAAAGCACCCATTACATAACTTGATACTAATAACGGCAATATTATTTTTCTTAAGCGATAGAAAAAACTTCCGCCATGAACTGCTGCAGCTTCTTCTTTACTACTCCCAATCTGAAGTAACGTGTTTTTCAGCATGAAATAAAGAAATGGGAATAAATGCAGACTCATAATTAAGACCATACCTCCTAAACTAAAAAACGATGATGAAACTGTCTTTAGCATCGGAAAAAATTGTTCAAAATAGCCGTTAGGTTGCATGAACAAAATCCAGCCCATCGATCCAATATACGGCGGTGTCATAAATGGAATCATAAAAACAATATCTAACTTACTATACTTTCCTACATCTGTTTTGCTCATAATAAATGCCAATGGAAATGCAAATATTGTAGCACCTATTACAACGAGTACACCTAGAAGCATCGAATTTAGAAAAATCCCCGCTAATCCACCACTCTGCATCACCTCAAAAGGCTTTAAAAAATTCCAACTGCTATTTTCATATACACTAGAAAATAAAATAAGAAAAAGTGGAATGACGATTAACATCGCCACAAGTAATAACGCTACCGTCATTCCAACTTGTCTTACTGATACGAATCGATTTACCATGGAATCACCATCTTATTGAAATACTTTCTTAAATTGTTTCCCTATTTCATCTTGCTCTTTCTCAACTGTTTTCCAATCAATATTTAATACTGGAATCTCTTCTACATTTTGTCTATTTTCAGCTTTTATATCTGTTCTACCAGGCAATAAATACGCTTTAGAAACTTGTTTTTGTACATCATCGGATAATAAATAATCAATAAACTCTTTTGCACCTTCAACATTTTTACTATCCTTCATAATCCCCACTGCACGTGGGCTAATAACTGTTCCGCTTTTTGGATATACGATATCAACAGGTTCACCCTTTGCTTTTGCGCTATACGTCATATAATCAACACCCGCAATGACCATATCTTTCGCACCTGTTACAACTGGGTCTAACGCTTCCTGGTTTGCTCCTGCTACTGTAACTTCATTTTTCTTAAGCTGCTCAAATAAATTCCATCCATCTTGTCCATTCTTTTTCACGTATCCTGTTACAAAGTCTAAAGCTGAACCTGAAAGTGCTGGATCTGGAAGATTCACTTTCCCTTTCCATTCTCCTTTCGTTATATCGCTCCAATCTTCAGGCGCCGTCTTCACATTTTTTGTATTGTACACAATCCCTAATGCTGAAGCACTATACCCGAAATAATGGCCTTTATCATCTGACCATTCAGAACGCAGCTTATCAGCTTGTTTCGCCTCTTTATAAGCTAACGTTTGACCCTCTTTCTTTAATCCTTCCATCGCTGGTAAGGAAGCGAGTACGACAACGTCAACGACTGGATTTTTCTTTTCAGCTTCCATTCTCGCTAAAATTTTACCAGTTGTCCCTTGAAACATTTCCACCTTTATACCAGTTTTCTTTTCAAAGTCTTTTTGAATTTTTTCTGCTAACCCTTTTGGCCCTGCACTATATACAACAATTTTCTTTTCATTCATATTTTTACTTTTTGCATCTGCATTACCTGTCTTTGAACTACAACCTGTTACTACAGTAGAAAATAGTAAAGTACATACAAATAAAGACTTAAGCGAACTGAATTTCTTCATACGATTCTCCCCCTATATGATGAATACATTTTTTTGGTACATATAACGATACTGGTTTCCCGATGCTTAGCTTACTATTGTGATAGGCTGTCCAAATGCCTAAAGTCCCCATATTTACTTTCACTTCATAACGTTCTCCTACATATGTAACATGCTGAATTTCACCTGTATACATTTCGCACACATCATTTTTTGTCCAACTCACATGCTCTGGACGAATCATTTTTTCACCCTCTACAAGCCAATTCGCCTTACCAACAAATTTGGCAACAAATTCATGAGACGGTTTCACATAAATATCTTCCGGTGTTCCTTTTTGTAATACTTCTCCTTGTTTCATGACAATAATTTGGTCTGACATTGACATTGCTTCTGTTTGATCGTGAGTAACATACAGTGCAGTTAAACCAATGGAATGAACGATATCCATAAGCTCTATTCTCATTTCTTCTCGCAAAATTGCATCGAGTGCACTTAGCGGTTCATCAAACAAAATAAAATGAGGTTTTGTTACAATTGCTCTAGCGAATGCGACACGTTGTTGCTGTCCACCAGAAAGTTCGTGCGGATACCTTTTCTCCATACCTTGCAGGCGAACACGCTTTATCGCATCTTCTACTTTTTCTCGTAAATGATTCATTTGCTTTGTAGCTCTTAAACCAAATGCAACATTTTCAAAAACAGTCATGTGCGGCCATAAAGCAAAATCTTGAAATACCATACCGATATTCCGTTCATGAGGAGATGTCTTTATCTTTTTTGTAGCAGAATACATGCACTGGTCTCCAAAATATATTTCTCCCTTATCCGGTTCTTCAAGTCCTGCTATCATTCTAAGTAAAGTCGTTTTCCCACATCCCGAAGGTCCTAAAAGTGTAGTGAATTCCCCTTGTTTCATTACAATCTGCAACGGCTTTAACGCTTGTGTTTTTCCAAATGTTTTTTCTAATCCATTAATTTTAATATCCATCGTCTCACCTCTCTCCCCTCATTCTTAACCTGCTTTCATTCTATATGGAAGATTTATACTGAATGTTAATGTACTGTAAAGATTAAATTAAAAAACTTCTAATAAACTATTTATTTCTATAGATTTTTTCTATAGTTAAAATAAAAAAGGCGGCAATTCATAATGAATCTCTTAAAATTAGAAATTGTAGTACTTATTAAGAAATACAAAAAGCTTACAATCGTTGCAGAAAAACTTGGCGTTAAACAACCAACTATTACTTTTCATATAAAAAGCTTAGAAGAAGAACTCGGTGTGTCTTTATTCGAATTACGTTCTGGAAGGTATTTCTTAACAGAGGCTGGTGAGGCTTTGCACCATTATGCTTGTAAAATAGATGCACTTATGAAAGAAGCTAGACGTGTCACGCAAGAGTTTAAAGATTTTCATAAAGGTGCTATAACAATCGGCGCTAGTTATGTACCAGCGACTTATCTTTTGCCAGCAGTCGTTCATCAATTTCAATGTGAATTTCCCAATATAAAAATAACGCTACTAGTGAAAACAGCCCCTGAAATTCGAATGATGCTACAAAATCACGAAATCGATCTTGGGATAATTTCCGCTGCTCCATTTGATGAACCACTTTTAAAACAAACGAATATAATGCCCGATACACTTGTTCTTGCCTTTTCCAAAGAACATCATTTTTCAAAGAAAGACAATGTATCGTTACAAAATATAGAAAAGGAACGCATACTATTGCATCGTAACCCATCTACAACAAGAGATTTACTTACACAATGGACGTTAGCGCATAACATTACATTCCAATCAGAAATTGAATTAGACTCATTAGAAACGATGAAACAAATTTTAAAATATGGTAATGGAATTGCCTTGATTTCTAAACTTGCTATCGAACAAGAAATACAACGAAATGAGCTATGCTATATACCAATCCCTGAATTTGAATTTCAGCGTAATATTTATACGATTCATCATGAGGACAGATGGAATTCTAAAATCATTTCTTTTTTACTACAGAGCATCACTTCATTTGCAACAAAAAATTAAAAGGCTGTCGTTATGCACGACAGCCTTTTAAACTATAAATCTATTTATTTTTCTTTGCCTCAATTTTTGCTTGCGCCTCTTCAGCCTTATCTAATGCTTCTGATACTTTCTTCTCTTTTTCTTTCACTTCATCTATACTATCGACAGCTTTAATAATTTTATCGATTCCCTCTTCTTCTACCTTTCTACGCTTTGCCACTCTTTCATTTACTTTCTCTTCCACATCTTTTGCTTTTTGAAGCATATTCTCTGCATTTGATATTACAGCTTTTTCAAGTTCATCATCTTTTTTCTTTTGTAACACTTCATTTGCAATGTCTTTCGCTTCTAAATACTTACCGTCTTTTAATGCTGTTGCTCCCTGATCCATTTTCTCAGCAACTTCTTTATATGATTTCGCTTCATTTCCTGATTTCTCTTTTTCTGCTTTTTCGAACCACATTGTTGCATCACTATACTTTTCATCTTTCAATGATTGCATACCTGTTTCAATATATGTGTCATAATTGCTACATCCAGCCATTACGACTAATAGAAAAAGCATAACAAAACTTAATTTTTTCATGCTGTTGTCTCCTTTTCTTTGCAAGCTCACTTTACTTTAACATACATGAAAAAGAGTTTCAAAAACTAAAATACTAATTTAGTCATTTTTATAATGATAAGTCAAATTTTTATTATTTTCTTATTTTTAAGCGGACACATCTAGTTGTTTTTTCGCCATATGTTGCTTTACTCCTACTAATACAACTAACAATAAACCTACGCCTAATGTCATCATAACAATGCTAGTTGGCAACATATCTAATAATAATCCATACACAATCATACCGAGCGGTGCGATTGCAGTAGAAATTGTTTCAAGTAAGCCGAAAACGCGTCCTAAATAACTTGGATCTGTCGTCTTTTGCAAATGTACTTGCATCGGGATATTTACAACCATCATTGATATACCAGTTAACATCATAAAAGCGATATAGTAAATAAAACTTGCTACTTTCGGGATGGTGACTACTAATGGAAACACTGTACATAAACTCAAACTCGCAAATAAAAACAACCCAATATAAACAGAGCGAAACGGATCATTCACTTCTTTACGTACTGATAACGCAATTGCACCAATTAACATCCCAACTGCTAACATTCCCTCTACAACACCGAGTTGTTTCGAAGATAGATGCAAATTTTGAACAATAATATATGGAAGTGAAACGAAAAGTGCACTCGCAAAAAAGTTTACCCCTACTGCAATTTTCATTAAACCATATATTTCATGCTGTCTTTTCACATATGAAAACCCTTCTTTTATACTCGTCAAGAAATGCTCTTTACTTTCAGCCTTTTCTTTTTTGTATAAATCAAATACGATAAACAATTGCACAACAACCGCTAAAAAGAATGTAATGCTATTCAATAGGAAAAACGATTTAATTGAAAAGAAACCAAATACAACTCCGCCAATAATCGGTGCTAAAATATTTGATAAAGATGCTGCCGTCTGGTTCAAGGCACTCACTTTTTGAATACGTCCTTCATCTACTAAACTTGGAATAGATGAAGTTAATGAAACAGAGTAAAAACTCGCACAAATTGATAATAATGCTGCTGAAACATAAATAAACAGAAGTGATGGCCCAAAAGTAGTTGTAAGGATAAACATAATAAACATTGTTAAACTACTTAACAAATCGGTACCGATGACAAGCCATTTTCGATTGACGCGGTCAGCTACAGCACCAGCAATTGGTCCACAGATTAGCCTTGGAATCGATCCACAAATAAGCGTAGTTGCAAACCCCATTCCTGAACCCGTTGTCTTTAATACGTATAATCCCATTGCAAACGTATAAATACCGGCTCCTAGCAAAGACGTCATTTTCCCAATCATTATTAAAATAATATTTCTCGTTGCAATCTTCATTCTTGAATCATTTTGTCCTATACTTATATCCCCCATTTTTGACACTCTCCCCTTAAAAGTTAAATTGTGTTAAACTTATTATATAATTAACTTTCCAATTTTTACAACAAAAAGTTTAATGACATTTAACTTTCTGACTATAAAGGAGCAATTATATGGCTACTCTCGGTGAAAAAATTAAAACGTTACGAAAAGAAAAAAAGCTTACTCAAACTGATCTAGCAGGTTCAGAACTCACAAAAAGTATGCTAAGTCAAATTGAAAATGGAAAAGCTACACCTTCTATGAAAACACTACAATATATCGCTGACAAACTTGAATGTGAAACGAGTTTTTTATTAGAAGAAGATGATGTAGAAATTGTAAGACTCATTCAACAAACGGAGAAACTAATAAAAGCAAACAAGTACGATGAAGTATATGAGGTTTTACTACCGATCGTTCAAAAAGAGCTACCTCCCACTTTGAATACTGCTCGTTTATATAAACAGTTTGTAACAGCTGCGGCTAAAATGAAAGATTACAATATTGAATATTACGTTGAAAAGGCTACTTCTATTTTTGAGAAATATACGTTATACCGGGATAGTACGGAAACAAAATTAAAATTATCCTTTACGATATTCACACGTAAAAAATATGCTGAATGTTTACAACTTATAGCTAGTATCCGAAATGACTATGAAGAGAAACATTTAGAAATGGATCTCATTATACATATCGAATTATATTTATATGAAGCAATTATTTTTCTTGCATGTGGTGATTACGAACAATGTGAAAGTGTCATTTTAGATGCACTTGCATTTTCAAAAAAACATCAAGTGTATTATAAAACAGATGAATTTTATCGTATTTTATCTTATCAAAAAGTAATCACGGCTGATAAAGAACAATATTTACATTACATAAAAAAATCAGAGCAATTCGCCATTTTTACAGAAGATAATTTCTCTGCGGCGGTTATTGATCTTTTAAAAGCTTTCTACTACAACACAATTGCTAATGAATATACAATTGCATTAGAACATTTAGAACAATTTCGAGAAAAATTAAAAGATGAGCCAATTTTTCAAGATGATGGATCATATTATCTTGAAAAAGGAAAAGCTTTGTATGGTTTAAAACAATACGAAGAAGCTTTAAAAACATTGCAACGCGCTATCATACCAGATTATATAAACCATCCACTTGATCACGCACGGCTTACAACAGCTGGGGCATATCGCGCTCTTTGTTATGTGAAACTTAATGATAAAAAAAGAGCTCTTGAAGAAGTAACAGAAGCATATGAAATCGTACAGGCCTATCCTGATTCCATCTTCACTTCATTTATTAAAGAAACATTACAAATAATACAAAAACTTTAAGAATGTCTCTAAATGGTATATTATTCCTCTTTTTTAGCAAAGATAATAATGATGGGAGGAATATAAATGAATATACAACGTGCAATAGAGCTTTCTATGTCAGCAGAACAAGCCAATGTCAATTTTCAAGGCATGCCTGTTATGATTCAACACGTCGATGAAAGCAATGAAACCGCCCGCATATATGAAGTAAAAAACCCAGGACGCGAATTAACTGTTCCAGTTAATAGCTTAGAGGAAATATAAGAAATGCCACTTCTCTTTTGAAGTGGCATTTTTCTTCTTTCAGATTACTTATTATAAATTTCTTCAACTCTTTATTTTACATGAGCTGAAAAAATAAGAATTTTCTACTTCTTTTCTCTTTGTGACCTGCTAAAATACAAACTATGGATTAATTATTCGTACTATACATTAAGGAGGAAAAATAATGGCATCTAATTTAGAAAAAAACCAGCCTTATTATGCAGTTATATTCACTTCTAATTTATCAAATAATACAACTGACTATAATACCGTTGCCGAAGAAATGGAGAAACTTGCAAAGCAACAACCTGGATTTTTAGGTGTAGAAAGTGCACGAGGTAATTCTGGACTCGGAATAACAATTTCTTATTGGGAATCACTTGATGCGATTGAAAATTGGAAGAAGAACACCTTACATAAAGAAGCGAAAAAAAGAGGTCGTGAGCAATGGTATGAAAACTTCCACCTGCGTATTTGTCTTGTTGAGAAAGAATTTAAGTTTCATAGAGGTACTTTATAACTATGAAGGAAAAATTAGCTCTCGTTATTGTTCATGAAATATATGGTGTGAACGACCATATGCATCACGTTACCCAGCACTTTACTTCATCTCATATAGACGTATTCTGTCCTAATCTTCTACACTTACAACATGCATTTCATTATCGTGATGAAGAAAAGGCATATGAACATTTTGTAAATCATATTGGATTTGATGATGGAAAAAAGCAAATTGAAGAATTCATTTCTCATCTTTCTAGTAGTTATACACATATTGGACTTATCGGCTTTAGTGTTGGAGCTACCATCTCATGGCTATGTAGTAACAATCCGAAAATAGATTTTATTATCGGATGTTACGGTTCTCGTATACGCGACTATGTTCACATAAAGCCTACATGCTCTACATTACTTATATTCCCTGAAAAAGAAGCTAGTTTTTCAGTATCCTCTTTAATTCACACATTGCAGCAACAAAAGAATCCTTTATTAGAAATAAAACAACTACACGGTGAACATGGATTTCTAAATCCGTACACTGAAAAATATAACGGGCACTCTACAAAACAAGCATACAATTTAATAGATTCATTTCTTGTAAAGTGAAACTTCAATCAGTGGGGGGGGTCATCCCCCACCTAATCTCTTTTCTTACGTTGAGTTTTAAGGTGTGGGTCTTACTGCCCATGCGTGATAAAAACAATCTTATACAGGAGACTCAAAATGACGCTGACATTACCCTTACTTGTTTTCATACTCATTGCCTTTATCTCAGCGCTAACTATCATTTTTAAAACCGTAAAAAAAGGGCTATTTTTCAACCGCCCCTACTTACAATCTATTATCGTTTGCCTTTTATTTTTTACTAATTGGATCTTATATGTAACAACTTTTTATTCGTTACTTCCCGAGAAAATTAGTGAGTTCCTATTCCTACCCATTTGGTTTTTCCTTTGTATTTTAGGTTTTATAACTTTCTGGCGTGAATGGGGAAATAATCGTGTATTCTCCATATGTATCGGTTTTCTTTCCTTGACTAGTTTTTCATTTGGATTATTGTTGTTAGTTCTTTCCGGGATGTAATAGAAGAAGGAAGAAAAGCCAACTTTCAACTTTTCTTCCTTCTATGTTTACCTTTAGTTTTCACTGTCACTGATTCACAAGGTGTATAATATATTTGAGGTGTCGCCTTATCAACAAACATCATAAACGTAATAAAGCCGATAATAAAGAAAATAAATAACGTTAACAAAATTGCTCCTATCGTTAAAAGTATCATAACACCACCCCTATATTTTTCATGTTATTACACTTTTCGCTATGATATGAGTGTAATCCTTTTTAGAAAAGGAAACGTAACAAAATAATCACAATCACTCCCGTTAATACTGTACCTAATAAACTACGAGTATATATCGCTACAAGAAATGTTGGAATTGCTGCAATAAGATAATCCCACTGCATCGTTTCATGCATAAATAAAACTTGTGCTAAAAGCGCTGCTAATATCGCAATTGGTATGTAATTTAACCATTTTAAACCCCAGTCAGGAATTTGTAGTTTGCTAAATACGAGTAGAGGTAAAATACGTGGCACGATTGTAACAGCTCCTGCTGCTAGTAAAAGTAATAATACATCTAATCTCATTTCCATTTTTCAATCAACACTCCAATCGTCGCAGCTAGTAAGGTTGCGATAATAACCGCTATACTATCTGGCATAAATAGGTGTGAAACGTATGCGATAATAATCGCTACAATTGCAACACTTAAATGAATTGCTAGTTTCGGTTTACTACTTATGAGCTGAAGAACAAATAATCCGATAAACATCGCTGGTAATGCATAATCCATGCCGTATGTATGTGGATCTGGTATCCACTCACCAAATAGCCCGCCAATGATAGTGGCAAGAATCCAATTTAAATACGCTGTTACATTAAGCCCTATCATCCATCTTTCACCTAAATATCCTTTTTGCGCAGCATGCTGCACTGCAACGCCGAAAGTTTCATCTGTAATTTGCGAACCGATGATTAGGTTTTTAAATAGAGGAATTTTCGTAAAGTACGGTGCAAGTGCAGCACTCATAAGAAGGTGGCGCAAGTTAACAAAAAATACAGTAAAAATAATTGCGGAAGCAGGAGCACCGGCTGCATACATACCAGCTAATATAAATTGGGCAGAACCTGCATAAATTAAAGTGGACATAAATGCAATTTCAATGATGGAGAAACCAGCTGTTTTTGCAATTACACCAGCTGCTATACCGATGCTCAAGTAACCAAATACAGTTGGTAAACAATCTTTTACTCCTTGCTGAAATGTATCGTCACTCTGCAAAGCTACATGTGCCTGAGCTTTACTCATCTCTATCATCCTCCATTCCTTCTAAAGTTCGTTTTCCTGTTACGACATGAACTAAATCTATATTTTCACGCCATAACGTATCTAACTTATCAGCTCCAAATTCCTTTGTGATTTCTTCAACCATAATATCGTGCCGCACATACTCTGTAGCAACGAGAACTAGCGCTGGGTCATACGTTGTAACGGCCCATGAAGTGCTATCATTTGAGAAGTTCGCAATTAATACTTCCTCTCCATCACGAGCAATAACAGTTAAATGACCACCCATTCTCTTTTCAACAACGTGGGGCGTCATATAATTATGATGAAACGTCGCTCCTATTTTTGTTTCTGGAGCTCCAAATAAGATTGAAAATATATGTACGCCTTCCTCTTCCTTTTGATGAATGTATGGCTCAATTTCATGCACTTGTTCTTCCCATACAGAAATCCATAATTCTTCCTTTGCCCTATTAATTATATTGCATATTTCTTTTAAAACACGATCATTTGAGCGAATATGCGAAATTACATCTATTTGTCGCTCTTGTTCTAAACAATTTAATTTCTCATCTAAAAATTCAAAGGACTTTTCAAAGTCTTTTCGCATTCGATTCATTAATTCGGTAGCTGGTACTGGTACATATTTAACTGGTTCAGAAGGTACAATATGCACCGCTCCTTTATCCATTAACTTACCGAGTACCTCGTAAATCATAGAACGAGGTACTCCTGTTTGTTTACTCACTTCATAGCCTGTTACTGGAGAATGTTTTAACAATCCAATATACGCTTTACATTCATATTGGGAAAATCCCAACTTTTGTAATTCCTTTATAATTTCATCCATCGGTAACCCCTCACAATCTAAATCGCTCTTACTTCAAAACGACGATTTTGCTTCCCTTTACTTTTTACTTTATCAATAACAAGTGTTCCTATTTCACTCGTATTTTTCACATGTGTGCCTCCACAAGCTTGTTCGTCTAAATTTTCAATTGTAACAATGCGGATTTCTTGGATAGTAGTTGGCAGGAGATTTATTGCTGTTTTAATCATTCCTACAGCATTTTCTGCTTCTTCGCGGCTCATATAACGAGTGGAAATTTCTTTATTTTGCTTAATAAGTTTATTCACTTCCTCAACAATTTCTTCTACTTCCACGCTCGATAACTCTTGTAACTCATTAAAATCGATACGTGCTTTATCAGGATAAATTTGATTTCCGGTGCATAGAGCTCCATACTTTTCATAAACAACAGCTCCGATAAGATGCAGTAAAGAGTGATGACGCATTAAATTATGACGTCTTTCCCAATTTATCTCTAATTTAACTGGACCTAACTTTACTTGTGCTTCGTCTTTTATATAGTGAACTATTTCTCCTTGCTCCTTCTTTACTTTTTCAACTTCAAATACAGACCCATCTTGTACAATGACACCCGTATCACATTCCTGTCCTCCACCAGTTGGATAAAAAATTGTTTCTTTTACAAATACTTTATTCCCTTCTACTCTTATCACTTCTGTTTCGCAACTCGTTTTGTATGCATCTTCTAAATATAATGCCGTTGTCATACTCTCACCTCTTTAGTAGTTATAGTTATACCTACTAATATAAAAAAGAAGCTCTGCAAAGTCAATTGATAATTCTGAAATTTAAAATTAATAAAAGACTCCTTTATTAGGAGTCCACTATCTCAATATTTCATTCGCTTCTTTTTCATAAATTTTATCAAATGACGTCATAACGCGCTGTGATGCTTGAATCATCTTTTGATCTGTCATAAGATCTGCCATCTCTTTCGTCATATCAACATTTGAATTTTCTAGCATATGATTTTTTACTATTCCTGTTCCGTTCGGTAAATTAGCAATGTTTCCTTCTGCTAGTGTAAAGCTTTTGTTTTCACGTTGCACGAGACGTGCATTCGTTTCGGCATCTACTGTTTTTGTTTGCAAACGAGCAATATTATTTTGTGTTACCTCATCATATAATGTACCATCTGCTTGTACAGCAACCTTTGCTCCTTCTGGAATACGAATACGCTCATTATTCTCTCCCATTACGAAAGCACCAGATGATGTTTGTAAATAACGATCACTATTTAATGTGAAACTACCATCTCTCGTTAAAAACGTTTCATCATTTTTAGAAGTAACGAAAAATGATGTTGTGCCGGCCGCGCCGTCATCTAAAAAGAAATCTGTAGCGCTATTTGTCATTTGTATATTTCCTTGTACTAAATTCACATGCGTTCCAGCTGGTACTACAGCGTAATCGACCGAACCGATATTTGTTACCGCCCCATCTCCGCGGCGATATGTGTCTTGTACATCAAATACTTTAGACGTCATATTTTCTGCTTTAAATCCTGTCGTTTGAGCATTTGCAACGTTATTCGAATGAACATTAATGCGCTGCATGTAATTCATCATGCCCATAGAACCTATATAAAGACCGTTCATATTCGTTTGAATAAGGCAAGCGCCTTATTCTTCACCTCTTTTCTACGATGTTTGTAACATTTGTTTCGCTAAATGTTCAGCTGTAGCGATATGTATATTTTTCTTTATGTCTTGGCCATCTGTCATTAATACAATAGGAGCTGATGATACTGCTGGAATTTTCAACAATTCGCCACTACTTGCTGTTTCATCAAATTTCGTAAACACAATACCATCTATATGAATATCTTTAAAGTTTGTAATAATTTCAATCATATCTTTACTTTTCATTGAAGCTGATAACGTTAAACAAATATAATCTGGTTCTACTTGTCCCATCGTTTCAATCATTTCTTCCACTGTTTCTGACGTACGATAATTTTTCCCTGCTGTATCAATTAAAATATAATCGACGCGTGCTTCTTCTTTAAAATACGTAAGCGCTCTTGTCATTGCAGCTTCATCACGCACAGCAATTACTTCAGATCCAATTGTCTTTACGTTATCTTGCAATTGCTGCACTGTCCCTATGCGCGAATGATCTGTCGTTATAAAACCAACTGTTTTGTTCTTACCGTGAAATTGCCATGCCATTTTCGCCAGTGTCGTCGTTTTACCAACGCCAGTTGGACCGATTAATGCAATTGTTTGTACTTCTTTTTCAAAGACGTTTTCCGTATTGAAATGAGATTTCATATCTTCCAATATGTACCTGATAACTTCTTCTTCCGTAATCATCGTCGCATTTTCAAACTTTATTTTTAACTTTTCAGCATATGCATGAATGAAATATTGTTCCACATCGTTTTGTTCTAGCATCCGAATTACTTTTTGAATAATAAACGGTACAGATTCTTGGTTTTCTTTCTTTGTAACTACTTCTTCTTTCTTTACCGGAACGACTTGTTTCACAACTTTTTTCTTTTTCGTTACTTCCGTTTCTTTCGTCTGTTTCACCACGACAATTCCTTTTTCAAACAGCTTTAATAGTTTCTCTTTTTTTCTTGCCCATTCTTCACTATTTCCTGTTTGCATCGCCGCGTATGACATAGAAGTCGTTACGTTTTCTAAATTGTGCAGTACTGATTGAATTCCATTCGCCTTCACAATTTGTTCTGAAGGATCATTCACAACATCCATTAACTGTTCATGAAATTGAGCTGTACCTTCATTCACTTCTTCCTGTTTTTCTTCTGGAAAAGCAACTAACATTTCATAATCCTTTTTCCAGAAAAACGGTATATTTCGTTTTACACTTTCATCGACAACGTAATAATAATCTGTACCATATTGGTCAAATAACTTTCGATACAATTCATTTTTCGAAGCTGCTTTTATTCGCATTAACGCTTCTTTCTTTTCTGTACTTTCCATTACTTCACCCCCTACTATTCAATATAGGCAATTTGATCCACAACAATTTCTGGTGCTAATTCACTAATACAAAGTACTTGTGCTTCCACTTGATAACGTTCTAGCAGTCTTACAATCGCAAATCTAAAATCTTTTCTACGTGTTAATAACACTGGCTCTCTTCCCATTAAACGTGCTTGCTTAAAGACGCGCTGCACTTGCTCAACGACACGTGTTTCTAAATCTAAATCCCAGTTTAATAAGTAACCTTGATATGAATTATTCACAACATCCGCATCTAACTCAATTGAATCAGAGAAGAGCGCTGCATATATTTTTCCGTCTGGATTTTTCGCATTTTCACAAATAACTTTTGAAATACATTCACGAACAAATGATGTCACACCATCAACGTGGTTTTGATAAATTTCTTTGCCGTCAATAATACCTTCAATAATTGTTGGTAAATCACGAATAGAAATACCTTCTTTTAGAAGTTGTTTAATAACATTTTGAACAAGTGATAAATCAATTTCTTTTTTCTTAATCTCTTCTAATAGAACGCCATTATCATTTTCAAGCGAGTTAATTAAGTCTTTTACATGTTGGCGCTGAATTAATTCATGAAGATTACGTCTAACGACAACATCTAAATGTGTAATTAATATGCTAAGTGGCTCTAACACTTGATAGCCTTTCATTTGTGCATCTTGCACCATATGCTCTAAAATCCAATATCCATCTTCACCAAAAATTGGATCTTTCGCTGGCTCTGCATCTAAATCAGCCATTACGTTTGGTGTTTTCAGTGCTAATAAATAACCTGATTTTAAAACACCTTCAGCCGCCTTCGCACCTTTAATTCGAATAATGTAACGTCCGCGTGGTCTAAAGCTCGTATTATCTTTAAAGTTAATTCCAGGAACGTTAATACCAAGGTCAGTAATAATTGACTTCCTCATAAGAACAACTTTATCACGCGCTGTTTCCCCGTTAATTTTCTGCTTTACAAGTGCTGCTAAATCTAAACCGAGTTCTACTATAATTGGATATTTATCCGTAAATACTCCAAATGAATCTTCTACTTGTTGCAGTTGCTCATCTTCGCCTTGGATCATTTCTATTTCTTTTTGAAGCTCGTCTTCTTTTTCTTTCTTTATTCGATTTTTATTACGAATTCCTAAGAAGATAATTGTTCCGCCAACGAGTGCGAATGGTAGAAACGGTAGCGGAGTAAAAATACCCATTGCGATAAATAAACCACCGAGCGCATATACAACGACTTCATGCGCTAATAACTCTTTAAAGATACCTTCTGTTACTGTATCTGGTGAGCCGTCAAATACACGCGTTACGATAATACCTGTTGAAATTGCAAGCATTAGCGATCCAATTTGGTTTACGATTCCGTCACCGACAGTTAACTGTGTATAATGAAGAGCCGCATCTGCAAAGCTCATCCCTTGCTGCATCATTCCGACAATTAAACCGAAAATAATGTTTACGAATAAAATGACAATCCCGAAAATAACGTCCCCTTTAATGAACTTTCCGGCACCATCCATCGCCCCATAAAACTCTGTTTCCATATTTAATTTTTTTCGTTTTGCTTGTGCATCTTTTTCTGAAATAATACGCTGGTTTAAATCAGCATCGATAGACATTTGTTTCCCTGGTAAAGAATCAAGTGTAAAACGAGCTGCTACTTCAGCTGTACGAGACGCACCGTTTGCAACAATAAACTGGAATATGATTAATACTGTAAAAATAACGATACCAATTAATAAGTTTCCGCCAATTACGAACTGGCCGAACTCTTCAATAACATGACCTGCATTTCCATCTGTCAAAATCGCTCGCGTCGTCGAAACGTTAATCGATACGCGGAAAATCCCGATTAATAACAACATCGTTGGAAATGACTTTAATTCATCCCACTCGTTAATACTTGTCGCTCGCATATAAATAAGCACTGACATACTTAGTAGAAAAACGATAATGATATCAAGTATAAATGGTGGAAGTGGAATTAAGAGCGCCACTACGAATGACGCTGCTAAAAAGATAGAAAAATAGGTTCTTGCAGACTCTATCTTAAACAAAGAGATCTCCTCCAAACGCGCTATTATACTTCAAGTTCGTTCGTCTGAATTAAATAGCGCATAACTTCAATTACAGCTACGTATAAATCTTCTGGAATCGTCTCATCTTCCTCGACTTGATAATATAAAGAACGAGCAAGCGGACGGTTTTCCACCATTGGTATTTCTTGTTCACGGGCAAGCGTTCGTATATATAACGCGAGCTCATCTTCCCCTTTTGCAACGACAATTGGTGCTGCATCAACGTGTTTATTGTAACGAAGTACGACCGAAATATGAGTCGGGTTGTTTACAATAAACGTTGCGCCATCCATCTTCTTCGCAATTGTTCCTTGCAAGATTTCATGCATAAAGTTTTTTCGTTTCCCTTTTACTTGCGGGTCCCCTTCATTATCTTTATGCTCTTGTTTCACTTCTTCTTTTTTCATCTTAATATCTTGCTCGTACTCCCATTTTTGATAAATGAAATCAATAATAGAAAGAACGATTAAAATAATTAAAATTGCTAAGAAAATAAATTTAATTTGCCTAATAATTTCAGTAAGTGACGCAGTCCAGTTAAATCCAATCATGCTCACGATTTTCTCTAAATTCTTTTTAAAAAGAACGTAAGCGACGTAACCGATTAATCCCATATAAAACAGTGATTTCAAAATATCTACTAAACTTTTACGACTAAACAGTCTCGTAAAATAGTTTTTCGGATTAATACGTGATGCTTTCGGTTTAATGACTTTAGAAGAAAATAGGAACCCGACTTGAATCATATAATTGAATAAATGAAAAGCGTATACGAGTATTAATATCGGAGCCGATACTTTCAGTAATAAAATCCCCATTAAATAAAAATACTCGGTTGAATCTGTATTTTTTCCAATTTGATCAAACAGCACCGCTACGGAATTCGCAATCTCATACCCTAGCCAATCTCCGAAGAAATAAACGACAACTGCTAATACGAGAATGGAAAATAAATTATTTAAATCTTTACTCCGGGCAATATTCCCTTCTTCACGCGATTTTTTACGCTTCTGCGGGGTGGCCTTTTCTGTTTTATTATCCTTTGCCATGCGCGTCCCCCTACTTCGTTAAGAAAAAGTTAAATAGTTTCGTATACTCTTCAAGTAATACATCCGTCATATTTTTAAACACATAACCGAGCATCGGTACACTCATCGCAATAAACAAAATACCGCACGTAATTTTAATTACGTATGCATTCATAAAAACGTTTAATTGCGGAGCGTTTTTTGCAATTAAAATAAGAACAAAGTTAATGATGAATAAACTTCCCATGAGCGGAAGAGCAATTTCAACCGCTGATGTGATCGCAAATAATAGCGTTGCGAGTAGACTATCTAAGAAACTAGTCGTCAGCAATTTTGAAATCGCCTCTGTATATTGAAACGACTTTAAAATCGTGGCAACGAAATAATTAATGCCGCCAAGTGAAATAAAAATAATGAGAAAAAATATATCAAAAATGGTTGATAGTAAAGTAGACTGTGAGCCCGCATTTACATCAAACAAACTTGCTTGTGATAAACCGATATCAAAGTCTAAAATATGCCCGGCCATTTTAGGAATGTTCCACAGCATTTCTACAATTTTTGAAAGTGATAATCCAATTACAATTTGCGTTCCTGCATAAGCTGCAACGTCCCAAACTGTCTTGATGTGAGAGACATCCACTTGATCAGCCACTGTAATTGAAAGAGCAAGTCCAACTGTAACCTTCGCCATTGCTGGAATGGATCGTCCTGAGAAAAACGGTAAAAAATATAAAAATGAAGTAATGCGGCAAAACGCAAAAAACGTTGCCGCCCATAATTCCATATTCATTTCAGTTCACCTATCTTAGTACGAACGCAATAGCGATGGGATTTTATCAAATAAATCTAAAATAAGTGTCGTTAACTCTTGGAACATCCACGGACCTAAAATGATAATAACGAGGACAATACTCGCCATTTTCGGTAAAAACGTCAGCGTTTGCTCTTGAATTTGCATCATCGCCATAATGACAGCGATGATAATAACGACAATCATACTTACGCCGGCAACCGGCATTAAAATCATAACCCCTTTATAAAAAAAGGTTTGAAAAATATCTATAATTGGTGACGTATTCATTTATATGACTCCTATCACATAGCATCAAACGCTTCAGGCGACCGTTTTAAACATAATGTCGACGATTTTTGTATATCCACCTAAATATACGAAAACGAGTATTTTAAACGGTAAACTTAAAATCATCGGCGGTACCATCATCATCCCGAGGTACATTAAAAGTGTACTAATAATCAAATCTATAAATACAAACGCTAAATAAATGAACATCCCTGTTAGTAAACCTTTTTGAATTTGCGTTAACGTAAAGGATGGTACGAGCGTAAATAGTGAAAGATCTTTCAAATCTTTCGGCAACTCTTCTCCGCGTACTTTCAGCATCATTTTTAAATCATGCTTATACGTATGCTTTGACATATATTCTTTCATAATAGGAGCTGTCGTTTCCGCAGCTTGACTTACTGTTATTTTCTCTTTCGTCATCGGATCCCACACATCACTCTTCAGTTGCCCGAGTACAGGCTGCATCGTAAAGAGTGATAAAAATAATGCAAGTCCAACAAGCACTTGGTTTGGTGGTAAATTCATTACCCCAAGTCCTTGACGTGTAATCCCTAGAACGATCATAAAATAAGTAAAATGTGTAAATAATAGAACGATAGAAGAAGATAATGATAAAAGGGTAACGAGCGCAAATAGTTGTACACTTGAATTACTCGTAAACTCTTTTCCATTTTCGAAATTAATAAAACCGTTCGGGGCTGCATACGCTGGATTTACAAAAATAATTGAAAAAACGATAGAAAATACGAAAATAACGGCTAATAATGATAACTGTTTCTTTATTCTCATGATGGATCCTCTACTTTTTTCGTTTCACTCTTCACCGCGTCTTCTAGTGCTTGTTGAAACTGATTTCCTGTTCCGGTTAATTGCACAGACTGCACACCGTTATTACTAATAACAGTGAACACTTGCTTTCCGTCCACTTCAAATAAAAAGGCACTCGTTTGATGATTTAAATAAACGCCGTCTTTTACTTGAATATGGCCATTTTCACCCTGCTTAAAAAACTGCTGTTTGCGCGTCTTTTTCGTCATATAATATGCACCGTAACCGAGCGCACCAAACAGTAAAACGACTTGAAATAAGGTCGTCATATAAGACATATGACTCCTCCTCTACTCTTTATCTTGCATTTGACTTTGCGCTTTCATAAGCGCCGCTTGTTTCTTATCAGCTTCAATTTCAGAAATGATAATACCGAATTTCTCGTCCATTACGATTGCTTCACCGATGCCGACTTTCATATTACTTAAATACACATCTACTTTATGTCCTAAGTTTTTCTCTACTTCCAGAACATCGCCAACTTTTAACTGCTTTACATCACCAAGTGTAATAGATGACTTTCCAAGCTTTACACCAAGTTCAATCGAAATATCTGAAACAGTATCAATATGTGCTTTACCTGCTTCATTTCGCTTTCCTGCAAAATCTTCTAATCCCATTAATGACACGGGAGATACTTCATGCTTCATATGGATCCTCCTACTCTACAAAACTTTTAAATAGGAGCGCCTTACGCGTTCCATCTTTTCCAATAAAACAATTAAATTTATGCTTTCCATCTACATAACCAAGTAATTCATCCGAAACTTTCGTATGAAGCGGAATAATATCGCCTTCTTCAATTTGTTCAATCTCACTCATTGTCATTTTTTGCTCACCAATCGCAACGTGAACAGGTTTGTACACTTGATTTACTTTCATTTCCACTTCAGACGTATACTTTTTACGCTTGTCTGAAGAATGTTCGACAATATTTTCAGACGTTAACTTATCCATAATTTCTTCAACAGATAAGAATGGAATCCCGATACGCACCGTCGTATTCCAAAAATCTGTTTTCATATTTACGTTAAGTAATGAAATGATATCGCTCGCTGTCGTAATCTTTAATGCATTCGGATCTGTTTCCGTCGTTACAAATTTCGGTTCAATCGCAACAACACTTTCAAATGATTGCTCTAAATTTTTACAAAGAAGCAAGAATATATTATCAAGCGTTAAAAACTCAAATGCTGTTAACGGTCTGCGCATCGTAAAGTTACGCTTACTATCTCCGCCAAGCCAACATTCATGAATATAAATAACGAATGCTAAATCAATCTCAATAACAATTTCTCCAAGCTCTGGTAAACCGAGATCAATCACGCAATATAAATAATAATCTTTCGGCATTTTCTCCACATACTCACTCGTAAATGGAACTTGCTCAACTGTTGAAGGTTCTAGTTCAATTGGAATACGCATACGCGCTGATAACGTCTGTGACGTCTGTTTTCCAAACGTAGAAGCAATCGCTTGCAAACTACGTAAATGCTCAACACCGAACTTCTCTGGTCTATTAAAATCATACTCTTGAAATTTCTCTTGCTTTCCTGCTTCTTGTGCGAAAGCTGGCATTTCCTCGCCTTCATTTACCGCCTTCAGCAGGGCATCAATTTGCTCTTGGCTTAATTTTTCGCCACTCATGACAATCCCCTTCCCTACCTTTTCAATTCAACGATTTCAACGTACATCTTTCCATTCTTCGTCAAAATCTTTCCGGTTCCAATCTCTTCATTCTCAAGCATAAGACGCACCGTATTTTTCGTTGAATTTTCAAGACGATACAATGTACCTTTCGTAATATGAAGCAGATCTTCAATTTTCTTTTTCGTATTTCCGATTTCAAAATAAATTGTTAACGGAATATCATCTTGTAATTTCAAATCTAGCCAACTCCCATATCATGTTCACGAAAATTTCATGTTCTCTCTATATATGAAACTTCTTATTTTGAAACGTCGATATTTAATATTTTTTTAATATATCCTTGCGTTTCTTTAAATGGCGGTACGCCTCCGTACTTTCTCACATTGCCAGGACCAGCATTATAAGAAGCAAGTGCCAATACTAAGTCGCCGTTATTTTTCTTTAAATAACCGCTTAACTCTTTCACGCCACCTTCAATACTTTCAGCTGGTGAAAAGGGATTCTTCACACCCATCTCCTTCACATTCGCTGGCATAAGCTGCATAAGACCCATCGCACCTGCATGTGACACCGTTTTCGGATTAAAATTAGACTCTACTTCAATCATTTTTTGAATTAACGTTTTTGGAATTCCATATGTACGACTTACTCGATCAATAATATCCTCATACTTGCCTTCATTGGAAGAACGTATTTTTTGAATATTATACTTCTTCGTTAATTCCCACGTATCAGCGGCCTCATTTTTCGTTTCTGGGAAACGTCGTTCAAACTCTTTTTGCGCAACTTGCACTTCATCTGCTTTCTTCGTTTCAGCCTTTTCTTCAAGCTTACTCGCTTCCTCTACTTTATTAATAGTTTCTGCCGGTTTATTAACAACCGCTTCTATTTTCGTAGATTGTACCGGCTGACTCATATCTTCTACTTTTGCCGGCTGCGTAGTAGCCTTCGTCTCCTTCGCAGGTTCACTCTGCAACTTCTCTTGAAAACGACTACTAACAAATGCTTGTGGACTACTTAGCTTTTGCTGAATTTGCCCTTTCTTATATGCAAGCACTTCTTTTACTATATTTCCAACTATCATAATATCACCTTTTCGGTAAACAAAGATAATCTAATATTAGAGTTTTTTTTTAAAGTTTGCAATAATCCTTTTAATAATTATGTAATAAAAAAATGAATATATTGTTAAACTGTTATTTTTTTATATTTATTAATTCGAATTTTTAGTTGACAGCCGCTATGACAGGGATTACAATAAATCTCGAAATTGATTTTTTCGCATATTACCGTTTTTCAATTTGCAGAAAAGTCAATATAAAAAAATGGGGGTTCTTAATTATGAGAATTAATACAAACATTAACAGTTTACGTACGCAAGAATACATGCGTCAAAACCAATCAAAAATGAGCAATTCTATGGATCGTTTATCAAGCGGTAAACGTATCAACAACGCTTCTGACGATGCTGCTGGTCTTGCAATTGCAACTCGTATGCGTGCACGTGAAAGTGGATTAGGTGTTGCAGCTAATAACACGCAAGACGGTATGTCATTAATCCGTA
Source organism: Bacillus sp. EKM501B (assembly GCF_011800505.1). NCBI lineage: Bacteria > Bacillati > Bacillota > Bacilli > Caryophanales > Bacillaceae > Bacillus > Bacillus sp. EKM501B. The sequence continues at coordinate 801,554 of NZ_JAALFZ010000001.1, read as the reverse complement.
CAGCTGATTCTGCAATGAACTCAGTATCTAATATCTTACTTCGTATGCGTGACATTGCTAACCAATCAGCTAACGGTACAAACACTGATTCAAACAAATCTGCACTACAAAAAGAATTTGTTGAATTACAAAAACAAATCACTTACATTGCAGACAATACTCAATTTAACGATAAGAACTTATTAAAAGAGGATAGCGAAGTTAAGATTCAAACACTTGATTCAAGTAGCGCTGATCAACAAATTGGTATTAATTTAAAAGCAGTTACTCTTGAAAAATTAGGAATTGATAAAATTGCTATCGGTAAAGCTGATGCTACTACTGGTACTGGTACTGGTACTACTGTAGACCTTACAGCTCTTAACAACGCTATGAAGAAATTAGAAACTCCTGTAGCAGCATCAAGAGACACTGATGTTGCTGCAGCTAAAGCAGAATTTGACAAAGTATCAGCTTCATTAGATTCTAACCAAGCTAAAGATATCCAAAAAGCTTTCGATGACTATACAGCATCAGCGAATGACACTAACGCACAAGCAATCTTTACTGCTGCCAAAGATTTAAAATTAGCAACACCAACACCAACACCAACACCAGATACTTCTAAAGCGGACGCTTTAGCTGCTGTTGCTGCAATTGATAAAGCTCTAACAACAGTTGCTGACAACCGTGCAACTCTAGGTGCTACATTAAACCGTCTTGACTTTAACGTAAACAACCTGAAGAGCCAATCTTCTTCTATGGCTTCAGCTGCTTCTCAAATCGAAGACGCTGACATGGCGAAAGAAATGTCTGAAATGACTAAGTTCAAAATCTTGAACGAAGCTGGTATCAGCATGCTTTCTCAAGCAAACCAAACTCCACAAATGGTTTCTAAATTATTACAATAAGCCATTTGAGTTAGTTTCCTGAATAAACCTCTCTGCTTGCAGAGAGGTTTATTTTTTTCTATATAGATAGATTATTTATAAAACTTTCTTTTTTTGATGGAAGAAAGCATCTGCGGTGCATAGAAGCGGTTAGTGCTTATCTTGATCCCCTCTTATGCTAAAACACAAATAGCAAATAAGCATAAGCCTTTTTATCTTTTCATGACCTTTTATTGGCTTTAGAACACTGACTATATCAATCTATAAGGAGTGTCTATTATGCGTATTGGTACGAATGTTTTAAGTAGGAATGCTAGGCAGTCGTTGTATGAGAATGAAAAACGTATGAATGTGTCAATGGAGCATTTGGCGACTGGTAAGAAGTTAAACCATGCTTCTGATAATCCCGCTAATGTTGCAATTGTGACTCGTATGCATACACGAGCAAGTGGTATGCGCGTGGCGATTCGTAATAATGAGGATGCGATATCGATGCTTCGCACGGCGGAAGCTGCCCTTCAAACTGTGACAAATATTTTACAGCGTATGCGTGATTTAGCCGTTCAATCTGCGAACGGTACAAATTCAAATAAAAACCGTCATTCGCTGAATAAAGAGTTTCAGTCTTTAACAGAACAAATTGGCTATATTGGCGAGACGACTGAGTTTAATGATTTATCTGTATTTGACGGTCAAAACCGCCCTATTACATTAGACGATATCGATCATACGATAAATATGACGAAACATATTCCCCCTTCCCCTACACAACACGACATCAAGATTTCAACAGAACAAGAAGCCAGAGCGGCGCTCCTTAAAATTGAAGAGGCTTTGCAAAGTGTGTCACTTCATCGTGCCGACCTTGGTGCAATGATAAATCGTTTACAGTTTAATATTGAAAATTTAAATAGCCAAAGTATGGCGTTAACAGATGCTGCATCTCGAATTGAAGATGCAGACATGGCGCAGGAGATGAGTGATTTTTTAAAGTTCAAATTATTGACTGAAGTTGCAATTAGTATGGTTTCACAAGCGAACCAAATTCCGAAAATGGTCTCTAAACTACTACAATTATAAAAATGAATCTTCCTTCTTTGGAACGATTCCATACAAAACAAAAGGGAAATACATATAAACTATGTATCTCCCTTTTATTTTGTACCCAAATTTTATTACTGTGTTACCGTCATAACTTGTCCGCTACGGTCAACCATTATTTTCATTTTTCCGTCTTGTGCATTATATAGCCCAAGTTTATGTAATTCCATTTTACAATCTTGTACGAAAGTTGGTAATTTACGAATTTGATCGATATCAGAACTTGTAATGAAATGAATTAAAAGCTGCGTCATACCTTTAATATCTTGTACAAGCTCTTCTTTCTCTCGTTTTAGCCTTTCATTTTCCAGTTGTAACGACTGCAATTCACCTTCTAGACTACGTGTATTCTTTGCTTCTCTAGAACGCCCTGCTGCCATGCTAGAAAGCTTATAAATACCTTCCATAAACTGATGTAGTTCGTCTTCTTTCCTTTCACTACATTGATTAATTGTTTCAAAGTTATCAACGATACCAGATATAACTGTTACAAGACTTTTTTCATCCTCTTTATGCTGGATTTCTTCTTTTAATTCGTACTCGTTTTCTTGTTTTCTTGCAGCGATTGTCTCTTTTACTGGTATATATTTTCGCTTTCGTCCTGGTTTTTGTTTTTCAATATTTTCAAACGGTATTTCACGTTTTTTTAATTTATAATACGTATTTTGCAATTGACTTTCTGTTTTTGGAAAAAGATTTAGTTCATTTTTACTTACGTATTTTGAAATACTTAAAATGTTTAAACCGTGACGTTGACAAAATTGATACACTTCATACAGTAGCTCTAGTTCAGACTTCAGCCATGTAATTGCTGATTTTTCATATGCTCGCATCCCGCCATTTTTTTCTATATCTATTTGAAATAATACCATTCTATTATGTAAATCAACTAATTCTTCATACTTTACTTGGAATTCTTTTTCTATTTTTTTAAATTCCACCTCTAGTTGCATATCGTTCATTTTATTATTTGACATGTTTTGCAAAAGACCTAATACATTAATTGCTGTGTGGTGATACATAATCTGTGCCACTCCCCCTCATCCTTTCACAATTCTCATCTGACTCCCATGTCTTTTAAGAAAATAGCAATTTTTACATATCCATATTATAACAGTTCGAAATTATCTGTCAAATAATAAACATACAAAAATGTATAGAAAGTATAAAAATTTGGAAAATGTTTTTTTATTAATATGCAAAATTGCATATTAATTACATTTAATTATATTATATGGTATTTTGAATGTTTTTTCACCGAAAAAATTTGCGTTACCACGAAATATTACTAAAATAACAATCGAAAATACGTTTGCTTATATTTTTAAATCAAAAATCTCTAAATAAAGATTATTCACACATACAGCGACAAACACCCAAGAAACCTTTCATTTTTCTACCAGCTTAAAGTATAGAATACTAAAAAGGAATTAGCCATATGTAGCATTGGCTAATTCCTTCCTCTCTCTAACAGAATAGAGTTATAAACCCAGTCTTCAAATCCTCAATCAAAGTCTCACTTCTTCTTACCTAAAACTACTTCATACCTCTGAACTCACATCGCATGAGACTCTATTAAGCACTGAAAACTTCCTTACATAAGTAGTTCCTCTATTCCTACTAAATAGAAAAATGTTATACGCCAGCTCTTCTACTTACCTATAACCACTCCATATCTCTGGTCTCAACATCGCATAGGGCTCTATTAAGCACTGACCGCTCAACACTTAGCTAGAGCTTCTATTCCGGCTAAATAGAAGCTTTTAAAGCACTAACTTATCAACTAAACCAATTAGCTCTTGAATATCTGGCTTACTTACTTGAGCATTTGCTCCTACAGCTTCACCTTTATGGAATAATTCATTTGTAATTAATGAAGAGAAAATAATGACTGGTAAACGATTCATTACTTCACTATCCTTAACCACTTTCGTTAAATGATGTCCATCCATTTTTGGCATTTCAATATCCGTAATTAGCAAGTGAATATGCTCAAACATTTTTTCGCCTTGCTCTTTCGCTAATTTTTCAATTTGCGCTAACGCTTCTGCACCATTGCTGAAGAAGTTCATTTTTGTATATCCAGCTGATGATAATGTTTCTTCTAATATTTGGCGAAGCATCGCTGAATCTTCTGCAATGTAAATTACTTTTTCAGCTCGATCTGTTTTTTGTTCTAATCCTGCAATTGATTTATTGTCATAACCAGTGCCGCTAATTTCACATACAATTTTTTCATAATCTAATAGTAAGATGATTTTTCCATCTAGTTTTACAATACCAGATGTCGTTTCTTCTAGTCCCATAGATAATGAAGCTGGTTCATCAATTTGTTCCCACGAAATACGTTGAATACGATGCACTTCATCAACGCGGAAAATAACTTTCATTTGGTTTAATTCTGAGATGATAAATTTCGTTTGATCAAGTGGCTTTGTTGACTTTAAATTAAGAGCCATCGCTAAGTTAATAACAGGTAAAATTTCACCACGTACTTGAACAACACCTTCAACTGCATGATGAGATTCTGGCACAGTTGTAACAGGGAATGGATTAATGATTTCACGTACTTTCATTACATTAATACTAAATAGGTTTTCACCAACAGTGTACGTAACAATCTCTAATTCATTTGTTCCGCTTTCTAATAAAATACTTTGTGCTTGTGACATAAAGGTGTCGCTCCCCTTCCATTAATTCCGTATATCTAATTATTAAGCTTTATAAAAGAGAAAAAGTCAACTACCTATATAAAAAATATAGATAGTCGAACGATTCATTTTATAAAAAAAACAATTAATCTTGTATAAACGAAGCAAGTGCCTCTAATAAAACTTCTTGTGCACCTACAATTTCCGTCGGCATTGCTTCCCATTTTTTCGAAAGCTCTGTCTCTACTCTTATTCTCAGTTCAGAATTCATTTCTGCTAACACATATTCTTTCGTTGCTATATCAACATCAAGTAGCGCAAGTGCATATAATTCCGGGTCATTTATTTTTTCGAATAATCGCTTTAATACTACCGGTGCTATATGTTTTAATTTTTCAATATGAATTTCCTTATCCGAAAATAGTAACTCATATTGAATAAACGTAACATTTTCTTTAATCACTTTAAAATAACAATTATTTTTTTTATCATTCACAAAATAACCGTTTGGATCTGCAATAATACTTTCTACTTTACGAATTAAATCTGGCAAACTATTTGCCGCCATTACAGTTCGCTGCTCAACCTCACTCGGCGAAATGAATGTAACGCGATACTTATTTTGCGCCATCCTCCTCACCTCTCCTTTTATAAAAATCTATTGTTACATACTATCCAGAAGGCACTGGCCTACTATGAAATGATTATCTCAGTACGCCTCCATAGCTCTATTCTTACAACTAGGAGCTCTTCTGGACCATAACTGTTTATCCACACTAAACTTTGCTTACCTCTTCTTATACTACCCTAGTAACTCTCCATACCTTTGTCCTTACACACCAGTCGAGGCCCTATTAGGCACTAACCGCTCAAAAACAACGCTGGGTCCTCTCGTCAACCCTAAAAAGAGCTTTTTAGATCTTTTTAAGAACTTTTCAATAACTCTATGTTATTAAACCAAAACGCTATCTGCTGATCCGTAATATTTGGCAACATAACAAAAAACTCACGACACTTCATCTCATCCTTAAACAGTTGATACTTCCAAAAAGTATCGCTACCAACACTTATGAAATAAAACTCATGGATACGGCCAATGATTGCTTGTTTTTCGCCAAATGAATACGGAGGCACTTGCTTAATTTCAAATTGATCTGGTAAATATACATGCTCTTCTCGTTCTATTTTTAATACTTGCTCGGCAAGTTCACGTTTATTTTCGAAAAAAGGCAATTGTAAAATTCGCTCTTGTCTTGTCATACGAATAAAAAACCCTTTCTACTCCATTACATTTTTCCCATGCGATATATTATCGAATTAAGTTTACAACTTCATTTAATACTTCATCTGAAACTTTAATTACTTTCGCATTTCCTTGGAATCCGCGTTGGTATAACATTAAGTCAACGAATTCTACAGATAAATCTACGTTAGCACCTTCTTGTGCACCACCGCGTACTTTACCTGCACCGTTTTGACCAGATGTACCAAGAGCTAAAATACCTGTTGTATTCGTTGCTGTATAGTTACCATTACCTGTTTTCATTAGTCCGCCTTCGTTCGGGAACATTGCAACAGCTAATTGACCTGCAGATTTCATACTTCCATCAGAATATTTTACCATTACGTATCCACCGTCAGCAATGAGGCAATCTTTAACCGTCGCTGCTGCTCTACCATCTACGTCTGTTACTGATAATGTTTTATCTGTTGGATGATTTGTTAAATGGCTTAAGTCTAATTTTATAGAACCGCCATCAAATGGAATATTGGCTCCTTGCTCTTTCGGATTTGGATTTCCAACAGCATCAAATGTCATATTACCACCTGCACCTGGAACATCTTTAAACTCTGTTTCTTTTTTCGAGTCATTGCGCATTTGTACTTTATATGTATAGTTATGTTCACTCGTTTGTTTAAACTCTACACGCATTGTCCATGTATTCCCCGCATTATCATATACAGGTAAATCTTGTGTAATTTGTTTTTCACCAGTTGGAATATTCCCTTTAATTGTCCCTTTCGATGTTCGAATACCACCAATTGCTGTTCCCATTGGAATTTGCAACGGTCCTGGAATTCCAGATAAATCAACTTCACCAGTTGCCTCATTTGCAGGGTATGCAAACACGTATTGACCTTCAGTATTCGTAATATAGTAATCTGAAGATATCCCAAACGTACCTTTACGAGTAAATTCCATATTTCCGCCTTTTGAATCACCTACAACGAAGAAACCATTACCTTCCATTGCGGCTTGTGTTTTGCCACCTGTTAACGTAATTGTACCATCACTATAATCCGTAACAGTACCACTCATTTTCACACCGTTACCAATACTTTTCGGATTCGTTCCTGCGTATTTACCGTCACCTTTTGCACCAATCGAATTGTTATATAGTAAATCATCAAACATTGCTTTTTGTTTTTTATAACCTACTGTTTGTGCATTGGCAATATTATTTGAAGTTACACTTAATGCATTTTGTGTTGCATTCATCCCTGTAATACTTGTATATAACGCTTTAATCATAACGTATGGACACTCCTTATAAATTTGTAGTTTTTACTTCTTCAGTTACTTTTTGATCGTCTTTCTTTGCGTCTTCTGGGTTCGTTTCCCCAATCGGTTTATCAGACACTCTCTCAACGAAACGAAGAGAGACAACTTTATTATTAATAACGAGCTGTACATCGTTATTTTCCGCAAGACGAACCGTTTCTACTTGACCGGTTACTTTGTTTCCGTCACCGTCAACACCTCTTACGTATTTCCCTAAAAACTTCATTCCACCATCAAGTGCTGTTGAATACATCGTTGATTGCAGCTTATCTACTGCTTTCGTCATATTCTGTACTTGTTCCATAAGAGATAACTGCGCCGTCTGATTCATCATTTGATTCATATCCATCGCATTAAATGGATCTTGATGTTGGAAACTTGATAAAAACAATTTTAAGAAATCATCTTTCCCCATTACCCCAGGAGTCTTTTGCGCTCCTGCTGAAACTCCATTACTTTGTTGCACTGGCGATTGTACACCATTAACAGGTACATTACTTTTTTGCGCTCCTGCTTGTAACGGAATATGATTTGTACTCGTTGTATTTAATCCAACTGTTGGCACGCTTTATTCCTCCAATAATCCCGCAAATTCTGTTGATTGTTGTTTTTCATGATTTGTATTTGCTAATTTCTGTTTTTGCCTTTGGTCTTGTTCTCGCTGTTCTTTGCGATTTTCATCTTTATCTGAATAGCTAATTTGAATATTGATTTCTTTTTCTTTTAACTTTAATCTCAATTCATCAAAAATGATTTCAACACGTTTTTTCGCATCGTGTTTTTCCATTTCTACGTGAACGTCAATTTGATCTCCGTGTTTTTTCATAAACACTGTTAATGTACCAAGTTTTTCTGGATTTAACTGGAATAAAACACGTTCTTGTTTCACTACAAATTTTTGCAACGCTTCTACTTGCGCTTCCATTTTCTTTCCTAAGTCAGGTAATGAAACTTTCTCAGCACCACTATTTGATTTCCCTACTTGTTCGGTACTCGTCGTTTTATTTAATAATTCTGCACCTGCAGAGCTCGAATCGTTTAATGCATCAACCTCAGGCAACTCTACCTTTGTATCATCGCTCTCAAGTTTCGGAAGATCTACGTCTTTAAACTCTTCCTGTCCCTTTGCAATATTACAAGTTTCTGTTTCTACAGCCTTCAATGCTTGCATCGCTTGCTCTGGCATCTTCATTTTTTCTAATACCATTTGCATTGTATCTTCTAAACATATAGCATTTTTGATATTCATATTTGAAAGAAGTTCTTGTAATTGTTGTAATTCAGCTGCAGGTAATTCATTAAGTTTAATATTGCCATATTCTTTATATAGCTCTTGTATTTTTTGTATGTATTGATATAACAATTCCGGCTGCACATGTAATTGCTCAATTGCAACCATTTGCTCAGATACAGCTAATAACAACTGTTCTGTCTCTTTTTTTTCTTCTTTCTTTACAATAGGTTCTTCTTCCGTTACCGATTTTTTAGAAAGAATATAATCTTTTCTCTCTTCTTTTGGTGCTTCTTCTCGTTTCGTTTTCTCCGTTTGCGGCTGTTTTTTATTTTCCATTCTCATCGTACGATCGAATGAAGAATCTTCATTTTTTGATTGTACTTCTAGCCCTTTTTCTTTTTGCGGAGGTAAACTTTGTTGCACCGGTAATACAGACTGTATCACTACATTCACCTCATCCATTCATACACATTTTCAAATCCAGAAGCATTTTTTCTTCCAGCTTTTCTTGTGCTTTCGCAAGCTTTTTGCAATCTTCTTGATACATCTCATCAATGACACGTTCTTTTTCTTTTACTTGCTCTAAAAGACTTTCATTTTTTTGAATAAAACCTTCCGTTTTTTTAATTTTCCGATTCCATTCTTCTATTCTTTCAGGTGAAAACGTATGTGAAGAAAGCATACCAGCCATAATACGTTGCCCAGTTTGTACGACTTTACTACGCGATTTCACAACATATAAATCATATTCTTTTTTTTGTTCTATTTTTCTTTTTTCAGCTGTTAATTCATACACTTCTTTTAAAATATGTTCTTTTTCTTGATTTATTTGCAATTTTATTGTGTCGTACTGCTGTTTATCCACCTGTTTTCATAACCCCTTTCTATTATAACGTTCTCTTTTTCTATTATATAGTTTTTTTCCAAAAAAATCTGTGAAATATTAAAAAACAAAAAAATAAGACCTCTTATGCAGAGGCCTTATACTATATGCTGTATCGCTTCAACGATATCATCAAATTGGAAACTATCCGATCGACCTTGCTTTAAAAATGTATTTATGCCTTCTACTTTATTTTTACATTCAAAAATATAAGCATTTTCTTCATTTTCTTGAATCGTTCCTAGCTTAAAATACAATTCATTTTCTTTATAAATTGATAAAATCTTTCTCATTTCATTTGCAAGTTGCCAATGATGTGGCGAAACAATTTCTTCCATAATCCTACTTACTGAATCTAATACTGAAATTGCAGGATAATGACTAAGCGTTGCAAGCTCACGCTTTAATACGATATGTCCATCTAAAATACCACGTGCTAAATCTGGTACAGGACCATTTAAATCGTCCCCATCAACAAGCACCGTATAAATACCTGTTATAGATCCCTTTTGTGTTTTTCCGGAACGCTCTAACAACTTCTTCATATAACTTTCCATTAACAGTGTTTTACCACCAATCGGTAACTCTTTAACAGCAATATCAACACTTCTTCGTGCATCGGCAAAACGAGTAACAGAGTCCATCATAAGTAATACGTTATTACCTTGATCACGGAAGTATTCAGCAATAGACGTTGCGAGTTTCGCTGCACGAAGTTGCATAAGATGACTTTCATCTGACGTCGCTACAACAACGACGCTTTTTCGCATACCTTCCTCGCCTAACTCTTTTCGAATAAAGTCTTTTACTTCCCGACCACGTTCCCCTACTAAACTAATAACGTTTATATCAGCTTTTGCATTTTTTGCTATCATTCCAAGTAAAGTTGATTTACCAACACCTGACCCAGCAAAAATACCAATCTTTTGACCGATACCAATTGTTAGCATAGAATCAATTGATTTTATTCCTGTTTCAAATACATCGGTAATCTCTTCACGTTCAAATGCATGTATAGGCGGTGCATCTAGTTTTATTTTCTGTAATGGAATGTTTTCAGCTTCCTCATTTAACACTTCACCATTTGCACTTAACACTTTTCCGAGCAAGTGATTACCACGTGGTACAACAACATCTTCTGAAACTAATGTCACTGAATCTCCATAACATACTTTTTCTGTCTGTTCAAATGGAAGTAGCATATTATTTTCTTTTTCAATGGCAATCACTTCACATAAGACGTTATGTTCTCCAACGAAGCAAACATCTCCAATCTTCGCTTTCGGCCCTTTTGCTACGAAAAACTGTTCTTGTACACTATGAACTTTGCCTACTTTCGTATACAGCGGTGTTTCAATGAACTTATTCCATTTTTCGTTCTCATTCATTAACAGGCGGCTCATACATTTTGCTCCTCAAATAACTTCTCTTCTTCCCATTTCTGACGAAGTTTCGCAAATATAGGTGCAAATTTAAATTCAAAGAACTCTTTCTCTTCTTCCAGAACAAATTCACCAAATTGCAGGGAGAAATCATATTTCCATTCTACTAATTGTAGTAACCAATATTCTTTCGTATTCTCCTTCTCTTCTTGAATACGTTCAAACGTTTCTGGATGTACTGTAATGATTAATTTTTCAAACGAAGTTGGCAATGTTTGCACGATGCCAGTTAAAATAGGTAACACATCAAGCAATCGTGAATCTACCGCTTGATTCACGATTTTTTCTGCTAAATGAAATGATTGATCCCATAATAACTCTGTCCATTCATATGCTGTTTCTTGTTGTTCTTTTTGAAATTGCACACGCGCTGCTTCCATCTGTTCCATTTGCTCATGAATATGCATTTGAAATTGTTCTTTATCTTGTAATAACTGCTGCCGCTCTCGTTCTAGCATTTGCTTCTCTTGCCTTAGCTGATTCATTTCCATATGTAACGATTCTTGCTGGGCGCGAAGTTCTGCATGATCAGCTTGTAATTCTTCCTCTTCTATTTGAACTGAAGCTGGTTTTGGAAATTGTAATTCATACGTTTCTTCAGAAAAAGAAACAGAATTCTTCGGAATTCTGTTTTTAAATAAGGACATCCTCTTCACCTCTTTGAACGATAATTCTTCCTTCTTTCTCTAGCTTTTTCACTGTACCAGTGATCGTTTGCTGCGCTTTTTCAGCATCCGTCATCTTAAGCGGTCCTAAGCCATCTAATTCTTCTAGAATCATCTCTTTACGGTTTGAAGACATACATGTAAATAATTTCTCTTTAATTTCTTCTTTTGCAATTTTAAGTGCTTTCGCAAGAACACCGTTATCTGTAATTTCTTCTAATACACGGCGAAGCGCAAGATCTTCAAGGCCAAGTAAGTCTTCAAAGACAAACATATTTTCTTTAATTTTCTCAGATAACTCATAATCGACTTCATCCAGCTTTTGAAAGACTGTTTTTTCAACACCTCGTGAAACATTATTTAAAATATTTACGATTGTTTTCAAGCCATCAGTTTTATTAATTGCACTAAATGCCATATTATTTAATTTCGATTTTAACAACTCACCAATTTGATTAATTAACTCACCATCAACTTGTTCTAGTTTCGCTATACCCATTACCGTTTCAACGCGCTTATGATCTGGCAATCTCTCAATTAATTGAGACGCAAGTTGCGGTTTAATATAAGAAGCGATAATTGCAATTGTTTGTGGTGACTCATCATTAAGCACTGTAAGAAGTGGCTCTAAATCTGTAAGTGAATTTAAAAACTCAAACGGATTATCTTTGTTATACCAAAGATCTTCCAATAATTTTTCCAGTTCGTCTTCTGGCATGTTTTTAAATATGCGACGAATGTATTCTTTATCTGGAGTGACTAAGTTCAATTCTTTTACATTTAGTTCATATAAGAACTCTCCTAGTACATTTTCTAATGTTTCTGGTTTGTATACACGAAACTTTGCGATTTCACGAAGTAATACTTCTTTTTCCTCAGCTGTCATATATTCAATGACTTTTGCTGCCACCCCTTCTTCTAATGTACGAATAAGGATGGCAGCTTTTTCTTTGGAGGAGATTTCATCTAACATCGTTGTTCCTCCCTTACTGTCCGTTTAACCATTTTTTAATTACTTTTGCAGTTCCTTCTACATGTTCTTTCGTAGCATCCTGCACTTGTTCATCTAACGTTGGTTCTTTCGGTTCTTCTGGTTCAGGTTTTGGCTCTGGCACTATTTTTTCTTCAGGAATTTCCAAGATACTTTCATTACTTGCAGCAATTTCCTCTTCTGCTAAGTATTCTTCATATTCCTCTTCTTCTTTCTTTCTCTTACGTCTTGCTAATAAGAACCATACTAGGCCACCAATCGCTAATAAGCCAGCTGTAATTCCACCGAATAACCACCAATTCATACCACTTTTTTCTGGCTCTTTCTCTTTTTCGGCTTTCGGCTGATCGAACTGAACAGTTACAACGTTAACTTGACCATTTATAAAGTTACCGTTCGGATCAGCTTGAAGTCCTGCCGCTGTTCCGATCGCTTCTTTAAAAGTTGTCATATCAATTTTACGTTTTACTAGCGTATCATTATCTACCCATACAACAACATTTGTTTTCGTTAATTCTGGATGTTTCTTAATTGTTTCAACTGTTTTATCTATTTCATAGTTTTCGATTTTGTTACCATTTTTATTATCGTAGACAACTTTACCATTTTGATTATTGTTCGTACCGTAGTTTGGCACTTCACCGTTCGCTGTAATACCAGCACCTTGCTTCGTATCTGCCCCTTCTTGCGCGGTAGAGCTTTCCTCTTGTTCTTGTTTACTACGAAGTACACCTTTATCACCATACTTTTCTGACTGACGTGTAACTTCATCGTAGTTTACAGATACTTTCGTATTCACTTTATATTCATTCGGTTTAAACATCGTCATTAACGTTGCATCAATATCTTGCTTTAATTTACCTTCAAGTTGGTGCTGCATCTCTACTTCTTTCTCATAAGAAGAGGAACTACTAGAATGTGCTTCATCTGCTCCTTTTGAGATAACACCTTTTTTACTATCAATAACACTTACTTCTTCTGCTTTCACACCAGGAACCGCTGCACTAATCATTTGCTGTATACCTGCAACTTGATCAGCTGTTAACAATTGGCCACGTTTCACTCCAACCGTAATCGCCGCTGTTCCTTTTGCTTTTTCTTCATCAAAAATTGTCTCTTTTTCAGGCAATGTAATTTGAACATTTGCCGTTTCAACTGTCGCAAAGTTTCTTACAATATCTTGCTCCAATTGCTTCTTCGTACCGACAATTTGCTTCATTTTTTTATCTTGCTCACTTGAACCGAGCGAGCTTTCTAATAAAATTTCCTCACCGCTTTTCGAATTAAACGGTAAGCCCATCCCATTCATTTCTTTTCGAACCCATGGAGCATCATTCTTTTGCACACGAATCGAACCATCGGCCGCTAATTGATAATCGACACCTAACTTCGATAATTCTGCTGTAATCTCTTGTTTATCTGTATCATTTAAATTTTGATATACAACAACATATTTATCTGGCAAGGTGAAGTATAAAAGTGCTCCTGTTACAATCGCTAAAAGCGCAGCACCGATTACTAACTTATGCCACGTTTTTAACGATTGGATAACATTTTTCATCTTTTCCATTTAAACACACCCGTCCACTTTCCTAAATTTGCATATTAATTAGTGACTTATAATTTTCAATAAGATTATCACGTACGAGAGCAGCTGTTTTCATTTGAGACTCAGCTTTCTTTTGCTGAATTAAAACGTCATGTGTTTCTCCTACCCCTTTAGTTAGTAAATCATATACTGCTGTTTGCGCATTGTTTTGCGTTTGATTCATATCTTCCAATAAATCAATAAACTTTTTCCCCTCAACTACAGATGTTTGAGAAGTTTTCGGTGCACCAATTGACTGAATTGCTCCAAATGGTTGTGTATGTAACATTGGTTGAATTTTCATATTACTATCTTCCCCCTTATCCTCGGCCGATTTCTAAATCTTTATCAAGCATTTTTTTATTCGCATTTAATACACTCGTATTCGCTTCATACATTTTTTGAGCAACCATTACATTCGTCATTTCAGCAGTTACATCAATATTGGGATAACGTACATATCCTTCTTCATTTGCGTGCGGATGCGTCGGATCATACACTAAATTTTCCGTTTTGTCTGCTTCAATACTTTTTATTTTTACTCCGTTAGTAGGAGCCCCATCTAGCATACTTGCAAAACTATTGTTTGATTCTAGCACCACACTACGACGCTCATATAAATCTGCCCCCGGAGCCGCCGTCGTATTTGCATTTACAATATTGTTAGAAGTAACTTCCATCCACTTTCTCGCTGTCGTTAGTCCTGAGCCACTTGCATTAATTGCCTGAAACATCCGTTGTCTCTCCTTCTACTTTTAACGTCCGCGTGCCGCTTGGTTAATTGCATATTGTGTATTAATTGCGTTAACTGAAATACCGTATAACTGATTTGCTTTCATTAAATCTAGCATTTCTGTCGTTACATCCACACTATTTCCGTCTTTATTCGTTTGCATTGATTTTGTTTGAATCTTTGCATATGTATTTTTCATATTTACTGTCGGCAAGTGCATTTCATTCGTTTGATATAAATCTGGATTACTCTTTAAATCAGCCGCATTGTTTTTATATAATGCACTACTTTTATTCATCTGCTCAGCAAATGTTACATCTTGTGCTTTATAGCCAGGTGTATTCGCATTTGCAATATTACTAGAAACCGTATTTCGTTTCGTCACTAAATAATTCATATAATGGCTTACATCACTCACTAAATCTGGCATATTCCACACCCTTCCTTTTCTAACTTAATGATCCACTGATAGAAGTTTCACTTCATTATTTATTTTCTTATATGCATTTATTAAAATATTTACTATTATGTACCCTTACATATTTTATTCCATTTTTTCATTGTTGTCTTTAGAAAAATATAAAAATATAAAAAAGAATGCAAAAAACTGTATACACACAGTAACCTATAGAACATTTCAATATATAAACTAAAGTCCATTTTTCTATTATTTAGATTACAATTATTATTTCATCACAGTCATAAAATGAAACCTCAATCAGCGGGTTCTTTATGTAAACGAAGGAATAGACCCCCTTTTAAAAGGGGAACCTGTTTCCAGACGTTATTATTAATATTTACCGTAAAATGAATTAGCCTTCATTCGCCCATCATTTGTCATAATCATTTCTTCCAAAATCTTTTGCTTATCCCGAATATGCTGTGCTGCCTTAATAATGAACGGGCTTACTTCTGCTGCAACTTGTGCACGCGTTTCTTCATCCAATGTCATCATCCAGCGATTTAACATCTCACTCTTCTCAGCAAACTCTCTGTCTGACACTTGCAATTCACCGATTTCATTAAAACAGCTGACAAACGTCCGATAAATATCATTGTTCATTTTCAAGTGCTCCGCGGTAACCGTCTATTAAATCTTGTAACACTTTCACAATTGCATCAATATCTTTCGCTTCACGCGTTACTTTCATCGTTTGAATTTGAATGCTAATCCAATCATATAAACCATAGAGACTATCATATAAATCTTTCGTAATCTCAGGATTTAATTGAAGCTTTAGTTCTTCAAAAATACGTTCTAATTTTTCAAGAAGTGCGTCCCCTTCTTGAAGTTTAAAAGTATGTAAAAGTTCTTCTAAATTACGAAACTCTACAATACATCTTTCATAAATAAAAATTGTATTTTTAATCGGATTACTCGTCATAATATCATTTTGCATATAACGTTGCCATGCTTGCATACGATCACTTCCTTAACTTTCATTAATCATCACTTTTTTGTTTTGTCATTGCTTTAATTGTTTTTAGTTGGCTATCAAGCGCCGCCAATGTACTCTCTAGCTTTTGATACTTCTTCACGATTTCATCTTGCTTTTGCAAGTTTTGCGTCTCAATATCTTTAATCTTTTTATCTAAATCGCTTACACGTGAGTCAATGTTTTTAACTCTCTCGCCGACTACACCTTTATCACCGAATAGTTTATCAAGCGGTTCTTCCATCATTTTTCCTAAACCGTTAGAACTAAAGAAAAATTGCTTCGCTGCATCGGGTTTTTCTTTTAATGCTTGTGTTAATTTTTCATCATTAACTTCCATCGTTCCATCTTGCTTTAATTGAATACCAAATGTGAATAAATAATTACCATCTTGAGAAAATGTTACGACATTGTTCATTGCCTGACGTACACTTTGCATAATAGCTTGACCTTGGAAAGCTCCACCTTTTCCAGCAAAGATATCTACTGTAGAAACAGCTTTATTATAATCAGCTACCATTTTTTTAATAACATTCGATGCGTCTGTTACGTTTGAGTCATTTACTGTAAATTTTAGATCTATACCTTTTGCTTTTTGATCTGCATTTGTACCTGTTCCATCTTCTGGTTTATTTTCCACCTTTGATTCCGTTACTTTCAATAGCTCAATTTTCACACCTGGTAATGCTTCAATTGTATTACTATCACTTTTTCCCTCAACACCATTAATACTATATTTTGCATCTAGCGCTTCGTTAATAGTATTTAATTTCATTTCTGTCGTAGGCTGATTATTCTCATCTGTACCTTCCACTTTCGTATAAAACAAATCTGTAAGTACATTAGGCGGTGTCTTTTCTAATTTAATTTCATTCATTGCCCCTTCTTTTTTCGAGGTCATGAAAATTTTATTTCCAAGTGTATAAGCTGATACGCCATAATCTCCATCATTAATCTTATTAATTAAATCTTTATATGTCATATCAGTTGTTACTTTTAGTTCTTTATCGCCTAGTTTTAATGTTTCATCTTTAGGAAGTTTCGCATTTATATCTTTAATTTCATTAGAAGCTATTTGATGACGTTGCGCGAGCTGTGTAATTGTCATATTAAAAGTTCCTGCAATCGCACCACCATCTGCTTTTACATTAATATAACCGTCTTGTGTTGTCGTTACTTTTTTCTCATTCCCTTTAAAAGCCGCTAAGTTTTTAAACGTTTGTGTGAAAGAACTAAATTCTGATTTTAAACTTGTATATAATAATTTATCATTTGTAAGGTCGTTCTTTTCTTTCGTATATGGTGTTTTTCTCATATCTAACGCTTGCATTTCTAATTCTACTAGGTTAGAAGTATCGATCATATTATTTCCGAGGTTCCAAATTTGTTGTCTACCACCAATACCTGTCATCGTTGTTCCTGCCATTTTTCTCACTCCTTGTAGATTACATGTAGTCTAAAATACTCGTTTTACTCATCGTACTAACCGCTTTAAGTGTCGCTTCATACGTCGCATTTATATATGCCAAGTCAGAAATTGCGACCGCTAAATCAACATCCTCAATTTCTTTACGGTTTTCTTGGAGCGCTAAATTTTGCTCACTTAAAATTGTTTTAAACGTCTCCATTGTGTTCATTGTTGAACCAACTTCAGTTGTACGGTTAATGATGCCATCTAAGTTTTTCTTATTTTCTCCTAATAACGGTTGTAACGCTTTTTGGTCACCTTTTTGCATCGCTTCGCTCATCTGTTTTAACGTTTTTATAACCGGGGATAATAATGCTTCTCCGTTACGGAATGCCTTTAACTCATAACCGTCATTTAGTTGCCAGTTCACATCATTTTGTCCACCCTGGTACGTACCATCTTCTGTAAATGGTGACTTTTCTGCACTATCACCACCGAAAATATAACGACCTTGCTCTTTCGTATTCGCTAAATATACAACTTGTTTTAAAATTTGATCAATCTCTGCACCGATGGCTTTCAATTCTTTTTCACCATTTGGCTCATTTAATGCCTGTACCGTTAATTGATCTGCTCTCGTTAAAGATTTAAAAATACCTTGCAAAGTATTTTCAGTTTGTGTTAATACATTTTTTGAGTCAGCTAAATCTTTTTGCATTTGTTCAATATTCGCCAATGAATGTTGAATCGCAAATGATTTACTCGCTGCAAGTGGATCTTCACTCATAAGAAGATTTTTCTTCCCTGAAGTTACTTGGTTTCTATGGTATTGTTGTTGCACATTCAAATCCATTAACTGATTCTTTGCCCAGTTTGCATTTTGAAATGTAGATACTCTCATTTCTATCTCCTCCTTATATATTTCCAATCAATTATTATCACTTATCGAATAATCGAAAATAGACTATCAAACACTTCATTCATCGTAGTAATAGCTTTAGAGTTTGCGACGAAATATTTTTGGAAGGCCATTAAATTTACCATTTCCTCTTCCATATTTACACCTTCAACGCTCATTTTTTCTTGTTGAATACCTTCTAGTAAGTCGCCATGAATTTTTTGATAACCATTTACTGCACTTTTATCAGATGCAACACGAACTATAAATTGGTCTAATGCTTGTTTATAAGAAAGACCTTCTTTATAATCGTCATCTGTAACTGCTGCTAGTTTATTTGCTGTTTCAGCAGACATTTTCATTTTCGAAACATCTTTTTGGAATTCTGGATTTAACTTCATCTCTTTCGCATAATCTCCAACGAAGAAATCTTTTCCCATCACTGTATTCACTTGATTTTTCATTGAACTCATTAAGTCTTCGAGATTTTTTTTATAATCAACAATCTTCGCTTTCGTATCAATCGCTGATTTTATCGCTCCGCTAGTTACAGAGATTTCTGAACCGTAAATCTCAACTGACATTGGGTCTTTTTCTTTATTTAATTGAAGTGGATATGTATCTTGTCCATTTACTGTTAAAATACCATTCATTCTAACACTCGCGATATTAGGATTCATAGATTCATAAGATACTTCGATGTTTGCATACTTAGACATCTCTGTAACGATGCGATCTCGTTCGTCTAAAAGTTGATTCGGCACTTGTGTACCCGCTTGTCCAATTTTATGATTCGCTTCTGCTAAACTAGCAGCCAGACGATTAAATTCATTAACATGCGCTTCAATATCTTCTGCCGTCTGCGCTTCCACTGTATCTAAGTTTTTCGCAAGACGATTTACTTGACTAGTGAACTTCCCAGTTTCAGAAATTAATGTATCATAGTAGTTTGGTTGTTCTGGATTTTTTGCTACTTCACGAAAGGCATTAAAGAAACCGTCCATTAAACTAGATAATGAATTCTTCCCTGTCGTTCCAACCATAGACTCTACACGTGATAAAGTTGAATTCATGTAGTTATAGTAAGAGAGCTGAGATAATTGATCATTAAACTGCTTCGTTTTTACCTCATCAGTAATACGGTCAACACCTAGCGTTTGTACACCGTAACCAATTCTCTGTTCTGGCGTATGACCATTGCTTGCTCCAACAGATCCGTAATTCACCATTTGACGAACATAACCCGGTGTATGAATGTTAGACAAGTTTTGTTTCGTTGTTTGTAACCCCATTTGAGCCGCTAACATGCCCGATAGCGGTGTATTATAATCAGATAATCTCATAAAGCTTCACTTCTCCTTTACAATAGTTCATTCATAAAGATTTGCGAATTATTGTTTCGCTCTAAGTTATATTCAGAAACAGAATCCACAATACTTTCTGTAGTTTTTAATAGTACGTTTAAGTAATATTGATTTTTCAAAAGAATCATTTTTACATTCTCTTCTAATTCAGTTACGTTTTTTTGTAATTCTTCCATTTTTTCAATTTCTTCTTGAGAAAAATACGAAAATAACGCACTTACACGAAACGATTCAACCCCTTGTTCTTTACAGAACTGAACAACCATTTCTTCAAATGAGCTTGATAACCCTTTTAAACCATCAATGTACTGCAATTGCTCTACTTGCAACTTTTGAACTGCATTTACATTTTTATTTTTTAAATTCTCATATATTTGCTCTCCAAGCGCTTGAATATTTTCATACGCTTTTTGAATAATAACGAGTTTTTCATATAATTGTATGTACATATAGCTTCCTTTCTTTTACAAGACTAAATTCACAATTAAACCATGGATTTCTCCAATTTGATTTAACATTTCTAAATGTCCTGTTTTCGTATTAATTAAATTCATAACATCTTCTAATTCATTCAATCCCATTTCTGCCTGTTTCACAATCGTCATTTTCTGTGAATATCCGTAACGCGGGTGACGAGACATGACATCTTTATACTGCAATACATTATCAACGTAAAAATTCAAAAATGATTTTACTGTATTTTTGTATTCCATTACATTATCAAGCGTTAATTCCATTTCAATTTTCTCTTTAATTTCTCCAATATTATCGACAAACGCTTCCATTTGTTCTAGCAATTTATCTTTTTTCGGATCTGCATGCAAATTATCCGAAAATGCAAGTCCTGTCCTGACATTTACTTCTTTCGGCATTTGAGTAGCAGGCGGTATATGCGATAAAATTGGATTATGCGAGATAGAACGTAGCATATATATCACCTATTTATTTTTTTATTTCTTCCTAAACTTAATCGTAAAATCCAGTTATTTATAATTATACTCTGAACAGTAATATTTTGCAGTTATTTTTTATAAAAGATATGTTACAATTTAGCATGAGGTGGCACAATTCTATGAATATTTTCCTTTGTGGTTCAAATCAATTAACAGCATTAGATCAAGAAGAAATTAAAAAATTTTTAACTGACTATGCTCACAAACATAAAATTTACATATTATGTTATAAATCTATTGAAAATGAGGTTCTTCGTTTTTTCGTTGAGAATGAAAGACTCGCTCAAAATTTATGCCTTTACACGCTGCAACCATTGCCAGCAATAACAGATGAATTTCAAGAAGTCGTTGATTACTTAAAAAAACACGGAGCCGAATATGTTGCTTTTGATCATCCTTCCGACTCCATTTACCGATCAGATTATATGTTTTTTGTTAAACAAATTATTGAAGACACTGATTTAGTTCTCTGTTTTTATAATGGTGACAAACATACATCTGTCATCCCTGTCGATGTTGCAAAAGAAGCAGGTATTGATGCTGTCATTTATGATTTACCAGGATTACATGAAAAGCAAATGAAAAAAAGCTTTGAACAAAAAATTCGTATGATGTAAAGGGGGAGGCACAATACCATTATTGTGCCCATTGTAAATATGATAATTGAACAAGATTATGATCATTTTATCGCGAGTTTTAAACAACAATTCAATATGGACATCGCTTCATATAAACAAGATAGAATGCGCCGTAGAATCGATGCTTTCATTTCGAGAAAAGGCTTCGAAAACTACACTAATTTTTTAAACAAATTACGCGCTGATCAAAATTTATTTTTAAATTTTATTGACTATATTACAATTAACGTTTCAGAGTTTTTTAGAAATAAAGAACGATGGCAAACTTTAGAGTCGAAAGCACTACCAAAATTACTCGAACAAAATAGCGGAAAATTAAAGGTATGGAGTGCCGCTTGCGCTGCTGGTGAAGAACCATATACACTCTCTTTAATTTTATCAAAGCATCTAGCTCCATTCCGTTTTGAAATTCAAGCAACAGATCTTGATTTTCATATTTTAGAAACCGCAAAACGCGCTCAATATACAGAACGTTCGTTAAAGGAATTACCTACTGATTTGAAAGAACGTCATTTCACAAAAGAGAATGGTCTATATTCATTGCATCAAAACATTAAACAAAACGTCTCGTTTAAACAACATGACCTTTTAATGCAGTCATTCGATACAAATTATGATTTGATTATTTGTCGTAATGTAATGATATATTTCACAGAAGAAGCAAGAATAAAACTTTACGAAAAATTTAGTCGTTCTTTACGAAAAGGCGGTGTACTATTTGTTGGTAGTACGGAACAAATTTTAACACCCGAACGTTACAATCTTCAGCGATTTGATACATTCTTCTACGAAAAAATATAAAAGAGGTCGTCACAATGGAGTGACGACCTTTTTACATAACTCGAATTAAAATAATACCGACAATCCATATGAAGAGAAAAAGAAACGTCATAGACCATTTATGTTCTTGCATCGTTTGTTTCAATGCCTGTGATAATTGTGTCATGTTCATTTCCGCAAGCGCTCTCCATACACTTACATCCCGATCTTTAGCAATGCGGTCTGTAACGCTAATTAAAATCGTTTCGTTAGACAATTTCGTTATATAAGCAGTAATAACCGTTACCATCAAATTTATATTTCCTTCTGAAGAATCACTTTCCACTCTAGAGATGAGTGCACTTACATCTAGTAAAGGAATATGTACTTTTCTACCAAATGATAGTTGCACTTCAGCGAAATCATATGTTCCATCTAACAAAGGAAGTTCTTTTATATGCGCCTGCTTAATAAGTCCTTGCAGGCTTCTAATTACTTGTTCAAACACTTTTTCTGATTGCTTTCCTTCTTCAGATAACGTATGTAACTTTTTAAAAAGTTGTAACACTGTATCCATCTCTTTAGAAAGCATTTCCTTCATAATCTTTCCATCACTTAAACTTGCAAGTAAAATACCTATCTCATTATTTTTCGAAATAATTTTAGACTGTCCAGTAAACACTAAATTGCTACGCTTTCGTTCTTTCTGGATTTCATGTTCCGAAATAGCTGCAGGCTGTTTTAATGGTTGTAGCGTCTTATCTTCAATTGTCGTACGTTTAATCTCCATTTAAGCGCCTCCACTACTATGAAATAATTAGCCCCATTCTTTATTACTCTTTAAAACTAAAAACAGTACGAACAAACCTGACATGATAGTAAATACATCCGAAGCTTGTACTCCCTGTTCACCTTTTTCTTCTTCCTTGTCTTTCGTTTCTTCTTTTTGTTCTTTCTTTTTAGAGACAACTTGTTTGTTATTTTTCTCTTTTTGGTCCTTCGCCTTATGTACTTCCTTGTTGTCTTCGAACGGCTCTTTTATAACGTAAGTAAATTTCTCTTTCTCTTTCAACGGTTCTTTTATAAACTTATTTACTTTCTCATCTTGCTTCGGAATTTGAACAACCGGCAATTTTTCTTCTAGAAGCGGGTTTTTGATTTTCAAATCTTCTTGCTTCTCATTTTCTTTCTTATCTTCTAATTCATTTTCTAGTTTATTATCTAATTTCTCTTCTTTCTCTTTCTCTTCTATCTTTTTATCATCTTCGTTTTTTGGCGCCAAAACAGAAATGGTATATTCACTTTCTTCAACAAGTTTATTACCTGCTGCATCTATTATCTCTACAAGTAATTCGTATGGCCCAGCCGGCAATGCTTCTGTTATTTCAAATACTTTTTGCCAATCCATATCATACTTGTTGTAGTCTAATAAAAACGAAAGCTCTTTATTTTCTTTCCCTTTTAATGTAACGCGCACTTCTTTTACAACCGATTCTATATCTGACGCTTTTACTCGTATATGTATAGAATCTCCCTGTTTTCGTTCAACTAAGTTCTCTTTTACTTCATCAATAGTAACTTTCTGTAACTTTGGCAATTCTTTATCTATAGTTGGCGTTTCATTTTTAATACGAATGAGCGGGACTTTCACTTCATTTTTTACGATTTCTTCTTTCTCATTCTCTTTGTAACTTTGAACGAGCTGAAGATTCCAATCACCTTGCAAATCAAAATTCCCTGCTTTATAGTTAGCAACCCAGCTCTTCGTTTCTTCATCATACTCAAAAGATAGTATTCTTTCTTGCGCATATTGCTCGCCATTTTTTTGTAGCTGCAATATACCTTTCATACTTTGAATGTTTTTCCCATTTGGTTCTACAGCAATTCGCACTTCTTCGCCAACTTTAAGCTCCGGCTTATTTACTGTAATAATTCCCTGTTCCGTTTCTATCTTTCTTTCATTCAATTGTTTATTTGCTACTTCTTGTTGTTCTACTTCTTGTTGCTCTGCTTCTTTTTGTTTCTCTTCATCTTGCTTCGTTTCCACTTGTTCTGACGATTCTTGAGATTCCTTATTTTCTTCTTGTACATTCACTTCATTTATTTTTTGATCTGACTCAATTTGTTCCTCAGCCTGACTTTGCAAGGGGAAGAACAAGCACACATGTATGCATAGCCAACTCATTAGAAAAAACTTTACGTTTTTCATCTACTAGTTCAAACTCCTATTTCAATGCCTTATAGTGATTTCGTCACTTTTACTCCAAAAAATCCATCTACATTTACAAGTTCACCATACGCCACTAATACATCATTTACATAAATACGAATCGGTTCATCAATATCCTCATCTAGTACAACTGCTTCATTTTCTTGTAAACTTAATATATCTTGAATCGTTTTCACTGTACTTCCAAATACAAATTTCACGTTCATTTCTACATTTTGTAGAATGGACGTGTCCATATATACTGGTTCCATTTGTTTTACTTCTTTAAATTCAATAGGTTGCACAACTGGTTCTACAATTTTTTCTTCTTCAATTTCTTCTGTGGCAATCTCTTCTTCTTCCACCATCGGATACAGAAGTCGCCTTACCATTTCTTTTGCTTCGGAAATTGGCAAAATTTGATACATCTTCGATTGAAGCAAATCGCCAATTTCAAGATTGAACGTAATTTGAACGAGTTCGTCCACTTCCATTGACTCTCCCAAATATTCCATTTCTTCTTTTAACGTTACAAATTTAACATTTGGCGGCGTCATGTCCATTTTTTCTTGAAACATTTCTGACATCGCCGTAGCAGCATGACCCATCATTTGGTTCATAATTTCTTTAATACCGCTCAGTTCTAATTCAGTAAGCTCTTTTTCTGGGTCAACTTCCCCTGTTCCCATCATCATTAAATCTACCATTGTTAAGGCAACATCTTTCGTAAATACGAATACATTCTCATTCTTTAGCCCTTCAACAAAGTCGACATTTAAAATAACAAATGGTACTGGTACTCCATCATAATGACGAACATTGATTGCTTCCACATTTGGTGTACTAATTGTAACTGGCTGATTTAAAAGCGTTGACAATACTGTTGAAGCGGAGCCAATTGAAATATTTGCAATTTCACCAAGCACATCTTTCTCTTCTTGTGTTAAATGCTCTTTTTCAACTTGTTCTTCTACAATCTCAGTTTCCACTACTTCTGCTGGTTCGTCTGTTTCTTCTACTCCACCAGATAATTGCATTAATTTATTTACCATTTGTTTCGCATGCTCAACTGAAACAATTTGTACAAGTTTAGAGTTTACAAGATTATCTATCTTTAAATCAAACGATACTTTAACAATCGTATGATTCCCATCGATTTCAGAGATTTTCTCCATTTCTTCTGATAACTTTACAACTTTAATCGTCGGCGGAGACATATCTACTGTATCTTGGAAGAATTCCGACATAGATGTAGCTGCGAATCCCATCATTTGATTCATCGCTTCTTGTACAGCACTTAGCTCTAATTCACCAAGTTCTTTTCCGTCCTCGACTTCACCTGTTCCCATCATCATTAAATCAGCAATGGACAATGCAACATCTTGCTTAAGAACAAGAAGGTTTTCCATATCTAATCCTTTTGTAAAATGAATGTTTAATACAACATGTGGAACTTCGACATCTCTTGAATCATATAAATCTACCAACTCTATACGAGGAGCAGTAATGCTTACTTGCCTATTTAAAATTGTTGATAATACAGTCGAAGCTGAACCAAATGATATATTTGCAATTTCGCCAAGAATATCGCATTCTTGGGGCGTTAAATGCTCATTTTCTTTTTCTAGCACAATCGTGCTCGTATCCCCTTTTGTGTGTTGCTCAGGCATTTTCCCTGCCTCCTCATTTCTGTTTTTCTATCAAATAATATAAACTCTTATTTTATGTTAGCAAACTCATTAGTATAAAACGTTACTATGTATCCATTATTAGATTCGTAACGATTAGCCAAAAAGCTCCCCAATTGTATACAAGTGGGGAGCTTTCCTTCATTCCTATTATAAACCTTCTGGGTTTAAAATGAGGACCACTCGTCCATCACCGAGAATCGTCGCACCAGAGAAATAGTTAGAACTCTCTGCAAAGAAGTCACCTAATGACTTTAAGACTATTTCTCTTTGACCGATAATTGTGTTTACAATAAGTCCATAGCTGCGATGTGTGTTACGAACAATTAACACAGGAACCATTTGACCATCATATGACGCAAACGCCTCATCTACTGTTTTTTCACCAAATACAGTACTTAAATGTTTCACTTCAATAATTTGATTACGATAATTTAATACATCTTTTCCTTGTAAGGATTGGATGTCTTCTCTCTTAATTCGAATTGCTTCAACGATATTTCCAAGAGGTAAAGCATAACGCTTATCATTCGTTTGAACAAGCATAGATTGAATAATAGATAACGTTAATGGAAGTTCAATTCTAAATGTACTTCCCTTTCCTTCCTCAGAATCAATAATTAAATGTCCACCTAAACTATGAATCGTATGTTTTACAACATCTAATCCGACACCGCGTCCTGAAAGATCTGATACAACTTCAGCTGTACTAAATCCCGGTTGGAAAATAAGATCAAACACTTCACGATCTGTTAATCTATTCGCATCTGCTTCAGTTACAACGCCATTTTTAATCGCTTTTTCTAATACTTTCCCTTTATTAATACCGTTTCCATCATC
Source organism: Bacillus sp. EKM501B (assembly GCF_011800505.1). NCBI lineage: Bacteria > Bacillati > Bacillota > Bacilli > Caryophanales > Bacillaceae > Bacillus > Bacillus sp. EKM501B. The sequence goes on along the minus strand of NZ_JAALFZ010000001.1, from coordinate 774,641 downwards.
CGTAATTTGAATAACGACATGATTTCCACTATGAAAGGCTTCTAATTTAATCGTACCTGTCTCATTTTTACCTGCATCACGTCGTTTTTCAACAGTTTCAATACCGTGATCGATTGCATTTCGAATTAAATGAACGAGCGGATCACCGATTTCATCAATAACAATTTTATCTACTTCAGTATCTTCACCTGTAATTTGTAAATCGATTTTTTTCCCTAAATCTTTCGCTAACATACGTACCATACGCGGGAAACGATTGAACACAGTTTCAATCGGCACCATACGCATATTTAATAGTACATTTTGAATATCTTTTGAAATATCGCCTAATCGATTTAAATGTTCAATTAGCTCCTTGTTTTGAATCGTTTGAGCCAATTCATCAATGCGCCCACGTTCAATTACACTTTCTTCAAACATATTCATTAATCTTTCGATTTTCTCTAATTGAACACGAATTGAACGATTCTCCACTTTAGCATTTTTCGTTTTTGTAGTACTTTTAGCTGGCATAGCACTTGAAGGTTGATTCGTTGCCTCTATTGGTGATTCTACCTGCGTAGCCACAGCTGGTTGTAGCTTTTCTTCTACTTGCACAACTTCTTGTGTAACGACTTTTTTAGAAGCTACTTCCTTCGATATAGGTTCTCCTTGCTTTACTTCCACTTTCTCAATTTCAGAAACATGAAGTACTACTTGTTTCAACTCTTCTATACTACAATCCGTATCCATAAATACTGTAAATTCAAATCCGAAAGCATCTGCTTCAATTTCTTCAATACTCGGAGCTGTTTTTTGTATATTCCCTACATTTTGCAATGCTTCAATACACATAATGGCACGTACTGCTTTTAAAATCGCTTGCTGTTCAACTGTTATATGCACTTCATGCGAAACTCCATCATCGGTGTCTATATGATTTTGCTCTATATGTTCCGTAGGAGTTTCTACATTGCCGTTCAATAATGCTTCTAATTTCTGTTTAGTTGAGGCTACATCAATATTGCCCATTCCACCTTGTTGCACATCTGCAACCATCTTCTCCAAATTATCAATGCACTCAAAAATCACATCAATAATATCCGCATTTACAACTATATTTCCATGACGAATTTCATCTAACACATTTTCCATCTTATGCGTTAAATCAGCCATTTCCGTAAATTCCATGCTCGCAGACATACCTTTGAATGTATGAGCGGATCGGAATATTTCTCCTACAACATCCATATCAGCAGGATTTTGTTCTAACACTAGCACATTTTCATTTAGCGACTGTAAATGTTCTTCTGACTCTTCGAAAAATATATTTAATAGATCTGTTTGCATTTTTATCCCCTACCTGTCTAACAAACATTTCATTTATGTATAACAATTTAGTGTTTTACAATGAGAAAAAAGGGGGCCACACGTCGATCCGCTATCACTGTTTTGATTCCTTGTGGCACCCCTTCTATATTAACTATTTGCTACTTTTGTTAAAGCTTCAATTACACGATCCGCTTGGAATGGCTTTACAATAAAGTCTTTTGCCCCGCCCTTAATTGCATCTAATACCATACCTTGTTGTCCCATTGCAGAACAAATAACAACCTTTGCACTTGAATCAATTTTAATAATTTCTTTTAATGCTTCAAGCCCGTCCATTTCTGGCATAGTAATATCTAATGTTACAATATCAGGTTGAAGTTCTTTATACTTTTGAATTGCTTCTACCCCATTCTCTGCTTCGCCAATAACTTCAAATTCAGCATTACTTTTTAATAAGTTTTTAATCATCGTTCGCATAAACATCGCATCGTCTACTACTAAAATTTTATGTGCCATTCTTTTTAATTCTCTCCTTCTATGTATAAATATATCTTAATATTTCACCTTATCATTCTCACTCATTATACAAAATAAAATGATAAAATTTAATATTTTTTTAAAAGAATTTTCGTGTTTTTATTATTTTATTATTAAAATAATAATATACTACTCTTTTATATAAATAACAACGCGACGGTTTTTTTCCCAGTTTTGCGGTGAATCATTTGGTACAATTGGCTTTGTGTCTGCATATCCTACCGCAGCTAGCCTTTTATCGTCCACATTATACACTTCAATTAAATGGTGAATCATATTTGCCGCTCGTGCTGAAGATAACTCCCAATTAGAAGGGAATTTCTCGTTATGAATAGGTCTACTATCTGTATGTCCCTCTACAACAATTGGGTTAGGTACGGATTGAAAAAATCCAACTAATTGACTTATTATCCCTTTCGCTTCGGGCTTAACGTTCGCATCGCCTGTATCAAATATTAAATTATCTACTATAACGACGCTTACCCCTGTATCCTCTCGATATACATTCACTTGACTAATACCATTATTATCTACATATGCTTTTAACTTCTTATATAATTCATCCATTCTCTTTTTTGAAATCATTTTTTCATCATTTTTTTCATGTGAAATATCCGGTATTGTATTTTCCATTACTTTTGCATCTACTTGCCCCGTATCACTAAACTTTTCAAGCATCTTTGACAATTTTACTGCATCTTGCTTTGATGTAGCAACTAGTAATACAAAGAAAGTTAATAATAACATCGTTAAATCTGTAAAAGTCGTCATCCAACGAGGCGATCCCTTTTGCGGTCCTTTACTCATCATACCACTCCTTGAAATATTAGGCTGCTCCTTTTACCTTTTTTACCTTTGTTTCGTATACGTATGTATCCAGTTTCAACTTTAATTTAGAAGGGATTTGTCCACGATACAATTCTGAAATTGCTTCTATTACAAACTTCTTCTCTGTATATAAATCTTCAATACCACGATATACTTTTTCCGCAAGAGGGATTGCAATCATATTCGCAAGTACAGACCCATATAATGTCGTTAACATCGCAACTGCCATTCCTGTACCAATTTGCGATGTATCTTGTAAGTTTTGGAGCATAATGATAAGACCGATTAACGTACCAATCATTCCCCAAGCTGGAGCAAAATCACCAATTTTATCTAATAATGCTGCTCCTTTTCTTAACTCATACACTTCCGTTTCAATATCTTTCAATAACACTTCTTTTAATTCATCTTCATCGTAACCGCTTAACATTAATCGAATTCCTTTTTGAATAAAAGGATTGTCTACTTGCTCTCCATCTACCTCTAAAGAAAGCAAGCCGTTCTTTTTAGACTTTTTCGAAAAATCGACAAACAAATCCGTTAACTGTTCTAAATCTTCTTCTCTTCTATGTAAAACAGTAAAAATGCTTTTCGTATATTTTTTTATTTCTCCAAATCGATATGCCACAACAATTGTCGCTGTTGTTCCCCCTATGACAATTAAAATAGATGAAATATCTAAAAAGTTTTTGAAAGCTTTTATTCCACCGCCACCAAGCATAATTGCCGCTATCACTATAATGAAACCTACTATAATGCCCACTGGGCTAGAAATATCAAACTTCCTTTTTCTTCTTTGTGGTCTAGCTAATACTTGATTTTTCTCTCCCATATTTCTGCCCTTTCCTTTCCATTTTTATATAACATTTTTTTATTTTAATAATACGTTTTCACATATAACATGTATTATACGCTTATCATCTGTTTATCGCAATATACTCATAAAATTGACACATTTCATTTCTATATTAGAATTATGGTATGAATAAATGAGGAGGATCACGATGGAACACAACATTTTACAAGTCATTGCATTAGCAGAAAAACTAAAATATGAAATGCGACATAGCTGGCTTTCCAACGGACGTCAAGAAAGTGTTGCCGAACATACATGGCGGATGTCTCTAATGGCCATTTTAGTTGAACCTTATTTGGATCAAAAAGTAAGTATTGAGAAATTACTTAAAATGGTTATTATTCACGACCTAGTCGAAGCCGAAGCTGGTGATATTCCTGCTTTTGATACAATGAATAGTCACGAATTACAGCTACAAAAACAAAAAAATGAACTGGAGGCTATTTTAAATATTAAACAAACGTTAACAGGTTCTCTCGGCGAGGAATTATATGACTTATGGATGGAGTTTGAAGCGAAAGAAACGTACGAAGCAAAAGTTGCTAATGCACTCGATAAACTTGAGGTGAAAATTCAGCATAACGAAGCTGATATTGATACGTGGCTACCAATTGAACATAAAATGACGTTCCAAGTAGCAAAGCATACAAACTTTGATTCTTTCTTATCTAAATTACAAAAAATTATTGAACAAGATGGAGAAAAGAAGTTAATTGCTGCCGGCATTGATGTTGAGGCATGCAAGCAATAATGAAATAAGACACTCAACAAGAGTGTCTTATTTCATTATTGTTGATATAGCCTGCTTATAAATAAGCTGTTGTTTTCCATCCACTAAGATTAAAACTGTAAATTTATCCACTCCAACAACTTCTCCTATTATTCTAACGCCACTCTTTAAGAAAATTGTCACTGTACCTTTTTCTTCTTTTATTTGTTTATACAATTCTTCCTGTAAATGTTCCAATTACTGTCCTCTCCTTTCTGTGAAACATCTTAATATAAAAAACTATAAATTTTTTATTTATGCACTTTGTCTTTTATGTTCATAAACTTATTAATAAGTATATCTAAATCACGACTAAATAACAAAACTTTATCATGATCCAATCCGTGTCTCGCAACAAGTTGAATTAACTCTTTCTTTTTGTTTTCTATTTTATTTTTTAATTGTCCCATCTCCATCTCTATACTAAAACTCCCTTTTCCCATAATATTACTTGTAAAATTATAGTACATATTCTCTCATAAAAAAATAAGAAAATGGTTTTTTTTACAATTTTTTATTTTTTATGCCTAAATTATGAATTACGTAAAGGTTTATTTACAAATCACTAACATGCAATCCTAATGAATCTACAGGCATTTGTCTAATTATAAATGAGACTGGCTCGTTTTCTATACAAAAAACATACTGTATATAGTAGTCCATGAACCATATAGATTAACTTACTAAAAAGGAGGAAAACATATGAGTTATGGTGGAAGTTGCGCTGGTTTCGGCGGTGGATTTGCTTTGCTTATCGTACTATTCATCCTTCTAATCATCATCGGATGTAGCTGTTGGGGTGGCGGCGGATACGGATATTAATATATCCTATCCTTGAAAAATGAACTAAAAACTATAGAAAAACAGCTCAAATATGAGCTGTTTTTTTTCATACTTTCGTATGAATTTATATCCCTCTTATTTGCGATTTCAACTAGCAACATATTGTTTACTATGGAATAAGAAACATTTTTACTAAGGGGGATTACAATGATTAGAGGTCTTTACGAAGCACATTTACCTGTCCGCAACTTAAAAGTATCAATACCTTTTTATGAATCACTAGGGCTAAAATTATATAAAAGAGGAGATAATATTGCTTTCTTTTGGATTAAAGAAAATGAGAGTTGGCTCGGCCTTTGGGAAGGCACAGAATACAAAGTGAATTATCACCCCTCTTTACGACATATCGCCTTTCAAGTAAGTTTACATGATTTAGAAAATGCGATTCATTGGCTAAATCAAAAAGGAATTTCAGCACGAAAAGACTTTGGAATGGAACCAATTGAACCGATTGTTTTTCCGGAATTAGCACATGCAGCCGTATACTTTAACGACCCTGATGGAAATAGTTTAGAATTGATTGCACAATTACCTGTTGGACTTCCCACAGCGGAAAAAGTGTATTTAAGTGAGTGGAAAGAACAAATTCAAACATCGTCATTACATAAGGATTAATCTATTTATGTCAGTTTCTTATTCCACACTTCTTAAAACAAATAAAAACTTCAATTATTCCATTTACGGATCTCTTATTCAGTTATCGATGTTTTTTACAGGAGGGCTGTTAGAAATTCTTTCTCCTCAAATGATTGGCTGTTTATTAGCTACATGCTGTATTTTTGTAAGTTTTATATGGCTGTTCTTGTTTTATCGCGGGGATCTCAGTGAATAATTTAATGATAATCAATACATTTTGATCCCATTCATTATTTGTTTCCCCATAATAAAATTGTTTAAAAACACAAGTCAGATTTTTTAGTTAAAGAGCCTTATATGGCAACACTATTTGAGAAAAAACTAGATATTTATGTTAAAATATAAATAAGTTTGTGAAACATTGCACTTAAATAATAGACTTTAACTAGTTAAACTTGATTAAATAGGAGGGCTGTTTTGGGTATCACATTCTTTTTCATATGTATTATATTAGTGGCTTCTATTCTGCAAGCAAGTACAGGTTTTGGCTTTTCCATAATGGCAACCCCTTTCTTACTTATGTTATTTCTACCACAAGAAGCTATACAAATAAACATTATTTTATCTTTAATTATCTCCATTTCACTCATTTGGAAAATAAGAATGGACGTTGATTTTGTTCTACTGAAAAGGTTTATTTTTGGAAGTATAGTTGGTGTTCCTTTTGGCATTTTAATTTTCATTTCCGTTAACATAAACACTTTTAAATTAGCAGTTAGCATCCTACTCTTACTATTAACATTGTTGCTAATATGCAACGTTAAGGTTAGATCAACACAATCTAGAGATTTCATAGTTGGCGGATTATCTGGTCTTTTAACGACAAGCATCGGTATGCCAGGTCCACCCCTGTTACTTTATTTTACAGGAACTAATACTGAAAAAGAGAAGTTAAGAGCAACTACATTAGCTTTTTATCTGTTTATATATTTCATTAGTCTAGTAACTCAAATACTCTTTACTGGCACAAACAAAACCATTTGGGAATCAAGTTTTTATGCCATTCCAATTGTATTTTTAGGTTTGTTTATAGGTCAAATTATTTTTAAATGGCTTAATCAACGGATTTTTAAAATATTTACGTACATTCTTTTAAGTTGTACAGGGGGTTATCTTCTTATTGAAAGTTTGAACTTGTTATAGAAGATGCTTTAGATCGTGCAATAACAGATATGTTCAAACGAAATTATTGCTGTATTTTCCGGCGGGGTATTCCATATCAAAACTTAAATAACTTTATTGACAGTTTACAATTAGCAATAATCTTTCTTTCATAAGGAAAATATTTCAAATCAAATACTAAATAAAACGATAAAAAGCGGCTATTATGCCGCTTTTACTTACTATTGGCATTTCATTCTCATTTTCTATCACTTTTGTAAAAAATTATTAATTTTTATTTCTATGTACATGATAACAAACAAAATACCTAAGTTCAGAAAGAATAAACAACTTTCTGGCCTTAGGTATTTCTCCTTCTCAAAAAGGCAAACCTGCATCACAGGTTTGCCTCTTTACTCACTTCTTATTTAATCCTTTTTCACTTAAAAACTCTTTCATATGCATTCTTTTTTCTTTAGACATAAACGAACTCATTGATTCCGTCCATGTTACGTTTTTCTTGTTTGATGATCTTTCTTTATAATACGCGTTCATCGTTTCATCATATTCGTTTAGTAATTCATCATATTTTTGTTCATCATATCCATTTTCATGAAGAACTGCTGCTACTGGTAAACGTGGTTTAACTCCATGTTCTTCATCTGGTACACCGACTGTCATTCCGAATACAGGATATACTTTATCCGGTAAATGAAGCAGTTCACTCACTTCTCTCGGATTATTACGAATACCACCAATATAACAAATACCGTATCCTAACGATTCTGCTGCTAGTGCTAAGTTTTGCGCAAAAAGTGAAGCATCTACCGTCGCAACGATAAAGTCTTCTACTCCCTCATGCTTTATCTCTGTACTATGTTTTTCACATGCAATTTCAAGTCGTTTTAAATCTGCACAACAAACAAAAAATGCTGCACAGTCCTTCACATGGCGATTTCCGGATAGCTCTGCTAGTTTAGCCTTTAATTCCTGATCTGTTACATATATAACAGAATACGCCTGTACAAAATGTGATGAAGCTGCATGTTGCGCAGCATGCACCATCTTTTCTACTACATCTTTCGGAATTGATTCTTCTTTATATTTACGAACTGAAACATGTTGCTCCATCTTATGTATGATCTCATTCATGAAAATCACTCCTTTTTTCTCTTCATAATGAAAAATTAACATATCTTTTTCAATTTTCACAACTTATAAGCACAAAAAGAGCAATTCTTTTTGAATTGCCCTTTTTTAAAACGTTTATCGATACGGTAAATGAAATTATAATTATCTTTTTACGCCGTTTTCAAAACTTTAATACCTTTTACGATATTCCAAATGAAGTAGTAAATTCCTACAAGAATGAACACTGCATATGTGATAGCCATTCCAATTCCAGCACCGTCAGATTGATTGAAACCTAAACCGTACATGCCTGATACTGCTAGTCCTCCAAATAAGATTGCGTATGGGAAAACATGTGACCAAAATGCTTTTTTCGCGTGATACTTCACTTCATCTTCTGCAACAAAGTACACGATAATTGGTAGTAAAAATGGTGCAAAAAAGATACTAAAGTAACATAACGAAGATAAAATATTATTTCCTTTCATCCGATTCACCTCTAAATAGTTTTTGTTACCTTCATTATGTCAGGAAATCATTCTAGAAACTATCGCTTTACCTTTCACGAACGTGACATATTTGTAAGATTTTCCTCAAACTAAATCCCGCCTGAGTTTCAGACGGGATCACTTTCACTATATTCGATTCATAAACCAATACTGTGTAATTGCTAAATATTCTCGTACATTCGATGGAATGATGATTGGTTTCGGTGTTTTTGCCGGAAGACCTTCTAATTGTAAACCTTGTTTGGCCGCTATTTTTTTCGCTCTAAACATGTGAAAATCGTTTGTTACGATCATACCTTTTTTCATATCGGCTGGAATTAACGGTTTTGAGAATGTAATATTCTCATCTGTACTCGTAGATTTGTCCTCCATTATAATGCGGTCTTCTGCGATATTTTGTTTTATTAGTCCTTGTTTCATTGCTAATGCTTCTGAAATGTCTTCGCCTTTTCCTTGTCCTCCAGATACGATAGCGATTGTTTTCTCATGTGATTTTAAATATTCAGCTGCTTTATCAATACGATATTGCAATGAATAAGATGGTTTCGTCCCATTTACTTTCGATCCTAGTACAATTATGTAATCAGCATCGTATGTTGCATTCATATGCCCATGCTTATAAATGTGATATTGTAAAAACCCCGCATACACGGCGCAAATTATTATAACAACTAAAATGCCCTTCATTATTTTCTTCTTTCTCATATTCATATACTCCTATTTTCTTTTACTTCCTTCATGATAATATCCATTTATTTGTTTGTATACAGGCAAATTCCAATAAACCCTAATTTATCCTCTGAAAGGTAATATTTATATTACTTTCGGGAATAGTAAGTACAACTTTACACGAAGGAGTGTCTCTATTGCTTCTCTTTTTATGTAACGTGTCGTTCTTTTTCATCTTATTTTTGCTATCGCTTAAGTTACTCGGTAAATCCGCGTTAGCGCAACTAACTCCTCATGATTTTGGGGCTATAATTTTTTTATCTTATTTAGCTTTCCAGGCCATACCCGTCTCTGGTGCTTTACAAGCATTTCTCGGTATGGTTGTTATCACATGTTTACATTTACTCCTTACAAAATTAAGCCTATTCAACAAACTAAATCGTTTTATTCTCGGACACCCTATCATTTTAATTAAACATGGTGATATTATTTTTGAGAACTTACAAAAAAGTAGATACCCCATTGCAGAACTGCTTTCTAATCTTCGCGTTGCAGGATATCCAAGTGTTCATGAAATTGAATACGCTATTTTAGAAGCGAACGGCGCTATTAGTATTTTACCAAAAAGAGAACTTGTACCATTAACTCCAAAAGATTTAAACATAGATGTTAAGTATGCTGGATTACCAATTGCACTTATCGTCGATTCACAAATTCAATATGATAACTTAAAGTTAATACATAAAGATGAAAAATGGTTATATAAAGAATTAAAAGAAAAAGGAATTACAAATATTAAAAACGTTGCCTTTGCTTCTGTTCAAGAAACGGATGGATCTTTTGCTATTAGTTTAAAGGAATAAGAAAATCCCCTTAATTGCTTAAGGGGATTTTTTATCATATCGCTTCTTTCTCTCCTGCCATATTTAATGGAACAGGATGTTTCATACGATTCATCGTAAATACGATAATCGCTGTCATTACTTCTGCAACTGGCATAACGAGCCAAATTCCATTTATACCAAATAGTTTCGGCATAATCCATAACAATGGAATAATAAATAGTAATCCTCGGCTCATTATAATAAGTACTGATTTCTTCGTTTGTCGCACTGATTGGAAGTACTCTCCATACACAATGTTATAACCTAAAAATACGTATTGGATAAAGAATAAACTAATACCTGTTAAGGTTAACTCCAATAATTCTGGAGATTGAACATCAAATAAACCAATGATATATTTCCCGAAGAATAATCCGACAATTATCGCAACGCCTCCAAGGACAACTGCAATTTTCACAGCAAACTTCAATCCTTCACGAAGTCTCTCTGATAAATTTGCCCCGTAATGGAAACTAGCAATTGGCTGTAATGCTGCTCCAACACCAAAGAATAATAGTAATGTCATTGCATGAATACTATTCACCATCGCATAGGAAGCTACTCCTACTTCTCCTGCATATTGGACAAATGCGATATTAAAACCAATCGTTACGATTGCAACCGTACTTTCTGCTGTAAAACTTGGGAAACCAATCACCATAATTTGTTTGACAGTATCCCATTCAAAATGAAATTTCGTCCACTTTAAAATACTACTTTTTCTAAAGAAATGGGTTAATAATACAAGGAAACCAATCGCTGCCGAAAGAATAGTCGCTGAGGCAGCACCTGTTACGCCCCATCCAAAGATAAAAATAAAGATATAGTCAAACACTATATTTAATACAGCCGTTACAACAAGACCAGCCATTGCTAAATTAGGATTTCCATCATTTCGTATAAATGTACTTAAAATATTTTCTAAAACGTATATCATTCCAAATGTTAATAATACGTGTAAATAGTCTAACGCATATGGTAGAATCACTTCGTTTGCACCAAATAAGTATGCTAAATCTTCTATTCTCCATAAGCAAATCGCTGCTAAAATCCCTACGATAACAACTGCTACCGTCATTGATTGAGTAAAAATAGACCTTGCTCTTTCTCGTTTATTTTCACCTAATGCAATGGAGTATAACGTTGCCCCGCCCATTCCGATCCATAATGAAATAGAGAAGAAAATCGAAAAGGCTGGAATAGCCACGTTCACTCCTGCTAAACCGTTCGCCCCAACTCCTCTACTAATCATAACCGCGTCAATTACAATATTCACTGACATTAATACCATTCCAAGAACTGCTGGTATTAAATAAGAAATAAATAAGCTTTTAATTGGTTTTTCTCTTAATTTTTCTGTTGCTTCCATACTCTAATATGCTCCTTTTTTTCAACTCTCTTTTCTTAGTTTAAACCTTCAAGTAACTTTAAGGTCAATAGAGAATTAAAAAATAGGTGACTTAATTATCGCGTTTGATGCTCATTTGTAATTATACGAGTCCTATAACTTATTGCTTTGTTTTTTCATTATAGGAATTTGAATTTCTGTTACTTGCTCCTCAGGATCTTCTGTTACAGACCAATCAATTAATGCAATCTCAATTGCATCTCCACTTATTTCGTATCCTTCTTGATCAATATATTTCATTAGCTTCTTATATGTTTCATCAGTTTCTTCATATGGCCCATGATGATATACACAGGCAAACATACCTTCTTTAATTTCATCTGAACTCTGTACTTCAAAAGGCATATAATCCAAAAGAATAAATACACTGCTATATGCTTGAAACTCATTTTGCATTAACCCTTTTTTCGCAACAGTTACACCAATATCTCCAGAAAATAAGCTATCATCCATTTGCCTCATATTTTTTTGCAACGAATGAATGTAGTACTCAAACATATCATCCGTCGTATTCGGGGCAACCGCAATAGCTGTTATTTTTCGCTGCGGGATCTCTTTTATTACCATTTGTTCAGCTTTTGCTTTTGTTGCTTCCTTAATTAAATGAATTCTATGCTCCATTTTCGCTAAAGCATACTCAATTTCTCTTTGTTTCTTCAGCATCATCTCTTGTTGTTTTTCCAGTAAATTGAGTGCGTATGCTGGATTTCTTTCATCAATATATTTTTTAATTTCCTTTAATGGAATGTTTAATTGGCGTAAAAACTTAATCGTATCTAATAGTGAAAATTGATCGATTGTATAATAACGATAATTCGTTTGAGGATCAACAATGGACGGATGAAAAATTCCTTTTTCATCATAATACCTTAATGTAGATTCTGCGATATTATGCATTTTTGCCATTTCTCCAATTGTAAAACGTTTATTTAATAACATCTTTTATTTCCTTCCATTTCTATTTATTTCATTATATGTTCATTTTGTCTTCAAAACAAAAAAGAATTCCCATACGAGAATTCTTTTTTTACTATTAAACCTCTATTATTATAGGAAGAATCATCGGCTTTCGTTTTGTATTTGTATATATATACTTCCCTAACGCTTCTCTTACCTCCCTTTTCAAAATACCCCAGCTATTCACATTCTCTTTCTTTAAATTATTAATTGTAATAACAGCTAATTTATTTAATTCTCTTAAAAATTCTTCTGAATCACGAACATAGACAAATCCACGAGAAATAATATCAGGACCTGAAATTATTTCTCCATCCACTTTATTAAAAGTAATAACTATAACGAGCATTCCATCTTCTGAAAGTTGTTTACGATCACGTAATAATGCATTTCCAACATCTCCAATTCCTAATCCATCTACATATATATTTCCTGCCTGTATTCTTCTAGATTGAATTGCCACTTCATTACTAATATCTACAACATCTCCATTACGTACGATAAAGATATTTTCCTTTTCAATACCAATTGATTCTGCTAACAAACTATGGTGATGTAGCATTCTAAACTCTCCATGAATTGGGATAAAATATTTAGGTTTCATTAAAGTGAGCATTAATTTCAATTCTTCTTGATACGCATGACCAGATACATGGACTCCAGTAGAACTACCTGATCCATAAATTACTTTTGCTCCTAAAACAAATAGATTATCTATAATTCTTGAAACGTTACGTTCATTTCCTGGAATCGGAGTCGCAGCTATAATAACCGTATCTTCTGGTAAAACATCAACTTGTCTATAGTTTCCACTCGCTAAACGCGCTAAAGCTGCCATCGGTTCTCCTTGACTTCCTGTACAAAGTATCGCTACCTGCTTTGGATCTAAACGATTTATCTCACTCGCTTCAATCAACATGCCGTCTGGAATATGTAAATACCCTTTCTCTAGAGCAACTTCTACTACATTTACCATACTTCTCCCGAGCAAAGCCAATTTTCGATTTGTTTTTATGCAAGCTTCAACTATTTGCTGAACACGATTCACATTAGAAGCAAATGTAGAAATAATTACTTTTCTATTTGCTTTCATAAATATTTCCTCTACCCGTTCTCCTACTGACCTTTCTGATGGAGTAAAACCTGGGCGTTCTGCATTTGTGCTTTCAGATAATAAAGCTAGTACACCTTCACTTCCTATTTTAGCCATTTTATGAATATCAGGATGTTGATTATTTACTGGTGTTAAATCAAATTTAAAATCACCTGTATGTACTACAGTACCTTCTGGTGTATGAAAAACAATACCGAGACAATCCGGAATACTGTGGTTCGTTTTAAAAAAGGTTGCCTTAATAGAACCACAATCAATTTCTGATTCTGAATGAATAACGATTAATTCCGTATCATTTTGAAGATTGTATTCCTTTAATTTAATTTCAATTAAACCTAACGTTAACTTTGTTGCATAGATTGGTACATTTAGTTGTTTTAAAAAATATGGTATTCCGCCAATATGGTCCTCATGCCCGTGCGTTACTACTAAACCGCGAATTTTTTCTTTATTTTCTTGCAAATATGTGACGTCTGGAATTATTAAATCAATCCCTAATAAACTTTCATCTGGAAATTTAGATCCACAATCAATGACGACAATATCATTTTCATATTGGATAGCATACATATTTTTTCCTATTTCATTTACTCCACCTAAAGCAACAATAGACAAGTTATTTTTTAATGAATTCAAATGATAAAACCTCCTTTTCACATTTATAATTCGTGAAATAGCATTTAGGCTTTATTATTTGTAATGAAAAAGGACTTCATACTATTTCATACATATAAAAATTCACACACTATTCTTATATGTATATCTCTAATAACACCGTCTCTCTCTAAAAAAGCTCCCATTTTTTCATTGATTTTTTGCAAAATATATTATATATTAATTACAGGTTCAAATTACAAGTTCAAAAGAACTCGTAATCAGACCCTTTTGTTTAATGGGTTTTACATATTTTCATTAGGCAAATTCCGAGAAATCGTATGATAAAACTAAAAATGATGAGGAGAGGATCAGATGGAATTCGAATTTTTCTTTCAAATCGCACTTATTTTATTAAGTACAAAGCTTGCTGGTGATCTTAGTGTTAGATTAGGTCAACCTTCTGTACTAGGTAAATTAATTGTCGGTATCGTTATCGGTCCAGCTGTATTAGGTTGGATTGAAAATTCAGAGCTTCTAACTCAATTAAGTAATGTCGGGGTTATTCTTCTAATGTTTATGGCTGGACTTGAAACAGACTTAGAAGAATTAAACGCCAATCGTAATTCTTCTTTAGCAGTTGCACTCGGAGGTATTATTCTTCCATTCGTAGGTGGTTACGTTTCCGGCCTTGTTATGGGAATGGAACAAGGAAACGCTGTATTCTTAGGATTACTTCTATGTGCGACAAGTGTTAGTATTTCCGTACAAACACTTCGTGATTTAGGTAAAATGAAAACACGTGAAAGTACGACGATGCTTGGAGCCGCTGTATTTGATGATATTCTTGTTGTTATTTTATTAGCATTCGCAATGAGCTTCTTAGGCACTGATGATGTTAACTTAACAATGATTATCTTGAAGAAAGTAGTATTCTTCGCTTCTATTATTTTAATTGGATGGAAAGGTGTTCCAGCAATTATGCGTTGGTTGTCACCACTGCGCGTATCTGAGTCTATCGTGAGCGCAGCTCTTATCATCTGTTTCTCATTCGCATATTTCGGCGAACTATTAGGAATTGCTGGTATTATCGGTGCTTTCGCTGCTGGTATTGCAATTTCTCAAACAAACTACAAACATGAAGTAGAAAAGAAAGTAGAACCAATTGCTTACGCTATGTTCGTTCCAGTATTCTTCGTTAGTATCGGTATGAATATTACATTTGACGGTATTGGCAATCAAATTTGGTTCATCTTAGCATTAACAGTAATCGCTGTATTAACGAAACTAATTGGTTGTGGTGTTGGTGCACGCATGACTGGATTTGATGCTAAGTCTTCTGCAATTATCGGTTCTGGTATGGTTTCTCGTGGTGAAGTTGCACTTATCATTGCAGGAACAGGACTTTCTTCAGGTCTATTGGCACAAGATTACTTTACAGCAATCGTTATTGTCGTTATTTTAACTACAATGATTACACCACCAATGTTAAAATACACTTTTGGTGCAAAAGATAAAGCAATGAAAGCAAGTAAGTAAATTTACTATAAGAATAAGAAAAGGAGATTACTATCTTACAAGATAGTAATCTCCTTTTTCATTTTATCTTTAAACAATTCCATTCGTTTTTAACCAGTTTTCAAAAATAGTTCGTGCTTCTTCATCATCGATGTCATTACTAAATGAATATACTTTAATACCATAGTCATCTATATATTCACCTAGCTTCATTTTCTCCACTTTTTTGTAAAAATCGTCTACCTCATAGTGCGGAAGATAAGCATCCCAAACTGGTTCATTTATTCTTTTGTACGCCGTCACTTCTAAATCATATCCGTCTTCATAATATCCGATGTGATAATGTTTGTTAGGATCATATTTCTCCATTAAAAGTCCCCTCCTACTAAAAAACAAAAGCGAGCCTTATATTACAGCTCGCTCCTCTCTCTATTTATTAAATACGTTCCATCGCCGTCTTCAAAGTTCCAACAACAAAGGCAATTTCTTCACTTGAAATAATAAGCGGCGGCGCTAATGTTAAAACGTTATTATATCCTGCTGTCGTCATACCGTTTCGTCCTATAATAAGCCCTTTTTCTTTACAAGCATTTACGACACTTGCGATTTTGTCGTTATCAATTGGCTCTTTCGTCTCTTTATCATTTACTAATTCAATTCCAACTAATAGACCTTTTCCTCTAATATCCCCAACAAGCGGATGTTCCCCAATTTCATCTTTTAGTTGCTCTAATAAAAGGGAACCCATTTGCGCAGATCGCTCAATTAAATTTTCATTTTCCATAATCTCTAAGTTTTTAAGGGCTAATGCACAAGCTGCTGGATTTCCACCAAATGTATTAATATGTCGGAAGAATTCATACTCTCCCTTCCCTTTAAATGCTTCATATATTTCTTTTTTCACAGCTGTTGCAGATAATGGTAAATATGCGCTCGTAATCCCTTTTGCCATCGTAATAATATCTGGCTTCACATCATAATTCATAAATCCAAATGCTTTTCCTGTACGTCCGAAACCGCAAATTACTTCATCACTAATAAGCAAGGCACCGTGTTTTTGACACGTTTCATGAACAGCTTTCATATAGTCTTGTGGTGGCATTAATATGCCCCCGCCTGTAATAATTGGTTCCATAATAAAAGCGGCAATTGTTTCACTTAATTCCCACGTCATAACACGATCGACTTCTTTCACACATTCTACATCATAAATATGCTGCCCTTCAATTTCAGGCATACGGTAACAATCCGGTGGTGTTACGTGTAAAAAGCCTGAAGCAAACGGTTCATATTGATATCTACGCTGCGCTTGTCCCGTCGCTGCCATTGTCGCCATTGTATTCCCGTGATACCCACGATAACGTGACATAAATTTATAACGATGTGGTTCACCTTTTTGCGCATAATATTGCCTTGCTATTTTAAAAGCTGTTTCGTTCGCTTCTGAACCACTATTTGAGAAGAAAATAACATACTCTCCCCCAAGCCACTCATTTAATTTTTCAGCGAGCTTTATAGCTGGTTCATGAGATTGTGACATTGGAAAGTATGATAATGTTTGTAATTGCTTATAAGCCGCTTCTGCGAGCTCCTTTCTTCCATATCCACTATTCACACACCAAAGACCACTCATACCATCTAAATATCTTTTTCCTTGTATATCTTCAACCCAGCACCCTTCAGCTTTTGCCCCTACCATTGTACTATTTGGACTAAAGGGACGCATTCCGTGCCAAACATATTGCTCATCTTTTGCTAATAATTCATCAGTTTGCTTCGTTTTCATCATTACTTCCACCTTCCATAACAACTTATTTTTCACAAAAGCTGCGCTGGTGCCATGATGACTTAAATTTCTCCCTGCTATTTTCATTCCACAAAATTAAGACAAATCCTACTTACAAATCAGTAATATTTACAAGAAAATGACAAAAGAAAAAAGAGCTTTTCTTATCTATCGAAAAGCTCCTCTTTTATTTAATGTGAAGACGCATCACTAATACCGTGACCAGTATTAGATTTCACAAGAATTTCATCAAATTTCGCTGCATCTTCTTTCTTACTAGATAAAACAGTTCCTAAATATGCTGCAAGAAATCCGAGCGGAATTGAAATAATTCCTGGTGTCGTATATGGGAATATCGCTTCCCCAGCAAAAATAGCTTTTCCAGCTACAGGGTTCCAAACATTCGGACTCAACGCTACGAGAACAATTGCTGATACGAGCCCTACAATCATACCGGAAATAGCACCCGTTGTATTAAAACGCTTCCAATATATTGTAAATAAAATCACTGGTAGATTTGCACTCGCTGCAACTGCAAATGCTAATGATACTAAAAATGCTACGTTTAATGTTTGGGCAAATAATGCAAGTATGATAGATAATATCGCTACTCCAATAGATGCATACCGAGCCATAGATACTTGCTCTTTTTCCGATGATTTCCCTTTGCGAATGATCTCATTATAAAAATCATGAGCGAATGCTGATGCTGCCGTTAATACGAGACCTGCCACTACAGCCAAAATTGTTGCAAAAGCAATTGCTGATACGAAAGCAAATAAGAAGTCTCCACCTAACGCTTTGGCTAATAAAGGTGCTGCCATATTACCCGCTGGGTTCGCTTTAATAATCGCTTCATTTCCTACAAACGCTGCCGCACCAAATCCTAAGAAAATCGTCATAATATAAAATGCACCAATTAACCATGTCGCATATACGACAGATTGACGTGCAGTTTTTGCATCACGTACTGTAAAAAAGCGGACAAGTATATGTGGTAATCCAGCTGTACCAAGTACTAGTCCTAAATTTAAAGAAAGTGTATCAAGGCCATCCTTATACTTTACACCTGGATTTAAAAATGAATCTTTTAATGGTGTAGCTGTTTTCATTTGGGCAAACATTTCAGTCACGCTGAAGTTGAATTTTGCGAAAACGATAACAGAAATAATAAACGTACCGGCCATAAGTAATACAGCCTTTACAATTTGTACCCAGCTCGTTGCTGTCATACCACCAAAAATAACATACACCGTCATAAGTGTTCCAACGATTAATACAGATGTCGTATATTCAATCCCTAATAATAATTTAATAAGTGCACCCGCGCCAACTAATTGTGCAATCATATAAAAGATAGAAATCGTCATCGTATTAAGAGCTGCAACTCCGCGAACTTTTTTCGCGTCAAAGCGTGCTGCAATCATATCCGCCAAAGTGTACTTTCCTAAATTTCTAAGCGGTTCTGCAACAAGATATAGTACAACTAAATAAGCAACTAAAAAACCGATACTATAAAAGAATCCATCAAACCCAGTTAATGCGATTGCTCCAGCTATACCGAGAAATGAAGCAGCAGACATGTAATCTCCAGCAATGGCCAGACCATTTTGCCAACCAGTTAATCCCCCTCCAGCCGTATAAAATTCACTCGCATTTTTCGTTTTTTTCGATGCAAAATAGGTTATGACGAGCGTACCAAGAACAATAATTAAAAATAGTGCAAATGCAGTAGTATTCAAGTTCAGCCCCTCCCTTTTTGCATATCTTGCAAAATTTTTCGGGAGATTTCATCAAATGATTCTGCTTTTTTGCTATAAATCATACATAGTGCCCATGTCATAATAAATTGGGAAAAAGCAAATACCCACGCCCATGTAACGTCTCCAAATGCAGGTGTATTAAGCACCTTTGAATACGATGTTAGAATAGGTAATGCGATAAAAAAACTAAAAAAGAAAATACTCATTGGAATGATAAACTTCTTTTTCGTATTTAATAACAATTGAAATTCTTCCGACTGAACGACCTCTGTATAATTCACCTCATTTTGCAACTTACGTGCTGACGTATCGTCTCGTTTCATTAATCGATCCCCTCTCTTACTTAAAATACACTTACCCCTTGCATACATAAAGACTAAATTTTACAAATATTCAGAAACTTATATTCATTTTAGACAATCCATGCATTCATGCAAAGATTTTTTGATAGACATTTTTCGGCAATTTCCCCTAAATTTTTAATATACTTTTTCAAAATAAAGTGACACCTTACTTATTTATCCTCATTAAGACAAAAGCAGTGCTTAACGCACTACTTTTGTCTTTTTTTCCTTTTCTAAATTACGAGCCGTTTCGCTTAACTCAACATCTTTTCCGTCTTTAAGTGTTCCAAATATAAAATCGAATACTGGATTTGAAACACCAAACCAAAACTTTTCGTTTTTATAATGGTGTAATATATGTTGTTTTTTTAGCCATCTTCCAAACTTAGTGACGGGACGAATCGGTCTATGAGCAATATAATGTTTCCATTCGTAAACGAGCAGCATAATAATCATTCCGATTCCAAATGAAAGTGCAATAGTAACACTTTTTGTAATACCATATGCTATAAGTAAATATATAGTAAAACTAGGTATACTAAACCATACAGGTAAAAACAAAAGTTTTAAATCATCTGGATATACGTGGTGATCATAATGCAATCTTCTTAACATTTTTAATAGAAATGTGTTTTTAGGTGGCTTTATATGGAATAAAAAACGATGTGTCATATATTCATTAAGTGTATAGAAAACAATCCCAAACACACATGCTAACATGCCAAACCACGTAAAAAATTGCATTTTTAAAATAATAATGAAAATAAATAGAATGCTATACATAATAACAATATCATGTTGTAAAAAGAACTCTTTCCCCACTTTCTTCATCTTGTTTCCCCCTTTTCCAAAAAAACAGCCGCAACATATCGTTACGACTATTTCTTTTCTATTCTTATTCTATTCACTTTACAAATTTGCCTGTTGTTCTATTGCCGAGAAAAAATTGTTTGATCCAAATATATTTTGCTTCGGAATAATATGTTCCACTGCAAACACTGTTACTTCTCCTCTTTGCACTTCTCCAATAATGAGCCCAAATATTTCATGATTTACTGCAAACGTCGGTTGCTTTGTTTGTAACAATCTTGCAGCATTATGAAATACCGCTTCATATAGTGGATTTCTATCAGTAATTTCTTTTCGGATTTTTGGCGCTAACGTAATTATAATTTCTTTTCCGTCAATAGTGGTTCGATACATAAAAATCTCCCCTTCAATCTTATGTGAACAACTGTAAAGCTTTGTATGCAAAATGTATAGAGTAACCTACTAAAATAATACCTGCTCCGGCTGTTATGTAGCCAAGCGCTTTTGGTTTTAATAAAGTTCTTCCAAAATGTACAGAAAAAGCAATATTTAAATTCCATAAAATAATACCAACAATAATGCAAAGACTGTACAAAAAAGCTTCTTGTTTCGTTACCTTCGTAAGTAATGAGCTAAGTGTACTTCCGTATATACCAAACCAAAAAACAAGATTTAATGGATTGGATATCGCAATTAAAAATCCTGCCATAAACGATTGCTTAAGGCCACCTACCTCTTCTTTTTTATATTCCATATTCGATTCGAAAATTCCTTGTTTTACACTTTGAAATCCTAAATAAAATAACAAGAAAAAACCCGTGCAATACATGAAGGCTTGTACATATGTATACATAAACACAGAAGATAAACCGAAATAAATGAGAAGCATAAATAAAACATCTGCAGTCATTCCACCAATTCCAACAACCCAAGCGTGCCAAAAACCACGTTCAATTCCTCGTTTTAACATTTCAATATTAATCGGCCCTACTGGCGCAGCTAATGATATACCTAATACGATTTGCTGTATAATTGCTCCAATCATCGCTCTATCCTTTCTACTCTCTTTACTACTAGTTAATGATGTAATTTTAAAAAATAGACTAGCTTTCATAATAAAATACCCTTTTTTATCCAAAATATACAAAAGAGCCATCTAGATGATGGCTCTTACTTTTCTATCCTATGAAGAAAAGGACATTTCCCTTTTATTGGCTCTACATCGTCTCCTATGAAATATTGTTTCCATTCACGATGCTCTGGGTCACCATAATGACTAATGTTAGGATGTTTCGGCAATTGATCCCACTTTTCAACTCGCTCACGGACCATTTGTCTTGAATATGCTCCTTTAGGACGATCTCCCTCTAATCCATCAAAAATAGTGCGTGGCTGAAAACCAATAACGAGAGAATTCCCTAAATGTCTAGTTTTTCGTTGTTTATAAGCTGGCGCATTTCCAAATGCGAATATTGGCTCACCACCAAATGAAAATTCCCATAAATAATGGTCTGGGTCTTCAGGAATTTGCTTTGGCCATGCTTGATTATCGTTTTCATGTAAATACTGTAACACTTTCCAAAAAGAATCACGGTAATATTCGAGTGATTGTTCTTCACATTCCGGTTCTACAAAAAGGAAAAAGCCCCTTCTTACAATCGGTCTCTCTTTCATTAACTCTAAAAAAGATAACATTGTATGCGGCAAATGACTCCAATCATTATGAGAAAGAAATGAATAACGAAGTTCATTCTTTTTGAAAGCTGTTAAACCGAAATAACATGGAAAAGTTGGTTCTAACACAACATTTGAAAAAATCTCAAATTCTTTTGCAACCCAATCCGGTATGTCGGTTCTCGTTCTCATTCCTTCATTATCTAATAAGTAAGACTTATTCATTCTTTCACCTCATTATGTATAGCATTCAATTAAGAATATTACATACTCGGCCTGTCCTATACCTATTTAAAAATTTGACTGGAAAATTATTTAAAAATACAAAAAAATAAAATCGCTTACTTGACTAAATTCTCCCAATTCGTGTATATTTAAATTAATCATTTAGCAGAATATTCAAGAATATAGCATTTTTAGTTTATATTATTTTTTTAATGAATTTCACTAAATGAAAATAGTAAACGCTTTTAGGAGGAATTGTAACATGCAAGGAAAAGTAAAATGGTTTAACAACGAAAAAGGTTTTGGATTTATCGAAATGGAAGGCGCTGACGATGTATTCGTACATTTCTCTGCTATTCAAGGAGACGGCTACAAAGCTTTAGAAGAAGGTCAAGAAGTATCTTTCGACATTACTGAAGGTAACCGCGGACCTCAAGCTGCTAACGTAGTAAAACTTTAATCCAACATATAACAGGAGGTTGCCTTACTTGGTAACCTCCTTTGTTATTCCTTTGTATATTTCCGTTTTACAGAGCAAAAACTATGTGAAATGCGCACTATACAAAGGAGGAATTATTAATGGGATCAGAAGTAAATGATTTTGAAGAAGTGAAATTCCGTGTAGAAACAGCACAAAAAATGGTAGGATCAGCAACAATTTCAATGGATCCAGATACATTAGAGCATGCTACTACTGCTGTAGAAGCAGCTCGCTCTCAGCTTGAAATTATGAAATCTGTTGCAACTGATTTAGATGAGCCATTTTTAATGAATGAGGAAAAGAAATTAAATAAATGTGAGCATCAACTAAACGAAGCAAGACACTAAAAAACATCCAGAGAATTTTCTCTGGATGTTTTTTCATGACAACTGTTCTCCATACTTTTTCAATGTTTCTCCAACTGTACATTGCCGTATACAAAATGAATGGGCATAATATTTACTATTTGTCTTTCGATTATGTTCTCGCAAGAAACATCCTTCACAATACGTTTCTAATAAGTCATTTACCTCTGTAATGAGTTGCTTTTTATCCACCTTTGCACCTCTCTATTCAGTTATTTCTTTATGACTATCAATAACTGTTCCTTCCAATGCTTGCGTAGCTAATTGATGTGCTTCTTTATTTTGTTTTCTAGATATTGGTTCACATATAAGTTTTAATTTCATTTGCTTCGCCTTTTGTTCAATTTGATCTAAATAATGGTTTAAATGCTCATCATAACAAGGCCATTCTCCGGCTAATTGCTGCAGTACAACTTGAGAATCACCGCGAAGTGTGACTGCTTCATACTTAATCCCTAATTCCTCGAGTATATTCATACCGTATAGTAACGATGCATATTCCGCTTCATTATTATCATATATACCTTCTATATATGCATTGCGGCGAATCCGGTAGTTTGTATTTCCTTTTTTATAATACACACATATACCAACGCCAGCTTCTTTCGTTTGCACATCATACCCCCCATCAAAATAAACGAGTATTTCTTGGGGATCTTCCTCTACTTGCTTACTTAACTTTTTCATCTCTTTTAATGACCATTCTGCGTCCATTTCATCATAAAATGAAATTTCTTTTACTCTTCCTGTTTTCTCAAAATCCTCTGCAAATTGAAGTACTTCTTCTATGTTCATATACTCTGTTGTTAATTCCGTCTGCAATCCGCGCTTCGTTTTATACAACCAATGAATTTTATATTTCATACTACATTCCCCTTATGTAAGACTTCTTATTTATCCGGCTAATTGAAGCCTCACTTTATTTTATTATATTTTATCAAGAGTCACAGTATTATATTCAATATAATCACATACAAAAAGAGCCATCCTATATAAGGAATAGCTCTTTCATCTATTACATAAATCTTTCAAATTGTACTCGCTTATTAATCCAGTACATTACAGGCATACCGATCGCCATTACTACGAATTCACCTGCTGCACATGTTAACCAAGTCCACATAAATGGTAGGTCAAATGCAAGATGAAGTTCAATTGCAATCATAAACATTGTAATCGTAAAGATAACTGTATTAAAAATCATACGAGCCCAAACACCTTTAATAAATCGCATAGAAATAATCGTTGCAACTAATGCAAGAATAGATTGCCCTACTCCAAATACTAAATCATAAGCGATCATAGGTGAGAAAAAGAGATTCGTTAAAAATACACCTAATACAATTCCGTAAATTGCTTTCTTGTTAAATACAACGAGATGATTAAACATCTCTGAAATACGAAACTGTACATTCGTAAAGCCAAATGGCTGAATAAGCATAGAAACAGCAATATATAATGCCGCTAAAATACCATTACCGACTAATGTTCTAATATTCATGACAAAATCTCCTTAGTTTTTTTACGTGGGATGGTTTCGAACCACGTTATTCTTTTTTTTAGCAACAAGATTATATTTTACGTGGTAGCCCCTCTTTCGTCAATAGATTTCCTATCATAAACTACCTTTTTCCTTTTAGACAACGTATAATGAAACATATGAAAGATTTAGGAGGTTTCACTTCATGACAGCAACAATTCAAAATGAAAAAGTGATCGTTTCCATTTCTGACAAAGGTGCAGAATTACAGAGCGTTCGCTTAAAAGAAGACAACATAGAATATTTATGGCAAGGTGATTCTACTTATTGGGGACGCCGTGCACCAATTTTGTTCCCAATTGTCGGTCGATTAGTAGATAATACATACTACGTAGACGGTAAACCATATTCATTAACACAACACGGTTTCGCTCGTGATCTTACTTTCTCTGTGAAAGAACAAAGCGAAACAAAGATCACTTATATCGTTACTAGTAATGAAGAAACATTAAAAAAATACCCATACGAATTCGAATTACTCGTTTCTTATGAGCTAGATGGACAAAGTGTTCATGTAACATATGAAGTAAACAATCCTACTTCTAAAGAAATGTTCTTCTCAATCGGCGCACATCCTGGATTCAACTTCCCTTTATTGGACGGTGAATCATTTACAGATTATCACTTATCGTTTAATGGTTCGGAACGCTTAGAAACAAGCGTATTAGAAGGACCTTATCTTTCAAACAAAAAGCAATTAATCGCTGAAAATACGACTGAATTGCCACTTACATACGATTTATTCAAAAATGATGCACTTATTTTTGAACATATGAATACGAATGAAATTTCGATTCGTTCTCATAAACATAATAAATTTGTAAAAGTAGAATTTGATGGATTTCCATTTGTCGGCGTATGGACACCAGGGGATAACGCACCTTTCTTATGTATTGAACCTTGGTATGGAATCGCTGATGAAGTAAATCCAGCAAAAGATTTCAAGGACAAAAAGGGAATTCAATCTTTACAAGCGAATGAAACATTTACATGTCGTTACAGCATCACAATCGGATAACTACTCTATCCCCTACTTCAAAAAAATATTTAAGTAGGGGATAATCTTATAATTTGGAGGTTTCTCATTTTGATTGAAGTATATATTGATGGTGCATCAAAAGGAAATCCTGGTCCTTCTGGTGCAGGAGTGTTTATTAAAGGCGTTCAGCCGCCTGTACAATTATCAGTACCACTTGGAACAATGTCCAATCATGAAGCAGAATACCGCGCTTTACTTCTAGCATTAAAATATTGCATTGAGCATAATTATAGCACTGTCTCTTTTCGTACAGATTCGCAGCTTGTTGAGCGGGCTGTTGAAAAGGAATACGCAAAAAATAAAATATTTGCACCTCTTTTAGATGAAGCACTACAGTACATAAAAAACTTCAATCTCTTTTTTATTAAGTGGATTCCAAGTAGTCAAAATAAAGTAGCTGATGAATTAGCTAGAAAAGCTATCTTACAAAATTAACGGGGGTATGAGTGTGAAAAAAGAGTGGATTGCTCCTCTTGCTTTATTATTTGTCTCTTTTATTTGGGGAGCTACGTTTGTTGTCGTTCAAAACGCTATGTCTTTCGTTGGTCCATTTACGTTTAATGGTATTCGTTTTTTATTCGCTGGAATTATTTTATTATTCGTTCAAATTATTTTCTCACAGAAAACTTCAAAACAAGAATTAAAACATAGTAGTTTAGCTGGATTAATAGTTGGGTTCTTCTTATTTGTCGGCTATTTATTACAAACATTTGGCTTACTTTATACAACTTCTTCAAAAGCAGGTTTCTTAACTGGGCTAAGCATTGTTATGGTCCCAATCTTATCCTTTATCTTTTTAAAACAAAAAGCCACCATTTTCATCGTACTTGGTATTGCTGTAGCTACAACAGGTTTGTACTTATTAACAGCTGCTGATTCTTTCCAATTAAATATAGGAGATATACTTGTTCTTGGTTGTGCAGTCGCTTTCGCTGCCCATATTCTTATTAACGGCTTCTTTTCTAAAAAAATATCACCTTTATTATTAAGCACATCTCAAGTATTAGCTGTTGGTATATTTTCTTCTATTTGCGCTTTCTTGTTTGAAGATTGGGAAAAGTTATTTTCAGTATCACTATGGACGAATCAATCCTTTTTATTCGCACTCTTTCTAACTGCCCTGTTTGCAACATCTATTGCTTTTTTCATTCAAACATCGGCACAAAAACACACTTCTCCAACGAGAGTAGCAATTATTTTCGCAATGGAGCCCGTTTTTGCTGCATTAACAGGCGTTCTCGTTGCAAATGAACAACTTTCTATTTCTGCTATTATCGGATGTCTATGTATTTTTCTAGGCATGATTTTTGTTGAATTACCTTCCAAAACAAAAAAAGAAGCGCAGGCTGCGTGAAGTTACGCTTGTAACTTCCGCATAAAAGCCTTAGCGCTTTTTTTATCTGTAATTTCTTCCTCTTTCAATCGTTCTAATAACGCAACGAAATAACTACCATCAAACTGCAATTGATGTTTAATTGTCGCTTCTATTGCTGCGTTCACAATCCCATCAGACGCACCAGTATATCCTTGTCCAAACATAATAAACCCTTGTGCTTCCTCTGATAATTTAAATCCTTTCGTATGTAAGAATGAAAGATAATCTTCTACTGTTTGCATGTTATTCCCACCTACTCAAAAATTCTCCATCTCCTATCATACATGTTTTTACACGCTATGAGAATGAAATTTCTTTGACAACTTTGTAAATCAATCTTCTACTTCTCTTACAATGGAGGATTTTCTAATAATCTGAAGGAATATGTACAGTGGAACTTATTTCATATTAAAGGGGAGACACGATGAAACAAGCACTATTAATTATCGACGCTCAGCAAGAATTAATTGATGGAAATGAGCAAGAAAATGAAGTTTTTCGTAAAACCGAGCTATTATCTACACTAAATATAGCCCTCCAGAAAGCAATAGATTCAAATGCTCTTATTGTTTTCGTAAGAGATATCGATGTTGCTTCTGGTAGTGGCGAAGGATTTGAAGTACATAATCAAATTCAAGTACCCCAGTCTGCAATCTTTATTAATAAAGCAGCAACCAATTCATTCTACGGTACTTCTTTACTTGAACTTTTAAAAGAAGAAAACATTAATCATATTGTTATAGGCGGATGTAAAACAGAACATTGCATTGACACTGCCGTTAGGACAGCAACTGTACAAGGATTTGACGTTACATTAATTAAAAACGGTCATTCAACAACTGATTCTAACGTATTGTCTGCAGAACAAATTATTGGTCATCACAATAAAACTTTACACGGTCATTATAACGTTGATCATTTTTCTATGGTGCGAGATATCGGGGAAGACCTCTTTCAGCCAACTCATGACCAATATCGTGATTAAATTGGCTCAAAAAAGAATCCTTCATTTAAAAGGGTTCTTTTTTATCCAAAAATTTGCGCTGCAATACTATATAGTTCACTATTTCTTTTTATTAACCGATTACTATTTTTCATCATAATTGGTGGTATATTCACTTTTTTAAAACCAGCAATCTCTAATTCTTTCATGAAATCGTTCTTTCCTTCTAGTACATCAATTCTTAATTTACCATTATGCCCTCTTGCTAAATCATGTACTATTCTCATTGCCATCTCATCATTTTTAGCAACAACCGGCCCTATTATCTTATTTTCTGGTGTTTGTATGCTTAAACCGTAACCTAATACATTTTGTTCCTTGTCCCTTACAACGATACACTGTTCACTTTGCATAATTCTTTTCTTTAAAAACTCTTTTCTATTTGTTCCAAACGCATATTCATCTATTTTTATTATTTTTTCTAAATCACCCTCTTCATAATTCATCACATAATCTTCATTTCTTACACAATAATCTTTCGCATTGTATGAGTTACATATGTATTTAGAAACATAACTTACTGCCCTAAATCCTAACTTTTCATATAAAGGCTTCCCTTCATCCGTAGCAATAAGCATAATTGGAGTATGAGCTGATACGCTTTTAACGCACGCTTCCGTTATTATCTTTCCAATCCCTCTCCCCTTATAATCTGGATGTACAATCACCATTCCGATAGACGCTAATTTCTCCCCATATAATATTATTGCCGCGCTAGCAATTAGTTCCTCTCTCTCATTCCAAACACCGTATACAATCCCTGCGTTAAAAATAGTCTCAATTTCTTCTCTGTTATAATCCCACCCAATATAAGAAGATAATGATACAATATTACCTGTTTTTTCTTCCCTAAGACGCTCCACTCTAATTTCTAATTCAATCATACTCCATCCCCTTATCTAGACATTTAAATCATTATTATCAAATCAACTTGTACATGTTTCCCTTTATTTGTCACACACATATGTTATTTTGACCAAGACTATATTGTAAATGAGGTGACAACATGCCCATTACGAATCGATTTTCTACCACCACTAACGGCGCACTCGCTATTACAGGTAATACTTTAGGCTTAAGTAAAATTAGCAATCAAAACCGTGCTGGTACAATCGGTGCAATTGGTGCATTCGTAACTACGAATACTGCTTTACAAGTACCTACTTTTCCTGCAGGTACAACGTTAAACTATACACAAAATAGTTCTACCGCTATTTTAAATATCCCTGCTGGTAGTACTATTCTTTACGCAGAACTCGTTTGGGGTGGAAACTATTTATCTCGTGATCAAAACATTACGAGTATTTTAGGGAATCCTGTTTCTTTCACAACACCTGTGTCAACATACTCAATTACCCCTTCGGCTATTACAGCTTCAAATCAAACTTTCGTTTCTGGATCTGTCACATTTGGATTCTATACACGATCTGCAGATGTAACATCCCTCGTTCAAGCTGCTGGATCTGGCTCTTATACAACCGGCTCTGTCCCTGGACTTGTTGATCCTTTAGATGCTTCTAATGGGGCTATCAATTCTTCTGGATGGACGCTCATTGTCGCTTATCAAAACGGGACATTACCTGCAAGAAACTTAACCATTTATGTAGCTGGTAACCGTGTTTCTGCAGAAACTGGTAGTGCCGATGTATCTGTTTCTGGATTTTTAACACCTTCAGGAGGACCAGTAAGCGGGAGATTATTTTTAAGTTCTACCGAAGGAGATGCAGATTTAACCGGGGATCAAGCTTTATTTGGACCAAATTTCAGTTCATTAAATGCTTTATCTGGACCAAACAATGCTATAAATAATTTCTTCGGTTCTCAAGTTAATAATGCTGCAGGAAACTTAGATACAACAGGGACATTCGGAACGCGAAATCAAAGTGCTTCTACAAGTACAAACATCTCCGCAGGAAGACAGGGCTGGGACATTACTTCCATTGATATTTCTCCTTATTTAACAAACTCACAAGTATCCGCCGCAATCCGTTTAACTACTAACGGAGACGCATATATGTTAAATACAGTAGGCTTACAAATTAATATAAACTCACCAAATATACAAGCGACGAAAAGCGTGAATAAAAGTGTTGCTGCAATTGGAGATATTCTCACTTATACAGTTACTATCCCTAACACCGGGCTTCTTCCTGCCAATAACGCTATTT
The DNA here is from genome assembly GCF_011800505.1 of Bacillus sp. EKM501B. Classification (NCBI taxonomy): domain Bacteria; kingdom Bacillati; phylum Bacillota; class Bacilli; order Caryophanales; family Bacillaceae; genus Bacillus; species Bacillus sp. EKM501B. The sequence continues at coordinate 744,403 of NZ_JAALFZ010000001.1, read as the reverse complement.
TTATAGATAGTCTCCCTAGCGGTACTTCTTTTATACCCGGCACTGTAACAGTAGATAACGTACCACAAACAAATGCAAATCCTGCGGCTGGTATATCTCTTGGAACAATTAATAATGGTGCTTCTCGTACAGTAACTTTCCAAGCTACTGTCGTTTCTCTTCCAAGTCAAAATCCTATCTCTAACACTGCTAATATTACATTTCAATATACACCAATCGCCGGAGGAACAACTTTTAATGGTCTTGCAACAAGCAACTCTGCTGGAACACAAATTAACCTCGCAGATATTAATGGAACAAAATCAGTTAACAAACTTTTTACCGATATTGGTGAAACATTAACTTACAGTATTGCCTTAGCTAATATAGGAAATATCGCTGCAACGAATGTGATATATACGGATCCGATTCCTAGCGGGACTACTTTCATTCCAGGGAGTGTAACTGTGAACGGAGTTACTCAAGCTGGAGCAAATCCCGCTAATGGTATATCAATTGGGTCAATTGCCGCAAATTCCACTACTACTATTTCATTCCAAGTACTCGTTCCTTCTATCCCTCAAACAAACCCAATATTAAATAGTGGAACAACAACATATCAATACATTCCTGTACCTAATCAACCAGCAGTAAGTGGGACTGATAAGACAAATATTGTCTCCACTCAAGTGAATAATGCTACTGTAACAATGACGAAAGCAGTAGATAAAAATTTTGCAGATATTGGTGATACACTAACGTACACCGTTTCCTTTACAGCTACAGGTAATACAAATGCGAACAATGTTATTTTTACAGATGTCATCCCTACTGGAACAACTTTCGTTCTAAACAGTTTAACAATAGATGGCACGACACAAGTGGGCGTAAATCCCGCTAACGGCGTGAATATTGGATCCATCCCAAGCGGCACAACAAAAAATGTTGCATTTCAAATAGTAGTAAATACAATACCCGCGTCAAATGTCGTATCTAACGGATCAAGTGCTTCTTATCAATATACCGTCAACCCTAGCCAATCACCCGTTACAAAAAACATTTCTTCTAATCTCGTTTCCACTCAAATTAACAATGCGAATGTAACATTAACAAAATCAACTAACAAACAATTTGCCACAATTGGCGAAACGATAAGTTATACAATCCTTATTACAAACAGTGGAAATACGGCCGCTAATAACGTTCAACTAACAGACCCACTTCCAAATGGAACGATATTAACTCCTGGTACTGTAACACTAAACGGAGTTTTGCAAAATGTAGATTCTCTCGTCGCTTTACCTATCGGCACAATTCCTGGCGGGGCTACTTTTACCCTTTCTTTCCAAGTAACAGTCATCAATATTACGACCCAAAATCCTATCATTAATAATGCCTTCGCTTCTTATCTATATACTGTAAATCCAAATTTGCCACCGACTTCAAAGACAGCAAATTCTAATTCTGTTACATCAACAATTAGACTAGCAAATCTCCATGCTAATAAATCTGTAGATAAAACGTTTGCGGAAGTTGGCGATGTATTAACTTACACCTTCGCTCTTACTAACGATGGGAATGTTGCAGCGAACAATGTATTACTATCCGATTCAATTGCGAATGGAACCGCCTTTGTACCAAATAGCGTTATAGTTAACGGTGTTACTCAACCAGGCGTTACACCAACTAGCATCAATATTGGTAGCATCAATGCTAATACTACAATTACAGCTTCATTCCAAGTAGTAATAACTAGCATTCCAAATCCAAACCCTATTTCAAATAGCGCTTCCATCTCCTATAACTTTATTGTTGATCCAAACGCTTCACCTGTAAGTAAGAACACTACTTCAACCACTACATTTACTCAAGTAAACGATGCAAATGTCATTTCAGCCAAAACAGTGGATCGAGCGTTCGCTACCGTAGGGGATATATTAACTTATACTGTTACTTTGACGAATGCAGGAAGTGTTTCTGCTGATAGTCCTACTTTCGTAGATACGAATCCAGACGGTACTACCTTTATTCCAAACACTTTTCTTATTAATGGTGTACTCCAAAATAACGCAGATCCAAATATAGGTGTTCCACTACCTTCCATTGCTGCTAATGGCTCACTTACTGTCTCTTATCAAGTAACCGTCACCTCTTTACCAACACAAAACCCAACATTAAATTCATCTAGTACACAGTATAGTTTTATTCTAAATCCGGGCGATCCACCAACTGTAGAAACATCTGTAAGTAACACTGTAAGTACACAAATTAATTTAGCAAATGTAGTGATTGTCAAAGAAGTAGATTTAACTATCGCCGATGTCGGGCAACCAATCACATATACAATTTATTTAGCTAATCTTGGAAATACTATAGCAAATAATGTTATTGTTACCGATATAATCCCTAATGGCACCACAATCGTACCAAATAGTATTTTTATAGGTGGTGCTTTACAACTAGGTGCAGACCCTAGTACCGGTCTTCAAGTCGGCTCCATTCCTTCAGGTGGTTTTACAACGATTGTTTTTCAAATAAGTGCAAATGGGCTACCTTCACCAAACCCAATTCAAAACAGCGCTTCACTTCAATATAGCTTTATCGCTGATCCAAATTTACCTGCTCTTGTTAGAAACGCTGCTAGCAATATAGTAACTACACAAATTAATACTGCTAATATCGTTGCTACAAAACTAACGAGTACAAACTTTGCTGATGTTGGTGATGTCATACTATATGCGACTATTTTAACAAATAACGGGAATATCCCTGCTGCTAATGTAACGTTTACAGATATCATTCCAGCGGGTACCCTCTTCATTCCTAATACTGTAACGATTAATAATGTCCCTGTAGCTAACGCAAATCCTGCTACCGGCATTTCAATTGGTACAATAGGAGCGAATTCATCACGCACCGTTGCATTCCAAGTTTTTGTACCAACTATCCCTGCTGTAAATCCAATTACAAATCAATCAGGCACAACATTCCAATATACGTATGATCCATCCAAACCTGCTGTGATGCAGATGGTTGCTTCTAACACTGTACAGACAACTATTAATAACGCCTCAATTGCCGCTACTAAATCTGCAGATAAACAGTTTGCTAACGTAAATGATATTATTACGTACACGACTACTTTAACGAATAACGGGAACACACTTGCATCAAATGTAATATTTACAGATGTAATTCCAAACGGGACATCATTTATTGCTAATAGTGTTACTGTAAACGGGAATACACTGCCTAATGTAAATCCAGCAAGTGGAATTGCCATTGATCCAATAAATCCGAATGCAAATACGCTCATCTCGTTCCAAGTACAAGTAAATTCTATCCCGAATCCAAATCCACTCCCGAACCAAAGCAATACAACGTACCAGTACGTCGTAGATCCTAACTTACCTCCAGCATCCGCCAATACGTTAAGTAACGTAATAACAACTCAAATTAATAACGCTACTATTGTCGCTACTAAGTCTGTGAATACACCGACAGCTGCAATTGGCGATATCGTTACCTATACGATTGCAGTAACAAATACAGGTAATACTCCTGCTAGTGCGACTGTTTTAACGGATGGGCTTGGTGCAGGAGCTTCATTTATCCAAAACTCCGTAACGATCAATAATGTCCCACAACCAGGATTAGATCCATCACTTGGTATTCACTTGGCAGATATTTCGCCAGGGGATACTGTATTTATTACTTTTCAAGCACAAATTTTAGCGATACCACCTAGTGGCACATTAACAAATAATGCTCTTGTAAATTATGAATATACCGTGAATCCCAACCAATCACCTGCTGTCAATAGTACAATTACGAATACAACGGTTACTCCAATTATTGATGCTACTCTTTCTATAAATAAAACTGTCAATTCAACATTCGCTACTATTGGAGATACACTTACTTTCACTTCTACCATTACTAATTCCGGTAATACTACCGCAAACAATGTTATTTTTACAGATGTAATTCCAAATGGTACAACGTTTATTCCAAATAGTTTTACGGTAAATGGAACAACTATTACTAATGCAAATCCACAAAACGGTATCAATATTGGTAACTTGAATTCAAATGCATCTGCTACACTCAGTTTTCAAGTAAACATTACAACACTTCCAAACCCGAATCCAATCCCGAACAAATCATCGCTTCAATATAGCTTTATTGTAGATATAAATGAACCGCCAGTTTCACGAACAGTTCAATCTAATAAAACTTTTACACAAGTAAATACTGCTTCCGTTATCGCAACAAAAACTGCAAGCAGTGCTTTTGCTGCTGTTGGAGATACAATTACGTATACAACTATCCTCACCAATAGCGGAAATACTTCAGCAAACACACCTGTTTTTATCGATATATTACCACCTGAACTTTCATTCGTTCCTGATAGCGTACAAATTAATACAATCCCACAACTTGGATTTAGACCAGATAGCGGAATCTCTTTAGACTCAATTCCAGTTGGAGGAACGACAACAATTAGCTTTCAAGCTATCGTTGGCTCAATACCAGCTACAAACCCAACTTTGAACCAATCTAGCACAACATACTCGATCATTATTGATCCTACCCAGCCGCCGGTGATAGAAACAGCTACAAGTAATCCAACTTTAGTTCAAATTAACGAAGCGATTATTCAAGCAACGAAAAGTGTAGATCGACTATTTTCTGACGTAGCACCTGGAAATTCATTTTTAACGTATACTGTTTTATTAGATAATATAGGAAACGCAACTGCTACGAATATCATTTTTACAGATCCGATTCCAAATAACACAGTATTTATAGAAGATAGCGTTCGAGTAGGCGGAGTTTTATTGCCTGGAGTAAATCCAGCGAATGGGATACCGATTGGGGATATTATTGCTGGAGATTTTATAAACGTTACCTTCCGTGTGCAAGTAGTTAGCATTCCAAATCCAATTTTCACAATTGGACCAGGCGGACCAAACTCACCGGTTGTAAACAGCGCTTCCATTAATTATCAATTTATGACAGGTCCAAACTTACCACTCGTTTCAAGAAGTACGACGTCCAATCCGGTTTCGACACAAATAAATTCTGGGGAAATTGTGGCAATCAAATCTGTAAATAAAACTTTCGCAACAATTGGCGATACAATTTCTTATACAATTACATTAAGTAACCCTGGAAATGTCACTTCACAAAATATAATTTTTACGGATACTTTACCTGATGGAACGACATTCATATCTGGCACTCTTACAAACGATTCTGGTACACAGCAAATCGGAAATCCAGCTAACGGAATTCAGATTGGAAATATAAACCCAAATGGAACGGCCGTGATTACTCTTAACGTACTTGTTACAAACATTCCAAGTATAAATCCAATTTCTAATTCTAGCTCTGTACAATTTGCACATGTGGTCGATCCTAGCCAACCTGCCGTATCGCAAACGAATGTATCTAATACGGTTTCGACAACTATTAATAGTGCAATTTTAACAACAAAAAAGAGTGCTGATAAATCTATAGTTTCAGTTGGAGATACGATTACGTATACAACTACTATTAGAAATACCGGAAATACAGCCGCAACGAATATTACTTTCACAAGCGCTATTCCAGCTAACACTACCTTTATACCAAATTCAGTCACAATAAATAGCGTTCAGCAGTCTGGTGCGCAACCAGCACTTGGAGTAAATATACCAAATATCGCTCCTGGTGAAACGGTAACTGTTACTTTCCAAGTAAATGTTATTTCCGTTTCCCCTTCCAGTTCAATTATGGGTAATGACACAATTTTATATTCTTATACTGTTGATCCAAACAGCGCTCCTGCTACTACCTCTACTTCTACGAATATTGCTACAAATCCTGTATTAGATGCTATGATAACGATGGTAAAATCGGTCGATCAAACCCTTGTAACACTAGGCGATACCATAACCTATACGACAATTTTAACGAATAACGGTAATACAAATGCAACTAATATTACTTTCACGGATCTTATACCAAATGGTACAACATTTATTACTGATAGCGTTACAATAAATGGACTCACACAAATTGGATTGAATCCTAATACAGGCATAACGATTGGATCAATTGCCCCTAACAGCTCAATATCTATAGCATTTCAAGTGACCGCTACTTCTACCCCTGTTCAAAATCCTATTGCCAATTCCGCTACTGCTTCTTACACATTTATCGCTGATCCCAATGCACCTATTGTTTCAAGAAACGTTACTTCAAACACAGTGTTTACTACGATTAATACAGCTAACATTCTTTCATTAAAACAAGTCGATAAATCCTTTAGTCGTATTGGAGACACACTCACTTATACTGTCGTTTTAACAAACAATGGAAACTCATCCGCACAAAATGTTATATTTACAGATACCGTACCAAGCGTCACTACATTTATTGCAAACACATTTTCTATTAATGGAGTTCCTCAAAGCGGGGCGGATCCATCGAACGGTGTGAATATTGGGACAATAACAGCCGGGACTACAGTAACAGTTTCGTTCCAAGTTACTGTAACATCATTACCAACCGCAAACCCAATTGTAAATTTCTCATCAACATCGTATCAATTAGTCTCACCACCTGAAGCAGAAACTTCAATTAGCAATCCTGTTTCAACCCAAATTAAAGAAGCCATATTATCTATGACCAAAAATGAAAGTGTATCCTTTGCAGATATCGGGCAAACTGCTTTTTATACTACTTCTATTACCAATGTAGGCAATACCGATGCAACTAATATTGTATTCACAGATGCATTACCAAGTGGACTCACATTTGTTCCTAACACATTAACTGTCGATGGCGTTTTACAACCTAACGCGGATCCAAATACAGGTGTATTACTTGCAACACTTCCACCAAATGAAATATATAGCATCGTCTTTCAAGTTACAGTAAACAATATTCCCCCTAGTAACCCAGCACCAAATAAAGCATCAACAACGTATGAATTTACTGTTGATCCTGTTAATCCTCCCGTTTCAAGTGCAGCTACTTCCAACACTACACTCCTTCAAATAAACAACGCAACTATTATTAGCACCAAAACAGCAAATCTTACTTTTGCGGATGTTGGTAATACAATAACATTTACACTTAACCTTCCTAATACCGGGAATGTGACCGCAACTGATGTAACTATTATCGATATTCTTGATAGCAATTTAAGTTTCGTTCCAAATAGTTTCACAGCTAATGGGCAAACCATTCCAAACGCCGATTTATCAACTGGTGTAAATATTGGTTCCATTAATGGTGGTAATACGGCAATCGTTACATTCCAAGCAACTGTTATTACACTTCCAACACTTAATCCCATTTCTAACTCTGCTTCTACCACATATCATTATGTCGTTGATCCTAGCCAGCCACCTATTACAACTTCCAATCAATCTAATACAACGACAACACAAATTAATAGCGCTATCCTTACTGCACAAAAAAATTCAAATGTATCTACGGTAGATATCGGGCAGGATATTACCTACACCGTTACAATTACAAATAGCGGAAATGTGAGTGCAACGAATGTTATTTTTACCGACCTTATTCCAGACGGAACTTCCTTTGAACCGAATAGCTTTACACTGAACGGAACTAGCATCCCAAATGCAGATATCATTACAGGCGTTCCAATCGGTGATATCGCGCCAAACGAATCTGTCATCGTAGCATTTCACATTATCGCCAATGAAATTCCGCCTATAAATCCAATTACTAATCAAGCTAGCGTTAGCTTTCAACATATCGTTAATCCAGCTAATCCTCCAGTTTCAAAAAATATTATTTCTAACAACGTTACAACAAAAATTGAAAGTGCTATTTTAAATACTATTAAAATAGGAGATAAAACTTTTGCAACGATTGGTGATACGATTACGTATACAACGACTATTACGAACACAGGCAATATTCCTGCTAACAACGCTATATTCTCAGACCCTTTACCATCGTGGACACAATTTGTTGCAGGATCAGTTATTGTTGATGGCACTCCATTACCATCCGCTTCGATTATTAACGGTGTTGGCATAAATACAATCAGTCCAAATCAAACTGTTACAATCATATTCCAAGTACAAATCGTAAGTAATCCAACAACGTTCACACCTGAACTCCAAAACTTAGGATTTGTTAACTTCCAATATAACGTAGGCAATGCATTACTGGCTCAGCCTGGCAATGTGGAAACGAATGTCTTCGTTACTTCTATTAATACAGCCATACTTTCAGCTGTAAAAACTGCTAATACAGCCTTTGCAAATATTGGAGATACGATCACTTATACAGTTTCGATTCAAAATAACGGCAATACAAACGCTACGAATGTAAATTTCTCAGACCCAGTTCCAACTGGAACGACCTTTGTTGAAAATAGTTTTGCTGTAAATGGAAGTACCATTCCAGGCGCAAATCCAAATAACGGAGTGAATATCGGAACAGTTAGCGCAGGTAGTTCCTTAACCGTTACTTTCCAAGTCATAGTTACATCTACTCCACCTTCAAATCCGATTACAAACGTAGCATCTATTCAATACGCATTCATCGTTGATCCGGCCTCTCCTCCTGTTACAGGCACGATAAATTCTAATAGCGCTTCAACACAAATTAATAATGCGACTGTTACAACTGTTTTACAAGCAAATCGTTCAATTGTATCTATCGGGGATGTAATTACGTATACAGCAACATTAACGAATACTGGAAACTTCCCTGCAAACTCTGTATTACTCATTAACGGAGTTCCTGAAGGAGCATTATTTGTTCCAAATAGTGTTACGCTCAACGGGATTTCACTTCCAGATGCAAGTCCAACTCTCGGTATTCCAGTTGGTATTATCGCACCAGGTGATTCCGCTACTATTACGTTCCAATTTCTTGCAAGTTCTATTCCACCGCAAGGAGCGATTATAAATCAAGCACTTACAAGTTACACGTATATTGTCGATCCAAGTCAACCTCCTGTTACAGCAACATCCTCGTCTAATACGGTTAATACAGCTGTTGTTGATGCATCGTTATCCGTAATTAAAAGTACAGATTCTCTCGTACAATCTACTGACGGTACAATCACTTACACAGTAGTCGTTCAAAATAACGGAAATACTACTGCAAATACAGTTACTTTAACAGATTTGGTCCCAGAAGGAACTGCATTTATTCCGAATAGCGTTACCATTAGTGGTGTTTCTGTTCCAGGTGCCGATCCTAACGTAGGAATACCATTAAACTCCATCACACCGTCAGAAATCGTCACTGTAACATTCCAGGTTATCGTTCAATCTATACCAAGCGTGAACCCAATTTCTAATACAGCCCGTATTGACTATACTTTTATCGCCGATCCAACTGCTCCTATCATCTCTCGAACAATTACGTCTAATCCTGCTTTCACACAAATTTCGGATGCAACTATCCTTTCTTTAAAAGCAGTCAATGCACCTCAAACAACAACAGGTGATATTTTGACTTACACAATAACACTAGAAAATACCGGAAATATTCCAGCTACGAATCTCATATTTTCAGATACGATTCCCCAAGATACTACATTCGTAGAAAATAGTTTTACACTTAATGGAACAACTATACTTGGTGCCAATCCAAATGTAGGTGTTACTTTACCTACCTTAGCAGCAAACGCTACTCACCTTATTTCGTTCCAAATTCTTATTAAAGATTCATTCTCGCGAGAATCGATTACAAATCAATCCAATACAACATATACAATCCAACCAGACCCAGGGCAATCGCCTATTACTGAAACATCTACTAGTAATATCGTCATTACAAATTTCGTGCAAGCACAATTGACAATTACAAAAACATCCAATCCAACAACTGTAGATATTGGCGGAACTATACTTTATATTTCTGAAGTGAAAAATATCGGTAATGTTGACGCAATAAATATTGTTTTCACAGATTCTATCCCAGCTGGGACTACATTTGTTCCCGATAGTGTCACAATTAACGGTGTCCTTCAGCCAGGTGTAAATCCTGAAAACGGAATACCGATTGGAACAATTCCAGCTAACAGTTCCAAAACGATACTATTTCAAGTGCAAACAAATAATCCACCTACTGAAACCGAAATTGTAAATCAATCTTCAGCAACTTACCAATATGTAAGTATCCCTACAGCCCCACCAGTGAATCGCTCTGCAAATTCTAACATTGTTACAACATCACTTCAAAACGCAAATATTATTTCTGTTAAAAGCACGGATATAACTTTCGCATCAATCGGGCAAATTATTACCTACACAAATACACTACAAAATATAGGAACCGTTCCAGCTAACAATACCGTGTTCATTGATAACATTCCAGAAGGTACTATATTTATTGAAGATAGCTTAGCAATAAATAATGTAATTCAGCCTGGCGCTAATCCTGAAAACGGAGTAACTCTCGGCACGATACAACCAAATGAAACAGTCACTATTTCATTCCAAGTACAACTTACAAATATACCAGTTGGCAATGTAGTCATTAATATTTCAGACACCTCGTACGAATACCAAATTGACCCTAGTTCTCAAATTATTCAGCGTAGATCGTTATCAAATGCAGTAAATACTGAAGTGCGGACGGCAAATGTTAGTGCAATTAAATCCGCTAACAGATCCATTACACGTATCGGTCAAATCATCACATATACAGTCGCAGTTACAAACGCTGGTACAATACCTATTACAAATACTCTCCTACTTGACGCAATTGCTTCTGGCACCACATTCGTTCCAAATAGCATTCTTGTAGATGGCGTACCAAGACTTAACGAAAATCCAATTACAGGTATCAATCTTGATATAATTCTTCCAAATAATACGATTATTGTTACGTTCCAAGTAAGCGTAGTCTCTATACCGCCACAAAATAACATTAATAATATCGCCGTCATTCACTATGAGTATCGACCAGACCCAAGCACACCACCAATTTCAGAAACGACCTCTTCCAATGCTACAAACATACAATTTATTGATGCTATTCTTATTGCTACAAAGTCCACTAATACTGTATTAGCTAACATTGATGAAACCATTGAATATACAGTATTCATTCAAAATAATGGATCGGCTACAACTAACTCCATCTTTTTTACAGATACTATAGCGGATGGAACAGTATTTATTCCAGGAAGTGTAGTAGTTAATAATACTGTACTTCCTGCAGCAGATCCGAATATCGGCTTTTCCATTCCTAATGTCGCAGCAGGTCAAATGGCTACAATAACATTCCAAGTTTCCGTTACGAATTTACCTGCTGTAAATCCAACACCTAATACTGCAAACGTCGTCTACGACTTTATTTTCAATCCTGACTTTGCACCAATTCAAAAATCTACTACTTCCAATACTACTTTTGTTCAAATTAATGATGCTGACATCGTTTCACTTAAAACTGTTGATTTAACCTCTGTAACGATTGGTGACATTTTAACTTATACAACAACTTTAACGAATACAGGGAATACGGATGCCACTGCTGTTGTATTTACAGACAATATTCCTAATGGAACAACCTTTATTGACGGTAGCGTTTTAGTAAATAACATTCCTCAGCTTAATGCCAACCCAAGTGCAGGTATACTTGTAGGAACGATTGCTCCTAATATTTCTATCCCAGTCACATTTTCTGTTACCGTCGTAGCTCTTCCTGCTAGCGGCCATGTTCAAAATCAATCAACTTCTCGTTATACAATAAACGTGGAAGAACAAATATCCACTAGCAATATTACCTTCACTGAAGTTATTTCTGCTAATGTAATTGCGACAAAAACAACACCTATCCAATATGCTGACCTACAAACTATTATCCCTTACACTATTTCCATTACAAACAATGGGAATATACAAGTAGAAAACATTATTGTTACAGATATCATCCCAGCAAATACGAGCTTTATAGAGAATAGTGTTATCGTGAATGGCAACGCTCGGCCAAATGACAATCCACTTAACGGTATACAAATTGATAACATTCCGCCTAATACGACAGCAACCATTCTATTCCAAGTACGGGTTACTTCGATTCCACAAACAAATCCAATCTCTAACACGAGTACAATTGAATATGAATACACGGTACCAAATCGACCACCTATTACCGAAACTATTATTTCATCAGCTGCTTTAACAGAAATTAATCATGCGAATTTGAATAGTAATAAAGCTGTTGACCTTGCATTTGCAACGGTTGGTGATACGTTAACGTATACGATTACACTAAATCAAACCGGTAATGTTGCAGTAAATGATGTAATCATTCAAGATATTATTCCTCAAGGTACTACGTTTATAGAAAATAGCGTCATTGTAAACGGAGAAACTCTTCCAGGAGTGAATCCAGTAAGCGGCATACCAATTGGTACTATAACTATTGGTGGAGATGCTATCGTTTCATTCCAAGTAACTGTGACTTCTATTCCAACACCAAATGAACTAAACAACAACGCAATTACTACTTTTAACTATATAGTCAACCCAAATAACGTACCTGTTACAAATACGACTACAACAAATACTGTCAAAACTACTGTCCAAAATGATAATGTCATTGCTTTTAAGTCTGCTGATGTAACAAACGCCTTACCTGGTCAAACTTTAACGTATACAATTACGATTACGAATAGCGGTAATGTAACGATTGAAGACCTTCTTGCCATAGACGCCGTACCAATAGATACGACTTTTGTTGCTGGTAGTGTTACGATTAACGGAATCAATCAGCCTAATGAGAATCCTGAAAATGGTATTACGTTAGGAAATCTTGCTCCTAATGAATTTGTTATTATTACGTTCCAAGTGACAATATCTTCTTCTACTCTTCAATCTACAATTAATAATGATGCTTCTGTTTCCTATACCGTTATCATTGATCCAACAAAACCACCTATTACAATTACAAAACAAACAAATACCGTTACAACGACAGTTATTGATCCGATGGTTCGCATTGAAAAAACAGCTGACAAATCTATTGTCGTTATAGGAGATATCATTACATTCACATTAGCGGTATTCAATCATTCCCCAATTCCTACAATCAGTACTTCTGTTATAGACACAATTCCAGCTGGTACAACATTTATAGAAAACAGCGTAACCATTAACGGCACTCCCGTTCCAAATGTTCGTCCAGACACTGGTATTAATATTGGTTCTTTATTTGCAGGTAAAGTAGCAACTATAACATTTCAAGTTCTCGCAACTTCTATTCCTTCAAACAGTACAATTATAAATTCTGCAACAGTTACCGCTGCTTTTCAGTTGACACCACAGGATCCAATTATTACTTTTATTGTTAATTCAAATATCGTTCGTATACCAGTTCAATTTATAACTGCAACAGTCACGAAAAATGCTTCCGTCAGCTCAGCTTATTTAAATCAATATTTTGATTACACGGTACGCATTACAAATACTTCTGAAATTTCACTCTCAAATATTTCGTTACAAGATACTATTCCAGCAGGTTTACAATTTATAAATGGCACTGTCTTTATTAACGGTGAACGCTCTCCACTAGCGAATCCGAATATCGGTTTCCTAGTCGCTACTAATTTGGAACCAAACGAAACAATTATCGTGTTATTCACAGTACAAGTGATAAGCCCCCCTGTTAATAATCCCTTTAAAAATACGGCCAATATTTCGTTACAACTTCAAGACTCGCCTACCGACCCACCAATTACAGTAACCGTTACAAGTAACGAAAACATCGTCACCTTTGTTCCAGAAAATCCAGATGAAGCACTTCCAAATTTAAATTGCTTCTTTGACGGTGAACGCTTCATTCGCATTACTCCTCGAAATGTACGAAATTACCTTTGGACTTGGATTTGGTGGAAGTAATTGAAACAAAAAAGAGATTGTAGTTTGGTTGAAACCAAATTACAATCTCTTTTTCATTACCTATATCCCACTACGTTGTAACTCGTCCAAGGATATACGATTAAACACCATCTCAAGTTATTTTAGTCGTAATAAGTTGGCCAGCTTCATTAATAGTAACTTTCCATTTCACTCCACTAGCAGTCTTCATGATTATACCTTTACTTGCCTCTATTTCAATATCTCCAAACATTCTTCCGCCAGTCGTCGCTAACCAAGCACTCCCATTTTCCATAGAAGATCTTGCAAAGATACGATTAATTCGAAAACGTTTATGATCTTGAGAATAACCACTTAATGTAATTCTAACTTTATATAACTGACTGGCCTTCATATTCGATATAATTGTATCGCCAACATTTAATGGAACATCCAACGCGATAACCCAACTTCCAGTTGCACTTAATGCATATTCAATTTTAATTTTCTTTGGGCTCTCTCCCCATCCAAAATACATTCCAAAACAATTTAACATTTGTATTGGTTTTTTCGTAAAATCCATTTCAATTACAACTGGATTACTATCTGGAACGTCAATATAGTTTACACTTTGTTCATCTATTAAATTAAAGCAATTTGTGAGATTTCCCCCGTACGGCACTTTTCCACTTACTTGCTTAACGTTATATTTCTGCTGAGCATTTACTAAAATATCATCTTGATTTCCTATTAAATGAGGTCTATTTAACGTCAAAGGTAACTGAATTCGTAGGGATTCTTCATAAGTAGACTTACAAACATTGTATTGTCCTTTATCTACAATAGTTGTCGAAAGCAGATTTGAAAAAAGGTAGTTACGATGAGAATTGGAAGAAAATTCAATAACAATTTGTTCACTACTCATCCGGTACGTATCCCAGATCATACAATCAAATGTATTATACGCACCTGAACAACGAATTACTTTTTCCGTTTGTTGTCTACATTGCACTTGAATATCATGAAACGTATTTCCTGAACTTTCATTTGGCAAATCACTATTTCCATCTACTTCAATCCCATACACACACCCATCAATAAATATAGATTGAAATACATTGGCGTTAATCCAGCAAGGTGTATTGATATCATTTATATATTCTGTCTTCAAATGTATTGCAGTTTGAAAGTTTTTAATTTGAATAAATTTAACTTGAAAGAAACTAATAAAATCCCATGCCTTTTGACAATAAAAATGTATAGCTTTTCCTTTATACGATGGAGTTGTATTTATTATATTTATATTTGATATAACAGATTGATTAGGTACTTCGATTTGTTGTGAACCAGAAACATAAATAACAGCAGATTGAAACAATGGATTTATAACTTGAAGAGTACCACCAACTATCGAAGCGTTACTTTGTAGCTCAAATGCATTAAAATCCCCATCAATTTGCAGTGTTACGGTAGGATCCAACTCTAATCTTACGTTTGATTTAATAACAATCGGCTTTACAATTTTGTACGTATTTATCCCTGTAATTCTAACCGTCGAAATTCGATTCGCTACACAATAATCAATAGCTTGCTGAATTGCTAATGAGCTATCATTTCCCGAGTTTGGAACTGCGCCAAAACAATCAATATGAACGCTACTTTCTGGCGCACAATCTTCTTGGGATGAAATATATTCTGACAAAATAAATTCACTCCTCATATTACCTTTTTCATATAATATGTGAGTTGTCTCTTAAAAGTTTCTATAATAAAAAAAACAAACGACCTACTCGGTCATTTGTTTAATTCATATATATTTTTCGTTTCCTCTATCATTTTAGTTAACGAGAAATATCTCATTGCTTTCTCTCGTGCTTTCAATCTAATAGCAGTTACCTTTTCTTCATTCCCTTGTAGTTCCTCAAGCGCACTTGCGAATTCTGATTCGCAATATTCAGATATCAAAACACCTGACTCTCCATCTATTACCGCTTCATGTATTCCACCAACATCTATTGAAACAATTGGTGTCCCTGTAGCCATCGCTTCAATTACTACCATTGGAAACACTTCACGAAAAGATAATAAAAGTAAGGCGTCCATATTCCCTATAAACTCATGCGGCTCTGAAATATTCCCTAGCATCTTCACCCTTTGCTGCAATCCATATTTTTCTATTTCTTTCATAATCGATTCTTTCTCTGGTCCATCACCAGCAATATAAAACATAAAATCATTTCTCTTTTTCAACACATTTGCAATTTTGACAAATAGTTGATGGTTTTTCTCTTTGGATAATCTAGCTAATATCCCTATTTTATATGTAGATTCTTTCTTTTTCTGCTGGAATAAAAACTTTTCAATATCAACACCGTTATAAATTGTATTTATTTTTTCTTCTGCTACATGAATTGAAATTAAATTGTTCTTTTCAAACTCACTTACTGTAATAATATTGTTCACATATTTATTCATGAAATACCGAAAAAGCGTTGGCATTTTCTTTTCTAATATCGTTACATTGTGTTTCGTATAAACAATTTTCATCTTTTTTTTAATAAACTTTTGAAGTAGAAAAGCATATAATACCATTCGCAAACTATTTGCATGAATAAGTTCTATCTTTCGTTTACAAATTTCGTTTCGTAAATAATAAATATTTCTCAAATGATTCCATCGACTAAGTAAGATAAAATTTTCTTTTCTAGTAAGGGATTCATATAGTTCTCCATCACCTGCAGCTGTATAAATCTTAAAATCCTCATAATGCAAATTATTTTCTAATTTACAGAAATAATTTTCGGCTCCGCCAGTTATCAATTTATCAGTCATCAACAGGATATTCATAATTGCGTCTTCCCAACTACATTGATTTTATTTTTTTTATAAGCATGATAAGCATACTTACTAAAATAGTAAAAGCTTTGCACTGCATTAAGACTTTTTTGGTCCCTTAATAATTTCCAATACCGAAAAGCTGCTCTAACTTTATTTCTCGAAACAGAATTTGCTACAATTCGATACTTCGCTAATACTTGCTGTATCCCTTTTGCTTCATGCCCTTCATGTAATAAGTTCAGCCATAACGCTGTATCTTCCGGCTGTACACTAGGCATTTCGACATACGGAATTTTTTCACGATCAATCATCACCGTTAAACACCCGATAATTGTATTTCCTACTAAATAATGATAGTCAACAGATTTTGGTACACTCACTTCGCGATTTAATTCATTACCATTTTCATCAATTAAACTATACGACGCATATGAAAAAGCAATATTCATTTCTTCCATAAATAACAATTGTGTCTTCAATTTATGCGGCAACCATATATCATCACTATCTAAAAAGGCAATGTACCTTCCTCTCGCCTCTCGAATCGCTAAATTCCGAGCTTTAGCAGCACCAACATTTTCTTTTAATGATAATAACCTAATACGTGAGTCTCCTTCTATTATCTCTTTAATTTTTGCGGCAGATTGGTCGGTTGAACAGTCATCAACGATAATCATTTCCCAGTTTTCATACGATTGATTCTGTACAGATAAAATTGTCTCACCTATAAATCGTCTACTATTATAAGAAGGTGTTATTACAGAAACATGAGGCGCCTTATTATGTGCTGATAGACATTTTACCATCTATCTTTCCCCTTCCTTCATATATTGAAATATACTTCACAACAACTGCTAAAAATAAAAAGAACGCTTCGTTAATAATGAGTGACAATGACATCATCTGAAATAAAAATGCAATCATAGTCAATAGAAGGTATGGTTTTTCACGAAACAAAGTATGCTGCGCTAACTTAAACATTAATATGAATAAAAACGCACTATATAGAAGAAAACCAATTGTACCCGACTCAGACAAAATTTCTAAAAATGTATTGTGTACATATAATTTTTCATTAAATTGATACTCATAATAATTCGAGAAGTTAAACGCACCAATTCCGATATATGGATTGGATAAATAATATTTAAAAGCAGCTTCCCATAATGTAAATCTACCACTTCCATTATCATGGGAAAAATCAGAAATTCGTTTATTTAATATGTCATCTAATTGGCCCCCCATTACACTATTCGATAAACTAAAAATAACTACACTAAACAATACTAAACTCATAATTA
This sequence comes from Bacillus sp. EKM501B, assembly GCF_011800505.1. NCBI lineage: Bacteria > Bacillati > Bacillota > Bacilli > Caryophanales > Bacillaceae > Bacillus > Bacillus sp. EKM501B. The sequence goes on along the minus strand of NZ_JAALFZ010000001.1, from coordinate 726,435 downwards.
TTTTTATTTTTTTAGCGAAACTAGACATACATATATATACAAAAATGACAAGCACAAGCGCTAATATTCCCCCTCTTGAAAAGGTTAATAGACTCGTCGTAACACATAAAATTAACCCTAAGATGTTAGTGATATTTTGCAAATTCGTCATATAGTACATAAAAAATATTGTATTATAGAAAATAAAAATGTTAGGATCATCTAGCAATCCAATTAACCGTGGATATCCTCTATCAACTAATAATCCAGCAAAAATTTCTCTCTCTTCTCCACCGTATAAACTAAAGTATTGTAAACCGATTATATAGAGTAGTAGACTTACAACATTAAATACTATTCCTACATAAGCAATAGATGATTCAAGTACCACTATTTCAGTATTCCCCAATAAATTTCTCATTATAAAATAGCATCCTAAAACGAGTAGCACGCCAAAAATCATACGAATACTAGCATTTAAATACATAGAAAGAATTCCGCTTAAACAATAAATGAAATAAAACAGTAAAAATATAACTTCATGAAAATATAACTTTTGAATATGAAAGTCTTTAATTGTTAAACAAAAATATATGACTAAAAAAATCATATATATCTTCAATGAAAATCCAATATATAAATTGTATTTACTTAACATGACAAATAATATTAGAAGAATAATCCATCCCATTGATACTTTCATATTATTTTCCATAGGCTATATCCCCTGTTTCGTAATATAATCCTTTTTGCGTATTTTTCTTATAAAAGAAAGAAGAAGTTTTTTTAGCTCATAATCATATAGGAATATGGCAGCTACTACAATTAGTATATTAAGAACAAGCGCAATTAAATGATATGTATGCAATATATATTGCACTCCAATAAAGGTTACACCAAAATAAATTGTATACGGTATTACAATTTGGAATACAATTTTTTTCTTCACTACACTTACCGCTATATATCCCACTAAAGCGACTATTTCAAATAAAACCATAGCGTATGCCGCTCCTATCACTCCACCAAGACTACTAAAGCTATAAAGCATAACCCCACCTATCACCAATGCTACACACTGCACAACAGTCCTCTTATTTTGACAACCACTCGTCGTTAAACCGTCAGCAATGGCAATATTTAAACTTTGTAGCACAATAAGAAATGATAATATTTGGAGTGGTTCTACTGCATTCCTCCATTCTTCATGAAAAAATATAGAAATAAAGTATGGTGCTAAATGATATAAACCGATCGTCATACATATTCCTACAATCGCCATTGATTTAATTTGAAGTAAATTTAATTTCGTATGCTCTTCTATATTATTCTGGTTATAATGCTTAAAGAGCACCGGAAAAAATGCACCTGCAATTACCCCTGGTACTTGATATAAAGCTGCCGGCATCCGGTACGCCACTGCAAAAACACCTACCATACTTAATGGCAATGTATAGTTAAGCAAGATAGGCGCTAATTGTGGCGTACTCATTATTAAAAAACCGCTAATAATAAAGGGAGTTAATTGCCAAAATAACGCTTTATGAATTACGACTTTCATATTCATTTTCGTCTTTCTTCTCATGATATATATACTGAATAAACCACCAATCATATACCCAAAAGCATATAAGCGAGCTGTTACATACACCGGTAACTCTCCGAAAATACAAAAACATGTAATTATAATGACAACTGATGCTGATACAACTTTTATGAGCGCTATATACTTCATACGTTCCGTCAGTTGAAAATAGGCAATCCCTATGTTTTGCCAAGTTAATCCTATTAACATGAAAAACATTACGTTTATCATCATATAAATTAAATTTTTATCCGCATACATATAATGAATAGCAATATAACCGATGATAGAAATAAAAATAAGTAGAATCATCCTTATTTTTATATACGATGATAAAATCTGCTCTAAATCTGCTCCATCCTTTGCCCCTTCTCGAAGAAACGTATTACTAAGTCCTAAGTCTGTAAAAAATAACATAACAAACGTCACTGCTATGGCAACACTAAACATCCCATAATGTTGTGCGTTAAAAAAGTTTGCTAAAACAATTAAACTGACGGCCTGAAGAAGGTTAGCTAAAATCGTACTATAAAATAGATGGATAATATTGCTTAGAATAGATCTACCCATACAAGTTCTCCTTTGCAAGTAACCTACTTACATATGTTGTTTGTTTACATATATATTTATCTTGCACCATTACCGTTCAATACAATTAAAACGGTTTTACATAAAATACGGATGTCCATCCGAAATGTTTTCATTTCAATATACTCCATGTCCAGCCTCAACTTTTCCTTTGGATCAAGATTATACCCTCCATTTATTTGTGCCCATCCTGTTAAGCCTGGTTTTACTATTAAACGTTCCTTAAATTCTGGAATATACGCATCAAACTCATTATAAAAAAACTCTCTCTCTGGTCTAGGGCCTACAAAAGACATATCTCCTCTTAAAATGTTTACAAGTTGCGGTAATTCATCAATTCTCGTTTTTCTTATAAACAATCCAACTTTTGTAATTCTTTGATCATTTTCTTTTGCCCATTGTGGTCCGTTCATTTCAGCATCCTTTACCATCGACCTTAATTTAAATACATTAAACTTCTTCCCGTTTATACCTAAACGTTCTTGAAAGTATATTGGAGCCCCTGATGTTTCTAAGGTAATCATAATACAAAAGAACAACATAATTGGTATTGTTAATAGTAACAATATGATTGAAAATATAATATCAAACAAGCGTTTTACACTTCGATTCAATATGCTAGGCTTTTCTTGAGCCGGAATCGTATACAACTTGGCTTGATTTGTTTCACGAATCATGGATCGTTACCCCCACATTCAAGAATATAAAATTATACCTATTAATTCACATTCTTTCCTATTTATATCCGCTATTACTTTTTGCACTGTACGTAATGAATCTTTTTGCTTTTTAACTGCTAAAACCACTCCATCGCATTTCCCGGCAATAATGTGCGTAGCAGGAAGTTCAAATACTTCAGAAGAATAAACGAAAATGTAATCAAAATCTTCTTTCCACTTAGCAATCGCATTATCAAATTCATCCATAGCAACTAAAGGCGTCCCTGTATGTACTGTTTTTTTTGCAGGAATACAATATAAGTAATTAGACAAATTACTAGAAAAAGATTTATAATTGCAGGAGGAAGAGCTTATTATATCGTTTACTGTTATCATGTGATCACTTTGTAATAATACATGTAGTTTAGGGTCAGAAAAATTCACATCAATAAGTAACACCTTTTTTTTCATTTCCGCAAACACTAGACCCATATTTACTATAAGCGAGGCAACAACACCTCTGTCCTTCGTTGAACTAACTGTGAACAGTTGTTTTCCGGATTTTTTCAGATCGTGATACACCGTATAAAACTGCTCTTTCATCAGATCATCATGCAAATTGAATGGCAGCTGCTTCTTTGTCCTAAACATCGACATGTTCACCTCGATATATAGATGATTTTTTATCAACCTCTGTAGGTTTCTTTTTTCTATTTGGTTCCATATTTATGTGACCAATAACAGAGACTGTTGTTATTTTCTCTAAATCCTGTTCCGTGTATATACGTTCATCAAAATAATCTCGAAATACAGCTAAACCTATCCCAACAAAAAAACTAACAATTAAAGAAATAGGAATGATCAGTTGAAATTTCGGAAACAATTTTTCAGCCTGTTCCTGTAACTCAGGATCAGTTAATACTTTCACCCCTTGTACATTTGTGTACTGTTGAAAGCTTTTTTGTGATTGCTCTGCCAATGTCTTTACAATGTCTTTCACGATTTTCGGATTGGAATCTTTTACTGTAACAGTTACAATTTGTGAGTTGTCCGTATTCACAACCGAGATTTTTTGTGCTAATTCATAACTTGATTGCTCTAATTTCAAAGTTTTTTTGACTGTTGAAATAATTAATGGGCTTTTTAAAATATCAACATACGATGTTACTAGTTGCTTATTTTCTTGTGTTTTATTTGTTGAATTTTCCTTATTAAACTCATCTAAATTCCCAACAAGAATTTGCGTTGAATATTGATATGACGGCTTTAAAACATACATAGAGATAAGAACTAAAGAAGCGGTTAAACAACACATCGTTAAAATAATCGTTACGAATCTTCTTTTCAGTAATTGTTGAAAATCTTTTATACTCATTTCTTGCTTCAATTATTTCACCGCCCTTTTCTGAATAACATCCTGCAATTCACTCTTTACAGATAACCCTTTCTCTCTTCTATCCACTTGTTTTGTTACATACTTTCCGACTCCGAATGCAAATTTTTCTACATATACATACGAAAGCATTGCAAGTATAAACGAAAAAACAAGTGAAAAAATTAAAATAATAGGCAACGGTAATATTTCATGGAGCATGTATATAAGGGAAAACAACGATATAATATGGTATAAATAAAGACTGTAAGAAATCTTCCCCAAATATAACAAATATTTATTATGTAGCAAGGACGACAAAGTTGATATTGACAAACTTAATATGACAAATAAACATGCACTTATCGCCACTACGTAGTCTCGAAATATAAAATTATTGAGCACTTTAATTTCTCCTATAAGCCCTTCATACATAAAAAGTAAAATCGCAAATAAAAACCATGCAATTTTCGTGTTTTTAGTACAATTACTATAAAAAACTATTAAATTATTTTTATACTTCGCAACTAGTGCTCCTAGTAAAAACAGTACTGTGTAATGCAATGTTAATGCATAGCTTGTTAATGTTAAGCCCGAGCGAAACAAAAATAATATTACGACAGAACATATACTAAAACTAAACAATAATAGTAATGAACACCTTAACGTTTTTCGTAAGCAAATCATCAAAATTAACGGGAAAATTATTGATATTCGCATTTCATGGACAAGTGACCAAATCACACCGTTATATGCATCTGTATTATATTTCCCAACCAATAAAATATGTTGTGCGATTAAGCTTGAAGAACTTTCAATCGTCCATGAGCGATTAAACCATTCACTTAAATAAGAAATACCATATTCACTAATTGTAATCTGGCATACAATAGCTATAATTATTGCCACAATATAAGGAATATATATTCTGCATATACGTTTTAAAAGGTATGACCCATAGCTACTATAGTTTTTTTGAATAGATTCATACAAAACAAATCCGCTCAAAACAAAAAAGATAATAACTGATTCGTTACCACTACTAAAAATTAGACGAGCAGGCGTTTCTTTTAATAGATACACAACAAATGGTTTATTATCTTCATAACTGTAATTTTGAAATGCTGAAAAAATCATTAAATGATGACCAATCATTACTACTAATGAAGAAATCCCTCTTATAGAGTCCAATTCTTCGTATCTTTTCATCTTTTTACATCAACTCCTAATGAAATGATAATAATCATTTCAAAGCGACATCTTTATTCATATTCCTCTCCTTTCTTTTCATTCCAATTTTTCATATTAAAATGATTTTATAGTATAAATTTGAGTGTATTGTAACATTTTTTGTAATATTTTGAATAGAAAATCTCAAAAATTGGTATATACCAATTTCAACCTCGAAAAATGAGTAATATTGATAGAAAAACGCTATAAAAATATCTTGCATATTTACAAAATTAAAGAGCTGAATAGCGTTTTTTCAATATAAAATAAAAAAGATAGCCTACATAGGCTATCTTTTTTATTTTATTTAATTACTGGCACCACTATATGCTACATGTCGTTTCTCAATTCTCTCTTCAATTTCTTTCATATTTTCTTTATTATTTAATAGTGATTGTTTATTTTCAATTAATAATTGTTTAAAAGATTTTCTCACTTTTTTTCTCATTTTCATTGTCCTCCTTGGGGGATGGTTTATATAAAAGATAAAGAATTATCTGTGTGTTCTTATAATAATTGATTGTTGTGAATTCTATTTGAACTTCATATGAAAATCTCGTTTATTTTCTGACAACTTTGTGAACACGAAAAAATGATTATCTAAAACTATGTTGAAATTAATTCACTTCATGATAAAAGTTATTATTTTCATCAACTTTTATCATTATATCTTGTCGAAATATTTATATATTTAAAATTGAGTTCGACATAATTTTATTTATTATAATACTGTTTACAAAAACAAAAAGAAGGTGTCACCAAGTCAAAGTTCGACTTATGCAACATCCCTCTTCCCAAACTATTTATAGCATATTTATTAATATTTCAGGTCTTCCCCAATTCATTTCTTCACAAACAAATCTAAGTTTTTCTTCATCCATTGTGTGTAATCCTTCTTCTAGTGAACATGAAATTGGAACTTCACAGTGAATTTGGGCTAATTGTAACGAAATATTTAAGTTCTCTAAATCACTTTCAATCTTCGTACGCTGCGCTTTTGTTAATGATTCTACATTTTCTAGTACAGCGGATACTGTTCCGTGCTCTTGAATAAGCTTATACGCTGTTTTTTCACCGATACCTTTTACCCCTGGATAATTATCACTTGTATCTCCCATGAAAGCTTTTGCATGGACGATTTGCCACGGCTCTACACCTTTTTCTTCCATGATTTTCTCCGGTGTGTAATATTCGTAATTTCCAATTCCTTTACGCAGAAGCATGACTGTAACGCTCTTATCAACAAGTTGAAGTAAATCCGTATCACCTGTTAAAATATAAACTTCAGCTTCATTGCAATATTGTTTTGCAAGCGTACCGATACAATCATCGGCTTCGTAGCCTTTCATACCGATAACTGGAATGGATAATTTTGCAGTCATTTCTTGCACTAAATCAAATTGAGGAATTAATTCTTCTGGTGGCGCTGCACGATTTGCTTTATAATTCGAGAACGATTCTGTTCTAAATGTCGTACTTCCCATATCCCAGCATGTAACGATATGTGTTGGTTCGATCGCTTGCGTAGCTGTTAATAAATGTTTCATATAACCATGAATCCCGTTCGTAGGGGTTCCATCTTGTCGTTTCATAAATTGTCCGTAGACACTTGTTGCGTAAAAAGCACGAAATAATAGTGCCATACCATCAACTAATAATACTTTTTTCATAATTCCTCTCCTATTAAAAAAATAATAACCTTACGTTATCACGTAAGGTTATATAAATAGATTACCATTCTACGTTTTTGCTCAACTTTGTCTATTATACATTGTTTTTGTATATTTAGCATCATTAACACATTAAGACGTTCTACTACAACAAGTATGCAAGATGCCTGAATACGTATTTTTTCCAGTAGAAACAACGATAGCTTTTGCATTTCCACTAACAATATGCGAACCTTTAAAACATACATTTTCAAGCTCAAGTGGATTATAATCTTTCATCCGTTTTAATGGAATAAACCGTTTACGTTCAAGGTGATAGCAGCTCTCAAACTTCTCTATATTCGCTTCGTTTCCCGTTAACACAGACTCATTCACTAATAAATCATCTGCATAAATAATACGTACATCAGCTGGCACAGCATCTCCAGCCGAAAGAAAAATCATATCTCCAGGTACAAGTTCTTGCACAGGTATCTCCATCATTTTCAGTTCACTATTTAGCCCTGTACTACTAGAACATTCTACTCTAGATACAGTAATCGTTTCACGTTGTAATTCATCACACACACGTTGTTTTGAAAAACCTGGAATCATGCCACCTAGCTTCATCATTACTTCTGCAAGAAGTGCTCTTTTTGAAGTTAGTTCATTTCGGCCATATACTTGAATACGTTTTTGTGCCTCTTTCATTGATAGTCCGTCTCTTGTTGTTTTAAAATATGCAAATACAGATTTTACATCTCTTGTTGCAATTTCAATTAATAAATCTTTATTTTTTTGGAGCATTGTTTGTTCTTTTATTGATTTTTTACTTAGTTTATATGACGTGTTACCCACAGTTTTGTTTGCATATAACATATTATCGTCTCCTCCTTTACAACATAGGAAGAAACGCTTTGTTTCTCAATTTATCCACTTTACTGTGAAAGTGTCTCGCGCTTTATAAACGCTATATTGTGATAAATATAGAGGGAGGAACAAATCGTTTCCTGCCTACATCATATATTTTTGATTTGAAGTATATGGGTAACGGAACCGAGTCAGAATTTGACATGCTCCTCACCTCCTCGTTTAATTTTATAGTTTATAATATGAAATTACTCATAGCTTGGTAACAAAAAAGACCCCTACCCTTAAGAGAGTAGCGGCCATTACATACACAAATAAACGATTTCTAATATAATTAGAAATCTACGGACCTCTCCCTCACCGAGTTTTAGCACTGTATAGCATAGGTACATTACCAGCTACGTTAAGAAAAACCTTAATTCGATCATTCCTGTTGACCCATTGGCGTCTCTCGACATTTTTGGGCAGTAGCATTTCTCTATACAGGAGCCTCACCTAACAGAGACTTATTTTCATTACATTGAAAATGTTACTCTTATTTAAAATAGATGTCAACCGTAGCCTACAATTTTTTCAAATGGTATGGCAAACTAACGTATATAAAGTGAAACTTTAATCAGTGGGGGTTTTGTTCATCCGCCACTGATTATTAGCCCTCACCAATCGGGTTGCCCGGCAAATAGCGGGATAAAATAAAAAACTTTACGTTTAAACGTAAAGTTTTTAATAAGTTATACAACCAGCGATTACAATCCCAATTGAAAGCGATAAAAACATAAGAAAAAGACCGACTGCTTGATTATCTTCTTCGAGACTTTTGTTTATATTAAAGCGTGGTGTAAGCCACTCAGCTAAATAAAAGACGATAATTTGAGCCAAAATCCCAACTGCTCCCCACGAAATCATATCAAGAAGTGAAATTGAATTAGCTGCTGTCGAATATAAAACGATAGCTAACCCAAGTAATCGCCCTCCAAGCACATAGCTTACCGCCTTATTACCTTGAGCCATTAACTTAAATTCCTTAACTTTCGTTGTCACTTCCATCAAGAACAGACCAATACATAAAAGTCCAAGTGTTACTGCTAAATATAATAAAAAATTAATCATTTTTCCCCCTCCTTTTTATACCTACCGGTAAATAGTACGATTCATTTCCTGTAATCTTTTCTCCCGCGCGAATACCGATACTACTCGCTTTTCCAGCAATTAAAAAAGAACCAAACACATAGGACAGTTTCTCCATCCCTTTTTCTGTTTCCAAGGATACGACTGGCAGTTCTGTATACTTTTGAAATATCGGCAGTGCAGTTTTATACGTTTGATGTGCATTTTGAAGCATAATATTTTCATCCTTATCGCGAATCGTAATTGTATCTCCTTCTCTACCAAATGAAGGTTTTTGAACGAAAGAACCTTTTCCTAAAAATAAATCTGGTTCTAAATATGTAGGTAACATATATTCTTTAATCCACTGTTGTTCCTCGTTTGTATAAAAGACCTCTTCTTCTGCTAACCCCCAAATAAGACACTGAATTGATTTTGGCTGAAGTAAAAATGCTGACAAAGGATTTATTATAAAAAGCTTTCCGGCTTTTACAAGTTGCAGCAGTTCCACACCTACCAAATCTCCTGTTTCAGGATCTTGATCCTCAATTAAATCTTCTATCGGATATGTTTGGCGATATAAAACATCAATCTTCGCCCCATCTTTATCAACTAGAGCATCTTTTGTAATTCTAAGTTCTGACATTGGCACTACTTTATTTTCAACATGGCATAGCTGACTTAAATACATAGTGGTATTCCAATCCTCGATATGTTCATGATGTGCTGTAAAAACAACATTTGGATTATCTAATCCCTTTGTCGCTTCCATTACTGCTTTCGTTACACCAGAAGATAGCAATCGTTCTTGATCCGAGTTTGGATCATCATAGCCTAGATTTTCACATACTTTCCCATTCATTTGAAAACATTCCACAATAAAAGTTGGTGTATCACTATTAAACTCAAGCATTTTGATTTTATTATCCTCTGTTACAGCAAAATCAAATCGCGAAATTACAGATTCAGGATAAAGCCCTTTCATTCTAATGAATGATAAACTCGGGGATGGAAAGCCAAGATCTAGAAGCTGTTCGTCACTTAGATTACGCAGCAGTCTAGCAGTCTTAAAAAATATTTTGCCCATTCGTTCAGTCGCTAAGTGTAATTGGTCCAAAGTCTGATTTGTTATAGAAAAAACATGAAACAAACTATACTCACATTCATATAAATCCGACCAAAAATTCGGATATTTTAAATAAAATTCTTTTCGATCCCTTATGTATTGCGACATATTTTAGCCCCCAAATCCTCCCTTTGAACCGCTTCCAATTCCACCTTTAAATTCAGTAGACGATTGATACGATTTAAACGCCGATGAATTTTTAAAAGTGGATTTATTTTGATAGTATCGCCCACCATAGAAATAATGCCCACGATAACCTGAACTACTATCATCACACTGCCATACCCCAAGTTCATCATCCCAATCCCAATCAGAACAACTATTATCATTCGGTTTTGGGGGAAGATCTTGTGCGCAACCAAATAAAGTGCCAGTCATTAAAGACGTTACGACACCACCTACTAGCCATTTCGTTTTTGTCACCTTCGCACTCCCCTTTTTAAATTCTATTCCTATTATATAGGATGGCATGATAAAGTAGAAGAAAAAGGAAGAAGAGGTATAAAATGCGCTTAGAATATCGACTTAATGATGAAACGAAAGGGTATCCTGCTTTATGGAACTACGCCAATATTTCTAATTCTGAAATTATCGCACGCATGACTTGTGAATATTTTATTAAAGAGAAAAATACTTATGTTGTTACTGCAACTTCGGTTGATCCAGACGGAACAGCAGTTATTTATATTCAAAAAGAAGTTTTCGCCAATGACCCTTCAGACCCTACATACTCCCACATCGGTTTTGAAATTAGAGAACTAAGTGAAACGAGTTCAAGCTTAGTAGATAGTCAAGATGTATGGAACTACGAAGAAATTTTACCATCTCTTCATTCAGATATTATATATATTCAGCGAGACGGCATTTCTATGGAATTCTCCTTGGATTCAAGAGAGATTGATGAAGACAGAAAGTGCTACATTTATTACGGAAACTTCACAGGTGAATCAAGATAATATTAATATATCTATGCAACAAAAAAACCTTACGTATAAAACGTAAGGTTTTTATATAGCCCCACATATGCCGTTCTCTCTAGATGTCCATAAACCTGCTCTCACAGGTGGATGCCCTCACAAATGTTTGTAACTTCCTTCTTAAAAAGATGGCATGTTAGCTACATTTAAATATTGAACTTCCATATTAAACTTATTGGTTTAAGACATGCATAAGCTACGTACACCGTAGGAATTTTATATAAGGTTAGTTGAAATAAGACCCCCGCACGTGCCGCTCCTCGTAAATGTCCAAAAACCCGCTACTCGCAGGTGGATGCCCTCACAGTTACCGTACATCTTCCTCCACAAGGAAGGCTTGATGATGGTCGCTAAATATTGAGCTTCCGTATAACTAACATCGGTTTTAGACATAAATAAGTTACGCACACCGCAGGATGTATTATTTACTTGTCGTTATATTATCACATTGTTTCCAATGTGTAAAATACAAAGTTTTTCGAGCAATCTCTTGCTTGTGACCTTATTTTAATACAAATTATTTTTGCATGCAAGTGATTAATCTTCTTCTTTTGCAATTTGATTTTCTGGATAAGAGATCCAATCACTCCAGCTACCTGCATACAATTTAACATTTTGGAATCCAGCCAATTTTAATGCGACGATATTTGGACATGCCGTAACACCAGAACCACAATATACAATGGTTTCCTTATCTTTCGACAGATTTTGGAATCGTTCTTGTTGCCCAGCTTTATTCTTAAATTGTCCTGATTGCAACATTCCATCCTTCCAAAAATGGTTTACCGCTGTTGGAATATGTCCTGCTTTATGATCGACAAGTTCCTCTACACCAGCATAACGTTTGGGCTCTCTTGAATCAATTAATGTAACATCCGCACCTGCACGGATATTCTCTCTGACCGTTTCCATCGTTACAAGCATATGATCTTGTATATTAGCTTTGAATGTTTTTCGTATAGCAACAGGAATTTCCGCTGTTGTCGGTAGTCCATTCTCTTTCCAAGCCTGGAAACCACCATCTAATATATATACTTTCTCATGTCCTACATAGTTACATAACCACCATAAACGAGCAGCATTTGCACCGGCTTGACTGTCATACGCAATTACTGTCGTATGTTCATCAATACCAGCCTTCGAAAGCTTGTCTGCAAACTCCTCAATATTTGGTAAAGGATGGCGGCCACCATGTTCTGCTATAGGACTTGATAAATCTAAATTCAAATCAAAATATAACGCATGAGGAATATGTCCTTCTTCATACTTTTCTCTACCCCAATTAGGATTCGCTAAATCAAAACGACAATCGATTATACGGACATTCTCATCTTCTATATGCTCACGTAACCATTCGACTGTAACTATCATCTTTAACGACCTTCTTTCTCTTTCAAACGACTTACATACTCCATAACCATTTCTTCTGTAACATATTTACGCTGCAAGGTAACACCATTTTTTGCAAGATCATTAATCTGCTTCGTTACAACATTAATGACATCAACCGAAAATTCTTTCCCATTTGACGCAAGAGATACGGCAGCTTCAATAGCTGCTTCACGCTGTGCATCTAATTGTAAACATGCTTTTACACTTTCATTTTGTTTACGAGAATGTGCTGTAATTGCTTTATGTACTTCCATCTTCTCTTCCCCCTAAATAGTTATACGTTTTTATTCAATTCCATTGCAAGCCGGATCATATCACGACATACAATCCCATTTTCAATAATCTCTTCTTCATAATGCTTCGAAAAGTAATCAAAATCAATAGAAAAAATACGAAATCCACATTTTTGATATAAAGCAAGTTGTGAAACACTAGAATTGCCTGTACCAACTTCAAGTTTTGACATACCATATCCTATAGCAGTTTCTACAGCATGCCTTAATAGCTTCTTCCCAATCCCTTTTCCTTGCAAATGCTCTGCAACCGCAATATTCATGATTTCCATCGTCTTTGGCCTTGTTTCCAAAAGAACATATACACCGATAACGCTCCCCCCCTGCTTAGCTACGTATGTTAATCCTCTTTGTACATACGTAGCTATTTGCCGTTCACTTGGATCCGCAAGTAACAATAAAGCCTTCGGTATAGCCTCTTTTGGAATACGTTCTATTACAACAGACATAAAAAATTCCCCCTTCTCTATTGTTCTAAACCCTCCTTGTCTACCATAAATAATAGAAAGGAGGGATTCACCATGGACAACAATGAGAAAAAATGCAACGTCATCTCTATTGATGGAAAGAAGAAGAAAAGCGACACGTATTCCTATCCAAAATTAGTAGTTGAAAACAAAACATATGAATTTTCTTCATTCGTCTTATGCGGTGAAACACCAGATGGCAGACGACTCGTTCTTACTCATATGATTTCTACCGATGAATTTGCTGGATTTGTAAAATCTTTAGATACTGTACTTCAAAAGAAAATTGAACGAATCTTTTTCTCATAACGACTATATAACATAAATTTCTTTTTCAATCTCTACTAACTGCTTTTGCAATTGTTCTTTACTTTGTTCATATAGAGATACATCGATCGTTTCAGCCAATGCAAACAATATACTTTCATAATAGTTCATCACATCTTGCTGCATCACTTTTTGGAATAAATTCCACTTCATATCCCACTCTTGCTTATAATGATGAACAAATAAATGTTTTTCATCAGCTACATAGTTTGATACGAGCGGTTCTAATACAGATTTAGCGTCTTCTTGCATAAAAGCTTTGTCATTCTTTTCAAAAAAGCTTTTCTCATTTTTAAAATGTGCCAGTGCTTTTTTGAAATCTTTTATTTCAACTGAAGGGAACGGTTCTTTATGTGTAATATCTTTGTATTCATACTCCACTGTTCCATTCATAGAAATTGATTCATTTTCTACTTTACAGTTCACTACAATTTCATCCTTTGCACGCTTCATCGCTTCGTCTATCCATTTTTCAAGGCGTAATGATGTCGCACGCATTTCTTGTAATAAATCATGCTGAATAAATGCTACTAATTCCATAACACACTGTTGCAATTGTGTTTTCACATTTCCATCCGTTCGAAGTGATGCCGGATTAATAAATTCAGTAAACACATCATTATAGCGGAGGAATAGACGCTGTTGCACGTAATAAAGCAACTCTTTCACTTCATTTTGCATCGCCTGTTCTTCAGCAAGTACACTATATGAAGAAATGATATGAAGTAGTTGATCACGCTCTGCTTCATATTTTTTCGTTTGCTTCTCTTTCTCTTCATTCCCCTGCTTTGCACCCTTTATCATGTTTACTAAAAGCTGATCTGCCCCTTGCAACGCACCATATAGAGCATGCACAGAAACAAGCATTAAATCTCTCATCATAAAGGACGTAAATGATTCCTCAAACTTAGTAATCCCAGAGTTTTGTAAAATACCATACTTCTCTTTTTCAACATTCTTTCCTTGTTTCTCTTCAAGCGCACATAAACTTGAAATTGCAAATAAACGCGGATTTCTAATACCGTATTGTAGTAGCTGATCTGCGATATAACCTTTTACCATTTCAAGTTCTTCTTCAGACTCTGCTAAATCCGCAGCATTAATTAAGAAGAACATTTTATCAAGGGCAAAAGTATCCTTTACACGACCAAGCTGAATTAAAAATTCACGGTCAGCACGAGAGAATACATGGTTATAATATGTTACAAATAAAATAGCATCTGCGTTTTTAATATACTGAAATGCAACATCCGTATGGCGAGCATTGATAGAATCCGCTCCAGGTGTGTCTACAAGCGCTACTCCCTGCCTTGTTAAAGCACAATCATAATAAAGTTCCATATACTCAACGAAGCATGATTTCTCTTCATTCGCTACATAATCAGAGAACTCTTCTAATGTAACTTGTACTTGTTCTCCTAAATAAGTAGAAACTGCATCATACCCTTTTTGTACCGCTCGTAAAAAGCTAAATGTTGTTTTTTGCTTCCCAGTTGGTGAAGGATATTTCATAACTTTATCAATTTGTGCTAACGCTTCATCTAACGTAGCAATCTCATAATGAAACAGCTTATAAACAGCTTTCATATCTTCTAATAACGCTTGCTTTGATTTAAACTGAACAATTACTGTTCCATGTGGTTTTTCCTCTGTAACCGGCAAAATTTGATTAATCGTTGCCGTCGTCGGGTTTGGTGATACAGGAAGTACTTTCTCACCGAGTAAGGCATTGGCAAATGATGATTTTCCAGCACTAAATGCCCCGAATAACGCTACTGTAAATTGTTTTGTTTCTACACGTCTTCTTTTCTCTATTACCTCTTGCTGTACATGTTTCAGCGCTGGCAATGGCTCTAATATCGTTTCAGCTTTTTTCACTTTCTCTAATATCCGCTGAATATTTAAAGCCGCCGTTCCTTTCAGCTCTTCTTCATGAATCGCTACGTTATCGTTTACGATTTCCTGCTCTTGTAGTGTAAATTTCTCACTAACAATTTGCTTTTCCCTTTGCAATATCTCATCTATTTGCAAACCTTCAGGCGTAGCAACATGATCGTGCCA
Organism: Bacillus sp. EKM501B; assembly: GCF_011800505.1. Classification (NCBI taxonomy): domain Bacteria; kingdom Bacillati; phylum Bacillota; class Bacilli; order Caryophanales; family Bacillaceae; genus Bacillus; species Bacillus sp. EKM501B. The sequence continues at coordinate 710,753 of NZ_JAALFZ010000001.1, read as the reverse complement.
AACATTTCGTAAATAGGCTTCATATGCCGCCAAATTGTTATTGTATTGTAATTGTGTTTCTTTCGCCGTTTGCAACATCGTATATGTTTCAATCTCTTCTTCAATACGAGCAACTGCTTCCCTCACCTTTTGCTTTAAAACGACCGCACTTTTATCAAAAATTTGCTGTGCTTTTATAAAATAACGCTTCTTTAGTTCATTCGCTACATCCGCTGTATAAAGAAGTAAGTAATCACCTGTGAAACCTGCGCCTTGTTTAATTACCTCAGCCAACATTTCTGGTCCGAAAGCAATTTCTAACCCATATATGTCTTTCCCAATTTCCTCCGTGAACAATCCTTCTTCTTTTAAAAAGGCTACAATAAATTCCTTCACATGAAAATCAAGCTGCGTTTCAACGGTCTTTTGAAGGGCAGAATAAAACGCCTCTACACGCCTTTGTTTTTCTTGCTCCGTCTTTCCTTTCGCAAATAGCAAACCGACTTTAAACTTTGTTAATTTCGTTTCTAAGTACGCATTTGCCAATTCTCTCATTTCAAATGGCATTAAATACGCGTTATCTAATATAGCTTGTAGGCCTTTTATAAATTCATTTCTCACATGAGACTCTTTACTTGCCTCACGATTTTTCGCTTCCGTTAACTCTTCCTTCTTTTCAACTACCTCTGAAATAGAAAGTGGTGATGCTAACTCTTCCTCATATTTCAAAAGAGCTTTTTCATTTTCAGAAACAATAAACGAGAAATGTTCCCCCATTAAATATTCTGTTTCTCGCTCCATTCCAGTCCTTACATACTGCTCTTTTTCTTTCATAATAGAAGTAATTAACGTTTCTAAGCTTCCAATTTCATTATGTGGATGGTTCATCATTCGTAATGACGTATAATATACTCCATCTACTTCAATATCCCAGTTAGAGAACGATTGCTTTACACTATCTTTATAATTCTCAAACGACAATTCATTTTCTTTATGTTTATCTATTTGATTGACAACGAGATAAACCGTTTTATTACGTTGTTTCAATTCTTTAACAAATTGCAAATTCACTTCCGATTGGACGTGATTATAATCCATCATATAAAAAATTACGTCTGCTAGATGTAGCGTTGATTCTGTCGCTAATTGATGGGCATCATCTGTTGAGTCAATCCCTGGTGTATCTACTAACATAACACCTTCAGGAATTGGCGCATCATTCCGATAAATGTGAACACCAATTACCTCATCACCATCTTTACAAATTTGTTTTAATTCTTCAGCTGAATATGCACCGTCATACTCGTACTGTTCTCCGGATTTAACCGTTACAACAACACGATCCATTCCTTTTTCAATTTTGACAACGTTAGCGCTTGTCGGAATTGGACTTGTTGGTAACAGCTGCGCTTTATATAGATGATTCATCATCGTTGATTTCCCCGCAGAGAAGTGACCACAGAACGCTATCATAAGCTGTTCTTGTTTATATTTTTGAATCACCTCAAACAACTTTAAACTATTCTCTGCATCGCCGTGTTTTTGCCACTCTTCATAAAAACAAACAAGTTTTTTCATACCGTTTGTCTGTACTATGTTTGTCATCCCCTTGTTCCCCTTTATCCAAGATGTATATACTTTTTCCCGCTAATTGCGAGCTCATAACCAGTGAGAGTTACACCTACCCATTGATTACAGTTTCACTTTACTATCATACTAAATTTTCAGCATATTCTCATTAAAAATAAAAAATCCCTTTCATTCTTTTTACAAATGAAAGGGATTTTATGTCATATCACTCATTTTGCTGTTCCTACTCCATTTAAAACATACTTCGCAATAACTGCATATACAGCGACTGTACCTGCTACTAATGTATATACCATACTTACGCACCAACCTTTTTTGATAATGATTATCAATTTTAAATATATTTTATCATTAAAGAGAATCATTATCAACACTTTTCATAAAGAAAGCTCCTTATAAGAAGGAGCTTTACTGCCTGTTTTGAAAAAGGGTAAAACTTATTGTGCACTCTTATTATATCTTATCCTACATAACTTAACAGTTTAAAAAAATGGAAATATCGCCTATCCCCTCCATCTTACATTTTGTATAATAAAAGGGAATTACTTAACAAGGAGGAAAAAAATGACGCAAAATCTCACACATGGCGAGAGGATACACTCCATCGATATTATTAGAGGCATAGCTGTACTAGGTATTTTTCTTGTGAATTGGCCTGTTATCGCCGGGGTTGACTCACGTGATCTTTCAGGAATTTACGAAGGGATAGACAGCTATATTCGCCTATTTTACGATATGTTTATTCAAACGAAATTTTATACAATTTTTTCGTTTTTATTCGGATTAGGTTTTTATATTTTTATGAGTCGTGCTGAGGCGAAAACCGACCGCCCAAAAACTTTGTTTGTTCGCCGCTTACTTATTTTATTATTATTCGGTTTCTTACATTACGTTCTTTTATGGGACGGTGACATTTTACATACTTATGCGATTGCTGGATTTTTCTTATTTTTATTTTATAAGAGAGAACCTCGTACTATTTTAATATGGGCTATCGTTTTATTGAGTATTTTTCAATTCATTATGCTAATGGCTGGTATTACGGTTGCATTGGTACCAAAGGAAGAGCTAGGTTTTTCCTTACCTATCATGCCATTAGAAGACTGGCTGTCACAAATACAAAATCGTTTCCATGCATTTTACGCTGATGGAATTGGATTAAATTTACTTATGCTTCCAGAAACAGTTGGGCTATTTTTGCTTGGTTTATACGCCGGCAAAAAGGATATTTTCCGCCGCACGAAAGAGTTAGATCCAAAACTTAAAAAATGGCAAATTATTATGTTCCTTTTAACATTACCAATGTGGTTCTTCATGGTCCGTTACTTCTTATCAAAACCATTTTATGAACCAATTTATATGCAGGTCTTTACAATGTTTAGCGGAAAAACGTTATTCATATTCTACATTTTCACGCTCATGCGTTTATTACAAAAAGAAAAATGGCAAACGTTATTACGTCCATTCCAATACGTTGGACGAATGGCATTAACAAATTACATCTCGCATACAATTGTTACATTACTTGTATTTGGTCTATTCCTTAAAAATTATTATCCTGCTCCATTATGGGTTGGACCAATATTCTGCATTAGTTTCTACACGTTACAAATCTTTATTAGCCGCTGGTGGCTTTCACATTACCAATACGGGCCACTTGAGTACATTTGGCGTCTTGGTACGTACGGGAAAATAATGCCACTTAAAAAGAAAAGCAAGGTCTCATAACGAGACCTTGCTTTTTCACGCTTCTCTTACTGCACTTTGCATAGATACTGGCTCTTCTTCTACTTTCACTTTGCGCTGCGGCACCATATTAAATACGATATTTAAAAGTACTGCTGACGCACTTCCAAGTACAATTCCGTTATCTGTTAAAATACGAATGCTTTCTGGAAGTTGTGAAAATAATGTAGGAACGACTGTTACGCCAAGCCCAATTCCGACAGAACATGCAACGATTAATAAGTTTTCTTGTTTACCAAAATCAACGCTACTTAACATTTTAATACCATATGCCATAACCATACCGAACATCGCTAACATCGCACCGCCCAGTACTGATTTTGGGATAATTGTGGTAATAGCTGCGATTTTAGGAATGAAACCAAGTACGATTAACATACCACCGCAAGTATAAATAATAACGCGATTTCTTACTCCAGTTAATTGAACAAGTCCTACGTTTTGAGAGTATGTTGTATATGGGAACGCGTTGAAAATGCCACCTAACACCATCGCTAATCCTTCTGCGCGATAGCCTTTTGTTAATTCTTTTTCACCGATTTTTTTATTGCAAATATCAGATAATGCAAAGTATACACCCGTTGCTTCTACAATCCCTACGCAAGCAACTAAAATCATCGTAATAATTGGTGTTAATTCAAATGTTGGTGTACCGAAGTAAAATGGTTGAATACCGTGGAACCAATCCGCCTCTCCAACCGCTTGCAAACTTACTTTCCCCATAAACGCTGCAACGATAGTACCGAACAATAAACCTAGCAAAATAGAGATTGAACGAATAAATCCGTCGAAGAAACGATACATAATGATGATAAATAGTAACACACCAAATGCTAATGCTAAATTTTCAAGACTACCGAAATCTTTACTTCCTACTCCTCCAGCCATATCATTAATTGCCGCTGGAACAAGTGTAACTCCAATTACTGTAACGACAGATCCTGTTACAACAGGTGGAAACAGTTTTACAAGTTTTCCAAATAATTTCGCAAAAATAACAACGAATAACCCAGCAGCAATAATTGCTCCATAAATTGAAGACACACCGTATTGTTTTCCAATCGCAATCATCGGTCCAACCGCTGTAAATGTACAACCAAGCACAACTGGAAGCCCAATACCGAAAAAGCGATTTGATAGTGCTTGTAAAATTGTCGCAACGCCGCACATTAATAAATCAATTGAGACTAAATATGTTAACTCTTTTTGATTCAAACCAAGTCCACCGCCCACAATAAGCGGAACGATAATTGCTCCAGCATACATTGCAAGCATATGCTGCATACCAAGCGATGCAATTTTAAATGGATGCTGCTTCATCGTTTATTTCACCTCCGCAGTTTCTTGCTGTACAAATGTAACTGTGCCGTTATCAAGTGATGCAATTTCTGCTAGTGATTCAACACGAACGCCTTGTTCACGAAGCTTCTTTCCTCCATCTTGAAATGCTTTTTCAATAACAATTCCAATTCCTGCAATACTCGCTCCGGCTTGCTCTACTAAACTCATTAAACCTAAAGCAGCCTGACCGTTTGCTAAAAAGTCATCGATGATTAATACACGATCATTTTCATCGATATGATTTCGAGATAATGAAATTTCATTTGTTTCTTGTTTTGTAAATGAATATACGTTTGCAACGTACATATTATCTTGTAACGTTAACGATTTACGTTTTCGTGCAAAAATTACTTTTACACCAAGCTCTAATGCAGCCATAACCGATGGTGCAATGCCTGAAGATTCAATCGTCACGATTTTTGTAATGTTCTCTTCTTTAAAACGTTTAGCAAATTCTTTTCCGATTTCTTGCATAAGTACTGGATCAATTTGATGATTTAAAAAAGCATCTACCTTTAATACGTCACCAGATAAAACCTTTCCTTCGTTCAAAATCTTTTCTTGTAATACTTTCATGTTTGTTCCCCCTCTTATGCAATAAAAAAACTCCAAAAGCCGCCACCACTCGTTACAAGTGAGAGACGCGCTTTTGGAGTTTCGCAAAAAAAGAATGCTAAACAAGCAATTATATTCGTCCTCACTCATAGTCAAAGTATTTACGGTACTTCGGTAGAAACTTGCAGGCCATATCCCCGCGATTATATGAGTGTAGCTAACTATTTATTTTATAGAAGGATTATAACGTACTTTTTATGCTTTGAAAAGCATTTATCAAAAAAACACGTACAAATTTTTAAAAACCACTATCTTTGTTCGAGTTTTGCAAACTCTTTCATTCCCAATTACAACTTCGTTAAAATGATTGGCCCATCTTTTGTAATCGCAATTGTATGCTCATATTGAGCTGATAATTTCCCGTCCATCGTTCGTACAGTCCACCCATTTAAATCTACTTTAGAATATCGCATACCTATATTTACAATCGGTTCAATTGTAATTACCATTCCTTCTTGTAACTGAGGTCCTTGTCCTTGTTTCCCAAAATGAAAAATTGCTGGTTCTTCATGAATCTCTTTACCAATCCCATGTCCCGTAAAGTCTCTTGCGACAGAAAAACCTTCATTTGTTACATAACTTTCAATTGCATAGCCAATGTCTCCTACATGATTACCAATTACCGCCTGATCAATCCCTTTATACAAAGCATTCTCAGCTACTAACAACAACTTTTCTGCTTCATCAGAAACTTTTCCAACTCTATACGTCCAAGCAGAATCTGAAAGACCCCCATTTAAGTTTACTACCGTGTCAATTGTTACAATATTACCCTCAGTTAAAGGAACATCGGCCGGAAACGCATGACACATTTCATCGTTTACAGATGCACATATCGCATATGGATACCCGTTGTAACCTTTCTGTTCAGATGTGGCACCATGCTTTTTTAAATACATTTCAACAAACGTATCAATCTCTTGTGTCGTTATACCTGGCTTTATCATTTTCGCAATTTCTTTATGACATGAAGCAAGTAATTTTCCAGATTCATGCATCAAATCTATTTCATTTTTCGTTTTAATTGTAATCATACTACCTCTACCCTTCCTTGCTAAACCTACTATTTGCTACTAAACTTCTATCATACACACCCTCTACCAAAATTTCAAAACTCTCAATTACAACAAGTAAAAAATATGTATCATATATTTCTAAATCAAAATAAAAAAACAGAAGATCCCTCTGTTTTTTAATCACGTTTACATATATAGTTCATTTTCAAGAACTCAAAACAACCACCATTTGTTTTCTGTATAAACGTTCCAACCGCTTCAAATCCCGCCCTTTTATACACTTTTATCGCTCTCTCATTAAATGTCGCTACTGATAGTGTTATATATTTGCATCCGTATTTTTCTTTGCTAAAAGCTAGTCCAGCATTCACGAACTGTAAACCAAATCCATTGCCAGTTATATCAGGTCTCATTCCAAGTCCTATCTCAACCGTTCCATTATTTATTTTACAAACCGTAAAGAACCCAATGAGAGTACCATTTTCTTTCACAGAAAATACATGATTCCCTCTACTCTCACCCTCTAAAAACTCAGCTAAATCTTCTTCATCTGCCTCTATATCGTAAAAAGAATATTCCCCTTCATAATGCCAGTTATACGCGATTTCCTCCGCTTCTTCTTGCTTCATTACTGTATATGTATACCCCATTCTCTCATCCCCTTTAATAAAAAGAGCTGCAATTAAGCAGCTCTTTTTTTTACAACTCATAAATCTCTTTATATTTCGTTTCTAAATAATCGGCTAAGTAGTTTGCATTTAAGCCTTCGCCTGTTACATCTTCTAAAATTTCAAGTGGCTTTTTCGTTTTACCATATTGGTGAATATGTTCTGTTAACCATTCACGAATTGGTGTTACGTTTCCTTCTTCTAATAATGCATCAAAGTTCGGAATGTCTTTTAACATTCTTTGCTTAAATTGCGCTGCATACATGTAACCAAGCGCATAAGATGGGAAGTATCCAAATGAGCCACCAGCCCAGTGAACATCTTGCAATACACCTTGCGCATCATTTTCCGGACGAATTCCTAAATATGCTTCCATCTTATCATTCCAAGCTGCTGGTAAGTCCTTCACTTGTAATGTACCATCAAATAATTCTTTCTCTAATTCATAACGCACCATAACATGAAGCGGGTATGTAAGCTCATCTGCTTCTATACGAATGAATGACGGCTTCGATTCGTTAATTGCATCATAAAATTCATCGACTGACATATCATCAAATTGACCATTGCTATACTCTTTTAATAAATCATAATTTTTCTTCCAGAATGATTTATTACGGCCGATAAAGTTCTCAAAGAATAACGATTGTGACTCATGAATACCCATAGATGTTCCACTACATAACGGTGTACCTTCAAATTTCTCTGAAATATTTTGTTCATATACAGCATGACCACATTCATGAATTGTTCCAAACACAGCCATGCGGAAATCCTTTTCGTCATAGCGTGTCGTAATACGAACATCCCCTCTATTTAATGTAATCTCGAATGGATGTACTGTTTCATCAAGACGGCCTGCTTCAAAGTCATAATTCAATTGCTTTAATAGTTCTAATGTAAAGTTCTTTTGTTTTTCTTTTGAAAAATTTTCCGATAAAGCACTTGTTTTTAATCCTTTTTTAGACTCAGAGATTTCTTTTACAAGCGGCACGATGCGCTCACGAAGTTGACCAAATACGTGATCTAAAACTTCTACTGTAATACCTGGCTCATACATGTCTAATAATGTATTGTATTTATATGTTTCGTAACCCCAATATGTAATAAATTTCTTTTTAAATTCAACAATTTTTTCTAAGTACGGGCGGAACATTTCGAAATCAGATTTTTCGCGAGCTTCTTCCCACACACTCTCTGCTTTCGCTTCTAATTTCACATACGCTTCGTATTCCGCTTGTGGAATTTTCTTATTTCTATCATATTCTTTCCGACACTCTTCAACCATTTTCTTCGTCGTTTCAGAAAGTTTATCTTCACGTATTAAAGCTTCAAGCTCTGTTAAATAGTTCCCCATCTCATCTGAAGTCGACATAGCAAACACTTCGGATGAAAGCATACCAATTACTTCTGAACGTTGATCAACACCTTTTTTAGGCGCCCCTGTTCTTAAGTCCCAAAACATTAAACTTAATGCTTCTCCGTAATTTTGTATCTTCTTCACATATGTTAAAAATTGTTTTTCTACTTCATATGTAGCTACTGTCATCGTATAAAAACCTCCCTTTTCTACCTCAAACTTAATTCGACACGGAAATCTAAATTCCTTTTATAATAGAAAAAAAGCTTGGCAAGCGCCAAGCTTTCTCCTTATAATTCTTTACCTTCTACCGGTAGTACGTTTTTCACCGCTTCTACCACTTTCTCATCTTCTGTATCAGATAAGAAGATTGATATAGCACCTTTATCGTCGCTCGTACGAATTAAACGACCAATCCCTTGACGAAGACGTAAAATCATATATGGTACATCTACATCCCAGAACGGGTCATTCACATGTTTACGCTTCGCTTCAAACACAGGATCGTTTGGAGGGAATGGTAATGACCAAATGATAACATGTGATAATGATGAACCAGGAATGTCTAAACCTTCCCATAAATGAACGGCACAAAGTACAGTCTCTTCTTCATTTTGGAAGCGAGAAACGAGCTGACTAATTTCTTGATCCCCTTCATATAGGAACGGAACTGACATTTGTTCTTTACTTACATATTCTTTAAAAGCTGCAAGTTCTTGCGTTGTACGGAATAATACAAGTGTACGTCCGTTTGTTTTCTGTATATTTTCAAGTGTATATTGACACTTTCTTTCCCACTCATTTTCTTTCGTATGCGATAGTAAGTTTACTGCCATTTGCTCTTCATAATCAAATGGTGAGGCAACTGAGAATGATAAGTAATCTTTTACCCCCAGGCTATTTGCTGTAAATGCGAATGAATCGTTATTAGATAATGTAGCAGATGAGAAGATATACGGGATTTTCTTCGAGAATACTTTCTCTTGTAATACTTCTTCAACTGCACGTGGCATAATTACTAACGTGAAGGCTCCATCACCTTCTTCACCCCATGTAATTACATTTTTCTCATGCATGAATAGACGAAGTGAATGTTCTAATACATCTAAATGTTCATCAACGATATTTAAATCATACGTATTTACTGTATGCATTTCACTTTCAAATACTAACGCATCACCGACTTCACCAATTTTCGCATAAAGTCGTTTTGCTTCAGCTGTTACTTTTTCTGTCACAGTAATTTCTAAACGATCAGAACCGGCAATTTCTTTTTTGTTTTCTTGTAACACATCAAAGAATCGCTCTGTTTGCCAAATTGTTTCTTCTACTAAATGTGCAAACTCTTCACGAATATCGTTTTGTAATAATCTCGTTAAAAGTTGCTCCATCATCGTTTGCTTTAAACGATATGTTAAAGCTTTTTGAGCTGCATATTCTACAAGATGTCCTTCATCGAATACAACACAACTACTTTCTGGTAATAATGGAATTTGTCCTTCACGCTTTCGAGCATCGTACGTCCAAATATGATCCATATAAAAATCTTGAGAACAAATAATTAAATCTGCTGCTTTACGATAATGTTCACGAGAAAGAGTTTGACCGCAACGATGACGAGAATCACAAGTGAAGCAATCTTGGAAGTAATCCCAATTTACTTTTGACCATTCTTCGTCATTTAATAGTGGAAATTCTTTTCGGTCACCATAGTGAGTAAAGTTTTGCATCGTACCATGATCAAATACGAATTGTGGTAATTCATAATATACGTCTTCAATTACTTCTGGAGCTCGTCCACTCATAACATCTTCAAGTTTACGTAAGCATAAATAATTATCCATTGATTTTGCAAGCCTTACATCAACAGATAGCCCTAATGCTTCAGATAACTTAGCAATGTCCCCTTCTTCTTTCACAAGCTGCTCAATTAACGTTTCATCTGCACAAGCAATTATAGCTGGTTTTCCAGTATAACGCGCATAGCAAATTGCATATAGAAGATATACAATAGTTTTCCCTGTTCCTACACCCGCTTCTGCGAACATAACTTTCTTTTCTTGGAAAGCACGCTCTAATTGAAACGCCATAAAAATTTGTTCATCACGCTCTTCAAAACCTTTTTCCGGAAGGATGTCGTAAAACACATCTCCAATCCACTCATTCAACTTATCATAAAAATTGTCTTGTTTTCCTACTTCAAATGGTAATCTCTTCTCAGTAAACATCCTTAGCCTCCAACCAAAAAGTTTTTCTATAAAAAGATAATAGCAACCGCTACTCATATGTGTGCAGCTACTTTCCCCTGTTGCCATACATATAAATACACGAAAAAAAATTTTCCTTTCGAAAAAGGAAAATTTTCTTCTATATTAATGACTTTAAATACCTTTTATCAATCGCTGTTTCATGTGAAAGAGCTGACAAATATTCTTCTTGTGCTTTTTGTATTTCATCTACAATCGCATCTTGACTATCCACTTCTTTTCCGAGCTCATCATACGTACGGTGAATAGCTTTTTGAATCATTGATAATTGGAAATTATCCATATCACTTCCTCCTTTACGCATTACATAATAGCCAGTATATGCGCGCTGGAGGAGTTTTATACTATGAATTACGCGGTGGACGTTTTCCGAAGTATTGGTAGTAATCTGTACGGATAAATCCGTTAAACAGCTTACGCTTCTTCGACGCTTCTTTTCCGTAACACTTCTCAAATGCTTCGTAGCTTGTTAATACATACGCTGACCATGTATCTAATGGGCGGAATACTTGTCCCATTTCTTTGTACAATTGTTCAACAAGTGCTTTTTCACTTAAACGTTCTCCGTATGGAGGATTCGTTACAACGTAGCCATAATCCTCTTTTGTTGTGAAATCTTTTACTTGCATTTGTTTAAATGTAATTAAATCGCCCAAGCCTACTTCTTCTGCGTTATCTTGAGCAACTCGAATCATACGATGATCAATATCGGATCCAATGATTTGTAATTGTTGATCATAGTTCGCTAAATCTTCAGCTTCTTGACGAGCTTCACGCCAGTTTTGTTTACCTACCCAGCCCCACTCGTCAGATGCGAAACCACGGTTAAATCCTGGTGCAATGTTTTGTCCAATTAATGCTGCTTCAATCGGAATTGTACCTGATCCACAGAATGGATCAACAAATGGACGATCCGGCTTCCAGTTTGTTAATTTAATTAAAGACGCAGCTAATGTTTCTTTTAACGGAGCTTCCCCTTGATCCATACGGTATCCACGTTTATGAAGTCCAACACCGCTCGCATCAATTGTTAATGTCGCAATATCCTTTAGCATTGCAATCTCGATACGGAATAACGGGCCATCTTCTTCAAACCAAGTTGTACGTTTATATGTTGTTTTTAATTTTTCAACGACAGCTTTTTTAACGATACGTTGGCAATCCGAAACACTGAATAATTCAGATTTTAAAGATTTTCCGATAACAGGGAATTCACCATTCTCTGGAATATAATCTCCCCAGTTTAATGCTTTCGTTTTTTCAAATAGCTCATCAAATGTTGTTGCTTTAAATTCGCCAACTTTAATTTTTACACGGTCCGCAGTACGTAACCATAAATTCGTACGACAAATCGCCTTTTCATCTGCTTCAAATGTTACTTTGCTGTTTTCTACTTGACATTCATAACCAAGATCGCGAACTTCTCGGGCAACTAACGCTTCAATACCCATTGCCGCTGTTGCAATTAAAGTAACTTTTCCCATTTGCATTCACCTCTTATGTATATTCAAACAATAATTAATAGCAATTGGTCCTATTAATCATTACATTTCACGAAAAATTTTCTCATTAACCATTTTAACTCATACTTTATAACTTCATACAAATAAAAAGCCCTCCTCTAACAAAGGAGAGCTGAGTTATTTCATAGTTGGTTCATAACGTTCTGTAAGCCATGTTCTGTTCCTTTGTACTACAAACGGCCCACGCCTCGTACTCCGGTGGCAATCATCTATCTACAGGTTATAAAACCTGTCCTTTCCCGTCGTTCATTTCCTTGGAAAAGATTCCCCTACCATTATTTGGGTTTCTCGCTCGTGGGGTTTACCTCGTTCCACTCCTATCATTTCTTCAAGGACTTCGTCACTGTGGCACTTTAAAGGTAGTCAAACCATATCCGAAAGGACTTAGGTTTTTTCCCTGCCGTTAAACCAGCATTACAGCCAGAATACCCTAGCTTATGAATTGGCTAGGCACGAACACTACAGCCATCTCAGGCCGTGCGAGCATGGACTTTCCTCTACAACGTTGGCGTTGCAGCGATTACCCAAACGTTATGACATCCATTAGTATAGTGGAAACAAAAAGATTTTGCAACGTTTTTTTCTATGTAAAATGCTTAAACCTTTTCCCACCTTACATCATTCGTATAACTTACTTCCAAATACAGCTTTTTCTAAGTTAGATAAGCGTTTTAAAATATCCGTATTCGTGTTGTTATAAACTGGTTGTGCAACTGGTGTTTGTACAGGTTGTTGTGGAACTTGCGTTACTGCTAGTTTTTGTTCCTCTAATTCACGCTTTAAACGAGCATTTTGTTGCTTTAATTGCTCAAACTCTTTGTGGAAAGCTTCATAGTCTTTAATGATCATATCAAGAAACTTGTCTACTTCTTCTTGCTGATAACCTCTCATACCTGTTTTAAATTCTTTTTCTAAAATATCTTTCGCTGTTAATTTAATTTTATCCGAAATCATTTTCTTCACCTCAAATTTTTACCAAAACTTTCATTAACTAAATTTTTTCAGAAACAATGCTTTTTGTCAATCATATATACGAGTACTATATTACATATTTACTCTGCATTATTCCACTGTTCCTCTTCTATTATATCTTGTAAATCAGAAAAAAGAATGAAATAACTGTGATAATTTTCTATTTCTCCTTTTTTCTTTGCTGCTTCTACAATATATTTGGGACTTCCTGGTTTTTCTTCATCGTATACCGCTAAAAGCGCATCACTTTTTTCAATAAAAAATTGATTTTTTAATTTAAATTGCTCTGGACTTTCATACTTCCGTTTCGTGATACTATCAACATGGTCTGCTTGAGAAAGGATAAATTCATAATATTCACGATTATCTTCTTTCCAATTTTCTTCTTGTTCTAAAAACGGAGTGAATACCGCTAATTTTAAATCTGGATATTCTACTTGCATTTCAAAAACAACTTCAGCAGCCCATAATTCTACACCTAATTGGCCACTTATTATAACCCACTCTAAACCATCTTCTACAAAATTGGTTAATTTACGGTGTAACGCTTTCTTTATACACTCCACCCCTGGATGATCATTTTTAAATATTCCAAGTTCAAATGGCTTATATCCTGTTACTGCAATAACTTTCATATCAACACTCCAATTACAAAAAAAGAACTAGCATTTCGCTAGTTCTAACATATCATTTACTTTTTAAACATTCCACCAACGTTTGGTCCGATATTTGGACCGAATGGTGATACGTTTGGTCCAATATTCGGTCCGAATGGTGATACGTTTGGTCCAAACGGAGATACATTTGGTCCTGGACCAAATGGTGATACGTGATGTCCATGATGTCCATGATGACCATGGCCACACGGTCCACATCCGCCGCCGAATCCTGGGTCGATTGGGTCCACAACATTTACATTTGAATTTGTTTGCGGGAAGAAGTTTTGGTTTTTAATTTGTTGATGATGTACATGTGTTGTATGTGTTGGGAAAATGTGTGGCACCACCGTTGTTGAAAAAGAGTGTGTTACGCATTGTTTCGTCGGATGAATGACAGGAGCAGTCGTACAAATAGGTCCTGTAGGCTTATGCCCTCCAAAGCAAGGATGACAATGATGCATAGTTTTTTCTCTCCTCTCTCGTTAAAAAAATCTGATTACACTTTACAGTATGAGAAAAGAGAGAAAGCCGTTTGTTATATATACCCATTTATTACAAGGAAATTTGTCTAGTCCTTTATTTCATTTACATTGTTTTTATAGACAATCCTTCAACATCACTTACCAAAAAAGCCTCCAACTTGCTTTACAATACCTGTCACTTGATTCATCGCATTCATCATTTGTCCAGCTGTATTCATCATTTTATTTACATCATAGTTACCATCTGATGTTTTAAATTGAGAAACAAAACTAGAAAACTGGCTTGGCTGTGGTTGCTTTTGCTTACCCTGCGTCGGGTACGGTTGTTTTGGTGGATAAAACATCGCTTGTTGATTAGCATACGGCGATGGTGGTGGCATATAATATTGCGAATTCATATAAGGCTGCTGCTGTGGTTGATTCATGTATGGTTGCTGAGCTTGTGATTGTTGAGCTTGATTCACATAAGGTTGCTGCTGTTGTGGTTGTTGAGCTTGATTCATAAAGGACACTTCAAACGGTTGATAATAATTTTGATTTCCATAATAAGGCTCGAAAGGATACATATTATACCGTAAATATGTATCCGTATTATATTGGTACATATTTTGCTGTGCATATGGATTCGTTTGCTGATATACGTTAGGTTGTTGAAACATGCATTCTCTCCTCCTTCACATAAGTTTCTACATATATAATATGTACCTATAAAATAATATGTGTGATGGAATATATGTCTATTTTTGTCGGAAGTTTAAATTTTTAAAAAATTAAAAAAGAAAACCCTTCCATGCTATGATAATTAAGAAGAAGATTCTCATGGGGGAGGAATCAACATGGTATTAGGGGATTTAAAACAAGCGTTTTCTCAAAAAAAGGGGTATTGCACAGAGAATGCAAATGAATTATTAGACTTTGCGAGACATTGGTATCTCGAAGGAAAAATATGCATATCAGATTATCGAACATTAATAAAAGAATTAGAAATAAACGGCGCAACAAAACCTACAACAATGACAGAAGCATAAAAATAACAAGAGGGCTCTCCCTCTTGTTATTTACATTGCTCAACTATATTTTGCAAAGTATACGAAATGGCTTGGTGTGTTTCAAAGAATCGTTTACCTTTACCTTTATTTACAAAGCATTGCAACACATTCGTTTGTAAATTATCGTATACTTGATCAATTTGCTGTACATGTATATACTTTGGCTTTTCTTCTTTAATCCACGTATAAGCTAGTTCTTTCCACTTCTTTAATTCCTCATCTACCATATCTACAAACGGTTTCATATCCTTATAAAAGTCGTATTCAGTTAGTTCTCTTTTTTTTACATTCGCTTCATTATTATACTGCATGAGTTTTTCTGAAGACTGTATTAATGCTTCATTCTTCATTTCTTTCCCACCTTATTATGCACTCACTACGACGGTTTGAAATGTCTTCACCCAATTCCCTTTTTCTTCGTGATGCACTAATTTATTTTCCATATGTTCAATATGCATTTCTGTTATTTCTATCTTATTACATATTTTTTCACTCGCATCCTTTAATGCATGATTCATTCTAATCCCTATATTCATTTCCAGCAAATCGAGAGAACTTAACATTTGATCCATTTTTTTCATTACATCTTCCTTCTGAACCATCGCCATATACAAAACGCCTCCTTCTTTGCTTTTCCTTTGTCATGTAATTTCGCCGAATGATTCACCACTCCTGCCCACATGACAAAACTAGTTGTTATTCGTCAAAGAAATCATTTCGTATGTCATTTATAGAAATGGTAACAATACAAAAAGGAGGTGTATTACAATGGCAAAGAACAAAAATGAAAAAAAGAAAAACCAAAACAAACAACAAAATAAACCCGAGACTGGCAATCCAAAGCTAGATGGTCCAAACTTCCCTGCTACATAAAGCGAGACTTTATTACGAACATTTAAATTTCAAATCATCCTTAATCTCCTACTAGCATTACGTTTTGAAATTAAAGTTGTAGCACGCATAGCAGGATTTTTTCAAATTAAGAAGTCCCGTCTTCAAAATGGAAGACGGGACTTCTTTTTTATTATATCATGAACTCATCGATCCTTTTAGCAAAACGGTTTACGATAGATAGCCTATAGATTTGTTCTCTCTTTCTTCTATACCATTCTGTTATATTAACTTCCCCTTTAGGTTCTTCAAGTACAAATAACACATTCATTTTCATATTTGCACAAAACCAATCTCTCATTTTTATTTCTTCATGTAAAATAACAGGATAAATATCTCTAAGTGTTGGCGTATAAGACTTTCGAGTTTCCTTTGCGTAAACTTCATAATCTTCTCTAGACCCAGTATGTGTAGTTTGCAGTGCAAACTTATAAAACGAACCATTATAAATTGGATGAAACAATAACCATGCTAATTTTTTTCCTAGTTCTATACGCTTTTGTAACGTTTCAAATTGATAAACCGAAAACCCATACATTCTCCCTTCAATTGTTGGGAAGATAACTGCACTAATATGAAGTCTTTCTTGTACTTTAAAAAGTGCAGTATGGAATACATGTTTTTTAAAATATGTGTTCTCAATGACTGGTTTTTGAATTTTATTTTGTTCATTTATAATAAGCGCTGTCATAAGTCTATTCATATCTCTTCTTTCCCAGAAAAGTAACCATTCTTTTTCCATAAAAATTGATACATTGAAGTATTGCAACAAATGAAAGAGAGGTGCATGTCTCTTCTTACTTTCCTCATACAATAATAGCTGAGGAAATGCATCTAAAAAAATAATCCAATTAGCCTGTTCGTACAGAAGAAATAAATGTTTTTTTACCGTTCTAGGTAAAACAGTAGCATAATATCTCCCTTCTAAATCAGTCATATTCCAGCCCGCATTTCTCGAAACCATACTCGCTAAAAAGGCCCACCTGATTTCACTATTTCTTAAATAATATTCTTGATAAGATTGTGTCCGAGAAATATTGTCCACATTAGCTATTTCTGTTTTCTTTTTAATATTGTGAATGATTGCTTTTTCTTCCTCTATACAAAAATTTTTTTCTCGATTTTGTTTAATTTTCATATAATCATTCCATGTAAACATAAATAAGTCATCATACCTTTCATCAAAAAGGTCACATCTTTTTTCATTTTTTGATATAATCACCTTTGTAAGTAATTCTTAGCAAGTTGGGGGTGGACACACTATGACCATTCGTTACCCAAATGGAAAAAGGTATAATCAAGCTTCACAACCTCAAAAAACACCTATAAAAACACATACTTATAGTAATAGAGGTATGTCCCTTGAAGAGGAATTGAATGAAACAAATCAATATTACTTAACCCATAATATTGCATGTGTACATAAAAAGCCTACACCTCTTCAAATTGTAAAAGTAGATTACCCCGCTCGAAGTGCTGCAGTGGTAAAAGAAGCGTATTTTAAACAACCTTCTACAACAGATTACAACGGTGTATACAAAGGGAAATACATCGATTTTGAAGCAAAGGAAACCAAAAATAAAACTAGTTTCCCACTTCAAAACTTCCACCTTCATCAAATTGAACATATGAAGCAAGTGGTTGCTCATAATGGAATTGCATTTGTTATTATTAAATTTACACTTTTTGATGAATTTTATTTACTAGATGCAAAACATATTATTGCATTTTGGAATCGTCAAAATACTGGTGGACGCAAGTCGATTACGAAAGAAGAAATAGAAGAGCATGGATCCTTATTATCATGCGGTTATCACCCTCGGATTGACTATATCCGTGTACTAGACATGGTTTATTTTTCGTGATAGAGTCATCACTAAGGCTCTTTTTTCGACTTTTGGGGGAGAGAATGAAAGGTAGGAGAAAGTATAATGTCAGATAATTATCGTTCTCGTACAGAACGAAATCATGTGAAAAATCAAGAGAAAAAAACACATAAAGAAGAAAAACCAAAGAAAAAAGGCTCCTTTTTCAAGAAATTCCTTATAGGTTGTCTACTTCTTGGTATCGTTGGTCTTGTAGCCGGCGTTTCCGCTTTCTTTGTTATGGTAAAGGACGCTCCAAAATTAGACAAATCCAAACT
The DNA here is from genome assembly GCF_011800505.1 of Bacillus sp. EKM501B. Taxonomy (NCBI): domain Bacteria; kingdom Bacillati; phylum Bacillota; class Bacilli; order Caryophanales; family Bacillaceae; genus Bacillus; species Bacillus sp. EKM501B. Next base: position 692,452 of record NZ_JAALFZ010000001.1, on the reverse strand, counting down.
TGTTAATCCTTTATCAACAAAGTTTCTCGATAAAAACGGAAATTTCTTTTATGAATACGGTGCTGAAAAACGAACACATGTTACTTATGATCAAATTCCAAAAGTAGTTGAAAATGCATTTCTTGCAACTGAGGATTCGCGTTTCTATGATCATAATGGAATTGATTTTAAACGAACTACAAAAGCAGTTATGGAAAATGTCACTGGTGGTTTCGGTTCCCAAGGTGGTAGTACGATTACACAGCAAGTCGTTAAAAACTACTTTCTAACGATGGACAAAACTGCTAAAAGAAAAGTGCAAGAATGGTACTTATCTTACAAATTAGAGCAACAATACTCTAAACATGAGATTTTAGAAATGTACTTAAATAAGATTAATTTAGGTAACCGTTCATACGGTATTGCGACAGCAGCGCAAAAATATTATGGTAAAGATTTAAAAGACTTGCAATTACATGAAGCTGCTATGCTCGCTGGTTTACCCCAAGGTCCAAACATTTATGATCCAACAAAAAAAGAAAATGTTGAACGAGCAACAAATCGTCGTAATGTCGTATTATCATTAATGAATCGACATGGTTATATAACAAAAGAAGAAATGAATAACGCCGTTAAGATTCCAGTAACTGAGGGCCTTCAACCGTCTTCAGAAGTAACTGAGATGAAGTATCAAGCATTTTTAGATGCGGTTGTAAAAGAAGTTGAAAAAGAATATCCTGATGTAAATATCGGTTCAGATGGTTTAACGATTCATACAACACTTGATCAAGATGCTCAAGATTACGCCGACAAAATTATGGATGGCAATCTTATTAAGTATCCGGACGATCAATTCCAAGGGTCATTCGTATTTATGGATACACAGTCTGGAGAAGTTCGAGCAATTGGTGCTGGACGTAAAGAAAGTAAGTCTACTTTCAAAGGTCATAATATGGCAACTGATTTAAAACGCCAAGTTGGTTCAACAATGAAACCAATTTTCGACTACGGTCCGGCAATTGAAAATTTACAATGGTCTACATACCATCAATTAAACGACTCAGAGTATACGTATTCCAATGGTAAGAAAATACAAAATGCAACAAAGAGTTACAAAGGTGACGTTTCACTACGTGAAGCTTTGAAAAAGTCATTAAACATTCCAGCTTTAAAGACAGCACAAACAGTTGGTCTTAATAAGTCAAAAGAATTTGCTGAAGGTTTAGGCATGACCTTTAAAGAAGGAAAAGTCTACGAATCAACAGCAATCGGTAGTAACGATAGTTCTCCATTAGAAGTAGCAGGTGCATATGCAACCTTTGGTAATAGTGGTAACTATAATAAACCACACTTCGTAAAAGAAGTAACCTTCCCGGACGGGAAAAAGAAAAGCTTTAAACCGAAAGAACATCGCGCAATGCAAGACTATACAGCTTATATGGTTACTGACGTTCTTCGTGACGTAGTAAAACCTGGTTCTGGTGGTACAGGTCCAACAGCATACGTTTCAGGTGTTGACGTAGCAGGTAAAACAGGAACACAAAACTTTGATGAATCAGTTCTTCAAAAATATGACATCCCAGCTGATGCAAACAGAGATAGCTGGTTTGCTGGATATACGCCACAATACACAATGGCTGTTTGGACCGGTTACGAAAAAGATGGTCCAAAAAATTATGTTAGCGATCGCTCCACTAGAATTGCACAGCAAATGTTCCAAGTAATGATGAGCAAATTCGCTACAGATAAATCACGCTTTGAACGTCCTTCTTCTGTACAAGAAATAAACGGAGAGTTATACGTAAAAGGTGCGAAAAAAGATGCAATTAAACAAATTAAAGTAGATGCCCCTAGTGGTCTGAATGTCACTTTTGATGGCGCTAGCACAGTTACACTAAACTGGTCTGGACCAGCAGAAGTTGATGCATATGCAGCCAGCTATAAAGCAACTGACGGTTCAAGTGGTAGCCTATCAATAAGTGGTACGACAGCTACTCTTGGTGGTATTAAACCAGGTGTTACTTACAGCTTCTCTGTAGTAGCGAAAAAAGGTACTGGCACAAGCCCAGCAGTTGGTGCATCCTTCACTGCGCCTGGCGGAACTCCAGATGCAAAAAAAGCTGAAGAAGAGGCTAAGAAAAAGGCCGATGAAGAAGCTAAGAAAAAAGCTGATGAGGAAGCCCAGAAAAAGGCTAATGAAGATAAAGTAAAACAAGACGAAACTAAGAAAAAGGCTGAAGAAGAGGCTAAGAAACAACAAGAACAGCAACAGCAAGAACAACAACGTAAACAGCAAGAAGAAGCTCAAAAGAAAGCTGATGAGGAAGCTAGAAGGAAAGCTGAAGAAGAAGCTAAGAAAAAAGCTGAAGAAGAAGCTAAGAAGAAAGCTGAAGAAGAGGCCAAGAAAAAAGCTGAAGAAGAGGCTAAGAAACAACAAGAACAGCAACACCAAAATCCCGGAGGAGATACACCTCACGCAGACGGTGCTGTTGTTACAACAGAGTCCTAATATACAAAAAAAGAAGTCCGTTTCTCTTAACGAGAAGCGGACTTCTTTTTTGTTATCATTTTCTTTACATACAGCTTTTCTATTTCGATATACAACTGCGCTAATTGAATATAAGAATGATAATTACTCGGTTTCTTTATAATGAATGAATATCTTTCCATAAAATTAACAGGTTGCACTTTTAATTTATTCGTATTTATTTGCATTTCATTTAAACTATGAACAGGTTGTTCATTTAGCCAATAGACAACCGATAACAAGTGAGCTGAAAAAAGAATCATTGGTCCCTCAGCCTCTTGCTTATTTCTATTTCGAAACAGTATAGCAATGTCTTCATGCTTATTTTTCCATACATTCAACATCACTGGAATGCTGTTTTCAATTTCCTTCCATGGCTCATACTGTCTTTCAATATCAAATATAAAGTAAGTATTTTGTATTATCTCTTCAAAAGAATTGTCTGTATGATACTTAATTAAATTTACACTTTCTTTAAAAAATGGTAAACAGTGAAATTCTTTCGGTATTTCTATAACTCGTTCCATCCTTTATTTCACCTTCATTCGCTTCTTTCCTTCACGACATACTTCTAACAGTCTGCATTCCTCACATTGCGGTCGTTGTGCTTTACAATGATAACGTCCAAAGAAAATCATACGATGATGTGTAACTCCCCACTCATCCATTGGTACTTTCTTCATTAATGTTTTTTCTACTTCTAACACAGAGTCTTTCCATCTACACATAGCTAATCGTTTACTCACTCGCTCCACATGTGTATCAACAGCAATTGCCGGAATTCCAAACGCTACGGAAACTACAACATTCGCTGTTTTCCTTCCTACACCTGGTAATTTCGTAAGTTCATCTCGATCGTTCGGTACTTCTCCATTATAGTCATCTAATAACATTCGGCATAATTTTTGAATGTTTTTTGCTTTATTTCTATACAATCCGATAGAGCGTATATCTTGTTGTAATTCTTCTAGAGAAACACTTAAATAATCTTCTGGTGTTTTATATTTTTGAAATAAATTTCTTGTCACTTTATTTACAAGTACATCCGTACATTGTGCAGATAACGCCACCGCGATTACAAGTTCAAATGGATTATCATGAACCAATTCACAATGTGCTTCTGGATACATATCCGCCATTGTGTCTAAACAATAACGGATTTGCGTTTTGTTAAGCATATTTTTCCTCCTATATTACTGCTCCAACCAATTATAAAAAGGCACTTTTCCAGTAAATTTCGTCTCTTGTTTTGTCATTTGTTGTGCCCTTTGTTGATTCGCTCTAAATTTTTGACCTTGATTTTGAGCCTGATCTACCGTTTTAATTCCATTCTTTTTCCACTCAAATAAAATACGATCAATATATCGGAAATTTAGTTTTCCACTCATTACAGCTTCTCTAAGAGCCGCTTGAATTAAATTTGGATGATGTTGATCTTGGTCCTCCCACATCCCTAACGTTTCACATTCGAACGGCGAAAGTGGTCTTCCAAATTCTTTTTCAAATACTGTATATAAATTTACTTGTAGCTGTTTTTTTTCTTTTTGCTCTTCCTCTATTGATTCATCCATTAAGAAATGTAATATTTTTTCCCATAACGGTTGTAAAGAATAACTTTCGCACATCATCGCTTCTGATCTTTGTCCACCTTCTAGTGATAAAAAACCTTTTTGAATCAACGTCTGAATTACTTCCATACATTTCATTTCCGTTATCGTCATCCGTTCAGAAATCTCTGAAGGAGTCGGAAACGAATTACCTGATTCTAAAAATGTGTGTACATGAAGTACAACCATAAATTCCGTCTCATTTAAACCTAATTTTTTATAATGCATCATAAGCAATTTTGGAATTGCAATGCTTCCCTGCTCAAACCACTGTAACATCATTTTCTTTTTCATCACCAAACACCTCGCTCTCTAGTATAACACACCTTTAGCTATTTCTTTTTGCCACAATCCGTCAAAAAAACCTCCCCATTAATAGGGAGGTTTTTTATATTACATGAATGAAATATAAAATTAAGCTTGCACTTTACTTTTCATAAATGTATGGATGCGCTCTAATGCTTTCTCTACTTGTTCAAGAGATGTCGCATATGATAAACGAACATTATTTGGAGCACCAAATCCTGTACCTGGTACAAGAGCCACTTTTTCCTCTTCTAATAGAGCTTTTGCCCAATCATCAACTGTTGCATATCCTGATAAAGCTACAGCTTCTTTTACGTTAGGGAATAAGTAAAATGCCCCTTGCGGTTTAATACAAGTAAAGCCAGGGATTTGAATTAATTTATCATAAATGATGTTTAATCTCTCTTCAAAGGCTTGACGCATTGTTTCCACAGGTTCTTGTGAGCCTGCATATGCCGCAATTGCGCCGTATTGAGCGATTGAAGTAGGGTTTGACGTACTATGACTCGCTAAATTCGTCATTGCTTTAATAAGCTGCTTATTTCCTGCAGCATATCCAATACGCCATCCTGTCATAGAATGAGATTTAGATACACCATTAATAATAAGTGTTTGTTCTTTTAATGCATTAGAAAGCTGGGCAATTGAAGTATATTCTACGCCACCATAAATTAATTTTTCATAAATTTCATCAGAAACGATTAAAATATCATGTTCTAAACATACTTCTCCAAGCTGTTGTAATTCTTCTTTGCTATAAATCATTCCTGTTGGATTGCTCGGTGAATTAATAATAACTGCTTTCGTTTTCTCTGTAATTGCCTCACGCAGCTGCTTTGCTGTAATTTTGTACTCATTGTCTTCTAAACCTTCTACATAAACCGGCTTACCGCCAGCAAGCTTTACTTGCTCTGGATAGCTTACCCAGTAAGGAGTTGGGATGATAACTTCATCTCCCTCATCAAGTAATACTTGGAATAATGTATATAATGCATGCTTTGCACCATTACATACAATAATTTCAGATGGATCATACGCAATACCTTGATCGCGAGTAAATTTCTTCACAATTTCTTGTTTTAACGATTGTAATCCACCTGTTGGTGTATACTTCGTATGCCCTTCTAACATCGCTTTATGTGCAGCATCCATAATATGCTCTGGTGTATTAAAGTCAGGTTCCCCTGCCCCTAATCCAATTACATCATGACCCTCTGCTTTTAATGCTTGTGCCTTTGCTGTAATTTCTAAAGTTGAAGACGGTGTTAAAGCAGCTACTCGCTTTGCTAATTTCATTTGTAGTTCCCCCTACATCTATTTTTCAATGCTATATCGTCTTAAAAATTTTCCATCTTTAAATTCAAGATAGTAATAACTATAACGATTGTCATCATCAATATATGTAACTTCCCATAGTGGTACATCATTTTCAAAGCCTAATTTCACTTTCATAATCTCTTTCGGCTTACTTTTTGATTCCTTACTTTCATTGCCGACTTGCTCTATTGTTCTTTGTATAGCCTCTTTTTCAGAAATACCTTCGCTCTTTTTCCTTACTACAGTATCCCCTTTTTTCTCAGGCACCCAAACGATAAGTTGTTCTCCCTTTTCATCTGTACCTTGCACGACTATATATGCAGATTTTCCGTTGTAATAATCAACAGATTTCACCTTTGTAAGCTTTGCTTTTTCTTTAGCAATTTCTACAAATTTCGACTCTTTTGGAATTTTCTTTCCCATCGCTTTATTATAAACATACGCCCCATATATTCCGCTAGCAACGATAACAATAATGATTGCAAAGATCCACTTTTTCATTGTATCACTACGTTCTGTAAATCGTAAATACAGCTGTTTCTTTATCTTTTTCGTCTAATGCTAGTCCGAACATGAGGTCCTGCTCTTTTAACGTACGATTTAAACTATCAACAATTTTATACAAATCCGACGAATATTTAATACGCGTCGTTGATAGTACTTCGATTTTCTTATCCATGAAAAAACTCCTCCGTTACACAAAAATTTCTAATTATAGAAGAACGCAATGCGGTTACAATAAGAGTACATTCTTTACAACCCCTGCTTCATCACCCATCTATTATAGCAGGACATGTACAGCAAAAAAAGGTTTCAAGTCGAAAACCAACACATTTTGTATACAAGAAGTAAGAAAAATAAAATTCCTCCTACCCACATTTTTTACGCCTGAAGTTTATAAGTACTTCAGGCGTATTTTTCTTCCATTTTTATTCATTTGATGGTTCTTCTAATTGTACTAACAATTCTTCTAATGGTCCTTCATAAAGAGGTACGTTAGGAATCGATTGTAGAAATCGTTTTCCATAGGAAGAACTCGTCAAACGACGATCTAACACTACTACCGTTCCTGTATCTGTATTCGTTCGAATTAAGCGGCCGAATCCTTGTTTGAAACGTAATATTGCTTGTGGGAGCGCTAATTTAGCGAATACATCTTCACCTTGATTTTTTAGCCACTCACCTTTCGCTTCCATCATCGGCTGATGAGGAGGTGTAAATGGTAGACGGACTATAACAAGACAACTTAAGGCATCTCCAGGAATATCTATTCCTTCCCAGAAACTGCTCGTCCCTAATAAAATTGATTTGTCGAACTCTTGAAACTTTCGAATTAAGCGGCTTCGACTTCTATTATTCACACTTTGGGTGAGTAATAAATAACCCTCTAATTCATCATTATTTTTTAAATTCGCATACGCTTCTTTTAACATTTCATACGAAGTGAATAAAACGAGCATTCTGCCTTTTGTGGCTTTTGCTATCTTTGCAATATGTTCCGATACAGATTCAATATATCGCTCATTACTTACTTGCTTAATAAAAGGTACATCCGTTGAAACCATTAATTTCATCTGTTCATCATAACGAAATGGTGACGGAACCTTTAAAGTATTTGGAGCGAAATCATGTAAACCAAGTTCCTCTTTTATATAATCAAACGTATCGTTAACTGTTAGTGTTGCGGATGTAAAAATAACACTCTTTTTTTCTGTTAAAAATTCATCAGCAAATCTTTCACCAATATGGACAGGCTGTGCGTATAGAACTGTTGAATGAATCGTCCCTTTCGTTTCAGTCTCCATCCAAGTTACATACGAATTCTTTTCTAATACGAGTAACTGTAATGATTCTGCCATCTTTCTCAGCAACTCAATTAAATGCATAAATTCACCTGTTACAACATGCATCTCCCATTCTAACTTACTTTGCAATATATCCACTTGCTTCTCAAGAGCAGTTACTACCCTTCTTAATTCATATATAAAACGATTTGTTAATTCGACGATACTATCCCACAACTTACCTTTTTCTAGTTCTGCGTTATACCTATAGATGAGCGGCATATTATTCGTTCCTTGCTCTTGCTTTGTTTGTTTAAATATAAAAGTACGTAACATTTGGAAGAGTTCATCCGCATCAAACTTAAGTTCCTTCAAACTATAACTTATCATACGGAAAGTTGAACGAGATGCTTGCTCTGATTTTTTCATCATTTTATATACTTTGGAGAGTACATCTTCTGTTTCTAGCGTCCCAAGACGAGATATAACCAATTGAAAATACATACAAGAGAACTGTTCACCCAATGTTCTACTCGCAGCTTCTTCAATATGGTGAGCTTCATCAAAAATAATATGTTCGCATGAAGCAAACAACGGTTCTTCACTTGAAAAATCTTGAAATAATAACGCATGATTTGTAATAACGATATCTGCAAATAAAGCTTTATTCTTCGCTCGCTGATAAAAACAACGACTAAACCAATTACTTTGCATACCGCCTGGACTATACGCATCGCTACAAATACGATTCCAAAGTAACTTTCCGCCCTCAGGAATATTTAATTCGTCTCGATCACCTGTTTCAGTTTGCAATAGCCAAACTAAAATCTTCGCCTTCGTAAGTGCCATATCATAATTTTTTTCTTCCTCTTGCAAAGCATACTCAAATTTATGTAAGCATAAATAATGCTTTCTTCCTTTTAGAAGAGCTGCCTCAAATGAAAATGGCATTATTTTTTGTAATAACGGAATTTCTTTTTCTAATATTTGTTGTTGGAGTTGTACCGTTTGTGTACTTATAATGACAGGTTCTTCTTTTCTCTTTGCAAAATAAAGACTAGGAAGCAAATAAGCAAGAGTCTTTCCTGTTCCTGTACCCGCTTCAATTAGTGAAAAACGAGAATCTCTTAACGCCGTATATATCTCTTTCATCATCAGTTGTTGACTTTCTCTTCTTTCAAACTTTGGCATATGTGATTCCAATTTATCCATCGTTTTATTCAAGAAAGCATCAAACTTTGATGAACACGTTTCTCCAAGGTTTAAGGAATAGTTCCGCTTTTTCAGCGCAATATTTCGATGTATTTCATACTCCGCTATATCTTCTTTACCGTGCATTACTTTCTTTAAAATATTTTCAGAAAGCACATCAGCTATATCGCTTTGGAACACATCACTTAATTCATAAAGCGATTGCAACGTGACAAGTGGTAACTTTTCAATTTTATTTAAAAATTGTAAAAATAATTCCGCTGTTGCAAGAGCATCACTATCCGCACGATGTGGTTGATCGTGCTCTAGTTCATGCTTCTTAGCTAAATCACGTAATTTATAACTATCGGCTGTCGGCAAAAGAATTTGAGCCAATTCAACCGTGTCGATTTTCGGACAATGTATTTCTGTATATCCAGCTTGCCTTAATTCTTCATTTAAAAAATTCCAATCAAAGTGAACATTATGCGCAACGAAAGCCGCACCTTGTAATAGCTCAACAATCATCGGGGCTACATCTTGAAATAACGGGGCTTGTTTTACAAGACTTTCATCAATCCCTGTTAATTCTGTAATAAATGGTGGGATCTCTCTCTTTGGGTTAACAAAAGACGAAAAAATCTCCAATATCTCTCCATCTTCTACTACAACAGCTGCAATTTGGGTAATTTTATCCTTCCCATCTTTCCAGGAGTTCCCTGTCGTCTCTAAATCAACAACGACATAACGCTTACTCATATATGTAACACCTCAATTTCTTACCTTTCAAACAACAATAATTTATATAATGTTACTATACCACGTTTTATCTCATCTTAATGAAAAGATGCACAAAAAAGCTATCTCCGCAATGGAGATAGCCTTTCTACTTATAATATCGTACCCGCTTTTTCAGCACCTAACATTTCAATAATTTGATTATTATCGTCTAATACTGCAATTTTTGGTTCTTGTTTATGAATCTCTTCTTCCGTAACTAGCCCATAACAAATAATAATTACTTTGTCCCCTGGTTGTACAAGCCTTGCCGCAGCACCGTTTAAACAAACAACACCACTACCGCGTTCCCCTTTAATAACGTATGTCTCTAAGCGAGCACCATTATTATTATTTACAATTTGGACTTTTTCGTTTTCTACAATATTTACTGCATCCATTAAGTCTTCATCAATTGTAATACTACCTACATAATTTAAATTTGCCTCCGTTACAGTTGCACGATGTAACTTTGCTCTCATCATTGTGCGAAACATAGATGCTCCCCCTTATTTAACTGTTAATGTTATATTGTCAATTAATCTTACATTTTCAAACTTAACTGCAATAGCTAAAATGATTCTTCCTTTGACTTTCTCTACCATTGTTAATGACGGATATGCATATAAATCTGCATAATCTACAGTGCCTTTCGTATGCGTCTCAATATACTCTTTCACAAGATTTGTAATGATTTCGGGATTACGTTCACCTGCCTCAATTCTTTCTTTCGCTATACATAGGCTGCGGTATAAATGAAGAGCTTCTTCACGTTCATCTTGTGATAGGTACACGTTACGAGAACTTTTCGCTAAACCATCTTCTTCCCTTACAATATCAACTGGTACGATTGTAACTGGAATATTGAAATCAGTTACAAACCCTTCAATTACTGCAACTTGTTGAGCATCTTTCATACCGAAATAAGCACGCTTTGGCAGCGTAATATTAAATAGTTTCATTAGTACAGTTGCAACACCAGCAAAATGACCAGGTCTTTGTTGACCGCATAATACGTCCGTGCGCTTCACAACTTCTACCGTTGTTGTTTGTTCTGCTGGATACATTTCTTCTACACTCGGATAAAATAAATAATCTACACCGTTTTCTTTTGCTACATTTTCATCTCTATCAATATCACGAGGATATCGATCTAAATCTTCATTTGGGCCAAATTGTAGTGGGTTTACAAATACACTTAAAACTACAGTTTCATTTTCTTCTCTTGCCTTACGTAATAAAGTAGCATGGCCTTCATGTAAATAACCCATTGTTGGAACAAAACCAATACTCTTTCCACTTGCACGAAGTTCGCTCGTAATTTGCTGCATCTCTTGCACTGTAGTTACGATTTTCATTATTGTTTTCCTCCATATAACGCTAAGCATTCTTCCTCTTTCATTGTGAACGAATGTTTTTCTTCAGGAAATTGCCTTGTCTTTACTTCAGTAACATATTGTGAAATCCCACGCACAATCTCCTCTTGAACAGACGTATATTGCTTCACAAATTTCGGAACACGATTTACGCCGTATGAGATAAGATCATGATAAACAAGCACTTGCCCATCTACTTTTTGTCCTGCGCCAATCCCAATTGTCGGTATTGTTAGTTGCTCTGAAATAAGTTCTGCTAACTGCATTGGTACACATTCTAACACAAGTGCTATTGCACCAGCTTCTTCACATTTCTTTGCATCTTCTATTAATTTTTTTGCACTCTCCGCATCTTTTCCTTGCACTTTATATCCACCCAACACTCCTACAGATTGAGGGGTTAAACCTAAATGCGCTACAACAGGAATTCCTGCGTTCGTCAAATATTGAATCGTCGATATAACTTCTCCAGCACCTTCTACCTTCAGTGCGTGTGCCCCGCTCTCTTGAACGATGCGGCGTGCATTCACCATCGTTTCTTGTAATGATACGTGATACGACATAAATGGCATATCAGTTACAATAAACGTCTCTTTCGCTCCGCGGCGTACAGCTTTCGTATGATGAATCATATCCTCTACTGTTACAGGTACTGTTGAATCGTATCCGAGTACAACCATTCCAAGAGAATCTCCAACTAGAATCATATCAACTTCAGCTTCTTCTGCTAATTTAGCAGATGGATAATCATACGCCGTTAGCATTGTAATCGGCTCACCTTGCTCTTTCATCTTCAAAAAATCTGTTTTTGTTTTCAAAAACTACTCCTCCTTTATGCAGGAGAGAGGAGATGGCCGAAATCATATAAAAAAACCCCTCTGGCCATAAAAGGGCAGAAGGGTTGTGTGTTAGTCGGCATTATTCATCCCTCTGTCCCAGTCCGTTATTGGATCAAGGCAGAATCCAAGTTATTATTTTTCGTATGACTTCGAATCATGGTGCAGTTCGCTCTGATACTGCCCACATTCGAACTAATTATAGCAAACTACAAAAAGGAATTACTACATTTTTTCGAAAAAATAATTTTTTATTCTTATTACGGTATATGAAATTTAACACGAGAGTATATATGCTATACAGTTTTTATGGATAATTCAATCCTGAAAAGATACATGTTTTTTCAACGCATGTTAAAAAAGTCCAAGTTAATTTTTTCTGTAATCAATTTAACTATATAGTATAACTCTTAAACTAATGATGCAGGTTAATTGAGGAAAGTACTTAACAAAGGAGAATTGCAGATGTCTATGAACAGGTGGTTATTTCGATTCAGCAGTTTGCTTGTAATGATTGTATGGTGGATGTCTTTAGGATCCTCCCAAGTATTTGCCTCAGTTCATGTCGTAACACAACCCACCGATTTAACGAAAGTGATTGAGGTTGAACTAAATGATGATTACTTTAATCCAAATGTCATCACGATTCCGCTTGAAGGATCAACAACATTACTATTGAAAAATAAAGGTAAAAACGAGCACACCTTTACAGTGAAAAAACTCGGTATTGACGTCGTAGTCCAGTCAGGAAAAGAAAAGAATATTACCGTGAAACCTAAAAATACTGGTACATATGAATTAATATGTCGATACCATCTTCTTAAAGGAATGACAGGCAAAGTAATCGTCAAATAACATGCCAGGTCAACTCGACGGAAGCTATTTTGAAATGAACTTTAAATATGAAAAGAATTTATTATCATGTTACAAATTCAACTCAAAACTATTGAAATAAAAAGAAGTTCCAAAAGAGGAACTTCTTTTACTTAATTTCGATATCTGCAGAATGAATATGATGTACTTTCCCCTCATGATCCTCCAGAAGTAATACACCATCCTCTGTGATTCCTTTTGCTAACCCCGTAATTGTCTCTCTCATCGTTCGAGCGGTAATTTCTTTCCCGATGCTCACAGCGTAACTTTCCCAAAGAATTTTAATGACAGAGAAACCATTTTGTAAATATTCTTCATATAATTTTTCTAGTTGTAAATAGATTTGTTGCATAAGTTCTGCACGAACAATCGGCTTACCTGATTCAATCGCTAATGAAGTAGCGATGTGCTGAATTTCTTCATCAAAATGTTCTTGCTTTTGATTCGCATTAATACCGATGCCCATAATGACAGCATTAATTTTATCAGGATCCGCTTGCATTTCTGTTAATATACCTACAGCCTTTTTACCTTGAATTAAAATATCATTTGGCCATTTTATTCCTACGTTTACACCTGTACATTTTTCAATTGCCTGTGCAACACTAACAGCCGCTAACAAAGTAAGTTGCGGTGCATGATGAACTGGGATTGACGGGCGTAAAATAATACTCATCCAAATCCCTGTTCCTTTTGGTGAATGCCATTTTCTGCTTAAACGACCTCTTCCCGCTGTTTGTTCTTCTGCTACAACGACAGTTCCTTCTTCTGCACCTTCATAAGCAAGTTTTGCTGCAATGTGCTGCGTTGATTCAACAGTTTCTTCAAAATACACTGTTCTACCAATCCGCTTCGTTTGTAGCCCTAACTGAATTTCATTAGCAGTCACTTTGTCTGGCTTACTTGCAATTCGGTAACCTAATCGGCGCACAGCTTCAAGTTCATATCCCTCACTCCGCAGATCCTCCATATGTTTCCACACAGCAGTTCTTGAACAACCAAGTTTATCACTAATTGTTTGGCCGGATACAAACTCGCCATCCGCTTCAGAAAAAACTTGCAATAACTGCTTTCTTATAGTAGATTGCATCCTTGCAGCCACTCCCTTATACGCTCTTTCTCATTAACTACGTTTCCTTGTACGATTGCTTCTTCGATTTTCTGAAGCATTTCAGCAACCCACGGACCAGGCTTTTTGTTTGCCCAGTTTAATAAATCATTACCAGTCACATTCATTTCTTGACGTTCCTGGATTGGCAATGCATGAAACATTAATTGTACTCGTTCAACAGATGTAGGGTCATAGCTTTCAATCATCGCTTCATATACTCTCTCTGCCATTTCAGCGATATGAATTCCCGTTTTATAAAGAAGGACTGTATCCCAATCCTTCTCCTTTCTAGTACGAATTGCCAATAAAACTGCAACAATATCTTTTATTTTTTTATTCGAAAACTTCCATTGACGTAAAAAGACAGATGGATGTTCTTCTCCGATACAATATAAGAAAAATGCCCACGCCTCAATATCCGTTTCGAAAGAATCCCATTTATACTGCGTAGCTTTTAACAGTCTCTCTTCTGACATTTGTAAATATGGCAAATGAGAAAATAGCTTCGTCTCTACTAATTCTTTGAGACCTTTCACACAATATGTACCAGTTAACAGTTTCTCAAACTCTACTGTAATACGCTCAATTGCTATATGTTCTAGCAAATGCCCATGCGTTTCAATCGCTTGCTTCGTTTTCATTTCTAATGAAAAACCTAACGTGCTTACAAACCGAATACCACGCATCATTCGCAGGGCATCTTCTTGAAAACGATCCGCAGCATTTCCAACTGTCACAATTTCTCTCTGTTGAATGGCTTCCTGTCCAGCAAATAAATCAACCATTTTGCCTTCTTCTGTCATAGCAATTGCATTCATCGTGAAATCACGACGTTTTAAATCCTCTTCTAATGAACGAACAAATTGAACACTACTAGGTCTTCGAAAATCTTCATATTCGCTTTCTGTTCGAAAAGTAGTTACCTCATAAGGCTCACCATTTTCTACAACAATTACAGTTCCATGCTCAAGACCAACAGGAACATTTCTTGGGAATATAGCCATCACTTCTTCTGGTAGAGCAGATGTCGCAATATCAATATCTCCAATCGGCCTATCGATAATAAGATCTCGTACGCTCCCACCAACAAAGTAAGCCTCATGTCCTTGTTGCTTTAATGTCTCAATAATAGAACTAGCTTTTTTAAATCTTTCCATTTTTGTCATCCCTTAGTACGTCATAGTAAATCGTTTCATATTGTGAAACAATTTTTTCTGAGCGAAATTGCTCATAAACACTTTCTCTTGCTCGTTCTCCCATATTACGGTGAAGTTCCTCGTCCTTTAATAGCTGAATAGCTTGATTTGCCACTCCTGTTGTATCGCCAACTTCACATAAATATCCTGTTTCCCCGTGTTGAATAACCTCTGGAATACCTCCAACCCGCGTTCCGATACAAGGTACACCACACGCCATTGCTTCTAATAAAACAAGACCAAAACTTTCCTTCTCTGATAGAAGCAACATTAAATCACTCATCGCAAGTAGTTCTGCAACATTATCTTGCTTCCCTAGGAATAAAACGCGATCTTCAATATGTAAATTCTTCACTATCTGTAAAATCGTACAGAATTCTGGTCCGTCTCCAACAAGAAGCAACTTCGCATCTACTTCTTTAACAATTTTAGCAAATGCCTGAACAACATCCTGCACACGTTTCACTTTACGGAAATTCGAAATATGAATAAGTACTTTTTCACTCTCACTTATACCGTATTCTTTCTTTAATTGAGACATATTACGCTTGAAATATACACGTTCGTCTATAAAGTTATATACCGTTTGAATTTCTTTACTTGGTTTTACAAGCTCATGTGTTTCGTTAATTAATGAATGCGAGACAGCAGTGACAACATCCGATTGCTCAATACCAAAACGAATTAAATTATTTAACGAAGGGTCGGAACCTAACACAGTAATATCTGTTCCATGTAAGGTTGTAACAATTTTAATACGCTCTCCGATCATTTGTTTTGCTAAATATGCACAAATTGCATGTGGTATTGCGTAATGCACATGTAAAATGTCTAAGTTTTCTCTTTGTGCAACCTCGGCCATTTTACTTGCTAACGCTAAATCGTATGGTGGATATTGAAATACAGAGTATTGATTTACCGTCACTTCATGAAAATAAATGTTTGGATATACTTTATTTAACCGGAATGGTAAACCCGATGTGATAAAGTGAATTTCATGCCCACGTTCCGCCAATTGCTTTCCTAATTCTGTCCCAACAACTCCAGAACCACCTACAGAAGGATAACATGTAATACCTATTTTTAATTTCATTTACATCCCCCTAATAAATCAGCATGTAATAAAACCGGTTTCTTACTCATAAATCCCTCGGCATACAAGACTCCAACTTCTTTTCCAAACATCTTCTCACGAGCGATTACAGTTTCAACGTAACCTTCTGTTAACGGTGTCTTAACACCATCACTCCCTGTTGAAAACTGACTTTCATACGCTTCTAATGCTTCCACCTTTATAGAGAGGTACTCACTTATATCTATACAAAAATTCGGTTTATGAAAACCATTAATCATATAATTATAAAAAGACTCCACACGATGTGGTGAAAGTTCCGGCATATATTTACGGATTCCTGCTGAAAAAATAGCCTCTTCCACAAGCTTTGCACAATTTGCATGATCTGGATGGCGATCTTCATAGTACGGCGCAAAAACTAGTTTTGGTTTATATGTACGGATCACCTTGACAATTTCACGTATATACTCTTCTTTCATATACAAACCACGGTCTGGCATCGCTAAATTCAGCCTCGTTTTTACTCCCATTATACGAGCTGCAACCTTCGCTTCTTCTTTTCTCAACTCTATCGTTCCATTTGAAGAAAGATCAGCTTCTGTTAAATCACAAATACCTACTTCATACCCTTGCTTTGTATATTTAGCGATGGTACCAGCCATGCCGATTTCAACATCATCGGCATGAGCACCAAACGCTAATATATGTAATCCACTCATAATTGTTCCCCTCATTTTCTTAACTTACGATAATCTAAATCTCCTCGCTCTAATGCGTGCATTAACATTTCAGCACTTGCCATATTCGTTGCAAGTGGAATCGCATATACATCACATAAACGAAGCAATGCATTCACATCCGGTTCATGCGGCTGTGCTGTTAATGGATCGCGGAAGAAAATCACCATATCTAAATCGTTCTTTGCAATCATTGCACCAATTTCTTGATCTCCACCAAGAGGGCCAGATTGATATCTTGTTACAACTAATCCAGTCGCTTCCATAATACGAAGCCCTGTCGTTCCTGTTGCAAATAATTCATGTTGTTCAAAAATTGGTTTATATGCGTATGCAAACGAAACCATATCATTTTTCTTTTTGTCATGTGCGATTAAGGCAATTTTCATCCGTTGTCTCCCCTTTAGTCGATAATATTTTCTAAACCGTACACAAGATGATCAAGGTTCATTACTGTCTCAATTGATAGTTTTACACCTGACATAAATGATGCACGATTGAATGAATCATGACGAACTGTTAACATTTGTCCATCTCCACCGAACATTACTTCTTGGTGTGCAATAAGCCCTGGCAAACGTACACTATGAATGTGAATACCGTCTACATTTGCACCACGTGCACCTGCTAGTTGCTCTACTTCATTTGGATGACCTTGCTGCTTTGATTCACGATTTTGACGAATTAACTCTACCGTTTTTACAGCTGTACCAGATGGTGCGTCTAATTTTTGATCATGATGTAATTCAATTACCTCAACATCTTGGAAATATTTCGCTGCCATTTGTGAGAATTTCATCATAAGAACTGCACCAATTGCAAAGTTTGGAGCAATAATTGTTCCTACTGCTTTTTCTTTTGCATTCTCTGTTAAACGTGCCAATTCTTCTTCTGTAAATCCAGTTGTACCAATAACCGAACGAAGTCCACGCTCAACTGCAAGTGTAACGTGTTGTTTCCCCACTTCTGGTGTTGTTAAATCTAACAACACATCTGCTTCTACTTCATCTAAACAAGTATGTAAATCAGCGTAAATCGGTGCATGTAATGCTGGCATGCCAGGTAAATCAGAAATCTTCTCACCACCATGCTTATAATCCACTGCTGCTACTAAATTAAAATGTTCCGTTCTTTCCATAAGAAGAACTGCTTCATGTCCCATACGTCCTCTTGGTCCGGCGATAATTACTTTAATTTCTTTCATTATTCTTTCTCTCCCTCATCAATACGTGTCCAGCGATCTTTATCACGTGTATTAAATTTATTCATTACAATGTTATGTGCTGTCTCTAAATCAATATTTAAACTATTTGCCATACAAATCATAACAAATAATACATCTCCAAGCTCTTCTTCAATACTTCTTTCTTTTTCAGTTGTTTTCTTCGGTTTCTCACCATAATAATGATTTACCTCTCTTGCAAGCTCTCCCATTTCTTCCGTTAAACGAGCCATCATTGCAAGCGGACTGAAATAACCTTCTTTAAACTGACCAATATATGCATCTACTTCTTTCTGCATATCTTTCATCGTTTTTGCTTCCATACTATTCACCTCTAATCCTTCCTCTTTCATGTTAGCCAATTCATCGCGATTTGACAAATATTATTCCCCGCCAAACACCTATTTGCGACCCATTTTTGGATAGACTATAATAAAGTGAAACTTCTTTTGTGTTTTTTTGCAAAAGATTAGTTGAACTAATCGGGTTCCTACGGCTGGTTCGCCTTTCTTCAGAGCTTTATCTCCTACCAGCCGTTGGTACGGGGTAAAGTGAAACTTCTTTTGCGCTTTTTGCAAAAGATTAGTTGAACTAATCGAGTTCCTACGGCTGGTTTGCCCCTCTTCTTTGCTTCATCTCCTATCAGCCGTTAGAGCGGGATAAAGTGAAACCTTCTTTTGTGCTTTTCACAAAAGATCAGCCCACATCAATCAAGTTCTTACTATTTTCACTAGCAACTAGAAATTACTTATTATTATGTTTTACTGTTTCAGCGGAGCAATGCAATCATTACATAATTAGGGGGATTTCTATATGACATCAAAATTGAAGATGCGAAATATTATTTTTATTTTAATCGGTTCCGCTATATTTTCTTTCGGTATTGTCAATATCAATATTGAAAACCACCTTGCAGAGGGTGGGTTTACTGGTATTACACTATTATTGTATTTTTTATTTAAGTTTGATCCTTCCTACTCAAACTTAATTTTAAATATCCCTATATTTTTTATTGGTTGGAGGTTACTTGGCAGAACGACATTTTTATATACATTAATTGGCACCTTTAGCGTATCTTTATTTCTATGGATTTTCCAGCGTTACGAAGTACTCAACTTACATTTAAACTTGCAAAATGATATGACACTCGCAGCTTTATTCGCCGGGGCATTTATCGGTATCGGCCTTGGAATAATATTTAAATATGGCGGGACTACTGGCGGTGTAGATATTATCGCACGACTAGCTCACAAATATGTTGGCTGGAGTATGGGGAAAACAATGTTTATGTTTGATGCTGTCGTTATCGTAGTCTCTATTCTTACCTATTTATCATACCGCGAGGGCATGTATACGCTAGTTGCTGTTTTTATCGGTGCTAAAGTCATTGATTTTATGCAAGAAGGAGCTTATGCTGCCAAAGGAGCGACTATTATCTCAGAGAAAAACGATGAAATTGCTGCCAAAATTTTATCTGAAATGGAGCGCGGAGCAACCTTTTTAAAAGCTGTTGGATCGTATACAAAAGTGGAACGTAACGTATTGTATTGCGTTGTTGCTAAAAATGAAATCGTGAAATTAAAGAATATCATTACTTCTGTAGATCCTCATGCTTTTGTCGCTGTAAGTGATGTACATGATGTAGTTGGTGAAGGATTTACGTTAGATGAAAATAAAAACCCTTTACATAATTAAATGTAACTAGAAAAGCGCCTTAGCTTTTCTAGTTTTTTATTACAAGTCTTTTAAGCTTCTCAAAATCCTCATGAATAAGCTCCAATAAACTCCGATTATAAAAAATGGAAGCTGGATGAAAAGTCGGAAAAACATGATATTCTTTCTCTGACCATGTAAACTCTGCACTTTGCATATCCTTTAATTTTTGAATAGGCTGTTTTAATAATTGCCCGTGTACATCTGTGATTTTTTTATTTTTTCCTGTTAAACGTTGAAGACCGATATTTCCAAGCGTGACGATAAGCTTCGGATGTATTTTCTCTAATTCATAATCTAACAAAGGCGCATGGGCAACTATTTCTCCCTGATTTGGCGTTCTATTATACTTTTTTTGTATGATTTCACCATTTCGTTCTTTTTTCTCTCGCCATTTATAAGGTCTACTTCGAACAGCGCTCGTAATATATACTTCTTCCCTTGTAACATCAATACGCTCTAAAAAATCCATTAATTGTTTTCCCGCCCTCCCGCTAAACGGAATCCCATTATGAATTTCTGTTTCACCAGGCGCTTCTCCTAACAACATAAATTTGGGATTTTCAGGACCTTGTCCACTCAAAAAACCTTCTAGTTGATAAGGAGCACCGCGCTCTTGCACTTGTTTTACTAAATGGTCTGGATATTTCATTTCCCCCCACCGCCTTTCCGCATTACTTCTATTATTTCTATTTGCAATACATTATATAATTCAATCCATACAACAAAAAAAGACTATCAAAATTGATAGTCTTTAGTCGTCGCTACGCTGCATACCAGTATACATTAATACGAGACGTAATAATTCAAATACCGCTACAGCTGCAGCTGCTACATATGTTAATGCTGCCGCATTTAATACTTTACGAGCTTGCCCATATTCATCTGTTGATACAATACCTAACGCTTCAATTTGTTGCATTGCGCGCTTTGACGCATCAAACTCAACTGGCAATGTAACGAGCTGGAACACAACACCTGCTGCCATTAAAATGATACCTAATAACAACAAACCAGACATTTGTGCAAATATACCGATTAGGACGAAAATCCAAGACATATTCGAACCAAAGTTTGCAACTGGCACTAACGAATGACGAACGCGCATAAATTTATAATCTTTTGCATCTTGAATTGCGTGTCCTACTTCGTGTGCTGCAACTGCTGTACCAGCAACTGAATGTCCATAATAGTTATCTGTTGATAATCGAACCGTCTTAGCGGTTGGATCATAATGGTCTGATAAATGACCTGGTGTTTCTTCTACAGCTACGTTGTATAATCCATTTTCATCTAAAATTTTTCGAGCCACTTCCGCTCCTGTCATACCTGATGTTGAATAAACTTGTGAATACTTGCTATAGGCACTACGTACTCTTGACTGTGCATACAACGGTATGATCATTATGATCGCGAAGTAAATTAAATAAAACATCATGAACCTCCATTGAAGTTTTAATTATAGTACTTCTCATTCTATTTTCTTCTGCCACTATTGTCAATGAATAAACCTTACAATCCATATCTTTATTTATTGCATTATCTATTTTTAGAATGTACATTACTTTTTCTTTTTTCTCTCTCTCCTTTATACTTTCTCCATCCAACATAAGTTAATGTGAAGAAAATAAGTCCCCCAGTAATTGTCATAAACCAAATGAGAGAGGGTGCAATTTCATCTTTTTTTACTGTGTGAAATATCTTTTGCAAATCCCCTTTAATAATCCCTAATTGCATTTGGCCGCCTTTCGTTTTTAACATAACGTTACGAAATTCATCTAAATAAGATAAATGAACATTTACACGCTGAACCTCGTTTTCTGGCAAAGCAATCATTAAGCTTGGATAAATAATATTGAATTCATTTAAAAACGTATTTAACGTTTGTTGAAACTGCCCAGCATCTTCTTTTTCCATCGCTTTTTCCATTTGAGAAAAGGCATCCATTACTTTCCTTTCTCTTTCCATCCAAAGTGGTTGATATTTCGATACTTGTGCATCAACAGCAAGTTGTAATGCCAGCACATTATCAATTTTAGCTTGCTTACCTAAACCTTCTTCAGAGAGCGATTGTTGCGCCTTATCGTAAGCTAAAGAAATAACTCTAACTTGATCTGGTGTTACTTCCTGCTTCTTTTCATTCCCCTTTATTAAAAATTGCTCCGAGAAATGTTGTAATACTTGTACCGCTTTTTCATCTTCATTACGCTTCACTAACTGTAACGAGTCGTCTAACAACCCTGTTAGCTCATTCCACTCTTCAGCATATATACGTAACGGAAACATTATAATTAGAAATGCTATCAATCCAATTAATGTTCTCTTCATCCCGGTCCCCCCTATAACTACTAGTACAAAATATGTTAATTTGGACAAGAATAGAACAGAACTAGACCGAAAAATATATTATCATTTTACAAAGAAAAAAATTCTCTTTAAGCAGAGAATTTTTTCTGTGACATCCTTTTCTTTTTTACGAAATATCGATATAAACTGTAACAAAGTATACTACCACCTAAAATGAATAATAAAATAGCACACGCAGCATGCATAAAGAACTCTTCTGGTAACATTAATATAATTGGATCTTTTTCAGGATCAAAAACCCAATAATCATTACTAAATAAAAGTTTATGGAATAATACAAAACTCTTTTCAAAATTAATAGCAATTGGTAACATAAGCGCTATCGGAAAAATGATTGTTAAAATCGATCCATGCAGTAAAAACTTTTCATTTTTCTTTTTTAATAAATAAATTCCGCCTATCACTGCAATCATAATTGTCGCATACATCACATATTGAATCTTTACTAAAATATTTTTAACATCTACAAAATGAATACGGCCATTTGTGGACATATCTAATGTTGGCAAATGTAATGCTCCGTCATAAAACGGGGATAAATATGTAATAAGCACATCGTAATTTCTTTTAATTTCATCCTTCGTCATATCCGCTAAATCAGGAATATTTAAAAAATCAATTTCAAAATAATACAGCCATTTTCCATAGATAACTGCCGTTGTTGCGAGTGCAAAAATAGAAAATGCTATGCTATATGAAACAACTAAAGTAATCAATCGATCCAGTATTTTTGTACCACTCTTATTTTTCTCCATGTTCTCCCCCTAAATGTTCTAACCATCATAAAGAAAATTGTTTCCTTTGCTCACGTAAGCAACAATAATATGTAATACATAGTACAGCAATACTTAACCAAAACGTAAAATAACCAATTTCCTCTACAAACAAATGCATAATTCCATATCGCGGCATTTGCCAAAATAAATAATCAATTGCATCGTTATGCAACGTCCACACAGCTGCTACTATAAAATGCCATTTTTTTATACGATAGAATGGAGCATATAAAAATCCTTGTACTGCCATCGCAAAGTGCGAAAGCATTAACATGTAGCCCATAAGGCCAATAGGCCCTTTTACGTAAATCATAATCCCGTTTACAACAACAGCCCAAATACCATATTTTATTAAAGTTACAATCGCTAACGCTTCTATTAATCCCCAGTTTCTCTTTGCCAAAAAAGCAATTAAAACAAAGACAAAAAAGAGACTCGCCATAGGACTATCTGGTACAAACGGCCAAAATATAGGTGACGTTTCTTTCAATTGATTTCCGTACCATATAAATCCGTAAATTGTACCTAATATGTTAACAATTAATAAAAATAATAATACCGAGCGTTGTCTTAACATTGCATACAAGTACACCAATCCGTATGTCCAACACCTTTCAAGCAAAGTAATTCATTCATTAAATCCTACTCTATTATAACAAACTTCATCCAACTAAATAGAAAAGCTGACTACAAATTTTGTAGTCAGCTTTTTATTATTTTTTATTATACTTTGCAACGAATTCCGAAAGCTTCTTCAGTTCCTCATCCGTACCTTTAAATACACCTTTAGGCATTGAACCTTTTCCCTCTTTCGCAATTTTAGCAATTTCTTCTGGCTTTAAAGTTAAGTTTTGCAGTGCCGGTGCTGCTGCCCCGCCTTGTAAATTGTCACCATGACATGTTAAACAAGTATTTTTTTGCATTAATTTATAGCCATCATCATTTTTATCAACTGGCGCTGTTTTTACAATTGCTCCTTGTTTTTTTGCAGCTTCCCAGTCGTGGTGTGCTACAGATTCCCAAGTTAAAAAGATAATCGATGCAATTGCTAAAAGCATAAATCCAGTTGCCACAGGACGCTTCAATGGACGTCTTTCTGGACCTCGATCAAGAAATGGAGCTAACAGTAATGCTCCAAACGCAATCCCTGGCATAATAAATGCTCCAATTACAGTAAATGAACCGGAAGCATACGAATACTTTAATAACTGATACAAGAATAAGAAATACCAATCTGGAAGTGGTATATATCCAGCATCTGTTGGGTCCGCCATTCTCTCAAGCGGCGACGGATGCGCCACTGTTAAACATAAATAACCGATTAAAAAAACTGCACCAACCATCCATTCTTTTAACAAGAAGTTCGGCCAAAATGCTTCTGTTTTCCCTGGGTATTCAGAATAGTCTTTTGGAATATTTGGTTTCCGAGCTACTGGTACCCGAGAATCTCCTACAAACTTCATCCCTTTGCCGCGATGCATAATCTCCCTCCTTTAGTTCTTTCCCCTTTAATTTAGCAATCTCTTATAGTGGACCGGAAATACCTTGTTTGCGAATCATGATGAAGTGGAAGGCCATTAAACCTAGAAGTGCTGCTGGTAAGAAGAAGACGTGAATAGCAAAGAAGCGAGTTAATGTTTGAGCGCCAACAATTTCGGAATGACCAGCGAGTAATGTTTTAATATAAGGACCAATGAGCGGTGTTTGCTCTGCAATTTGAATCCCTACTTTTGTAGCAAATAAAGCTTTCATATCCCACGGCAATAAATATCCGGTAAAACCAAGACCTAACATAACAAAGAAAATAAGAACACCAACAATCCAGTTTAACTCACGGGGCTTTTTATACGCACCTTGGAAGAAAACTCTGAGTGTATGTAAAAACATCATTACAATTACGAGACTAGCACCCCAGTGGTGCATACCACGAACAATTTGCCCATAAGCAACTTCATTTTGTAAATAGTAAACTGATTCCCAAGCATTTTTAATATCAGGCACATAATACATCGTCAAAAACATTCCAGATAAAATTTGAATTACAGTAACGAAAAAGGTAAGTCCTCCAAAGCAATAGACGAATGCAGAAAAGTGATGTGCCGGGTTTACATGTTCAGGTACTTCATGATCAGCGATATCACGCCATATTGGTGTAATATCCAATCTTTCATCCACCCAATCATAAATTTTATTTAACATCTACTTTGCACCCCCTCTTGGCTTCGCTTTTCCTAGATACAGCGTTCCATCTTTCACTTTAGACTCGTACACATCAAGCGGAGCAAGGGGTGGCGTACCTTTAATGTTAATCCCATCTTTTGTATAACGCCCCCCGTGACATGGGCAAAAGAATTGATTCGGATGTGCTTTGTCCGAATTCCAGTTAACTGTACATCCTAAATGTTTACATACTGGAGAGAACGCAACAATGTCTCCGCTTTCATCTTTATGAACCCAAGCCGATTTTGGTTCTTCAGACTTGTACCAACCATCAACCTGCTTCACTTTAAAATCGAAACGCTTCGGCTCTGTTGTAATATCCTTTACTTGCGCAACAGCAACCATATCTGTTCCCGCTTCTTTTCTTAACACCGGATCAAGCGCAAATCGCGTCATCGGCATTAAAATACCGGCAGCCATAAAGCCTCCTACCCCTGTGAGTGTGTAATTTAAAAATTGTCTTCTTGACACGCGATGTTCTTTGTCGCTCACGAAAATTTCCCCCCTCTATCAGAAATTGTCCCCTCGTGATAAATTATATAAAAAATAAAAACTAGGACACTATCATGATATAATACGCTCATGCACAGGTCAATATCATACTACTCATAATAATAAGAACTTTCTGTTTATTGCGAGTTTCCCCATTTCTCTTCCAACATCACCATTATATTTTTTATATGCGCATGAATAACTTCTCTTTTTGCTTGATCACTAAATTGTTCTAACGCTAATGAAGGAAACCAAAATAAATCTCCCTGTAACTCTTGCATATCCTCTTTCCATGAAAAATCACTTGTAACATAAGCAATATGCTTAAAACCTTCACTTCGTAAATGATTTGTCCATTCTTGCAAACGACCTTTTTCATTCTTTTGACTTTCTACCAAATACGTAAACGCAGGCAGTAAAAGCACTCTTCCTTTATACTCTCTTTCCAATTCCGTGCTCAACAATTCGATAAATTCACCTTGTTCTACAACCATTTTCATTTCTTTTGCTGCCGAAATTGATAACAGCGGTATTACTCCTGTATCAACATACTCTCTTGCTTGCTCAAACTGTTCTACATCTTTTACAATCCACTTCAAATCCCTTCCCTCCTTCACTTACAAATGACAGAACTTTCACTTTATATATATTAAACCACACTAAAAGAGGTAAAAAAAGAAAAACTACCCAATATAGGTAGTTTTTCTTTATAAAAGTCTGAAATTTGTAAAAATTAATTAATCCAAATAAATTCTATAAAGTCTTTAACTCTGCCGTTAATCTATGAAACGCTTCCTTATCTTGCTTATCTAACGCTTCGTCAATTTGTTTCAAAAGGCGTTCTCTCCTAAACGAAAATACACTTTCTTCCAAAAACCTTTCTGCAAGTAAACGATCTTTTTCATTTACTTCAATATGCTTTGGTAGATATGGGTTTTCTTCTAATACAGCTACATAATTCGCATTTTGAAACGATGATTTAAAGTTGAGTTGAATATAAATATCCTCATCTCGATTTAAACGAATATCATGAAACGATTTTTCAGCATCTGTTGTCATAACATTTTGTTTAAAAAAGTGAAACGGTGTGTCTTTCACACAATTCGCTGACATCACTAAGCCACGCGGACAATATTTTGCATGCTCTACGAAGTGGACTTTATGCATCAATTGGTCGTGACTCATTAAATAATTCAGAATCCATACACATTCACGCTGTTTCAGTTGGTAATTATTCAAAAACCATTTTACAAAATCCTTCTTCTCGTTTACAGAAACAGGGGTATTCATAGCAATTAAGTCCCTCCTCTGTCTTTCTCTTTTCTTTTTAGATTCAAGAAGCGGCATTCAGTTTCCTTCCAACTTATGAAAAATCCTCTAAATTATATAACAATTCTTCAATATGAATTTGTGTCGGGTCTAGTTGTAATAACTGGGTAAATACTTCTTTCGCCTCTTTTCGTTTTCCTTCTTCCAATAAGAAATAACCGTACTCTTCTAAGAAGTCTGGATGATTCTTAAAAGAAGTATATGCACTTTCATAGTGTTTTAATGCATCCGAATACATTTCTAATTGTTTTTTTGCATACGCAAGATCCCAAAGTAGTTGTGTATCTGGTTCTCCACTATCAATAGCACGCTCTACAATTGCAATTAACTCTTCGTACTTTTCTTGTTCTTTTAAGATATATGCATATTTTAATGTTGCACCTAAATGCCCTGGATCTAACTCAAGCGCTTTTTGAAGAACTTCCTCTGCTTCTACTATTTTCCCTAATTTCGCCGCAATGTTCGCTAACTCTACATAAAATGGAACTGAAAGCTCATCTACTTTAATTCCTTCATGAAGCGTTTCATAGCTTTCTTGAAGCATTCCTTCTTTTTCATAGCTTTTCGCTAAATACATGTACAGTGATGCGTACTCAGGGTCTAATTCTTTTAGTTCTTGCCAAGCACCAATTGCTCTCTGATATTCTTCACCTTGGTATAATGTAAAGGCATATCCAAATAATGAGTGAATATCTTTTTGTTCCTCTAGGCCTGCTTCATAATAAGAAATCGCTTCTTCCCAGTTTCCGATCGCGCTTAACGTTTCTGCGAGGCGAAGTGCGATCACAACACCACCCATTACTTTATGTTCCGCTAATAGCGATTCATAATAAGTAATTGCCTTTTGTTCTTCACCTTTACTACTATATAATTCTGCTAACCCAAACGTAATAACAGGTTCATCAGGCATCATTTCTTTCGCCTTTAATAGTTTTTGCTCTGCTACATCATCAAAACCTTGCATTTGGAATAAATCTGCAACAAGTAATAACGATTGAACATATAAATCGTCATTTTCTGGAATATCATGAAGCACTTCAATCGCTTCATCTTCTTTATCTAGATCAATATATAATTCTGCTAAAAATACAGTGAATTCACTTTCTTCTGGATACAGTAAACGTAAGTCTTCAGTAATTGCTAATGCCTCATCTGTAAATCCAAGCGTATGATAGTAACGAGCGATATCATACTTCTCTTCATCATTCGCAATTTTTAATTGTTCTTTTAATAATTGTAATCCTTTTTCCGCTTCACCATTTTCAATATATGAAACAGCTTGTTCAAACTTTTGCATAAACGTCTCCTTTAATTCTAAAAAATATTCTCTTCTGTTCATTTATCATAAGCAACTCACTGTTAGAACGCAACCTTTAGAATGAGCATACTTCTTCTTATACTTCTTCTTACAGAGTAGTTAATTGTTCAAAAGGTTCGGATATGACACCGATACCTTACCATCATCTTCTATTGTACCGCTTTCTTTTATGACCGTGCAAATAACTTCTCTCACTAATTATCGAGCCATACAAACCGTGGTTTACAGAATAACTTAATTAGCAGTCTTCAACCTTTATTTTGAATGCGATAAAAAAGGCTCCTATACTAGGAGCCTTCACAATCTCTTAAGAATATGTTTCTTCTTTCTGTACTTGCTCATTTACAAGCTCTTTCAGCAACTCTATAATTTCATCATTTTCTTCCTTCAAACCGACAGTAATACGAATACCATCATCGATACCAAATGCAGCACCAGAACGAACGATATATCCTTTTTTCATTAATCGTTCGAAAGCTTCATTACCCGGTATACCAAGTTTTAAGAAAATGAAATTTGTTTGGGATGGATAATAGAATACGTTATATTCTTTACAAAATGCATAATACTGATTTAAACCTTCAGCATTCTTTTGCACACAATCTTGTAAAAAGGCTTGATCTTCTAATGCAGCGAGTGCTACAGATTGGGCTACAGTTGATGTATTGAATGGTAACCTAGCTACTTCTAGCTGTCCGATTAACTTCGCATCCCCAATCGCATATCCGATACGAAAAGCAGCTAAACCATATGCTTTTGAAAACGTGCGTAAAACCATAAGATTTTCATACTTTTCAAGAAGTGGTAATGTTTGCGGATAGTCTTCTGCTTCCGCGTATTCATAATATGCTTCGTCCATAATAACGAGAGCCGACTTAGGAACTGATTCTAAAAATGAAAGTAATTTTTGTTTCTCAACATATGTACCTGTTGGATTATTCGGATTACAAATCCATACAATTTTCGTTTTCTCATCTACTTGCTCTAGCATTGCATCTAAATCATGAATACCATCTTTAAGTGATACTTCACGAACTTCTGCTCCTTCAATAACAGCATGGTGATGATATTGTGAAAACGTAGGATTCGCCATTACAACGTTTGTTCCTTCATGTAGTAACGCTCGGCTAATCATTTGAATGACTTCATCTAATCCACTACCAAATAGTAGTTGTTCTGCTTTTACACCTAAATGTTCCGCTACTTTTGTCCGAAGTTCAAAGGCATATCCATCTGGATAAAGGGCATATTGGCTCGCTAAAGAAGTTAATGCTTCTGTCACACGTGCTGAACAACCGAATGGATTTTCGTTGGATGCTAATTTCACAATTTTTGATAAACCATATTCTCTTTTTACTTCTTCAATGTTTTTCCCAGGCACATACGCTCTCAAAGTTAACAATTGCTCTTTCACTCTCATTTTTCTTCCCCCAGTCATTTCATTCAATTTGATTACAATACGGTTATAGCCCCTTACTGTAATCTTTTGTCATAACCGTCACTATTACGAGAATACCTCTAAATGAGCACTTCACAGCACTTCGCTATCATTTTAAACCATATCTTTTTGAAATGCCTCTAACGCAATATGAACAGTCTCATCTGAAATAGATACGACATTCACTACCCCATATTCCTGCATAAGCACCATATGAATTGCTCCTGCATTTGCTTTCTTATCTTGTTTCATCAATTGAACGAGGCGCTCTACATTCAAATCCCTTGGCATTTTTGGATAGCCGTATTTCAAGAACCACTGCTTCATATCTTCATAAGCAAGATCAACCTTGTACACTTGCTCACTTAAAAATATGGCGAATAACATTCCAACCGCTACACCGTCACCGTGAGTAATATTTCCATACCCTAGCTCTTTTTCAAGAGCATGTCCTAACGTATGTCCAAAGTTCAAATGAGCACGTACACCCTTCTCTGTTTCATCTTGTGACACAACATTTGCCTTTACAGGAATCGCCTTCGTTAATATATGGATTAACTTCTCATCATGAAGATCCGCTAATGTTCGCACTTCTTCTTTTAACCAATGGTATAGCTCCACATCACCAATAAGAGCATGCTTTATCACCTCTGCATAACCTGAACGCCACTCTTTTTCAGGAAGAGACTGTAAAAACGGTGTATGATATACAACTGCTTCTGGCTGATGGAATGCACCAATCATATTTTTACCTAACGGATGGTTAATCGCTACTTTCCCACCCACTGCGCTATCGTGCGCTAATAAAGTTGTCGGAACCTGCACAAAGCGAATACCACGCATAAACGATGCAGCAACAAAACCAGCTAAATCTCCAATCATTCCGCCTCCAAGTGCAAGAATTAAAGAATTTCTATCTAATTTATTTTCAAGAGCTGACGTATGAGCCGCATAGAAATTTTCGAAAGACTTCTCTTTTTCGCCACTTGGTACAACAAACGAAAACACGTGCTGCTCTACTTGTAATGCATCGATAACTGTCTGTAAATGTAGTGATGCAACAGCTTCATCTGAAATGATCATTACGTTAGATACCGCTGGCTGCATATTTTGAACGATCGTTGTTAAGTTTGACAACGCTTCTTTACCAACATGTACATCATATTCTTTTGATTTCGTTTGAATATGTATGTTTCCCATTAAAATCCCCTCGCATATTCATTATGTTTCTCAATATTTTCACGAATTAGTTCCATACGATCTAATCCGAATTGTTCTATTAAAGCTGTCGCTAATTCCCAAGCCACAACCGCTTCTGCAACGACACTAGCTGCTGGCACTGCACAACTATCTGAACGTTCAATACTCGCTGTAAAAGGCTCTTTCGTATCAATATCTACACTTTGAAGAGGTTTATAAAGTGTAGGTATCGGTTTCATCACACCGCGCACAACAATTGGCATTCCAGTCGTCATACCGCCTTCTAGTCCACCTGCATTATTTGTTCTTCGTGTATATCCATGCTCCTCATCCCACAGAATTTCATCATGAACTTCACTTCCTGGTCTATGCGCTGCTTCAAAACCAATTCCAATCTCGACACCTTTAAAAGCATTAATACTCATAATTGCAGCTGCTAATTTCGCATCCAGTTTTCGATCATAATGCACGTAGCTACCTACTCCAATTGGCATCCCTTCCACAATTACTTCAACGATTCCACCAATTGAATCACCATTTGCTTTCGCATCATCAATCGCTTTCATCATTTGGTTACCAGCTTCTTCATCTAAGCAACGTACAGGAGATGCTTCTGTAATACTCTTTAATTCTTCAATTGAACTATACGTAATCTCCTTAGCTTGTACACCGCCAATTTCAATTACATGGCCCGCCACTTTAATACCAAGTTCTGCTAACACCTTTTTAGCAACCGCACCAGCAGCAACACGCACCGTCGTTTCGCGCGCTGACGAACGTTCCAGTACATTCCTCATATCTCTATGACCATATTTAATCGCACCATTTAAATCAGCATGCCCAGGCCTTGGTTTTGTCACTTTCCTTTTCATCTCTTTTTCTTCTTGCTCAGTTAAAGGCTCCGCCCCCATAATTTTTGTCCAGTGTGCAAAATCACGATTTTCAACAACAAGTGCAATAGGGGAACCTAATGTTTCTCCATGTCTAACACCACTTAAAATTTGCACTTGATCCGTTTCAATTTGCATGCGTCTACCGCGCCCATATCCCTTTTGCCTTCTAGCTAACTCTTCGTTTATATCATCTGCTACTAAAGACAATCCTGCCGGAACACCTTCTATAATCGTTGTAAGTTGTGGACCATGAGATTCACCAGCTGTAATATATCGCATACGTTATTCCTCTTTTCGTATATGTATTTATCTCACTATATTAACTTTTATCATTCTAAAAATATTAAAGAAATTATATCATAAATCGACCATTTTCTTATTCTATATTTCCGATAGGCCTAATTTAAATATCAACATATCATAACAGCTCAAACTTCGTAACTAACTGAAAATAAAAAAAGTGCAAGAAGAATACCCCTATTCTCCTTGCACTTTTTACTATTATCACAGTGATTAAAGCGTTTACAAATTATTTCAAAATAATTAGTAAATCCATTCATTCATTAATTTTGAGTAGTCAACTAATTCTTCTTCTTTAAAGAAAATAGCAATCTCGCGCTCTGCGCTTTCTAAAGAATCAGAACCATGGATAATGTTTTTCGCAACAGTTACACCGAAATCTCCACGAATTGTTCCAGGAGCTGCTTCATGTGGTCTTGTTTTCCCCATCATGTTACGCGCTGTATCTACTACACCTTCACCTTGCCATACCATTGCGAACACAGGTCCAGATGTAATAAAGTCTACTAACTCACCAAAGAAAGGTTTTTCCTTATGCTCAGCGTAGTGTTGTCCAGCAATTTCCGGAGTGACTTGCATTAATTTTGCACCAACTAATTGAAAGCCTTTTTTCTCAAAACGAGCTACAATTTCCCCAATGAAGGCACGTTGTACACCGTCTGGTTTTACCATTAGAAATGTTTTTTCCATAAAAAATCTCTCCACTTCTGAATTATGTATGTAATTGTATATCCCCACACACATATTATCACCCTTATCACAATTGTGCAATAGTTTTGAAATAGAGAGATTATTTTATTTTTTAGAATAAACATTAAAATTTTCGTTTTCCAATATACTTTGCAACATTTTGTAATGCGTACTTT
The DNA here is from genome assembly GCF_011800505.1 of Bacillus sp. EKM501B. Taxonomy (NCBI): domain Bacteria; kingdom Bacillati; phylum Bacillota; class Bacilli; order Caryophanales; family Bacillaceae; genus Bacillus; species Bacillus sp. EKM501B. Next base: position 659,626 of record NZ_JAALFZ010000001.1, on the reverse strand, counting down.
GCTTTTCCACGTGGGAGTGGTTTTATTATTTCTAAAGCTTTATGTAAATAACGTTCACTAAATGCAAATGCTTGATCAATTGCTGTACTATTTTTTACAGCATCAATAATTTCTTGTATTTCACTTGCTGTTGAATTTTCATGTACAGATGTGATTTTCTGACGAAGTACTGGATCTTCCATCGCATATAAAGCAGGAAGTGTAATATTCCCTTGTAGTAAATCTCCGCCAGCAGGTTTTCCAAGTTTCTCTTCTGTAGAAACGAAGTCTAAAATGTCATCAATAATTTGATAAGACATTCCTACAAAATACCCATACCAAAATAGACGATTTACCGTATCACGATTAGCACCAGCAGCAATCGCTCCCAATTGACAACTCGCGGCAATTAATAATGCTGTTTTTCGCTTTATTCTTCTTAAATACGTTCTTAAATTTTGGTCATAATTGTATTTATCTTTAATTTGTTCAATTTCACCTTTACAGACTTCTAAAATAGTATGTGATAACGCTTGATGCGCCTCTGGAATTTCGATATTTGTTATACATTCAAGAGACTTAGCGAACAGATAGTCCCCTGTATACATCGCAATACGATCTCCCCATTTCGCATTCACAGTCGCACTGCCGCGTCGTAAAAATGCAGCATCAATAACATCATCGTGAACAAGAGAAGCCATATGAATAAGTTCTAACGCAACAGCAACATGCTTAATCGCATCTAACTTATAATCTCCAAATTTCCCTGCAAGCAACACAAATACAGGACGAATTCGTTTCCCACCAGCTTCAATAAGCTGTAATGCTGCCTCTTCTACTAATGGCTGTTCAGAAGCGACTGTCTTTTTTAATTCTTTTTCTATCACATTAATATCCGATCGTAAAAAAGAGTACATAAGTTGTAACTTCATATTGTTCACCTTAACCTAAAACTTCTTTTTTCTATTTTGATTCTGGTTTAATACCTAAATGCATCGCTGCTACCCCAAAAGTAAATGGTTTCACTTGCACACGTTCAAGTCCAGCTTGCTCAAACATTTGAGCCAATTCTTTCATCCCTGGGAACGTACTAGCAGATTCTTGAAGCCATGAATACTCTTTATAACTTTTCGCAAACATCTTTCCAAATAACGGCATGATATATTTAAAGTATAAAATATACCCTTGTCGAAAACCAATCATTGTTGGTTGAGATGTTTCTAAACAGATTACTTTTCCACCTGGTTTTACTACACGCGTCATTTCTTTTAATACGTGCATATAATCCGGTACGTTACGTAAACCAAACCCAATCGTCACATAATCAAACGTATTATCTTCAAACGGAAGTTCCATTGCATTCCCATGTAGAAGTTCTACTTGTTTTAATTGTAACGCCTCTACCTTTTGCTTACCGACAGATAACATATTTTCACTGAAGTCTAAGCCAACAACCTTTCCTTGTTCACCTACGGCTCCAGCTAGCGCAATTGTCCAATCTGCGGTTCCACAGCATACATCAAGCGCTTGACTGCCTGGTTGTACATCCATAATTCGCATCGTTTCTTTACGCCACGCTTTATGTCTTTGAAAACTAATTACAGAATTCATCACATCGTATTTATCAGAAATCTTTTCAAATACGTCATGTACTCTTTCTTCTTTTGATTGTTGCATGCTCGTACCTTCTTCCAATGTAAAATTGCTTATGTCTTCTATTTATTCCTTAACACAGAATTTATTTCATTTATGTCTGTGTGATTTTCTAAAAAATTTTTTTCTTTCTTTCTCAATTCCTTCATCCAACCATTAATCACTACTTCTGCTTTATCCCCTAAAGCATCTTGCATAGCTTGAAAAACAGGCGAATGTTGCTTATCAGCATACAATTGAATTTCTTTTTGAAGGCGATTTCCACCTAATACGTATGTGATAAATGGCTTCCAATGTGATAACTGAAAATGATCACATGTTTTTTGAAGGAGCGCAGACTCAATCATTACTATGCTTTTCATTATGTCATCCGTCGTTTCATGCGCTTTTTGGTATAACATAATTTTGTGTTCATTTATCTCTTTAATTCCTTCAGCAAGTGCACGAATTAAAACAATATCACGATTCATAGACAATAAATAATAATATAGTCCACTATAGTAATCGCCTGCAAGTACTGTTAATTGACGACATTTATGGAATTCAATCTCTTCCTCGCCTGCTTTATTTGATACCCTTTCATGCGTATCAAGCGCAATTTGTACAAGCATAATTGTTACTACGTAATGCTCAATTTGTTCTATATGTAAGTTTGCACTCTTTAAAGCACCATATAACAATGCTATCTTTTCTTCATCAATAAATGGTTCTTCAATATAGTTTATAAAGTAAGGATGGCGTAATTTCTCCATCAATTTTTCTTTTATACCCGCATACCCTCCGTAGATGTCACACACAAAAAATCACCCTTGTTTTCTAATTCATAAAACTTATTATAACACATACACTCTATTTTCTATAACCAAAACTTGGCTACACCTACCATTCATGTAAGCAATCTTTCTAATCTCACTCTGTCTAGTTAAAACTATATCATTTATTTACTAAAAAAAAAAAGAAAAGCAGTTTCCCGCTTTTCTTTACTTCGTTTTAATAAACGATAAAATTTCACTGCGCGCTGCAGCATCATTTTCAAGCACACCACGCACTGCTGTCGTTACTGTTTTCGCACCTGGTTTTTTTACACCACGCATCGTCATACACATATGTTCTGCTTCTACTACTACCATTACACCATGAGGCTCTAGTACTTCCATAATAGAGTTCGCTACTGTTGATGTAATACGTTCTTGCAGTTGTGGGCGACGTGCAATTGTATCTACGGTACGAGCTAATTTACTTAACCCTGTCACCTTTCCACCTTGCGGAATATATGCAACGTGAGCAACTCCATAGAATGGAACTAAATGATGCTCACACATCGAATAAAATGGTATATCTTTTACTAGTACAAGCTCTTCGTGATCTTCTCCGAATACTTTATGCAAATGCTCTTTCGGATCTTCATGCATACCTGAGAACACTTCTGCGTACATTTTTGCAACACGCTTTGGTGTATCAAGTACTCCCTCACGATTTGGGTCATCCCCAATCGCCTCTAAAATAAGGCGTACTGCATGTTCAATTTGTTCTAAATTAACTTTTGCCATCCGCTAGCCCTCCCGAAAACCTAAAAGTGATACGAACACATTCTAGCATATTTATGTTTTTAAAAGCAAAAAGAAGAGTTCCCAAAAAGGAAACTCTTCTTCCCTGTTAATATGTAAGGATTATTTAACCGCATCTTTTAACGCTTTACCAGGTTTGAATGCAGGTACTTTACTTGCAGCGATTTCAATCTCCTCACCTGTTTGTGGGTTACGACCTTTACGAGCCGCACGCTCACGAACTTCGAAGTTACCGAATCCGATCAGTTGTACTTTATCACCTTGTTTTAAAGCTTCTAAGATAGAATCAAAAACAGCGTCTACTGCTTTTGTTGCGTCCTTTTTAGAAAGGGAACTTGCTTCTGCAACAGCATTGATTAAATCTGTCTTGTTCATGCCATTCACCTCCTCCCAAAGATAAGACTGTATAATGATCATAAAATGAGTCTTACTTTCATTTGTAGGCAATTTTTGCAAATTCTATACTACAAAGATGTAGATAAATCATTATCAACGCCTATATTATACGATTCTCCTTTATAATTCAATATTTTTAAGGAAATTGTTACTCTGAAAATGTGAAAATCTGATGAAACTTGACAATTTACAACAATGTATTAGATAATGACTGTTTATTTTTCTATTTTATAATCAAAAAAACAAAAAATCCCTCTACAGTGAGAGGGATTTTTTCTTATAGTATAATCGCAATTAATCCGCCAGATCCTTCATTAATAATTCTTTCTAGCGTTTCTTTTAATTTATATCTAGCATTTTCTGGCATTAAAGATAATTTCGCTTGAATTCCTTCTCGAACAATCGAGCTAAGTGAACGTCCAAATATATCAGAATTCCAAATTGATAACGGGTCATCTTCAAAATCTTGCATTAAATAACGAACTAATTCTTCACTTTGCTTTTCAGTACCAATAATCGGCTCAAACGTTGACTCTACATCTACTTTAATCATATGAATAGATGGCGCTACTGCTTTTAACTTCACACCAAACCTTGAACCGTGACGAATAATTTCTGGCTCATCTAAGCTCATATCCGCTAATGCAGGCGCTGCTACACCATATCCTGTTTGCTTAACCATACGCAGTGCATCCGCCACTTGATCGTACTCTATTTTCGCATGAGATAAATCGAGCATAAGCTTTAATAAATGATCTTTCCCTCGAATTTCTACTCCTACTACTTCTTTTAAAATCTGATCATATAATTCATCTGGCGCATATAAATCAATCTCCGCCACACCTTGCCCCATATCAATGCCAGCTAGGCTCGCTCGATCAATAAATTCATATTGACTAAACTGCCAAACAACGCGATCCACATCACGAAGACGTTTTATATCCTTCACAGTTTCTTGAACTGCTTCTTGATAACTTTGACGCAACCAATGCCCTTCATTTAGCACCATTACCCAGCTCGGAAGGTTCACATTCACTTCTAATACAGGGAATTCAAATAGCGCTTCACGAAGTACATTATATACATCTGTTTCTCTTAAACTCTCCACACTCATTGCAATAACCGGGATATCATATTCTTCTGATAAACTTTGGCGTAATTGCTCTGTATCTGGATGATACGGCTGTACCGTATTAATTATCATAATGAAAGGTTTTCCTACTTCTTTCAACTCATTTACAACGCGTTCTTCTGCCTCTATATAATCTCTTCTTGGAATTTCACCAATTGTTCCATCTGTTGTAATTACAACACCAATTGTTGAATGTTCTTGAATTACTTTACGCGTGCCGATTTCTGCAGCTTCATGGAATGGAATAGGTTCTTCATACCAAGGGGTATTAATCATGCGTGGGCCATTCTCATCTTCATAGCCCTTCGCTCCAGGAACCGTATATCCAACACAATCTACTAATCGAATATTCACTTCAAGTCCTTCATCTACTTCGATAGAAACCGCTTGGTTTGGAACAAACTTCGGTTCCGTCGTCATAATTGTACGACCAGCAGCACTTTGAGGCAATTCATCCTGCGCTCTTTGACGGTCAGACTCATTCTCAATGTTTGGAATAACTACAAGTTCCATAAATTTTTTAATGAATGTTGATTTCCCTGTTCGAACAGCTCCTACAACTCCAAAATAAATATCACCGCCTGTTCGTTCTGCAATATCTTTAAAAATATCTACCTTTTCCAAGTGATTCCCTCCCTCAAAATTTTTGGGAATAATTCCGCGTTTATAGTCAACTAATACCTTCTCTAACGTTGCCTATAATATCTGATATAATATAATGGTATTCTAGAAGTTCGGACAATATATCATATAATTTTGTCCAATTTCATATGACTATTAAAAAATATCTTTTGTTTGCATCGTAAGTTGTATAACATAAAAAACCTTTCTTCTAGAACTTATTCACTAAAAGAAAGGTTCATGACTTATCATTTTAAAAAAATTGGTTCTCCATCCTTTACTGTGTACGGTAAAGAATAAGCTGGTACAAACGGGGAACCTTTCGAAAGTATATTTCGAATATCTTCTCCCTCCGTAAACTGCCCTTCATTTTTTTTCAAAGCGTCATATAAGTCGATTCTATAATCAACAAAAACTTCTCCTTTTTCATTAATTACAAAAGGAAGTCCTTTACCAGAATATGGACTTGTCACTTGTGGCACATCTTTATATCCTAGTTTTTTGAAATCCAATTCATATACACCATCTGAAATTACTTTTTTAAAAGGTGGATATTGATGTTCATCACGATACATCCTAAGCTTTAAAGATAGTTCCTGAATTTGTTCAGCCATCCTAACATCAATTAACTTTACTGTTGGATTTGTTTCAACGTCTATTAATACGTATTGATATACTCCTCCACTTTCATACGCATTCCCTGGCGCTTCTTGTATGTAACGCGGGGCAATCTGTTGAAAATCGATCGGATACTTTTGATAAATAGGTGTACTCATATCCCTCGTCTTAATTGGCAATATCCCATCATTTTGCTCCTTAAATGTCACAACAGCTTTTTGAACAACCTGTAGCTGATCTTCATAAGGAACCGCATTTTGCTTCATATTTTCTTTCGGATACAGACACCCCGTTAAAAGGCTCATACAACAAAATATTAAAATAATATGTAATTTTTTCACTACCATCACCTTTTCATACTAATCTAATTTGCTCTGTATGTAGTATTTTCGAGACCATTCCATTTACTGCTGTACAGGTCCACTAAATACAACAAGAAAAATAACAATTCCTGACACAATCATAAGGGTGTACGCTACTAATGCTGTAATCCCTTTCAAAAATTTATTCTTTATTTTATGTCTACTTAATAAAATAAAACTTACTGCAAAAAACATAAATCCAATTGCCCCTAAAGCTAACCACATTTTCATAAGCCCTTCTGACATATACACACCCCTTTTTATCAATCTATTTTTATACTATTTTAACAAATTAAAATCTTTAAACAAATACAAAAAGAACATTTTACTACAAATTGCGAATATATAACTTTAATCAATAGGTTTTCCAGCATTTTTCACCAATCTAGACAAAAATAAAACCGAAGCGATTGTACCTCTCGCTTCGGTTGACCAAATATGCCCAAAAACAGCTCTATTCCCATTCTTTCATGGCTATCATATGCAATCTACAAACTCTTTGTTTCTCATAATTTATTTTTTAAACATTTTGCTTAACGAGCCAAAATCTGTTGGCATATTATTATTAATAATCGCTTTTACAATTTGATCCTCTTGCTCTTTCGGCACTTCACGTCCCGCCATAAGAGCCACTTGATGAATTAATTGACGAAGTACAGTTTCATCACGTAAATTCGCATTTTGCACGGATGATGCTAATTTAAAAATATCCTCTTTATTTACTTTCGCTTCCTTCTCAATATTATTAAAAATGTTATTATCCATTCTTTTCACCCTCTCCTCAAGTTACTCTTCATCCTATGCAAAAATGAAAAAATGGTGAAAAGACCCAAAAAATAAAAAAGCGACAGAAGTACAAATGTACTTCTGTCGCTTTTCTTTACAGTAAATCAGGTATAGCTTCCACTTCATGTTTTCGAACACGCCCCATCAATGAGCCTACCGCATCTTTTACGTTATTCCCATTGAACAGCACGTCATATAAAGCAGCTGTAATCGGCATTTCAACTTCCATTTTCTCTGCCAATTCATGAGCAGCTTTCGTTGTTCTTACACCTTCCACAACCATACCCATGCTTTCTAACACTTCTTCTAAAGAGTGTCCTTTTCCAAGCATATTTCCAGCGCGCCAATTTCGACTATGAACACTTGTACACGTTACAATTAAGTCTCCCATACCAGTTAGACCAGCAAACGTTAACGGATTCCCGCCCATTTTTCTTCCTAAACGAGCAATCTCTGTTAAACCACGTGTCATCAATGCCGCCTTTGCATTATCACCTAATCCAAGACCATCAGTTATACCAGCAGCTAATGCGATAATATTTTTTAACGCACCACCAAGTTCAACTCCAACGATATCTGGATTTGTGTATACACGGAAATAACTATTCATAAATAAATCTTGTACTTCCTCAGCCGCTTCCATACGCTTTGCTGCAGACGTAACTGTTGTCGCTTGTCGTAAACCGACTTCTTCAGCATGACTCGGTCCAGACAGTACAACAACATCTTTAATTAAGTGCTCTGGAATTTCTTCCTCAATCACTTCCGAAATACGTTTTGACGTACCAGGTTCAATTCCTTTGCTCGCATGAATCCAAGTAATTGGTTCAGTAACAATTTCTTTCATCTCTTGTAATACATCTCTGTACGCTTTCGTTGGTACTACTAACAGTACTGTATTTACATCTACTAATGCTTCTTCTAAAGAAGAGTAGGCTACGATTGTGCTTGGCAATGTAATGCCTGGGAGATATCGACTATTCTCATGTTTCGTATTAATTTCATCCATAAGTTCTGGGCGATTTCCCCAAATACGTACATCATGTCCATTGTCAGCTAATACCATCGCTAACGCTGTTCCCCAGCTACCTGCTCCTACTACTGTGATTTTTGTCATAAAATCACATCCTCTCCATTAGTCTCTTGCTCTAGCGATAATGTGAATCGGCGTTCCTACGAAGCCAAATGATTCACGTAAGCGATTCTTCAAGAAACGCTCATATGAGAAGTGCAATAATTCTGGATCGTTTACAAACACAACAAATGTCGGTGGTTTTACCGCAACTTGTGTTGCATAGAAAATTTTCAGACGGCTACCATTATGAGTTGGCGTCGGATTCATCGCTACCGCATCCATAATTACATCGTTTAATACGTTCGTTTGAATACGGATACTATGACTTTCATTTACCTCATCGATAACCGGTATTAATGTTTGTGTACGTTTTCTTGTTTTTGCAGATAAGAAAACAATTGGTGCGTATTCTAAGAATTGGAAATGAGCACGGATATTTTCTTCAAATGCTTTCATTGTTTTTTCGTCTTTTTTCACTGCATCCCATTTATTTACAACGATAACAACAGCTCGCCCTGAATCATGAGCATATCCAGCGATTTTTTTATCTTGCTCAATAATTCCTTCTTCACCATCTAAAACGACTAAAACAACGTCAGAACGTTCAATCGCTCTTAGCGCACGAAGTACACTATATTTTTCTGTACTTTCATACACTTTTCCTTTTTTACGCATACCAGCTGTATCAATAATTACATAATCTTTTCCATCTTTACTATATGGTGTATCGACAGCATCACGAGTTGTTCCTGCTACATTACTAACAATTACACGCTCTTGACCAAGAAGAGCATTTACAAGTGATGATTTTCCTACGTTTGGACGTCCAATTAAAGAGAAACGAATTGTGTCTTCATCATATCCGTCTTCTTCAATCTTTGGAAAATGTTGTGCAGCTTCGTCTAGTAAGTCACCTAACCCTAATCCGTGTGTACCTGAAATTGGGAATGGTTCGCCAAATCCTAATGCATAAAAGTCATAAATGTCACTGCGCATTTCCGGATTGTCCACTTTATTTACTGCAAGTACAACCGGTTTATTTGAACGATATAAAATTTTTGCAACTTCTTCATCAGCTGCTGTTACACCGTCACGACCGTTTGTCATAAAAATGATAACATCCGCTTCATCAATTGCTACTTCAGCTTGTTGACGAATTTGTGTCAAAAACGGCTCGTCTCCAATATCAATTCCGCCCGTATCAATAATGTTAAATTCATGATTTAACCATTCTCCAGCGCTATAAATACGATCGCGCGTTACACCTGGAATATCTTCTACGATTGAAACTCTTTCTCCAACAATTCTATTGAAAATAGTAGATTTCCCTACGTTCGGGCGACCTACTATCGCTATTACTGGTTTCGGCATATACTTTCATCCTTTCAACTTGCTTCTGTTTATTATGTAAAAAACCCTTCTTTGTGCAAGAAGGGATTTGCATTCCAGAATATTTCTCAACGTATCAAAACACCTCACATTATAACACACGTTGCTAATGTTTCACAATAATATATACATTCTCTTGTAAGCGATGTGCAATACCATCTAAAATTGCCTCTAAATTATTTGCAACAAATTCTAGTTCCTCTGTCGATTCGCAAACGAATAAAGGAGCACCACCTGCAAATTTTTCTGGAGTCGTTGTTATAACTGCCAGAATAACACTTTCTAACATCATCTCTTATCTCCCCTTCCTTTCGGGGCTTCCGATGACATATGGACAGCACTTTCTAACGTTGGTACATTTCCTATGACACCTATCGCTTTCTCTGCATCTTGATCTTGCGGCAGGACAAAAATCCCAACCCTGCCATCCTCTAAATCACGCTTTGCTAACGGTACAAGCGCTGGTGTACCAGAATCTCTATAAATCCCTAACGCTACTGAAACATCGTGTAAAATAGCTTGTCGTTGCCCTAAATTTGAGATTGTAACCATCGCATCAATTGATTTCGGCTTTAAAATAAAACCCATACCATATTTCATAATTTCTTCTTGTCTTGCTGGCAATCCAATATTCATAATGTAAATATTGTCAATATAAAGCCCCGCTCCTTCAAAACGAAGCGGAACGTGCTCAATTTCAACAAGATCATGTAGCCTTTTACCAGACATTAATTTTTTCGCAATAAAAAATGCGATTATAGCCATAATTACTCCTGCAATCCATGAACGGAATCCTATATACGCAAACGTCGTTGCAAACGACGTTAACATTGCCAAATAGTTGCGACTTTCAAAAACCAATGCAATTCCTTCAATGTATGTATTTCCACGCGGTACGAGCTCATACCCATCTAATTGTTGAAGCGTATTTCTTTCCATATTACGTACATCACGAAATTGTGTCGCTGCTAATGTAAGAAATGTAATGGCAGAAAAATCTTTTTTCAAAATAGACGGGATTGCAATCGCTCCTAAAGCAGCTGCAATTAACCCCATTGCAATATGAATAATTTTCCCATGTAGCCTCGTCGGATATTGCCGTGTATCCGTCCGAAGCATTAGCACCCTTGTAACTGTCCCCGCTATTACGCCGCATAAAATGGCTGGTGTATATTCAGTCATGTATTACCCTCGCCTTTCTTTTACGTGTTTTTCTCTTAAACCGTTCCATGTATACTGATGCTTTTGCAATCCAAAACAATATTGCCATGAATAATGTAGAAATGGCGACGATATCAAAAAATGCTAAACTACCGTAATCATATGGAAAATTCAATTTCCTAAAAATAAATGTCACTAGCAGCTCTCCTTGTAACATCCCTACATATAGAGAACATAATCGTAATATGCGATCTCCATGCAATAACACCGATGCATACACAAGACCACTACTTAGCAGAAACACTCTATCCACCACAATCCAAATCGGATCATATATTTCTAACAGATGAAAACTTGTATATAACATTGCAATAATAAGCGCCGAAAGTAAGCTATATAATTTTTTCCAGACAGAATATAGCGTGATCCCTATAAAAGAAATAATACAAAGTAAAAGAGCATTTACTGATACCACGAATGAGGCGATCGTTACATGTAACGGAGAGCAAATTATAAAAATCAGTATACAAGCGCCTAACTTCCACCGAATAAGGTCCTTTTTCATAAAAAAGGTTACAATGATCCACCCTATCCAAGCTACAAAATAAAAAGTACTTCCATCCATCAACTTCACCTCCTATGTTTTCCATTATGGGAACTTTTTATGAAAGTTAATCCACTTTATTTACGCATAGTTTTTTCTTATAACAGCAACACTTTTAACAAGGAGGTGTTATTCATTATGGGTAAAGATCGCCAAGAACGAAAACTACGAGAATCACGCCGCGTTGAATCCGATCGTGATCAATCACTACAATATCCAGGTGCAACTGGACTTGATACACCAGAACAGGCTCGAAAACAAAACCAGCACTAATTAACCCAAAAAGACGGTTTCAATATTGTACGAAACCGTCTTTTACATAATCAGTTTAATGTTTTCTATTTATATTGAAATAATATTTCGCACACTATATCCTCCCATTACTTCTTTTTATCTTCACCTATTCCTATTAAAAATTAAGTTCTCTCCAGTAATTCGGCAACACACCATCTACATTTTTCAACCCTTTTTCAATTGCAATTTTTACGAAATGATATTTTTATATAATACTAATTCCTTTCTCCACTTTATATTACGAAAAAGAATAGAACAAAAAAAATCAACCGAACGGTTGATTTTTTATCTCCTACTATAATGCGCAGTATCAATACCACGCTGCATTAACCAATGATATGTTTCACCCTTTACAACAAGAGGTACAGATTGCAACTCTTCTATCGTCTTCGCACCAAGAGCTGTCATTATAAATTTCAAATCTGTATGTAGAAGCTCAATTTCATCCACTAACTTCTCGATACCATCTTGCATTAAAATACGTAAAAAGTAACCAGCAAACGCAGTTGTATTCGCCCCTAATGCGATCGCTTTCGCTACGTCAAGCGCTGTTTGTATGCCCCCAGATGCAATAAAAGAGAGGTTATTATTTGTAGAGGTTGCTTCAATAATCGAGGTTGCTGTTTGTATGCCCCAGTTATTAAAATAAGAAAGCATTCGCTGTCTTCTTTCATTTTCAACAGCAGCAAAATTCGTACCACCTTGCCCACCAATATCAATTGCTGTTACACCTACGTTCGCTAACTGCTGCACTGTTTCCTTACTCATCCCAAATCCAACTTCTTTTACAATGATAGGAACTTTACTATTTAAAACAATTTTCTCAATGCGCTGAAGTACTCCAGTAAAATCACGGTCTCCTTCTGGCATCGTTAACTCTTGTATGACATTTAAATGAATTTGCAATGCATTCGCTTCAATCATATCAACGGCACGCTCTACCTGTTCGATAGTTGCCTCACTACCTAAATTAGCAAAGAAAATACCATTTGGATTTACCTTTCTGATCACCTTATAAGAAGCAGCTTCACTTTCATCTTTTAACGCCGCCATTTGCGAACCTACAGCCATAGCAAGGTTATGATGTTTCGCTACATATGCTAATTGCTCATTAATATGTAACGTTTTCTCTCCTCCACCACCAGTCATCGCATTGATAAAAATCGGCGAACTTAGTGAAAGTTCGCCGATTTTTGTTTCACATGTTATTGTGTCATAATTTGAATTTGGCAAGCTTTGATGCACAAAATCAATATCATGAAAGCCATGCGTACGAGACTGACCAGTAGAAAGAGCGTATTCAATATGATCTAATTTACGTTTTGCCCTTACCACTTGTACCCCTCATTATTTCTTTAATTTTTTCAGTTGTTCACCAATAATATCACTTAATTGGAAAGTAGCAGAATCAGCATTTGGCTCATACTGACTATAATCTTCAGTTACATTATTTTCCTCAAGCGCTTCTTTTATACTTAAAGAAATACGTTTCTCTGCTACGTGAACTTCAAGTACTTTCACTTTTACTTCTTGTCCCATTTCCAATACTTCATTCGGATTTTTCACGTGACGATTTGCAATTTGAGATACGTGTACAAGTCCTTCAACGCCCGGTAAAATCTCAACGAATGCACCAAATGTAACAAGGCGTTTTACTACTCCCTCACGAATATCTCCAGCTTTTATTTCGCCAGCAACGTTTTCCCAAGGTCCTGGTTGAGCTGCTTTAATTGATAAAGAAATACGTTGTGTATCAGCATCAACAGATAACACCTTTACCTTAACCTTTTGACCTTGCTCTAACACTTCAGAAGGTTGCTCTACACGTTCGTGTGAAATTTGTGAAATGTGAACTAAACCGTCCACTCCACCAACATTAACGAATGCGCCAAAGTCAGTTAATCGTTGTACTGTTCCTTCAACAACGTCCCCTTCTTTTAATGAAGAAATTGCTTCTTTTTTCTTAGAATCTAGTTCTAATTCTACTACCGCTTTATGCGAAAGGATTACACGATTTTTTTCACGGTCTAATTCAACAATTTTCACCGCTAATGTTTTACCTTTATAGTCAGTAAAGTCTTCTACATAATGTACTTCTACAAGTGAAGCTGGAATAAAACCGCGAACACCAAGGTCCACAACTAATCCGCCATTCACAATATCTTTTACAGTAACATCAAATACATGACCAGAAGTAAATTTCTCTTGTAGTTCTACCCATGCTTTTTCTGCATCAACAGCACGTTTAGATAAGACAAGATCATCTTCTTCTAATTTAATAATTTTCAACTCTAGTGTTTGATCTAATTCTACAACATCGCTTGCTTTTTCAATATGAACGTTAGCTAATTCACTAATTGGAATTACGCCATCTGTTTTGTATCCAACATTTACAAGCACTTGTTTCTCTTCAACCTTCGTTACAGAACCTGTAACAACGTCACCAACTTGTAATTCTTTTGAATCCATAACTTCTTCATTCATTTTCTCTACCATGGAAATACCTCCCTACAGAATTGACAAAGCATTTTTTATGTATATACGAAATGAAAACAAAGTTTTCATTTGCATGTTTAAGAATTTCTCATCACATACTCTTTTTCAATAACATTCACAAGAAAATATATTAAACCTATATAAATAGTATACAGCAAAACCAGCTTGAAAAAAGTATGTTTTGAAATATAATAGCGAATATATTCTGACAGTTTTATTCCTCTTTAACTAACTTCTTACAAATCAGCTCATTTGTCAAGGAAAGAGACTCACAATTCACGTATCCTTTACATTTCTATTTAAACAAAAAAAGAAAGAGGATTATCCCCTTTCTTTATTTCGCAAACACTCCAGAAACAATGCTCATAATTTTTTGGACAACTTCTTCAATTGATAAAGAAGTCGTATCTAATTCCAATGCATCATCAGCCTTTTTTAGTGGAGAAACTTCGCGTTCTGAATCTAATTTATCACGCTGAGCAATTTCTTCTTTTAGCTGCTCTAAATTAGAATCGAAACCTTTATTTAAATTTTCTAAATGCCTTCTTTCCGCTCTTTCTTCAACAGAAGCAAGCATAAAGATTTTCACTTCAGCATCCGGTAATACATGTGTACCAATATCACGGCCGTCCATTACAACGCCGCCTTTTTTCGCTAACTCTTGCTGACGACGTACCATTTCTTCACGAACAAGGCGATGTTTCGCTACAATAGATACTCGATTCGTCACATCAGGTGTACGAATTACTTCAGAAACATCTTGTCCATTTAAAAATACAAGCTGTGTATTTTCTCCTTGCTGAAACTCAATATTTACATTCTTTACAACTTCCATTAACTGCTCTTCATTTTCAATGTCTACTTTTTGTTGAAGGGCTGCATATGTAAGCGTACGGTACATTGCGCCTGTATCAATATAAACATAAGAAAGTTCCTTCGCAACAACTTTTGCCACTGTACTTTTCCCTGCAGCTGCTGGACCATCTATAGCAATTGAAATTCGTTTATCCATTGTAACACCTCATTTTTTCACTTATAAAACAAAACGAAAAGCAGGTGTTCACCCTGCTTCTTCTCATTTGCTTCGCGTCATTAAATCCTCAATTATTGTAGCATAATCCTTCATAGAAGAAAATGAAAACTACCGATTCACCTGCAAGATTTCCACTTTGTTTTTTACCATAACACCCTCATAATAAACAATTTTAGATAAATATTTCACTGATGACTTATGTATAAATAACAATTGTACAACAGAAAGACAAATGAATTGTATTATTAATATACGAATAAAAATTCTCTCCATCTTTTTCACCGTAATTTCTCCCTCCTATACTATATTTGCACATTTCGTTTCGTAATTTTATACATCGTACATATAGCAGTTAATTTTATTGTCATTTTCGAGGCATACTTTTATACATTTCCATTGTCGAATTTACTCAAAACATGTTATGTTCTAAATGTATTTTTTTACTTGAAAGGGGTATAAGCATTGAAAAGAATCCTAGTTTTACACACAGGTGGAACAATTGCAATGGAGGAAGATAAAGAAACTGGGGTCGTACAACCAGGTAAAAAAAATCCTCTTTTAAAATTCATTCCTGATTTAGAAGGCGATGTTGATTTAATCGTTGAAGATGTGTTCCATCTACCATCTCCTCATATGACACCGAGCGAAATGTTACAATTACAAGTCATCATTGATGAAAGAGTAAAACAAGACAACATTCATGGCGTAGTTATTACGCATGGTACGGATACATTAGAAGAAACAGCTTATTTCTTAGATTTAACAGTACAAGCAACTATTCCGATCGTAGTGACAGGTGCAATGCGCTCTAGCAATGAGTTAGGTGCTGATGGTCTATATAACTTCTTATCAGCTGTAAAAGTTGCTAGTTGTGATGAAGCTGCAGAAAAAGGTGTTTTAGTCGTATTAAACGACGAAATTCATTGCGCTACAAATGTAACGAAAACACATACAAGTAATGTCGCAACATTCCAAAGTCCACAATACGGACCAATTGGAATGGTAACAAAACGCGGCGTTGTCTTCCATCACGCTTTAGTACATCGCGAATCATATACGATAAATAAAGTGTCTAAAAATGTAGTTGTTCTAAAAGCATATGCTGGCATGGATGATACATTATTAGCAGCAATCGAAAATCTTCCTGTAGACGGCATTGTTATCGAAGCTCTTGGACAAGGTAATCTCCCTCCAAGAACACTACCTAGCCTAGAAAGATTATTAAATAAAGGTATTCCTGTCGTATTGGTTTCTCGCTGTTTCAACGGTATCGTTCAAGACGTATATTCGTATGAAGGTGGCGGTAAACACTTAAAAGATATGGGCATTGTATTCACATACGGCTTAAATGCACAAAAAGCACGCATTAAATTACTTGTTGCATTAGAGAATACAAATTCTCATGAATCCATTCAAAATATGTTTATGCACGAATAAAAAGGAGCTGTCGAGATTTTCCCGACAGCTCCTTTTTATTTTTCTCTTGATGCAATGGTTTGCGCAATCGCATCTCCATGAAATCTACCGTTCTCGATAAATATTTCATTTGCATTATTTCCAGCAGCAATGACACCTGCAATGAAAATATTTTCAGCATTCGTTTCCATTCTATCCTCTGTATAAATTGGACGTCCTGTTTCTTCATCAATCTGAACACCCATCTTCGTTAAGAAGCTATGATCAGGATGATAACCAGTCATCGCAAATACAAAATCGTTTTTGATTGTAAAAGCTTCACCATCAACTGTAAACGTTAATGTATGCTCAGTAATCTCTTTCACATGAGCTCCAAAATGCATTTGAATTGTACCGTTTCGTACTAACGCCTCAAATTCCGGCAAAATCCAAGGCTTTATGCTTGGTGAATACTCACTTCCACGATACAGTACCGTTACACGTGCACCAGATTTAACAAGTTCTAACGCGGCATCTACACTCGAGTTTTTCCCACCTATAACTACTACATCTCGATCAAAATAAGGATGCCCCTCTTTAAAATAGTGAGCTACTTTCTTCAATTCCTCACCTGGAACATTCATATAATTTGGATTATCATAATATCCAGTTGCTACAACAATATATTTCCCTATATACATTTCCTTACTTCCATCACGCTTTGTCGTCTCAACCTGAAAAACTTCTCCATCTTTTTGAACTTTCTCCACTCGCTCAAAAGCATTTACACGTACAGATTTACGTTTTACTACTTCACGATAATACGCAAGCGCTTGATTTCGAAATGGCTTACGATTTTCTGTAATAAAAGCTACATCACCAATTTCTAATTTTTCACTAGAAGAGAAAAATGTTTGATGAGTTGGATAATTATAAATGGCATTTACAATGTTTCCTTTTTCAATTACTAACGGATTTATCCCTACCTTTTGCAACGAAATTGCAGCCGCTAATCCGCACGGACCGCCTCCGATTATAATAACTGTTTCTTTCTGCATACTCGTCCACTCCTAGTCTTCTACCAATGCACTATTTATAAAAACAAGAAAAAACCTACTTACAGCAGTAGGCACCTATCTTTATTGTATTCATTTTTCATATATTTGTCATCTAAACGAAACGTACATCCGATAGACATCTGCTAAAAACTGCTGAAATTTAATACCTTGTTTCCCTAATACATTCTCAGGATCAATCTTTCTAGCTGGATCAAGCGTTTTATGTGACACGATATCTTTTTTCGGATTTAAGCCAAAGTTTTGGCATAAATACGCATGATACCATGTAAAACGATTATACGCTTCCCAAAAGTTAACATCACCACCATAACAAAGTTCCACTCCAATGGCCGCCTTATTCGCGTCATAGCCATATAAGTCATTATCCGTCGGCACACCATATCGAACATGATACGCAACTTCATTTATAGGAATAATCTCCAATATTGTTTTATCATCTATAAATGTATGTGCCGAAGCTTTCGGTTGTAATTCATTAAAGTAATCTCGATTGCCTATCGCATTGCTTCCAGGATTCCCCGTATCATGGCTTACGATAAATCTCACTTTAGTCAGAGGAATCCCCGGTCGTGAACTTCCATATCCAATATAATTGCGCTCTATAGGAAACATCGCCATTGCTACCAACTCCCGCTCTAGAAGATTACCTTACTTCCTTATATATGTATTCGGTAGCAATGTCCTTATCGCATATTTCTTACGCGAAGAGAAAATCGAAAATATTTGAAGTGAACACCATAAACAACAAGATACTTACAGCCACTCCATAAAAACCGTAAAACCAAACACAATCTTCTTTCGTATCTAAACCGAAAAATTTATTTACCGATTGTAATAATGTGCCACGCTTGCTTTGTTTGTTTCGTAATACTTCCACTCGCTCTACAACATCTGCTGGCATCATAAATCTTTGGTCTACTGTCATTTTCATCATTTATCTCTCCTTAAAATCATTTCCGTTTTGTTTATCTAAGGAGAGTATAGCACGTTTGTTCGTGTAGAACAAGCGTTCTTTTTTATTTTTATTTTATTTTTCAGCAAGCCAAGTAAAAATTGAGATTACAACGGCAATAATCGGCCCTACTACAACCACACCAAATATCAGAAACAGTAGCCCTTCCCCGAACATCCGAACGGTACTTATTTTGCGAGCTTTCATCGTTCTTGCGAGTTCTCCCTCTAACCTATTAACCTTTTCTTCTAATTGTTCTACTCGTTCCAACATTTCATTCTCCATATACAACACCTCATTTAATACTTCAACAAAAAAACGTGATTCCCTCGAAAGGAAATCACGTTTTCTCAAGATATAATATTTTATACCCAACCTCTGAAGCGGCTTGCTTCAGCCATTTTACGAACGCCAACCATGTACGCCGCTAAGCGCATGTTCACTTTACGAACTTGTGCTGTTTCATAAATAGAATCAAATGATCTTACCATTACTTTTTCTAAACGTTGTTCTACTTCTTCTTCAGTCCAGTAGTAACCTTGGTTATTTTGTACCCACTCAAAGTAAGATACTGTTACACCACCAGCACTTGCTAACACGTCTGGAACAAGTAAAATTCCGCGATCTGTTAAAATTTTAGTCGCTTCTAATGTTGTTGGACCATTTGCAGCTTCAACAACGATTTTCGCTTTAATATCATTAGCATTTTCTTCTGTAATTTGGTTCTCAATTGCAGCTGGAACTAAAATATCGCAATCAAGTTCTAACAATTCTTTGTTTGAAATTGTATTGTTAAATAACTTTGTTACTGTACCGAAGCTATCACGACGGTCTAATAAATAATCAATATCTAATCCGTTTGGATCATGTAACGCGCCGTAAGCATCTGAGATTGCAATAACTTTCGCACCTGCATCATGCATAAATTTAGCTAAGAAGCTACCAGCATTACCGAATCCTTGAACAACAACGCGTGCACCCTTAATATCAATGCCACGTTTTTTCGCAGCTTCGCGAATACAAATTGTTACACCTTTCGCTGTTGCTGTTTCACGTCCATGTGATCCACCTAGTACAAGCGGTTTACCTGTAATAAATCCTGGTGAATTAAATTCATCAATACGGCTATACTCATCCATCATCCATGCCATAATTTGAGAGTTTGTGAATACATCTGGAGCTGGAATATCTTTCGTCGGTCCTACGATTTGGCTAATTGCTCGTACATAACCGCGGCTTAATCTTTCTAACTCACGGAATGACATTTCACGTGGATCACAAATAATTCCACCCTTACCTCCACCATATGGTAAATCAACAATACCACATTTTAAACTCATCCAGATTGAAAGTGCTTTCACTTCATTTTCTGTTACATTCGGATGGAAGCGAATTCCACCTTTCGTTGGACCAACAGCATCATTATGTTGTGCACGATATCCTGTAAATATTTTAACAGTCCCGTCATCCATACGAACTGGTATTTTCACTGTCATCATACGAATTGGTTCTTTTAATAATTCATATACTTCGTTTGGATAACCCAATTTTTCTAACGCTTCACTAATAACAATTTGTGTTGAATTCAATAGTTCAAAATGTTGTTCCCTTTGTTGTTGTGTTTTTGTTTGAGTTCCCTTTTCGGCTACCATAGTAAGTAAACCCCCTGTAATTTCACTTGTTTAGTAAACCTTCATTGCCTAGTATACACCCTTAAATTTGGAATGCAATAGAAAACGCTAACAAATATATACAAACTATTTTCTGTTGCAAGCGTTTTCACTATTATTATAGTCCTTTTATTACTTTTAGAAAAGTAAAATACTTAAATATTTAAATATTTTTTATTTTCATCAACCACACTCCCATAAAACTGCATATTTTATTTTCAAAAAGTATGTTCGAGTATTTACAATCATCCCTTCCCTTCTCCAAATAAAAACAAAACCTCAGCTATGTTGTATTAGCTGAGGTTTTGTTTTTTCACGAAGTAATTGTGTATTTGCTCTATCGCGTTAACATCCATTAATTCTTTACCGTACTCCATGATGCGATAAATGGTTGCTGTAGACGGATTACCGTATTCCGCTAAAATAGCTATAAAATCCGCCTTTAACAATTGAATTTGTTCCTCTTCTTCCACCCAAAGATAGAAGCGCTCATCCCACGTATATAGCTTTCCGCCAGTTACACCAAGGTTATATAAGCGATTCGACAGGTTAATTACGTCATCTAGCGTAGCAAACTCATATAATATATGCTCACTTTCATCTAGAGTCACTTGCATTTCAATAAACTCGTCACGGAACTCATCATCTGTATCCATTTCTTGATTTTCTTTCGTTACAATTACAACCATCCCTTGTGCTTGTAGAGAAAACACTTCAACTGCAATCGGACCATCTGCTTCAAACCCTAATTCCTTATTTGCTTCTTGCATCATATCACGAAATAATTGCTGTACTTTCGGTGCATTTCTCCATAAATCTTCTTTCGTTAATCCTCGTTCAGATAAATCATCAAATGTTAGAAAAATTTTTATCTTATTGTAATTTAATCGTTCCAGCCTCATCTCATACCCTCCCTACGTAACCAATGCATCTAATTTTTATTATATGAAATAGAAAATAGATGGTTCTTTTCGAACAACTATTCCGACATTTTTAACCATCCATCCCATTCTTCTTTCGTATCACCAATTAAGATTGTTTCAATGTCCAACTGGTTTAGAACGCCTAGCTTTCCGATAAATCCAACTAAAAGAGATTCCCTTTTTTCTTGTAATAAATTTATAAAGTTCATCGTCTTTTTCATTTCTTGTTCGTCAGCAAAAGATACAAATACATATTTCGGCTGTATTTCCTCTACCGCTGATAACATACCATCTTCAGCTAAGCTTGTCCTAATATATATCGCCTCATATCCTTTTAAGCGTAAATAAGTTGAAAAAATAAATCCTTTCAATGCATCCTTTTCTAACACAATAACTTTGTGTAAAGAGGAAAACATTGAGGCATTGTGATACACCATCCCTAGACGCGTTTGTAAAAATGATAGTGCATATTGAAATTGCACCATTGAAATCTCATTATTATTTTTTGACGTTAATAATTTGTCTGTCACTCGAAGAACAATACTGGCAACAACCTTCTCTGTTGAATATATACTAAAAGCTTCGTTTAATAATGCAGCAATTGTAATTTCATCAAATTTTAACAAAGCTTGTAGCAAATCGTCCACTAAAACAACTTCTTTATCGAAATGTATCTCTTTTTGAACTGTACTCTGCAAACGATTCTCTTCTAATAATCGAACTGCTTGTCCAATCATCATACCGGAAGAAACTTTTTCCATTAACCATTTTAAAATTTGAATATGCTCTTCTGTATATAAACGATGCCCAGCTTGATTCCGCTTTGGGGCAATAATTTGATATCGTCTTTCCCATGCACGAAGCGTACTCGGCTGAACTCCAATTATATTCGAAACGGCTTTTATATTGTATTTCCCATTAAGAGTTGGCATCATTTCCCTCCGCACAATGTAATGATGTGTGTTTGAGCAGGTGCTCGGAAACGAAGTGGTATCAATGTTGTTCCATACCCATTACTAACAAAGAGAATCGTATTTAAATGGTTATATACGCCACCTTTTAAATATTTTTTAGATGGGAATAATCGGATTTGCCCTCCATGCGTATGGCCACTTAACACAAGTGAAATCTGTTCATTTCCAGACATTTTTTTTATTATATCAGGGTTGTGACTAACTAGGATACGAAAACCATCTTCTTTACAATCCGCCAATGCCAAATCTAGACGATCACGGTGCAATCCAACATCATCTATACCGAGCAAACAAATTTTCTCGCCTAATTCAGACTCAAATACCACTCTTGTATTATCTAAAACTTTTACGTTATTTTCTAATAATAACGCATCTAATTCATGATATTCTATCTCATAATCATTGTTTCCCCACACAAAATATACAGGAGCTATCTCTCTTAACTTTTGAATATTCGCAGAGATTTTTGATAAAGAGACACCTTTCTCTGCTAAATCTCCTCCGATAATTACGAGATCTACTTTTCCTTTTACTTGTTCAATTAACAAATTCGAAATGACTCTTCTATGAATATCAGAAATAAAAAACACATTTACTTTTTGAAAACTTTTCGGAAATTCTTTAAATACTAAAGTATGTTCCAACACCGTATTACGCATCGCTTCTTTATACATCACAAGAAGCAATAAAATCCCCATGCCTATGAGAGTACTGAATAATATAATCCATATCATATTTTGACTCCCCTCCTCATAAAGATAATCCTAGGCTTTTATAACAAACGGTGATCGCTTAACTCACTAGCTTTCTTGCTTTGTGGACTTATCTTTTATCGGAATTTTTAATTCTTGACCTGCACTCACTTCATCTTCTTGCAAGTTATTATACTTTTTAATTACTTCAATTCCATTTCCATCTGAAAAATATTGCTTCGCTATACTTTCTAAAGTTTCTCCCTCTTTCACAGTATGCGTTATTACTTTTTCAGAATGTTTCTGCGACTCAGATTTAGCTGAATCAAAGAAGATTACTTCAAACGCACTTTTTCCGGCATTATTACTATCACCCTTCACCTGAATATATTTATCCGTGTACCACAAAATACTAATCGGCAGCAGAATGAATAGAAATGTTAAAACCCGGACGAAAATGTGATTTATTTTAAACTTTTGTTTTTTTTCTTTATTTCTATGAATTTCACTACGCGGCGGTAAACTTTCTTTTTCTTCCACTCGCTCAACTTCTAATTCCTCTTCAAAATCAGGAATTCGTTTCCTCATGTTGTTCACCACCACCTTCCATTTATTTTCTTAATTGGAGTCCCATTATAAAATCAACAAGAAAGTGTGCAAAGATTGTTATAAACAAATTTCCTGTCCATTCAAATACATAACCAAAGACAAAACTAATGAAACAGACGAAACAAAACAAAAATGGCTTTGTTATATAACGAATATGTAACAGTGCAAATACGAAGCTCGCAATTACAATTCCAAAATGAGTCTGTACTACACCTCTAAATAAAAATTCTTCTGCAAAACCAATTAAGAACGTAATAACGAGTAAGTGTAGAACGGACATTCCTCGAAACATCTTATCGTTAATACCACCATCATCAAACCAAGACTCCGGAAACACTCGCATTGCAACATAATCTAATAACACAATACCAATCGCTAACAAACCACCTATAATAAGTATAGATACTGGTTCCCATTTCCATAAATTAAAGACTTCTTTTACATCTTGAAATAATATATATGCCAGTAAACAGCCAATACCGATAATAATTAACTGTGTTATATATAGATTCAGCCTTATTTCCTGCGGACTCATATCTTCAACATTATGCCTTTGAATGTTCATCATTCCTCCATCTTTTCTAGGCCGAAAAGCTTTTGTAACTCTGTTTCCCAATTATAGTCGAAATCCGATTGTTGCGCTCGTCTTTTTTTATAATCTTCTTTTATAATACCGCAATAATCGCAGCAATTAATTAACTCTTGCTCTTTCCTATAACCGAACTGTTGCAGCACATATTCACGTCTACACCCTTTAACTTGTATCCATGATTTCATATTTTCTAGCTCACTATATTTATTACGCAACCTTATTTCTACTTCAGCTATTAATCGGTTCATAATTTCATCTGACAAACCTTCTAATAATAATCTTCGTTGTTGTATAATTCCAACCTGTTCGAGATGATAACGAACGAAACGCCAATATTGCTCATTAAATCTTGCTGCATTATAACAAATTTCTTCTACATCTTCTATTGGTAATTCTTTCGTTTGAAACATTCTTTCTTGTAGTAAAGAAAATAAAAATTGTATTTGTGACTTACTTGGCAATTCATCCTCAATGATTGAAATTGGTAAATCATGATCCAACGGACTACATAATAAAATAGCTATACTCGGTTCGCCATCTCTTCCAGCTCTTCCGATTTCTTGTAAGTAAGAAGCTATATTAGTTGGATAATGAAAATGAATAATATATCGCGTATTCGCCTTATTTACCCCCATACCAAATGCACTTGTGCATATTACAAGTTGCAATTGATCGTTCATAAACTGCTGTTGAATTAACATACGCTCTTCATGTTCCATACCACCATGATAAAAAGCTACACCAGTAACACCTTTCCCTCTCAAGTATTCCGTTAACCTTTCTGTCCACGCTCTACTTGAGCAATATACAATCCCCGGCCCTTGTAAATACATCACCTGCTCTAAAAGCGCCTCTTTCTTTTCTTCTATCGTCTCTACAAATTGCACATCCATTGCAATATTAGGACGATCAATAGAGTATACATGTTCCGCGGCACCCTTTAAATTTAAACTATTTGCGATATCCTGCAGTACCCCTTTTGTCGCTGTGGCTGTCAATGCTAATACTGTAGGAGAACCAATATTTTCAATAACTACATTTAGTTTTTTATAGTCCGGTCTAAAATCATAACCCCATTGAGAAATACAATGAGCCTCATCAACAACAAATAATGAAATATGAATTTTCTTCAATTCCCTAATTAATAACTCCGACTGTAACATCTCTGGTGAAACAAAAATAAATTTATATGAAGATAATTTTTTCATCGCTTCTCTTTTTTCATTTAATGTCCGAAAACTATTAAATGCTATTACTCGGTTTTTCACAACATACTTTAATTGTGTCACTTGATCTTCCATTAAAGATAATAACGGTGATACAACAAGCACTGTTCCTTCTCGCATAAGCCCCGGAAACTGATAGCACATAGATTTCCCTCTTCCAGTCGGAAGCATTGCTATCACATCTTTTCCTTCTAATAAATCTGTAATAACTCCTTTTTGACCTGGACGAAATTCAGAATATCCAAACCACTTATATAAATATTCTTCAAGTTTCATTTACACCCTCCATCCGCGCTAATACAAGACGAACTTCAAAATAAGAGATATCTTCTCCAACCGCTTGTTTCAAAACACGTAACTTCCGCGTTTGCAATGCTTCAATTACTTTTATTACTTTGTCTATCTTTTCTTTTTCCATAAACATTTCAATAGAAAAATCTTTTTCTCGCAAAGCAATTTCAACAAAATGATCTTCTATCGTTGCAACCTTTAAATTCCGAATCGTCGCTATTTCTTCTAAAGAACGTCCTTGTCTCCAAAAATTATATGTTTTTTTCGTGGATAAACTAAATAATTCAGCTCTCTCATTTGGATAAGATATAATTTCAGCTAATAGTGGAAATTCATTTTCTTTATCACGAACTTCTTGTATAAAGAAATGCATTGTACCCCAAAATAAAAAATACACCCTGAATATATCTTGTTTCGTAATTTCTGCTAATTGTTGCAATGTACAACCAATACGTTCATAACCCGTTAGTCGATATGTTACAATCGTCGCTTCTATCGTATTGCTCTTTTCTAAAAGATTATGTACTTCCGTCCATAGTTTTCTCGCCAACTCACTTCTCTTATATGGTATTCCTGTTAGAAAACGTTTCACCCACATCATTATTTCTGTATCTTGCTGAATTGGGATAAACTTCGTATTATTCTGTTGTAAATTTGATATGGTTTGAATAATTAATGATAATCTTTTCCAAAATGTTTCACCTAATTCACCATAATGTAAACCATGCAAATGCGCCGGAAAAGCATAAACTTCCCCCCATTTATGTAACTGCATTTTACCCGTAGGTGTTAACACATATGTATTTTCATGTATTTCTTGAATAAAATTCGCTTGCAACAACTTTGCAACTTCACCATCATAGTCATTTCTATTCAATGATTTATATATTCCGAACAAAAAAGAAATTCGGAACATATTTCCATCTTGTAAAGTTTGCGAAGAACGTTTGCCCTTTAGTAAATAATAAATAGAAGAAACGGTTCTTTCACCATTCAATTGTTTTAAACAATGCAACAAAGTATATTGTATTTGCATGACCGCTTCCACCTTCCAATCTTAACTTCATTCTTTTCAGTACAATTACACTATCTACTTTCGCTCATTAAACTTATCATATAAGAACTATATACTTGTATATATTCTATTGTATCAAACGAAATCATATTTACGTATTTTGAAAATCTTATGACATAATTCAAAAATAAGTTGACACTCTAATTGATAAGCATTATCATTATAATTTTATGTTGAAAAGTTTTACAAACCGTTTTACAATAAGGTTATAATTTTTATGGCGAGCTTTTCACATACATATTATCAGGAGGGAAAAAAGATGGCAAAATATACAATCGTTGATAAAGATACTTGTATTGCATGTGGTGCTTGTGGCGCTGCTGCACCAGACATTTATGACTATGATGATGAAGGTATTGCATTTGTAACATTAGATGATAACCAAGGTATCGTTGAAATTCCAGATGTATTAATTGAAGATATGATGGATGCATTCGAAGGCTGTCCAACTGACTCAATTAAAGTTGCTGACGAATCATTTGACGGAGACGCTTTAAAATTCGAATAGTCTTTTATTAACTTCAAAAAATGCCCCTCATATTGATGAGGGGCATTTTTTGTATCTAAATTTTATTTTCCTTAATAAAAAACCATTAGTAGTTTCACACTACTAATGGTTTATATATATATTATGCATTTTTCATTTTTGCAAACACCCATACTTTCAGGCGTGAGAATAATGCTACAAATACAATTGTTACAACAATCCCTTTAATTAAATTAAATGGTAAGATTGCCGTTACAACCGTTGTTCTTATAGCTTCGCTAGACATAGCCGGTGAATTTAAAAACCAAGTGTAAGCCGGGAATATGATGATGTAGTTTAATACACTCATAATAAGTGCCATTGTAATTGTCCCTAGCATTAATCCTGTAGTTAAACTCTTCACAGTACGATACTTTCTAAATAAGAAAGCTGCTGGTCCAATAAATAAACATCCTGCAATAAAGTTTGCAATTTCTCCAACTGGTACTCCCGTTAAACTTCCTTGAATCCCGTAATGTAAAATGTTCTTTATCGCCTCTACAATCACTCCTGCTACTGGTCCAAAGATAATTGCTGCAATTAGAGCTGGTACATCACTAAAATCAATTTTCAAAAATGGCGGAAGCCCTGGGAACGGGAAATCTAACATCATTAGTAAATATGCAATACTACTTAGCATCGCTACACTCACCATCTGCACTACACTGTTTTTTTGTTTCATCTTTCTCTCTCCTTTTCCATCGATCATCTCATGGAAAGTGGAAAGGTTCTGCTATGCCTATTTTTTCATAGAACGAAAAAACCCTTTGTGTTTTACACAAAGGGAGAATTTAAGGCACATCAAACAGACGTTCAAATCCATATCTTTTTTGAACGCTTGAACCTCCATCTTCTCCCATCCAGACTATACTGTCGGCTTTGGAATCACACCAAATCCTGCCTTAACGGCTCGCGGGCTTAGAACAAAATCATAAATAGTTCATCACCGCCGGTCGGGATTTTCACCCTGCCCCGAAGATAGACCGATATTCTATTTTCCCCTTCATTATACAACAACCTCATAACATTGTGAACTAAAAAATTGTAACTTATTTAAAATTAGTTATTTATTTTTCGTAACAACAAATAAATTGCGAGATATTTTACAATACAATCCATATTTTTTATTATTCGGCATTTCTCTTTTGAATTACCTAGTCATATATAATTAAAAGTGATAAGATATTGAATTGTTAAGATAAGAACATTTTCTGAGTTATGGAGGAAATGTCATGAAAAAAGACAAGAGACATTCTATTCGAGAAGCAATGAAAAAAAACTTAAGAAAAGAATACTTTTACTTAAAAAAAGAATTACTTTTCTACTGCCCAATTGATTTAGGCACATTCTCAAACGAGACATACTATGCTACTTTCGATGAAGATGGCATTAGTATTTATCAGTATGATAAAAAAACAGAAAGTAAATTAAAATTGTGTGAGCGTCATCCGTGGAAGAGTTGGAATAAAGTGAAGATTGATCACTATTTGACAACTTCTCAATTTATTTTTCAGGGTGAGCGAAATTGGATCTTATCTCTTTTTCAAAAAGGAAAAGAAGCTCAAAAAATTATTGAAGAGCATACATCTTTACAAACAGAAGTTGTTTCCCGCTCTTTCTTAAAAAAACTTCCTGGTTTTCGTTCTAATACACCACTGAATAAATACATCGGTAGTATTTGTTACACTGCACTTATTGCATTTTTATTAAAATGGATGATTCCATTTCAAGCACCACAAATCGCCCTGTATTCTATTTCGATTGGTTGTATGCTTCTTGGCCTACTTTGTTTGACAATCGGTTTAATTGAACCGACTATCGTACTGTTTCGAACAAAAGAGAAAACAAGAACAAAAGTTTTTTACTTATATAGCTATTTAGCTATTTCTGGATTTATATG
Source organism: Bacillus sp. EKM501B (assembly GCF_011800505.1). Classification (NCBI taxonomy): domain Bacteria; kingdom Bacillati; phylum Bacillota; class Bacilli; order Caryophanales; family Bacillaceae; genus Bacillus; species Bacillus sp. EKM501B. The sequence continues at coordinate 630,555 of NZ_JAALFZ010000001.1, read as the reverse complement.
TGTCTTTATTTTTTGGTAAAAGAAGCCGTCCCAAAATAAATTTTGGGACGGTTTTCTTTTAGATATAGATGCTCTAATTCACTCAATAGTTCTAGCAAAAGCGCCCATATAATTTCATTTACATTGAACCTTATTTAAGAAGAACATAAATTTGTTCAAAGTTTAATTTTTGAGATGTTTCCTTTACTTAACATATAATTGTTGATTAGGATAAATTAGCTCTTGCTGCAATCCATTTTTTTCTTTAATTTCCTTAAGTGTCATACTAAATTTCCGTGCAATACTAACTAAAGTATCCCCTTTTTGTACGACATATAATGATGAAGAAACAACTTCATTTCTTTGTTCATTTAAAACAAGCAATGGGTTCATCGCATTCTTTTTCGCCATCGTCCATCTTCCTTGATGAAGTTCTAGATGTAAGTGTGCACCTCGCGATTCTCCCGTGTTCCCTACTTCTCCAATTTTTTCTCCTTTGGAAATATAATCTCCCTGCCCCACATATCTCTTATTTAAATGTGCATATACAGCCTCATATTCTCCGTGTTTAATAAATACAACATTTCCATAACTACTTGAATAATAAGACTTCGTTACCCTACCATCTTGAATAGCTGCCACAGGCGTTCCAATCGGCGCAGCTACATCAATACCATAGTGTTTTCCATGCCTTGTCCCAAAATAATCACTTATCTGACCTTCAACAGGCCATGTCCATCGATTTTCCTCTGCATAAACATGTAATTGAGATACAAACAGTATACTCAATAACATGACGCCGCATTTTAAAACTTTCATATACATCCTCCGTTTTCTAATTACCACCATACCTTCTCTATTTTGGTATATTACAGAAAAAAGTATACAAAAAAAGAAAGTGAATTACTCCACTTCCTTCTCTTTCTTATCACGAAAAACTAATGCACTACGGTTATACTCCACATCTTTCACTTGTAATCGGGCATTTATTACTCGAGCTATCGCAAACAAATAATCAGATAATCTATTTACATACTTTAAGACAACTTCATTTATTTTCACTTCTTTTTGCAATGATACTATAGAGCGTTCTGCTCTCCTTACAACAGTACGTGCAATATGAATAGTAGCCGCCGCCTCGCTACCACCTGGCAAAATAAAGCGTTCTAATGGCGGGGCTTCTTCTATATATAAATCAATCTTTCTTTCTAAACTTTCAACCATCTCAATTGTCACTTTATAAGGAATTTTTTGTTCCACTATTGCCAAGTCTCCTCCGCAATCAAATAGTTCATGTTGAATATTTTCGAGCTCATTGTAAATATCTCTAAAAGCCTTGCCTTGAACCTTAGTCATTGCATATCCAATATGAGAATTTGCCTCGTCTATTGTTCCATACGCTTCCACACGGATATCATCTTTATCAACCCTGCCACCTATTACACTTGTCGTTCCTTTATCTCCTGTTTTTGTATATAATTTCATTTCTTCACAGCACCTCTCTTGTTATTTTTAATTCGACCAAGATAGAAAAAAGTTCTACCATTCTTTATTTAATTGAGTTTACAAAAAAATAAAAAACAGCAGAACTTTATTCATTATCAACTTTAAAAAAGCATATCTAAATTATACGATTCGGTAAATATACAGAGAATGTAGTTCCTTCTCCAACAACACTTGATACAGAAATTTTACCGTCATGGCCTTGAACAATATTTTTCGCAATTGCAAGCCCGAGTCCTGTTCCACCCTTTTTCCCACGTGTTCTTGCTTTATCAGCTTTATAGAAACGATCAAATAAAAATGGAATATCCTCTTCTGGAATGCCTACACCCGAATCTTGTACTTCAAAAATGAGGCCATTATTTTTCGTATCAATTACAAGCGTTACATGTCCACCCGCATTCGTATGACGAATTGCGTTATCAATCAAGTTCGTCAACACTTGTTCCATCCGATCTGCATCAAACGCATATTCTTCAATCTGATTCCGGAAATCAACTGTTAGTTCAACTTCTTTATCCTTTGCAATCCCTTGGAATTTACGACCAATTTTTTCCACAAACGGATGTATGTCCACTTCACCAATATGTAACTCTACGTGACCGCTTTCCATACGAGCTAAATCTAACAATTCATTTACAAGTTTACCTAAACGAACGGATTCATCATAAATGATTTGAACAAACTCATCTATTTCCTCTTTCGTTTGCACAATATCATCTAAAATCGCTTCACTATACCCTTGCAGCATGACCATCGGTGTACGAAGTTCATGTGATACATTCGCAATAAAGTCTTGACGCATTTTCTCAAGACGACGTTCTTCCGTCATATCTCGCAGTACCGCTACAGCCCCACGAATTTTCGTTTGATTGTAAAGTGGTGTCATAAGAACTACATAGTTCCCTTTTTGTAAATTAATTTCAACAACTTGTTGTTGCTCGCTTTCTACAACGAGATGGAATAGTTCCACAAGTTCAGAAGGTAATTTTTTACTTAACTCTATCTCTTTTTCTTCTTGCCAAACTTGTAAGAAATGTTCAGCCGGTGGATTAATAACTACGACTTCACCTTCTTGATTTAACGTAATAACTCCATCTGCCATACTACTCAAAATACTAGCTAACTGTTCTTTTTCTTGCTGCAAAGCATTCATATTAAACTTCAACTGTTTACCCATTTGATTTAAGGCCGTTGCCAGCTCACCAATTTCGTCCTGAGATACCATAGGAGCCTTTGCATCAAATTTCCCACGTGACACTTCAAAAGCAACCTCACGCATTTTACGAAGCGGTGCTGTAATCCGAGTAGATAAGAAGAACGCAAAGAAAGTTGTTAATATAATCGCAATCCCAGCGGCTAAGAAAATGAAATCAGTCGTTCTCTCCATATCTTTTATTGGCACTTGTAAAGATTCATATACGAACACTGCGCTTTGATTTTTTGATTGCACTGGTTTCCCAACGATCACAATATCATTTTCAGTGCTTTTATTCTTTCTACTATCAGAAGCTTTTCTAATGTTGTTCTTAATTTCTTTTTTGTCCGTAAAAACAGCGGCTAATTCTTTATCTTCTTTTAAATTATCCATTGTAAGGGTGACTAACCCTTCTTGTTTCGGTGAAGAAGAGATTTCCTTGCCATCTTCTACAATAATAATCCTTGAAAGTGGATCAGAGAATTTGTACGCGATGTTCTCAATCGTTTTTACATCGGCACCTTCTTCAATTAATTCCGTAACACTTGTTGCGACTTTTTGAAGTCTATTTTCACTCATATCAACATAATACGTTCTAAAAAATTGTGAAAGTAAAATCGCAACAAATCCAAGAACAAACGAAACGAGAAGTAATATGGTCATCCATAACTTCCCTACTACACTTCTCCAAAGCATCAGTCGTTCACAACCTCAAATTTGTAACCTACACCCCAAACAGTAACAATCATTTTCGCTGCATCTGGTGATTTTTTGCTTAACTTCTCACGTAAACGCTTTACATGTGTATCAACTGTACGTAAATCTCCGAAGAATTCATATTGCCATACTTCTTTTAACAGCTGCTCACGATCGAATACTTTATCAGGAGCTTTCGCTAAAAATAATAGTAACTCATATTCTTTCGGCGTTAAGTTTACTTCATTGCCATCTGCAGTAACACGGTGTGCATCGTTATCAATTGTTAAGTGAGGGAATACAGTAACATCTTTTGTCGTTGTATCTTGTGTAAAGAATGTTGTTGGTACAGCACGACGTAATACCGCTTTCACACGTAGCACGACCTCACGTGGACTAAACGGCTTTACAATATAATCATCTGTTCCAACTTCAAATCCTTGTACTCTATTTACTTCTTCACCTTTTGCTGTCAGCATAATAATTGGTGTCGCTTTCTTCTCACGAACCCCTTTACATACTTCAATGCCATCTTTACCAGGCATCATAAGATCTAATAAGATTAAATCGTAATCATTTTGCAACGCCATTTCTAAAGCTGTATCACCATTATCTGCTTCTTCAATCGTATATTGTTCTCTTTCTAAGTACATTTTCAATAAACGACGAATACGATCCTCATCATCTACAATTAAAATTCTTGATTCATTTTCCATCTCTACCCGCTGCGTACTCTCACCTCAGCGGTTCACACCTACCCTTCTTTAACTATTATGTTGCGCTATTCTCGTTTATTTAAGCAATCTTCTAAATGTTTCACTTCCCATATTATGCTTCACAAGAATAATAAATTTTGTTCAATTTTTTTCCAAAACTATGTATTTTTTTTGAACTGTATATAATGTCCTCGACATCATTTTACAAAATCAACCGCTACTTTGTCATGTTTTTCTCAAAAAAGAAGAAAAGTTGACAAAAATAAAATAGGAAAGTGACATGCACTCTCCTATTTTATTTCTCTATGCATATGAATGTAAACCGGCAATAATTAAGTTTACTACAATAAAGTTAAACATAATGATTGCAAAACCAATTACTGCAAGCCAAGCTGATTTCTCCCCATGCCACCCTTTAGATAATCGTAAATGTAGTACTGCAGCATAAAAGAGCCACGTTATAAGTGCCCAAACCTCTTTCGGATCCCAGCCCCAAAAGCGCGTCCACGCTATTTGAGCCCAAATCATCGCAAAAATTAATGCACCTAATGTGAAAACTGGGAATCCAATTGCAATAGATCGATATCCGATTTCATCTAGTAGATCACTATTCGTATTCTTTACTAACGGCTGAAGTGCCGCCGATACTCGCTTCCGTAAAACGAGTCTTAATACAATATACAGTAATGTTCCAACTAACACTGACCAAATAACAGTATTTAATTTTTTTGCATTTACAATTGCTGGAACTTCAACTGCCGGTTCTAATTTATTTTCTGTCAGTAACTTCCCTTCATGCGGTCCAACTAAAGCCGGAAGATTGTACTTCATTTCCAGTTGTTGTTCATTTTTATCAATCCATTGAAACTTCGCTTCATATTTCATACTAGAAAATACCGTTGTTACTCCAATAAATCCAACTGTACAAACAAGTGTAAATACTACCGTCTCTAGCCAAAATGTACGTTTACTTCTCGTCGATTGATCTACATTTTTCAATAAATACATAACGCCTGTAATAAAACTAATCGCTAAAATGGCTTGTCCTGCTGCTGCAGTCGTCACGTGAATATGTAACCAATTACTTTTTAAAGATGGAATAAGCGGAGATATTTCCCTCGGAAACATACTTGCATAGGCAATTAATAAAAGCGCAACTGGTAATGCAAATAGTCCGATTATGCTTACACGGTACATAAAATACATGACAATAAATGCTCCTACAAGCATCATGCCGAAAAATGTACCGAATTCAAAAAAGTTACTAACTGGCGCATGCCCTGATGCAATCCACCTTGTAACAAAATATACTGTTTGTGCTATAAACCCTAAAATTGTAATCGTTATTCCTACATTTGCCCATTTATGACCCTTTTCTTTAATGGCTCCCCCAAAAAATAGAGTCGCAATTAAATATAAAATAAATGCGGTAAAGAGAAAGTTACTACTTATTTGCACCATATCGTTTCCCCACCTTAACTAATTTTTTTATCAATTACTTTATCATTTGGCTGTGGAATTGCTGTACCTTCTATTACTCTTTCAATATCTTTCTTTAAACCGAACCAATTTTTATTTGTATGCCCTGCAATCCACCATTCATCATTAACACGTTGTATCCAAATACGGCGATGATTCCAATACATACCTTGAATGACACCAACCATAAATATAAATCCTCCAATGCCGAGAATCCAAAGCGTTAAATCTTTTCTTACAGTAAGTGCTGTTGCATTTTGCATTTCAACACCTGCAAACGACATTTTATATTTGTTGTTTCCATCTGGTTCTATATTTTGCTGAATACCAACAAAACTCACTTCACCATCTGGTGTTTCAGGTGTAAACATTTTAAATACAAATGCAGGATTGTTTGGTAATTTCGTTTTCGTATTTGGTTTTCCATTCTCATCAAAATAAAAATCAGGAAAATAGCTTAATAGTTCTAGAGAATAACCAGTTCCTAAATCATATTTTTCCTTAGGATTCGTTAAATCTACTTTAATCGGTCCCCACTTTTGATTATTTTCTTTATTTTGTAAGTTAAAGGACATACTTTTAAATTCACTTTCTTTATAATCCACTTGATACACTGCAAATTGATCAAATTTCAGTGGTTCATTCACTCGAATTTCCGCTTCTTTTACTTTTTCTAATTTCGGTTTTTGTCCTGCTATATTTTCTCCTACTGCTTTATATAATACGGCATTCGTTTGGAAGTTTTTCGCAATCATTTTATCGCCTACACGATCAATCGCTTCATCAAAAACTTCCTTGTCCTTACTTTTATCATAAACTTCTTTTATAAATTTCTCGTTTTTTAAGTAGTATTGTCCATCCGTCCCTGGTATCTCTTTCGTTTCACCGTCACGTAACCAAAGTGCTTCGTCTACGTACATACTCGGTAAAAAACGAAGCATCGCACCGAATAAAAAGATAATAAGACCGATATGATTTACATATGGACCCCAACGCGAGAAGCGTCCCTTTTCTGCTAAAACGTTTCCGTCTTCCACTTTCACGTTATAGTTTCTTTTCTTTAAATTCTTTTGCACTCTTTCCAGGTCACCTTCTTGCGGTGTACCAGTCCCATATAATCTCTGTCTCTTTAAAAAGCTAGGATGTCTTTTTACGCCTTGCTTTTTTAAAGCTTTATAAAGTGGAATAACACGGTCTAAACTACATATCACAAGTGAAATACCGATAGAAGCAATCAAAATCATATACCACCATGAACCGTATAAATTATTAAACCCTAATTGATAGTATAATTGTCCTAAAAATCCGTATTCTTGTTTATAATATTCAGCTGGTGCAATCCCTGGAGTTATGTACATTTCTTGCGGAAAAATAGTTCCTATCGCTGATGCAGCTAAAGTTATTACGATTAGCCATACACCCACTTTTACAGAAGAGAAAAAGCTCCAAATTTTATCGATTATCGTTTTTGTCTGCGTGAGAGATCTCCGTGCACTCCCCTCATAGCGCATATCCAATAGTTTTGTATTTTCATTGCTTTCAAATGGTTTCCCGCAAGCTTCACAAAAAACGGTTCCTATCGGATTAACATGTCCACATTCACATTTAATTTCTTTCAACACTCTCACCGCCCCTGTATCTATATGTACTATTGTATATTCTAACCTCAAGTTACCGCAATACTCAGAATTTTTAAACCAGAGGCACTATAGACACGCACCCCTTATGTAAAGGCTTTCTTTATTACGGAGTAATTTTCTTTAAATACCCTTCTAACTGTTCTTTCGTTTGTTCACCTATAATTTGCTCCACTACTTTTCCATCTTTATCAATCAAAAAGCTTGTCGGTAATGGACCTACTCCATATGTTCCTATAATCTTTTGTCCTTTATCAATGGCAACTGGGAATTTCAAACCATACTGGTTCACAAAGTTCTTTACTGCAATATCCGTTTCATCTGCATCTAACGCTATGATTTCAACACCTTTTTCTTTATACTTTGGATATAATTCATTCATATAAGGCATTTCTTTTTCACAAGGTTTACACCACGTGCCCCAAAAGTTTAAAAATACACCTTTTCCCTTTAAATCTTTTAGTTCAATTTTCTTCCCTTCTAAATCCGTCACAACAAAGTTAGGTGCTTCTTTTCCGATTTGCATTTTCTCTTTATTAGCAAAGAATCCTTGATAAAGGGTAAATCCTACAGCACCACATAAAATGAGTAGAATAATAACGCGAAATAATAAGCGATTTTTCTTCATATTACTTCTCCTCTCCTCGATAAATGTTATGTATTATCTTCTGTAAATGTTGTATTGAATAAATCACCAGCAGAGCACTCCACTGGTGAATTTTTAACTCTATAGCTTATCTTGGCTTTGTAGAAGCAAGCGCGCGTAATTGTTTCACCTCATGTGGTGTCAATTCTCTCGCATCACCAGGTCGCAGGCTTCCTACTTCTAAGAAAGCATAACGTTCACGTTTTAATTTCACTACTTTACAGTCTAACGCTTCAAACATACGACGTACTTGACGATTACGTCCTTCATGAATTGTTAATTGTACAATAGCCATTTCTTTACGCTTGTCCCAAGAAATAATTTTCACACGTGCTGGTGCTGTTTTACCGTCTTCTAACGTAACACCGCGTTCTAACATGCGAATTTTCTCACCTGTTAATGGCCCTTTTATTTTTGCAACATATGTTTTTTCAACTTTATATCTAGGATGCATTAATACGTTTGCGAAGTCCCCATCGTTTGTCATTAATAATACGCCAGACGTATCATAATCTAAGCGTCCGATTGGGAATAAACGTTGTGTAATTTCCGGGAAAAAGTCCGTTACAACACTTCTTCCTTTATCGTCTGATACACTTGAAATTACGCCAGTTGGTTTATATAGTAAAAAATAAACAGGTTCTTCTTTTTCAAGAGGGATGTTATTTACTTCTACTTTATCTTGAGGAGTTACTTTTGTCCCTAACTCCTTCACTATTTTTCCATTAACTTTCACTTTTCCTTGCTGAATTAATTCCTCAGCCTTTCTTCTCGATGCAATACCTGCTTGCGCAATCACTTTTTGTAATCGTTCCATTTCTTTTTTTCACCTCGAATTTATCTTACCTTACATTAGAAAGACTTGGCAACCGCATACGCTTTACGGCTATTCGCTTCATCTTACTTAAACAACATAGCGATGATAATAAACATATAAAGGTCAAATCATGTTTTTACCCTTTATTATTGTCCATATTTTTCATATTTCTCACAATAAAAGTTCATCATTTTGTCAAAAATACCACATAAAAAAACCACTATTAAGCTACACCTTAATAGTGGTCGTATACGTATTATAAGCGAAATAGCGTAAAAAATGAATAGTATTACTGAAACAATAAAGAAACGAACACAATTGAGCATATAATCCCGATTAAATCTGCAAAAAGTCCTACTTTTAGTGCATCCCCCATTTTTCTGATCCCAACCGCTCCAAAATATACAGTTAAAATATAGAAAGTCGTATCTGTACTCCCTTGCATCGTAGAAGCCAATCTCCCAATAAACGAATCTGGCCCATATGTGGCAATTAAATCGGTCGTAATACTTAAACCAGCAGAGCCTGAAATAGGGCGTATAAGTGCTAGTGGAACAATTTCTGCTGGAACATGGATCAAATCTAACATTGGCTTCATTACCGATATCATTGCGTCTAATGCACCTGAAGACCGGAATATAGAAATAGACACAAGCATTCCAACCATAAACGGTAAGATGGAAATTGCAATTTGAATCCCTTCTTTTCCTCCCTCAACGAACGATTCATACGTCGGTACTTTCTTTATTGTGCCATATAAAAGGATAAAACCAATTACACAAGGAATTACCCATAAGGAAATTGTATTTACAATACTCATTTTTTCCGCCCCTTTCTACTCCTTCTTCGGTAAAAATAGCGGTCAATCCAAATTGCTCCAATCATAGAAAGTACTTGTGCAATAAATGTTACCCCAACAATTTCAGTAGGATTCGCTGATTCATACGTCATTCGAATGGAAATGACTGTCGTAGGAATTAATGTAATGGCTGATGTATTTAATGCTAGAAACGTCACCATAGAACGGCTCGCCGAATCCTTTCCTCCATTTAACTCTTTCAGTTGTTCCATCGCTTTAATACCAAGAGGGGTTGCTGCATTACCTAGACCAAAAAAGTTTGCCATCATATTTGATAGAATAAATCCCATAGACGGATGATCCTTTGGTATTTCTGGAAACAACCTTTTTACTATCGGCATAAAAAGTGTAACTAATTTTTTTAACAATCCGGCTTCCTCTGCAATTTTCATTAAACCGAGCCAAAATACTAAAACACTAATAAGTCCTATACAAATCGTTACCGCATCTTTTGCTCCGTCAAATACAGCTTTATTCACTTCTTCCATCGTGCCATTTATCATGGCGTATACAATCCCAATGACAGCCATCGCTACCCATACGAGATTAACCATCGTTCCCAACACCTATCATGTAAGAAAAAATTTCTTTCACATTATTCCAGTAAAGTCCCGTTGTAGCTACTAACTTCCGTTTACTATAAAATAAATTCCGTTCTCCAACTTTTTCATTACCAACATAAATGTCTGTCTTCCCAACCTTTACTCCATCCGTAAGTTTTATACTTTTATGGAGTTCAACTTTTAATACTACGTTCTTTTTTTCTTCTTCAGTTAACGGTACCGAAAAACTATTTTTCGTATAAACATGGTTGGCATACTTCTTTTCATTTATTTCAGCAATTGCTCCTTGTCCTAAAACTTTCGTTTGTTTGAAACGTTCAAAACCTTTATCAAACAAATTCATATGATCATCCCAATCACTAGAGGCACTCAAAGTTACGACAATTAAATCTAGTCCATCTTTTGATGCCGTTGTCACAAGCGTTCGCCCAGCTTTCTTCGTAAAGCCTGTTTTTCCTCCTGTTGCAAATTCATAATAAGACGTTACCAGCTTATGTTTATTTTTCCACGGGTAATCCCAAGAATCTGATTTATATGTTTTGGTTCCAAAGATTTTCTTAAATGTCTCGTTTCCCATTGCATATTTCGTTAATAATGCCATATCGTAAGCCGACGAATAATGTGATCCATCTCCATCTAAGCCATGAGGGTTTGAGAAGTGCGTATCTTTCATTCCAATTTCTTTCGCTTTTTGATTCATTAAATATACGAATCCATCTATACTCCCACCCACACTTTCAGCAATTACTTGCGCTGCGTCATTACCAGATCTAAGCATGAGTCCGTATACTAAATCTTCTAACTTCACTTTTTGTCCAGGCTTTAAATAGATTGCCGATCCTTCCACCCTCACCGCTTCATTACTAACTGATACCATTTCTTTCATCTTCCCTGATTCAGCAGCTAATAAGGCGGTCATAATTTTTGTTATACTAGCAATTTTTTGAGGCTCATGTTCTGCTTTTCCGTATAATACACGACCAGACTGTTGCTCCATTAATACAGCATTTCGAGCACTGACATTGCTGTTCATCTTTGCATATGTAGGAATCGGCATAACGCTTGCATACATCATAAGAAGCGTAATGATTACACAAATTCGTCTCATATTTCCCCCCACGTCCTTTTGGCACTTTTTGTACAAGTGTATGCTTGGCCTTTTAAAATATGAACGAAATCTTCCTTCTACTTCCATTAAAAAAGACGCAGAGAATTTGCGTCTAATATGGTGTCCATTCAATTTGTTTCGCAGTTTCAAACCTTTTTTCTACATCAGGCCAATTTACAACATTCCACCAGTTTTTAATATATTCATCTTTTCGATTTTGGTATTGTAAATAATACGCATGTTCCCAGACATCTAGTACAAGGAGCGGTATCGTATCCCATTGTGTAAATAATTGATGAAGTGTACTTTGCAAAATTTCTAACCTTCCAGACCGGGGTACCCAAACGAGAATTGCCCAGCCTGAACCTTCTACTTTAGAGGCCGCTTCTGTAAAATGTTTTTGGAAACGTAAAAAGCTCCCAAAATCTTGTTCAATTTGTTGTGAAAAAGCTCCTCTTGGACTTCCACCACCGTCTTTTTTCATGTTATTCCAAAATATCGTGTGTAAGTAATGACCTGACCCATGAAAAGCCGCTTCCCTTTCCCAATGCTTAATTAAATCAAATTTATTTGTTTTTCTCGCTTCTTCCATCATCTTCTCTGCTTTATTTAACCCTTCCACGTAACTCCGATGATGTTTATCATGATGTAACATCATAATTTCTTTAGAAATATACGGTTCTAATGCATTATACGGATAAGGTAATGGCGGGAGTGTATGTCCTCCAATCGGGACAGCTCGTTCACTATCCCCTCTTTCATATAATTCATATTCCTCTTCTTCTTGCATAAATACTTCCTGCAAGTGATGCTGAATATGTTCTACATCATCGCTTATTTCATACATAAACTCTGCATCTGTTTCATACTCATGCTCTTTCATACGCTCTAATAACGTCTGAATTTTATAGGCAAGCATATGGACATCATACACTTCCATTGCGCGGCTATCTAATACGTGAAGAACACTTTCACACCAATTTTCTACTTCATGAAAGTAATCTGTAAATACACCTTGCTGATTCATGTTGCACCTCCCTAATGCTATCCACTTAACTATATTCAATGAAAATCCCTTATATAACTGTACAAAAGGAAAAGAAGCTAAGTAACCTTAGCTTCTTTTCCTCAATCAATATTTGTGCAACATCTTTGTCTGATAATCCGTCTCATAATATTCTAGTTCTTCACGCATCAATTGAAATTTACCTTCTAAACTCTTCATCACTTGCTCCAAAGATGCAGGTGGTGTTTGTTGAAAAACGATAGAATTTTTCCCTGTATATGCAGACCGACTATTTTCATACCAATGATCACTCTTCGGTGAAAAAAACTCTGCAATTACTTGATGGTAAATCTTATATAAAATTTTTTCAGCTGCTGTTTTTCGAAATGGCTGGCTATTCAACAAAACAAAACATGCATCCTGTCCTTCTTCGCAAAAAACGAGAAGTCGTCTCATTGATGCTAATACCCCTTTATAATATTGCTCATTCCCTGCTGGTGTTTCCTCTAATAAAGAAGGTAACGTATGATAATTTACATAATTGGTTATCAAATTAATAGCATCTTCTAAAAATATAGAAACTTGTTCTGTTTGATTTTCAACCATCAAATTAGACATTTTTCTCTCTCCTTTGCCATTTCACGCTATTTCTACTCTTTTATTTTTATGTAATTCAGCCAATATTTCTTGTACTTTCGACACCGTTCCCTCATCAAAATATTGTTGAAATTCTTCCATATTATTTAAATACAAACGTTTTTGCGCACGAAGCTCCTTATCTTTCACTAAACAACATATCGCTACAATATCACGCAAATATATGTTTTGTTCTTCTACTTTATACACTGGATTTCCTTCAAAAGGAGTAATTTCTTGTAAAACTTCTTCAAAATATCGAACGTATAAAACCGAAAAAGTTTTCTCTTTACCATTTAATATATATGTCACTTCAGATCTGTTAAAAAAATCTTCTGATGTATTAGGTTTCGCTTTTTCTAACTCATATCCTACGTAACCTTTTATAATCATATACTCCCCTCCCCCTCTTTCATCTTATTCTAACTTAATTTTCTGATAAACAAAATATTCTTTTAAATATACCTATATAAAAAATAGCTCGCCTATACAGGAATTTACCTTTTTATTTTTCTTGAAGTTTGTCATAATAATATTATTGTCTCAGTTTTCTTATACAAGGAGAGTTGTATTTATGTCGTTTTCATGGAAACGTTTCTTACAAATCGGGAAAATTGTCTTCCCATTTGTTGTATTAACAATTGTATTCTTTCAAGCAAAAAAAGAATTAGCGGGCATTTCTTTTTTAGAAGCGATTGATACAATTAAAAACATTCCAACTGGAGGAGTCTTTTTAGCAATTACACTTGGTGCATTCGCTGTATCAACAATGTTCTTTTATGACTATGTTATGCTTCGTTACTTAAAAGCTGATATCCCTGTCCAAAAGATTTTCCGTATCTCGTGGATTGCTAATACTTTAAATGGATTTATCGGGTTTGGTGGTCTTGTTGGAGCCGGCGTACGCACAATGCTTTATCGTCCATATATAAAAGAAAATGGAAAACTTATTAAAAGTATCGCTTGGATGACAACTGCCTTTATTAATGGATTAGCCATTCTTTCATTTCTTGGTCTCATCGGAATATTAGACACGAGATTTATTTTGCATGAAAAACCATGGCTATGGCCTGTTCTTATCTTCTTCGCTCTTTTCGTCCCTATATATATCGGATTTTCTAAATTAAAAAATAGAAAAGCGACGCAAACAGAGGAACAAGAAGAAGAGGAGAAAAACCCAACTGTTTTATACTCATTAGTTTCATTAGTCGAATGGGTATCTGCTGGTATTGTTATGTACGTCATATTACTATTATTTGGCATTGAAATCGAATTCCAAAAGTTTTTAGGCGTATATGTTATTGCTGCTTTAGCTGGTGTCGTTAGTCTTGTTCCTGGTGGCCTTGGATCATTTGATCTTGTCTTCTTAACTGGGCTTGGGCAATACGGCATCGATACAGGTGTTTTACTCCCTGCTATGTTATTATATCGTCTCGTCTATTACATCTTGCCCTTCTGCCTTGGTCTCATTTTTGCAGCTTTTGAAATGACAGGAGTAGCCATTAAAAAGTTTGAAGATAAACCTTTTATTGCGCCTGCATTAGAGACAACTGGTGTTATATGGACTTTGCAGCGTGACTTTCTAGGAAAGTTAGGTTCTTGGGCATCTGCTGCTTTAACAGTATTTGCTGGCTTAATGGTTATTTTATCAACCATTCTACCGACAAGTATAAATCGGGCACACGCCTTACATATTCTAGCTCCAAAACATCTTATTCAATTTTCTTTTAGCTTATCGCTAACATTCGGTATTCTCCTCCTCATTCTTTCGCGGGGGATATATTACGGAACAAAACGTTCTTATTATATGACGATTGTTTCTTTAATTGGAGCGGCTATTTTTAACACACTAAAAGGAATTGATGTTGAAGAAACTTTTATTTTATTAATCGTACTCGCTGTATTGTATATGCTTCGTAAAAGGTTTGTACGTGAGAAAATGGAAGTCTCACTTTCCGATATCGTAAAAGTTTTTATATTCCTACTTGTAACGTTATATTTATATAAAAACTTAGGTATTTTATTTGCAGGTGCAAAAGAAGCTTTCAAACCTGATTTTGTCGTTCGTAATATTACACAAGTGAAACGAAGTGCATTAGCAGCTGCCTTTTTTGTTCCTACTTTTTTACTAATTGGTTCACTCATTGCAAATCGTTATCGAAATGAATTTCCCGGGCAACCAGCTAATGATAAACGATTACACAACTTCTTAGATGAACATGGTGGAAATGTACTTAGTCATTTAGGTTTTTTAGGAGATAAACAGTTCTTTTTCAGTAGTGATGGAAAAGCACTCATTCTCTTCTCAATAACTGGAAAACGACTTATTGTACTAGGTGATCCAATTGGGGACCCTTCCTCCTATCGTACTGTATTGCAAGAGTTTTTAGCTGAGGCTGATCGATTTGGATACATTTGTGTATTCTATCAAATTGAAAGTAAATGGATGAGTTTATACCACGATTTTGGTTATAACTTCTTTAAGCTTGGTGAAGAAGCTGTTGTTGATTTAAATACCTTTACAATAACAGGAAAGAAACGCGCTGGCATGCGAGCTACTTTCAACCGTTTTGAAAGAGAAGGCTATACATTCTCTATTCATGAGCCACCTTTCTCCGACGAATTATATGAAGAGTTAAGAAAAGTTTCAGATGCATGGCTTGGTGGAAAAAAAGAGAAAGGTTTTTCACTCGGATACTTCGATCGTGAATATATTAGTCGCGCTCCTATCGCAACATTATCTGATGCGGATGGAAAAATTATTGCATTCACAACATTCATGCCTGTATATCAAAACGGATCATTATCTGTCGATTTAATGCGATATTATCCAGATGCGCCTAGCGGCATTATGGACGCAATTTTCATCCACTTATTCCAGTGGGCAAAAGAAAATGAATACCACTCCTTTAATATCGGTATGGCACCACTTTCAAATGTTGGTTTATCCACACAGTCTTTCTGGTCTGAACGAGTGGCTGCTGCAATCTTTAATAACGTTCGTTATACGTATAGTTTCAGCGGATTACGACATTTTAAAGAAAAATATAAACCAGCATGGAGCGGTAAATATTTAGCATTTAGGAAGAATCATTCTTTACCAATTACAATGCTCTCTGTAACAAAATTAATAGGAAAAAGAAAAAACAGCTAAATTCTTAGCTGTTTTTTCTTTTTTGAACTTGTACAATAAATTCTTTTTCATACTTCTTACCATTTATATAGAAATTCCCCCACATTTTATACGTGCCCTCGGCAGGAAATGTAATTCGGTATTGTAATTGTTCATCCGTATCTACAGGCATAGCGTATAAAAAATTCTCCTTCGTTTCATCCACTATATAGAGTGACTCTACTTCTCCTCTCTCTGAATGTAATTTCAATTTTTCACCCTTTTTCGCTTGAAACTGAAATGTTAACGTAACTGGTTCATTCGGATGTAATGCACCAAATAAAAGAGAAACTTCATACTCTCCTATTTTTTTTGTAAGTACACTGTCGATTGGAAATTTCACTTTTTTCTTATTGTTCTCCTCTTTCGTTCTACCAAAATTCTTCCTAGCGAATGACTCTACGGACTTATTTTTGTCTTCGTATAAAAATATTGTATATTCTTCGTCTTTCGCTATTTTGGAAGATAACTTATATGACCCGTTCCCTGCAAATGTGGGTTTAATTTGTTGTATGTTTTTTAACTGTCCATCTACAATCACTGCCCGCATTTGATCATTTACACCACGAATTTCATTATTCTTGTTGTTTAACAACTGAAATACAATATCTACTTTCTCATTTCCCTTTCCATTCGAAACATCCCACTTTACTTCCTGAACATCTCCTACAGTCTCTTCGTTTTCTTGATATTTTTTTATGTAAAATCCTCCTGCCACAATAAGTACTAACGCAATAAGCCCGATGACAAGATTTTTCAAAACATCACCTACCATTTTTATTGTCTCTATTCATACAAAACTTCTTAAGATATATATTCTAGATTATGATTTATGAAATCCTCCTATTTTGCACATATTACAAATAATAAAAAGATTTTAATTGAAAGGATTCGTAGTGTATAATGCAAATGATATTGATTTCTATCAATACATTATAAGGAGGACTTTTTTATGAGTGTACATATCGAAGCAAAACAAGGTGAAATCGCTGAATCTATTCTATTACCTGGTGATCCATTACGTGCAAAATATATCGCTGAAACATTTCTAGAGGACGTTACTTGCTATAATAATGTGCGTGGTATGTTAGGTTTCACTGGAACTTATAAAGGAAAACGTGTATCTGTTCAAGGTACAGGTATGGGTGTTCCTTCTATTTCTATTTATGTAAACGAATTAATCCAAAGCTACGGAGTTAAAAATTTAATTCGCGTTGGAACTTGCGGTGCAATTCAAAAAGATGTAAAAGTTCGTGATGTTATTATCGCAATGACGGCTTGTACTGATTCTAATATGAACCGTTTAACATTCCCAGGATTTGATTTTGCACCAGCTGCAAACTTTGACCTTTTAAAGAAAGCTTATGATGCTGGAACTGAAAAAGGATTACACGTTCGTGTCGGTAACGTTTTAACAGCAGATGTGTTTTATCGTGAAAGCATGGACATGGTTAAAAAACTTGGAGATTACGGTGTATTAGCAGTAGAAATGGAAACAACTGCTCTTTACACATTAGCAGCGAAATACGGTGTAAATGCATTATCAGTATTAACAGTTAGCGATCACATCTTCACTGGCGAAGAAACAACATCTGAAGAGCGTCAAACTACATTTAACGAAATGATTGAAATCGCTTTAGATGCAGCAATTCAACAATAGTACACTAAAGAACTTGTCATACGTCTGGCGAGTTCTTTTTATGTGACTTTTTATAAATAACTACTTTATAAAGAGACAGATTTCTCCCCTCTACTTTCTTGTAACGTTTGTTATAATAAAGTGAAACTTTAATCAGTGGGGGTTTTTTCCATCCCCCACTGATTATTAGTTGAACCAATCGGATTTTACGGGCAATTGATCTCCCACTTAACTCCCTTGTATTCGCCTAATTTTGAAGTGGGAGTCTTATTGCCCGTTAAAGCGGGATAAAGAAATCATTTACAGTATTTCTCATAAGAGGTGACGCAGTGAAAAACAGAAGTATCGTCTTTAAACTATTTTTATTAACATCCACTTTATTTACAATCATATTCCTACTTTTTTTCCTAGGACAATCTCTATTTTTAGAGAAATTTTATATTAATAAGAAAGTAAAAACAGTCCAAACTGCTTTTGAAAAATTCGTAGATAATTATGATAAAAGTGATAAAAGTTATGAGAAGGTTAGAAAACTAAAACAAGAATTTCATGATAAAACAAATGCCGATATGCAGTTTTTAGATTCTAACGGTATTATTAAAAGTGATAACAATTACTATATCGATGTATTTAATCCCAACAATAATAAACAGTATTCCATTCCACTCAATAATCTTTTAACACCAGAAGAATATAATAAATTCGAAAATTTAGGTTTAAAAAAAGATGTAATAATCAATGTTGATGGAGTCGTGCAAGAGAATAATATAATCACACCACAAAAATTAGGAACGAATTATAATCAATGGCAAAACGAACATTTCTATTCGGATTTTCAATCAATTAATGGAAATCCTTCTAAGAATAGACTTGCGAGCCGATACAAATCTACAACTCGAATCGTCTTTACAGGTGTTATAACTAAGTTACAGCTCCCATCCAAAGCTGAGGTTCGCCTTGCAAATGATATTGAAACATTACAAGCCGTTCAATATTTTGCTGATATGATTAGAGAGGGCACTTCTAACTCGAACCAATTAAGTACTTTCATATTAGATGGCGGAGAAAATATAAAAAATAGTATCTTTGTAAAACCGATTATAGAAAATGGAAGGATTACAGAATACGCTTTTGCGATAGCATCTTTGCAGCCTGTTAATGAAGCGATGCTCGTTTTAAAAGATTATTATGTCTATGCCTTAATCATCGTGTTTCTCGTTATTATTTTGTTATCCTTCTACTACTCAAAAATTATTGTAAAGCCATTAATTAAAATGAATCGTGTTACGAAAAAAATGGCTAATTTTGATTTTAGTGAGAAATTACCAGTTACAGCTGACGATGAAATTGGCGGACTTTCTGGCAGTATCAATACATTATCTGTAAATTTAAAAGATCGAATCGATCGATTAAATGTTGCTAATACAAAGTTACAACAAGATATTGAACGTGAACGTCAATTAGAAAAAACAAGAAAAGAATTCATTTCTGGCGTATCACACGAATTAAAAACACCGCTAAGTGTAATTAGAAGTTTTGCAGAAGGAATTAAAGATGGTGTTAGTAAGGATACTTCGTATTATACTGATGTTATTTTAGAAGAAACAGAAAATATGAACAGGCTGATTGTTGAAATGTTAGAATTAGCAAAGTTGGAATCTGGTACTTACAAACTAGATATGACGACGTTCTCAATCGGTGAATTAACGCAACAAGTCTACACAAAATTATTATTTAGCATGGAAGAAAAACATTTACAAGTGAACGTCGATGCAGACCCTTCTATACTTGTTACAGCAAATCGCAGTCGCATTGAGCAAGTAGTTGTGAACTTACTAAGTAATGCAATTCGGTATACACCAGAGGGAGAAAAAATACAAGTCTCCATTATAGAAGCAGAAGATACCGTAAAAGTCGAAATCGAAAATACAGGAAACCCTATCCCTGAAGAAAGTCTTGAAAAAATTTGGGATCGCTTCTATCGTCTAGATGCATCACGTAGCCGTCACACTGGAGGTACCGGTCTCGGATTATCTATTGTAAAAAACATTTTAGACCTACATCATGCCGAGTATGGTGTGTATAATACGACTAACAGTGTTGTATTCTATTTCAATTTACAAAAAGTAAAAGAAGTCAAATAATTTGTCTTAATTTCACTAGGAGTTCACATGAAATTCACACTCTCCCTTTATAGTAAGAAACAAGTTAATCCTTTCCTTTACACATATAAAAGAGGAGAGTGCGTGAAATGAAACAAGCAGGACAACCTATTCAAAATGAAAAACAATTAGAAACTATCAAAAATATACTTTTACAATCTTCGAAACGTGATGGCTTATTATTCGTATTAGCTGTAAATTCTGGCTTGAAAGTAAGTGAAATCTTACAATTAAAAGTTAGTGATGTAATCGATGAAAATGAAAATGTTCGCCATTCCATTTTATTTTACAATGAAAAAGTGAAGAAACATAAATGGTTTGCTGTAAATGAAGACTTACAGCACGCAATCGAAGACTACATGAAAGAACGTAAAACTTGGAAACGTAATGAACCATTGTTAAAATCTCAAAAAGGAACAAAATCTATTACGAGACAACATGCATGGTACATTTTAAACAAAGCTGCAAAAGAAGTTGGATTAGAAGGGATTAGCTCACATACACTTCGAAAAACTTGGGGTTATTGTGCATACAAATCAGGTGTTGATATTGCGTTTTTACAACACTTCTTTGATCACAGTACTCCATCAAAAACTTTAAAGTATATCGGTATTGCTTAATAACTCTTATACATAAAAAAGGTTACCATTTTAAAATTTGGTAACCTTTTTTATATTTCATATTCTCTTTTCTTGTCTCTCCTATACTGTAGTGGTACTCTAATAATAAGGGGGAGAAATTATGAACACACTTACAATTGAATTACCAAAAGAAACGGCTGAAAAACTTGATTTATTAAAACAAGCTTATGAAAAGAAGACAGGTGCTTCTATCTCTGAGAGCACTCTCGTTCAAACACTTATCTCAAAAGAATTTATCCAAGCGATAACTCCTTTTGATTTACAACAATTCGTCAATGGAAAAGAACAGCATTAATCGCTGTTCTTTTTTTATCTCTATTTAAAATATATAAAGTTTTTTATATATTTTTAGAAAAACCATTGACAATGATAATGATAACCATTATCATTTATTATGAAGCCAACAATTGATGAATCAACCAAACGCTCAGTAACATTGTTACCCCTCTTTTTCATATAGAAAGGCACTGTACATTCCCCCTGTTTGTACAGTGCCTTTCTTGTTTATTATCATTCAAAAAAATTTAATTGCTCCGGCTTCGGCTCACCATATGTAATGTTCATCATTTTCATAAGCTGTTTCGCATTATCTGCTGCATCCCCACCTGAATTGTTGTTAAACAGTACGTATATATCCTTTGTTTTCTTTTTTAATTGCTCTAGTCGTTCAACCCATTCTTCCAGTTCTTTATTGTTGTAGCGATATAAACAGCGAACCGCTCTCCAATTTTCCCCTTTATCAAGCCAACCATGAACATTTCGACCGTGAAAACGTATTAATGCCATGTCTGAATTCGTAACCTCTAACACGAGTGGCACAGAACCTATCCCAGCCTGTGGTTCATCACAAATTGTATGAATCCATTTCTCCTGTTCTAGAAACTGTAACGTCTTATCTCTCATTTCTGGATAAAACCATGTTTGATTTCGAAATTCTATTGCACATGGTAAACCTTCCATTTTTTCTTTCGTATATCGAAGAAAATCTACATTTTTCTTTTTGCAATCAAACCATGGTGGATATTGAAATAAAATTGTTTTTAATTTATCAGCTTCTATTAAAGGAAGAATAGACTGTTTATACACATCAAACATCTCATCGAACGTAGAAAAAGGAATTTCACCTTTCATATGTCCTGTCATTCCTTGATACGCTTTTACGACAAAAGAAAAATCTTTCGGCGTTTCCATTGCCCATTTTATATAATTTCGTGCAGGTTGCATCGCGTAAAATGAACTATCCACTTCCACAATAGGAAAATACTCGCTATATGTTCGTAATTTATTTCTATTTTCATAGGGATTTATGTATAAAGAATCATGATCTCCCCATCCTGTCACTCCAATAAACAGCACATATACCCCTCCCTTTTAACTTCATCTTCAATTCACTTTCCAAACACTTTGCATCATGTAGCCTTTTCTTTAAGAGTATCCTTATAAAAATATGATATACTATATGGAAGAATTTTTAAAATGAGGGGTTATTTATTTATGCTTCCAAACGATGCTACTGTATCTCATGAAAAACGAATTGAAGAACTAGAAAATAAAGTACGTTTTTATGAAGAACTTGTGAATCAATTACCACATCATTTCACATACAAAAATCCACATATTGGTTTACGAATAAAGAAAACTAGAACGACTCATTCCATTCAAGAAATACCAAAAGAGAATAAAGAGGCTCATTTTCAACTTACTTGTGATTCATTATTTTTATTTGAACAACTTGAAAAACACTTTGTACATATTTTTGATGCCTTTTCACATCATGTAACCTTTATCGATAGTAACGGGAATATTACTTTATGTAATCAAGTTGCTGCAGATGATTTCGGTATAATACGAAATGATATTATCGGAAAACCGATTCAACAATTACTAAACTTGCCGGAAGAAAAAATTAAAGCAATTGAAACATTAAAAACGGGAACAGAAATATATAATGAAGAAGTTTTAGACAAAAACTATGGCATTATAAATAACCGAATTATTCGCGATTATAACGGGGAGATTTTTAGAGTTATTAGTGTCTTTCATTATTTAAATACAGAACGTGATGCAGAGAAGTTTTCGTTAGCAGGGCGAATCGCAGCTGGAATTGCACACGAAGTACGAAATCCTCTTACAACAGTACGAGGATACTTACAATTTTTACAAGAAAGCGTTTCTCCATCAAATAAAGAGTTATTTAAAAACTTGCTTATCCCTGAATTAGATCGTGCAAATAATATTATTACAAAATTTTTAGCCATTTCAAAAACACGGGAATTTACAAGAGAACCGTTTCCCATCAATACATTTTTACGTGACTATATTCAACAGTTACTAGCTAGTGAAGTTTCCTTGCATAATATTTCAATTGATTATAACTTCTCTAATGAATTAGATGATATTTTAGTCAATATTGATCGACATGAACTTGTTCAAGTGTTTTTAAATCTATTTCAAAATGCCGTCGATGCTCAAGGCGACAAACCTCTTTCTATTCAAATTACTAGTTATCGCCTTAATAACTTCATTCGGATTACTTTCACAGATAATGGAATTGGTATTCCTCCAGCTATTCAAGAATATATCTTTGATCCATTCTTCTCAACGAAGGATTCGGGAACAGGACTAGGCTTGTCAGTAACAAAAAAAATCATCCAAAATCATAACGGCACATTAAAAATGACTAGTAATGAAGATGGTACAACTTTCACTATTTCAATTCCAATCTTACCTAAAACAACCCTTGAAAAATTAAATCAATGTAAATAAAGGACTAATCCACGAACTACATGCCAATTGTTAAACACTCCCAACAATTAGCATGTAGTTTTTTATGTTGCACTTTTCTTCTTTACATTATATAAACCTTTCTCTATATCTTACTTATTTCTTTCGTAGGTGGGCCAATTTCTTATTTTTTTTAGAAATGGTAGTTTGTCCATCACGAATTTAGTATAAATTTCATTTTAATATATAGTAATGACTGATGATTCTATGAAAGAAAAGAATGAAAAGATGAACAATAAAAATAAAGGAAAAGTATTTTATGGTAATAATTGTTGCGAAGTAAGAGCATGTAACCATATTAACATCCCTAAGTCAGAACTTACAGAATTTGTTAGACTTCTTCAAGCTCTTGGTCAAGCTATTCTAGTTCAATATGGATTTGGTTGCCTAGGCGGAGGAACTACGGGGACTACTGGTGCTCAAGGGCCTCAAGGCGCTCAAGGACCTCAAGGCGCTCAAGGACCTGCGGGCGATACAACTACGACACTATCTGTCTTCCGAATTTACTAACCACAATTTCCGAAAATATTTTGGGAGGACTAAGCACATTTATAAGTAATAGATGTGATTTTGATTGTCTATTAAATCTCTCTTTTAATAAAAAGGAGCACTTGTTTGGGAGGATAAGTGCTCCTTCTTTACGTTTCTTTACCTCAAATTTACTCTATCTTAATCCTCATTTTGTATGATAAATAATGAAGTCAAAGATATGAAAGAGGGATGAAAAATGAGAGTTATGTCACCGATACGCATTTGGATTGCTCTTATGGTATGCATTATTTTATGTGTAGGATTTTTTTTAACTCTAAAATATTCCACTATTTCAAAAGCAGATAGAAAAACTGTTCCATACAAAATTTTGTATACGAAACAAAACAACATCCTTTATTCCAATTCCACAAATAATGAAAAAAAAGTTATAAAAGGAATGCTTATTACGGAAGCTCCTAGTTACGAAACTCTACTTCAAATTGCTGAAACGATTAAAGATCAATATACAAATAAAGGAATTGATGAAATCACGCTGTCTATCCATAATGAAAATAATGGTAGTTATGAAGAAGAATTACCATACGAACCGATTAGTAAAGGAACAATAATCATCACATACGATTCCCACTCCTTTGGCAGTACGAACATTACTCTTAATGAATAGTAGCATTTACCTCACAAATTATGAGCACACTTTATTTTTCACATGAAAAAGAGGCGAATAACGAAATTCGCCTCTTTTTTTACCATAATGATGGAATCCACTCTTTCACTTTATTAAACCACTCTTGCTGTTCTTTTTTCCTTTGTTGTTCTTCTTCTTGCCTTTTCTTTTCTTCTTCTTTTCTTCGCTTTTCTTCTTCAATTGTTTGCAATTGTTTTTTATAGTCCGCCTCAGATATTAACGATAATTGGAACGCTTTTTGGGCTGGGTTTGCATTTGCTTTTTTCATGATATCCCGGAACATCGTCGTTGTAATTTGACTACCACCTGGAACATAATGCTCGCTATCTGTTTTGTCATATCCTACCCAAATCGCACCTACTAAATCTGGTGTGTATCCTACAAACCACGAGTCCTTTGCCCCTACGCTCGGGCCATTTACAAGTTGAGTAGTCCCTGTCTTTCCTGCTGTATCAACATTAGTAACTTTCGCTTTTCCACCTGTTCCCTTTTCTACAACACCTTTTAATAAATACGTCATCTTTTGAGCAATTTTCTCACTCGTCACTCGTGTCTCTTTCTTATACCATTTCCCTATTATTTCCCCTTCAGCATTTTGAACTTCTCTAATTGCATGAGCCTCTACTTGAACCCCATCATTAGCAAATGTACTATATGCTTGAGCCATTACAAATGGTGATGTCCCTACATGCATCCCACCTAAAGCAATTGGATACGTACGGTCTTCTGGTACTAATGGAATACCAAATCGCTCTAAAGATTTCAATCCTTTATCTAATCCTATTTGTTCTAATAGCCACACAGCGGAAACATTATACGACTTTGCTACCGCTTCATACATTGTCACATTACCATGAAAAGCCTGATCACTATTTTTCGGTTCATATTCTTTAATATGAAATGGTTCATCCTTTAATATATCGTATACTTCATACCCTTGTTCTAAAGCGGGTACATATACAGCTAGAGGCTTTAATGTTGAACCTGGCTGTCTTTTTAATTGCGTAGCATGATTAAATTGTAAAAACTGATATGGTCCTCTACCCCCAACTAAAGCTGGAACACCGCCTGTTTTGGGATTTATAAGGACTACACCTGTTTGCATAAGTTGATCTGAGCCACTATCTTTGAAATAGCTATCATTATTCACAACATCTTCTACAGCTTGTTGTTTTTTCGGATCAAGCTCAGTATAAATACGATAACCACCTGCTAAAATTTCATTTTGTGTCAATTCGTATTTGTCCATCGCTTCTCTAACAATATAGTCTACATATTGAGAATATTTTCCCTTGTATTTATCATCCACACCACGTTTTAATACAAGACCACTCTCTTTTTCTTTATTATACTGTTCGTCAGAAATATACCCTTGCTCTTTCATTAAGCTTAATACGACATTACGTCTTTCAATTGACTTGTTAAAGTTTTTATAAGGTGAATATGCAGATGGTGCTTTAATCAAGCCTGCAATCGTTGCAGCTTCTGAAATTGTTAAATCTTTTACATCTTTATCAAAATAAGATTTTGCTGCCCTTTTTATACCCCAAGCACCTTCCCCAAAATAAATTTGATTCATATACATTTCAATAATTTCATCTTTTGTATAAGTACGTTCTATTTTTTTTGTTAAAAAGTATTCCTTTATTTTACGAGAAAATGTACGATCTTGTGTCAGAAATACATTCTTCGCAAGCTGCTGTGTAATTGTACTTCCCCCAGCTACAACTTCTCCTGCTGTAATATTTTTAAAAACCGCACTTATAATTCCACTATAATAAATACCATGATGGTTAAAAAATTCCTTATCTTCTACTGCAACAATTGCCTGAACCATAATATCAGGAATATCTTTTCTTTTAACGCCTTCTGTTTTCGAAGAAGCTAATTTAGTTGCGACCTCATTATTTGCATCATAAATTAAAGTCGGTTGTGGAACAGCTTGTTTTAGTTCAGATATGTCTTGAATGGAAATTATTATATTTACAGCAATAAATAGAGTAACGAATACACTTCCCAATACAATTAATGAATTACGAAGTTTCTTCCTCTTATTGAACCACTCAAGCATTTTTTTAAAATGAGTGTTCTTCAATTTCATTCGTTCACTTCCTTCATTTATTTACACTCTTCTTTTTAAAAGGAAGAATATACCGCCTTTTAAATTTATTATAATAACGTAGTCATTCCTATAGTGTAAAGCTTTTCTTTTACATTCATACTTTTTGCAAGAAAAGGACATTCTACAAGTAAGATATTCACTATTGGATATTAATATTATTAATAGAACAACGAGAGTTATGTTAAGTTTTTGTAAACTTTTCGATAAAATGTTTTAAAAAACGACAGTTTTTTGTTAGAATTGATTAGCCAATATATTTTACATATATTACTTTTGTGGGGGTAACAATAATGGTCTTTAAATCAAAAAAAGATAAATTTTCTGAAATGTTAATGAATGTTTCCGAAAATTTAAAAGAAGGCGCGCAGTTTTTCGTGGAGTATAAAATTAAAAATGCTAGCGATTTAAAAGAGTTTTCTATGCGCATGAAAGAGTATGAGTCAAAAGGTGACTCATTTATTCACGAAATCATTATGGAGTTAAACAAAGCGTTTATCACTCCGATTGAACGTGAGGACATCCTACAACTTGCAATGAGTATGGATGATGTATTAGACGGATTAGATCACAGTGCTGGTCTGTTCGAAATGTATTCTATTACAGAAGCAGATGAATACATGATTAAATTCGTAGAAGCAATTAATCAATGTGCGATTGAGATTGCAAACTCTGTTGAATTAATGTCTAACAAAAAATTAGTCGACATTCGTACAAATGCGATTAAGATTAAGGATTATGAATCACAGTGTGATGATATTCGCCGTCATGCGATTAAGAACTTATTCTCTCGTGAAAAAGATCCGATTAAGATTATTCAATTTAAAGAGATTTACGAAGAGCTTGAAGAAGTAGCTGATAGCTGTCAAAGCGTTGCAAACGTATTAGAAACAATTATTATGAAGAACGCGTAAGGAGTTTGATCATGGATACACTCTTGATACTGACCGTTTTAGTAGTCATTTGCGCTTTAGCTTTTGACTTTATCAATGGATTTCACGATACAGCAAACGCTATTGCAACGGCTGTTTCAACGAAAGCTCTAAAGCCTAGACATGCCATTATTATGGCGGCTATTATGAACTTTTTGGGCGCAATGACATTTACAGGTGTAGCAAAAACGATTACAAAAGATATCGTTGATCCATTCGCCTTACAAAATGGTTCTCTTGTAATTTTAGCTGCTTTGCTTGCGGCGATAGCTTGGAACTTAATTACTTGGTACTACGGTATTCCAAGTAGTTCTTCGCATGCAATTATCGGCTCAATCGCAGGTGCAGCAATTGCGGCCGCTGGGATTAGCTCGCTAAATCTTAAAGGATTTATTAAAATTATTGAAGCTTTAATCATTTCACCGATTATCGCTTTCGTTATTGGTTATACCGTATACAGTATTTTTAAAGTAGTATTTAAAAACTTTAACTTAACGAAAACGAATAAGAACTTCCGTATATTCCAGATTTTCACTGCAGCATTACAAGCCTACACACACGGTACGAATGATGCACAAAAAGCAATGGGAATCATTACGATGGCTCTTATGGCTAATAACTATCATACTTCTAGCGATATCCCGTTCTGGGTACAATTATCTTGTGCTATCGCAATGGGGCTTGGTACTTCTGTCGGCGGATGGAAAATTATTAAAACTGTCGGTGGACAAATTATGAAAATTCGTCCTGTAAATGGTGTAGCTGCCGATTTATCATCATCACTTGTTATTTTCGGTGCAACATTCATTCACTTACCGGTTAGTACGACGCACGTTATCTCTTCTTCTATTTTAGGGGTTGGTGCTTCTCACCGTGTGAAAGGGGTAAAATGGGGAACTGCAAAACGCATGTTAATTACATGGGTTATTACACTTCCTATTTCAGCTTCTTTAGCTGCTCTGTTTTACTACCTATTACATTTTGTTTTCTAATCAAAAGTCGTCTTCCTTATTTTTCTAGGAAGACGACTTTTTTGTGAACAAGCCTATTTCTCATTAAAAAGCGTGTATAATAATTGGTGGATAAGTTATTTAGAGGAGTTGGCAATTTTGGAATACATCATGTTACTTTTCATCGGACTAATCGCCGGAACAGTCGGCAGCCTAGTTGGGCTTGGAGGCGGAATTATTATTGTTCCGTTATTAATTGGATTACACAGTTTATCACCACAACTTGCAGTAGGGACTTCTATGGTAACAGTCGTTTTCACAGGACTATCTTCCACCCTTACTTACATGAAGCATAAGCGAGTAGATTATAAAAGTGGACTTATTTTATTTATCGGAAGCGGCCCTGGTGGTATTATCGGATCATGGGCAAATAAATTTTTAAACCAAGACACATTTTCTTTATACTTTGGGATTTTCCTTATATTCGTCTCAATTCTACTTATGCTTCGAGACAAATTAAAACCTCTTTCCCTCTCAAATACGTCTGTAATTAAGCGTTCTTTTACAGATAATGATGGAAATACTGTACACTACCAATTCCCACCGTTTCTTGCTATCTTTATCGCCTTTATAGTTGGGTTTATATCTGGATTATTTGGAATTGGTGGCGGTGCCTTACTTGTTCCAGCAATGATGCTTCTTTTTGCATTCCCAGCACATATTGCAGTAGCAACTTCAATGTTCATCGTATTTCTATCAGCAATTGTAAGTTCTGCAACTCACATCTCACTTGGAAATGTCAGCTGGATTTATGCATTAATCCTGATTCCGGGTGCATGGATTGGCGGAAAAATCGGGGCTTACATTAATACAAAACTAAGTGGTAACGCCGTAATTAATTTATTACGTATTACGTTGATTATTCTTGGAACTAGATTAATCATTATTTCCCTTTTATAACGTATTCTTTTTAGAATGCGTTTTTCTTATACACATGAATATAAAAATCCTCCGAGGAGAACAAATAAAATTAAACAAACACATAATAACATATAATTTGAAATATGTACTTTCTTCAAGTTGACCACTCCTATAACTGCGACTGTTATCTTTATGATAGCGAAAAAATAGTTCACTTGCAGTTACAGAGTGCTAACAATGCAAAATCAATTATTACAAATTTTATCCTTATATTTCATTTCTTTGTATATTCTATCGATTTAATAAAAAAAGATGTCATATTGACATCTTTTTTAATGAAGAAGTGACCACCCCATGAAGTCTTCATGTACTTGGCACGCCCTCTTATCGTTTCGATCATATAATTCAGCATAGCTATCTGTTTCTTCATCATAAGCCATCGTATAAATAATTTGGCCGTCTACTTCAACGGATAAAACGACTCCACCTTTCATCTCTTCTACATGAATGATAGCATTCGCCGGAATTCTCATATCCGTCATTCTCATCGCATCTAACAATATACTAAACCCCCTACAGCGTATTCATTGCTAGTACTATTACACACTAAATAGTATACTACTGTAATAGCATACATTTCGTCAATGAAATTGCTGTTGAAATAGCATATTGTCTATATACATATACGCTAAAATAGAAGAAATAGAAACATATTAATGGGGGGCTAACATTGATTCTACACAAAGGAGATGTACTATTCCGTCAAGGCGAGGACGGTCCTTTATACTTTATAAAAACAGGCTTATTAAAAGTAGTTCGGCTAGAAGAAGACGGAACACCATTTTTATTCAACATTATCGTTCCAGGTGAAACGATACCTCATCATTCTTTAATTTCAGCGAAAGAATATCACGGTACAGCTATCGCTTTAATAAAAACAGAAGTGGAACCGATCACTAATAGTGAATGGTACGAGAGACTTCAAGCAAATCCCGAATCGTATGCTAACATCGCTATGCAATTGCAATCTAAATTAAGAATGATGCAACAACGAATTGATCAATTGACAACCGTCTCTCCGAAAGAACGTCTTCATCGTTTACAAGAATGGTTCGCCCTATATTTAGGTGACATTCCTATATATGAAATATTAACACAAACCGAAATTGGTCAACTGATAGGTATACGTCGTGAAACAGTAAACCGTTTATTACGAGAACAAATAAAAAACGAGGTAAAATAAATACCTCGTTTTTTTGCTTATTGTAAGCTTGTTGCTGGGCCGAAAAATTCATAATGAATATGCTCTTGTTTCACACTTAAATCAGTTAGTGCAGCATTTATATGCTTCATAAATGCTACTGGACCACAGAAATAAAACTCTGCTTCAGTTGTCGGAATAATAGTTTTTAACCATTCACTTTCAATGAAACCTTCTTTATCAAAGTTCTTCATTTCTAAATCTTTTTCAGTCGGTGCAGAATAACAAGTATATGCTTTAACTTGTTCATATTCATTTTCTACTGTCTTAACGTGTTCTTTCATTGCATGTGTATTACTATTTATTGCTGCATGAACAAAATATACATTACGTTTTGAATCTTGTTCAATTAACGTATTTAACATACTCATCATCGGTGTAATCCCTACTCCACCACTAATTAGTACAACTGGTAATGTTGAATCCATATTTAACACGAAATCTCCCGCTGGTGCACTTACTGGTAAAACATCTCCTTCTTTTACATGTTCATGTAAGTAATTAGACACTTTACCGTCTGGTGTATCTACACCTTTTTCTTTTTTTACACTAATACGATAATATTCTTTCCCAGGAGCATCGGATAAACTATATTGACGATTATGTGTATATGTCTCACCTTCAATATTGATTTGAATCGTTACATATTGACCTGGGATGAATGAAGAAACTTTCCCTCCATCTTCAGGTTTCAAATAAAATGACGTAATAACATCGCTTTCCTTCACTTTTTTAACAATCACAAAGTTGCGGAAGTCTTTCCATCCACCTTCTTTATGTGCAGCTTCTTCATACATCTCTGCTTCAATGCTAATGAATGCATCAGCAATGACACCATATGCTTCTCCCCATGCATTTAAAACTTCATCAGGTGCACCTGCGATCTCTTTAATGGCACGTAGTAAACATGTACCTACAATCGGGTAATGCTCTGCTTTAATACCTAAACTTCTATGCTTATGACCAATTTGTTTTACAACTGGAATAATAGCTTCTAAATTATC
Source organism: Bacillus sp. EKM501B (assembly GCF_011800505.1). Lineage (NCBI taxonomy): Bacteria > Bacillati > Bacillota > Bacilli > Caryophanales > Bacillaceae > Bacillus > Bacillus sp. EKM501B. The sequence goes on along the minus strand of NZ_JAALFZ010000001.1, from coordinate 598,950 downwards.
AATGTACGTTGCAGCTGCATAAACAGCATTCGCTAACGCTTGTTGTTGTCTTCCCTTTTTCTGATTTGTATGGTTGAAAATATTCAATAACTCCGGATGTTCCGAAAATAAAATTTCATAAAATCTCGTTGTAATTTCAACGCCTTTTTCTTGTAATAATGGTACTGTTGACTTTACGATTTCAATTGTTTTTGCACTTAACATTGTATCCCACTCCTCTATTTCCTTAACTGTTTTTAGTTTAACTGAATCTTATAATGCAGATTGTGATTTTAATCACTATTAACACGGTGTTTTTGTGAATAATATATGAACATTGTATTTACAAAAGAAAATAAGCTAACTAGAATTCTAGCTAGCTTATTATTTTGTTTGTATAGCTTGTTCAATTACTTTTATATCTTTCCCATCGCCAAACTCCGTATATCCCCAGATATTCGTTTCACCTCTATATTTATTTACGATAATATCCAAGTCATGATATACACGGTGGGCATACACTACATACTCAATATTTTGAAGTTCCACACCTTTTTTTACAATTTCATAGCTTCTATTTACATCACGTTTTATTTTTTCATTCTTTATTTCTGTATGTATATTTTTTAACGATGATTCTTGTTGTTGAAACCATTGCTTAAATTGATTCCAATCCCCGTCTGTATAATTCTCTGCTTTACCGTAATTTAAGAAATTATTATAGCTTTCATGTGTCATTCGAATAAAATTTAGCACTTTTGTCTCTTCTTGCACATCTTCTATTTGAGCTATTGTATTTACCTCAGCAGGCTTATTCGCATAATGTAACAGCACTTTCATAAGACTATAGCTTGCAATGATCATCACGATAATAATCCCGAATACACTTAACAATTTCTTCATATACAGAACTCCTTCTCTACTAAAAATATTACAATGTATGACTATACTTGTAACTTTCTCTCGTAGAAATATAATTCCTGTATAAATTCTTCCTATCATTTCGACAATATTTTTCTATACATTTCTCGTTGGCAAATGTTCTTGTAAAACAATATATCCTTCATAAGCTGTGTAACCGAGTATAGCCATTAATCCAATATAACAAGCAAATACTGTCCATTTCGTTTTCGCATCCACTTTATAATAGTTTTCTTGTTGTTCCTTTTCTGTTTTCCATTCATTTAATTTTCTTTCTGACGCTTCAAATGCTTCCCTTATGTGAATTGTATACTCATCTTTTTCATCTTCATATGGAACATAATCTAACGGTTCGAACTTCGGTAAAAGATACTCTAACACTTCCATTTTTTGAAGTTCACCTATTTGTAACTCTTTTTCCCGTTCTCTTTGTCTTAATGCATTCATCTCATGATGCATCACGTATATAGTCCGATGTACAGCACCCGTTTCTTTTAATTCCTCTTCAAGCCTAGTAACATATTCTTTCATCCCATCAATTTTATGCCCTAATTCCTTAATCGGCTCATCTCTCTTTATTACTCTATATAACTCCATACAACCGATAATAACAATAAATCCTCCCAAAATACTTTTAAAGTAAATTGAATAGCCAAGTAATAAAATAAGGCCTGCTCCCCAAATTTTAGTACTGACAACTGAAATAATTCGCCCACCATCTAGCGGCGAAACGGGAATTAAATTAAAGAAATTAATCATACTTCCAAGCAAAATAACAAGCGCCCAAAATGGCTCTTTCGTCATTATATAAAGCGGTATCGCGGGTAAAAATGACAGAAGTCCGAAAAGCGGACCCATATAGGCAATGTAAGCTTCATCTTTCGCATTTTTCGGCATCTCTTTCATTCCAATAAGGGCCCCCATAAATGGAATAAAGATTGCTGGCGATGTTGGGATCCCCTTTCTTTTCGCAGCCCATAAATGGCCCATTTCATGAACAAACAACAAATAAATGAGCGCCACTCCAAATTTCCAACCATATAGAACTGCGTATGCGCCAAGCGATAGAAACATACTAAATACCGTTGAAAACTTTGCTAATTTAAAAATTGCAAATACCCACTTTAACTTAGACAGTAAAAATAGACCTATCGCAACAATAATTCCCCATAATCCTTTTTTATTATTTTTCATATTCCTCTCCTTTATCTCTCATTAATGAATCATATTCATTCATTAAAGCTTGTTCTTTTCTCTATTATGACATATTTTTTTCTATTGTTAGAAATAATGTTTATATAATCCATTTTCAGCCAAAAATATAAATAAAAGGAGGTGTACAAAAATGAATTTACAATCTCTTATAATAGGTGCTCTATCGTTTTTAGCTTCAACTCTTATTTTTTATACCGTTAGTTACGTATTATTATTAGATTTGTTGCCCAATCACGTATTTATTGCCCTTGTCATCCTTTCCGCTCTTATGATTTCTTTTCTTATTACACGAAAATCAATGAATGAGCCATCTGCAAAAGCAAAGTAATAGAGAGGGGTGCTTTCCCCTCTCTATTATCATTTCCTAGGAAAGGTCATATAGATTTGACGAGTTTATATTCATTCCAATCCGTAAGGGCTAATTAAAGTCTCACTTTATCTTTGAAAATTCATTTTTTCACCATAATCTTTAACAATCTGAATTATATTTTGAAACACACCTATTTTTTCTTTTTTACTGTTTAATATTTTCAAATCATAACTTTCGTAATATGTTTCTAATGATTTTAATTGTGATTCTGAAGCGCTTTTTATCGGAACAGTAGCATGTAATTCATATTGCTTATACCCTTCCTTTACTTTTTCACCTAAAATCATTTCACTCTCTTTTGCTCCAATTAATTTTTGAACTTTTTCTGGAAAATTGAGTTGCAAATAATATTCTTGCTCCTTCACTAACTTATTGTATAGTGATTGTGAAATCGTATACCGTACCGTATAATTCACGTTTTGATCGCCTGTTTTAATATGAAACGCGGTAATCTGCAAATCTTTTTTTGTTACTTCCGTTAAAGGGCTTACCTGCATCTCATCTTCTTTTTGTTCTGAGACATTTGGAAATATATCCAAAAGCTTTTCCGTATCTTTTTCATTCAACATATACATAGCTTTCTTATATTGCACCCATCCTCGTCTATCTTCTCCCCTTAACCATGCATAATAAGTTTCTTTTTTCCCATCTCTACTAATTTGTATTTCATATTCAGGTTCACCGAAGCTTCCTGTTATTTCTTGTTTCTCAGCTTTATTCAAAATGTCTATTACTAACTTCGCTTCTGATTCCTGCAACTTTTTCTCTTTATGTTTTTTTTGTATAACGGTTACCCCTATTGTTTCTTTCACTTCATTCACCGTCTCTTCTACTTTTTTTGTTTCTTTTTTCGGCTCAACTTGACCACAAGCTGCTAGTAACATAACAAACAACAACACCAATACATATTTCCCTTTCAAATTAATCCTCCTCTTACGATAAGAAATCCTTATAATCTTCATACATAAAACAAAAACGTGACATCCTATTAAATACGCTATACTAATCATTGAAAGGAGGTCTTTATCATGTCCATTAATTTTCATGATGAAAATAATAAGTACACATATGCAACAAGAAACGCTCATATTTCTTGGGCTGAAATGGTAAAAAACATTACAGAAATACAAAACAAGCAAATAATTGATATCGGCTGTGGTGGTGGGATTTATACGAAAGAACTCGCTCTTATGGGAGCCAATAATGTTGTGGGACTTGATTTTTCAAAAGAAATATTACAAGCTGCAAAAGAAAATTGTAACAACTTTTCAAACATTTCATTCATCCACGGTGATGCACATAATATCCCATACCCTAATGAAACATTCGACATAGTTATTTCGCGTGCAGTTATTCATCATTTACAAGACATTCCTACATTTTTACGTGAAGCTTCTCGTATATTAAATAAAAACGGTGTACTTATTTTACAAGATCGAACAATTGAAGATTGTACAATTCCAGGAAATCCCGAACACATTCGCGGATATTTTTTCTCTCTATTTCCAAAACTTATTGAAATAGAGTCAAAAAGACGTCCAAAAACCAACACTATACAGACAGAATTACAAAAACATTCTCTTCATGTACTTCCCACACAAACACAATGGGAAATACGAAAAATACATGATTCTGTAGAAGCATTATTGCAAGATTTATCTCCTCGAACAGGTCGATCCATTCTATATGAGTTAACAGATGATGAACTTTCTCAACTTCTACAACATATACAGACCGCATTACAAAACGTCTCTCCTATTATTGAAAGAGATCGATGGACAATTTGGAGCGCTATGAAGTTGTAAGGAAGGAAGCCTCACAAAATAATGTGAGGCTTCCTTTCTTTCATAATCTAATTTTGCAACACTCTTGATATCCTCCACTTCTGGCCTGTGCACTTCCACACTTCGGACATACTAAATATCTAGACTGATTTGTCAACAAACTACCTTTTTGAAAGAGTAAAACTTCTGCTTGTTTAAACGAACGCGAATAATATAACCACATAAAACCAATTATAGCAATAATGCCAAATAATACTCCCATCGCAAGCATTTCAGTCACCTCTTTTGGTTTGTTCTTTCCAGCAAGTGGATTGTTGTATTATTCTCTATAAATTCAAACAATCCCTTCTTCACTCCTATAAATATCAATTTTCTCTATAAAATTTACAATTCTCCGCAAATTTTCACTCCCATTTTACAATTCATCATTTCCTTTACAACAACGAATATCACTTTCGATATTTCCGTATATAAATATATCTTTCCAAAAACATATTGACTTTCTAAAAAAAACATGCAACAATACTGTCAGAATACTTGAATAAAAATTCATTGACGAGAACGAGTACGTTATAGAACTGTTCCCCAGAGAGTTGGCGATTTGCTGAAAGCCAACGTTCAGTGCGTAACCGAAAATCATCTCCGAGAAGTAGAACCGAATGTTACAGTAAGTTCTTACCGGCCGTCCCCCGTTACAAGGAACACGTATCATGTTGTACGTTGCAAAGCCGTATACATATAGATTTATTTCTACATGTGTAAATTAGGGTGGTATCGCGGGTAAATATAACTCGTCCCTTTCTTTAGGGACGAGTTTTTTGTGTTCTTACAAATGAATTTAAAAAAGGAGGAAAAACAATGAACACTGTATCAAAAAAACATATTTTTTTCACGGGTCTTATGCTATTTTCTTTATTTTTTGGGGCAGGTAATTTAATTTTCCCTCCCATGCTTGGCCAAAATGCAGGTGAAAACTTTTGGCCAGCAATGATTGGATTTTTACTAACAGGAGTTGGCTTACCACTACTAACTGTTATCGCAATTTCTCTATCTGGAAATGGAATGCAGCAACTTGCAAGTCATGTTCATCCATTATTCGGAATTTTCTTTACAGTAATTGTATACATTGCTATCGGTCCATCTATGGGCATCCCACGTGTTGCAAATGTCGCTTATGAAATGGGTGTTAGTTCTTTCTTACCAGAAACAATCCGCTCTAGCAGCCTAGTGCTATTTGTATATACAATCATCTTCTTTACTATCGTATTTTGGCTGAGTTTGAATCCATCTAAACTTGTTGATCGTATTGGAAATGTATTAACACCTATTTTATTACTCTCTATTTTCTTATTGTTTGTTAAAAGTGTATTTACACCACTTGGGCAATCAGGACCAGCAATGCAAGAGTATCAAACTTCTCCAATCTTCAAAGGCTTTATGGAAGGCTACTTAACAATGGACACTATTTCAGCACTTGCATTCGGAATTATCGTTGTAAATGCAATTCGCTCTAAAGGTGTGAATGATCGTAAGTCCATTGCCATCGCCACAGCAAAAGCAGGGCTTATTGCCGCTACAGGGCTCGTACTTGTATACGGTGCACTCGGCTGGCTTGGGGCAACTAGCGTCTCGCTCGGATATGCAAAAAATGGCGGACAGCTACTTACTGTTATCGTACAACAATTATTCGGTCCATACGGTTTGCTCCTATTATCTCTTATCGTTACACTCGCTTGTTTAACGACATGCGTTGGACTCGTATCTGCGTGCAGCCAATATTTTTCAACATTATTGACTACATTTTCATACAAAACGTTCGCGAGTATCATTTGCGCATTAGGATTACTAGTTGCCAACTTAGGTTTAACGAAAATTATCGCAATCTCTGTTCCAATTCTACTTGTTGTGTATCCAATTGCGATTGTACTCGTACTACTATCATTACTTCATAAATACTTCGGTGGATATCGCTCTGTTTATGTAGGTGCTTTAATTGGAGCAGCTGTAGTGAGCGTATTTGATGGATTAAAACAAGGTGGTATTTCAGTTTCATTTATCACACCATATTTTGAATTTATCCCTTTATATAATGAAGGAATCGGCTGGCTAATACCAGCATTAGCAGGAGCTCTTATTGGTCTTGCAATGGCTAAATTAAGCGGTACGAAAAAAGTTCCATTAGTAACCGAATCTCACGAAGTAAAAGCCTCCTAAAAAAACTCCCAAAAGGGAGTTTTTTTACATTTGATACGCAGTATGATTAAAACTGCTTATTTTATAAGCCTTCGTATAATATTCAATATTCGTATCAACTGTTTCTACCTTGACAACATCATAGTGCTCTTCTTGCTTTACTAAAAATAAATAGTATTCCTCTGTAGCCTCAATAATCGCAATTTTATCTGTTTCAACATTATATTGTTCACAAAGCGCTTGTAATGCGTTCACATAATCCCCTAATTTTTTAGACTTATCCATTCCGAATATAGTTTGAACTAACATATACATTCTCCCCTTTATATGTACTGTTAACACCTCAATGATAACGCTTACATTTTTTTATCGTCAATAAAAACATTCAATAGTTTTAACGCCAAATCTATATTGTATCGAGCCAATAATCAGCGAGGAATTCCCCGCCAATTAAAGTTTCACTTTATCCCGCATTAACTGCCCGTAAAAGCCCGATTGGTGAGGGCTGATAATCAGTGGGGGAGGAACAACCTCCCCACTGATTAAAGTTTCACTTTATCACTTCGTTAATTGATGCCTAAATGCATAAATAACCGCCTGAGTACGGTCACTTACATTCAATTTATTTAATATATTACTCACATGTGTCTTTACCGTTTTCAGTGCAATAAATAACTCGTCCGCAATCTCTTGATTACTTTTTCCCTCTGCGATTAATAACAAAATCTCAAACTCTCTTTCCGTTAAATCATCATGCAAAGGTTGCTCTTTCTTTTGACGCATACGGGACATCATTTTCCCGGTAACTTTCGGCTCTAATACTGTTTCTCCATCATAAGTAGCTCGTACAGCATCAGCAATATCACTTGCTCTTGATGTTTTTAATAAGTAACTGGTCGCCCCAGCCTCAATAACAGGATACAATTTTTCGTCATCTAAAAAGCTTGTTACAACTACAATTTTTGCTTCTGGCCATTCTTGAATAATAGCACGTGTTGCTTCGACACCGTCCATCTCATCCATAACAAGGTCCATTAAAATAATATCCGGCCTTAATTGCAATGCTAATTCTGATCCTTTTCTTCCATTCTCAGCTTCCCCTACTACTTCAATATCTGGCTGTGTAGATAAATATGCCGATACACCCATACGAACCATTTCATGATCATCGACAAGCAATACTTTTATCATACTTCTCCTCCTCTCTCAATCATAATCGGTACTTTTACTTCTATTTGTGTACCTTTGGCCGGGAAACTAAGTACCTTGAGTGTCCCACCAATTTCATGAACACGCTCTTGTATCGATCTTAGGCCATATGAACCAGCCTTATTAACCCCTACTTCAAACCCAACGCCGTCATCAATGATTTTTAAAATCGCATATTGATCAATTTTTCGAAGGCGCACTTCTGTTTTCTTTGCCTTCGCGTGTCGCAACGTGTTTGATAGCGCTTCTTGCACAATACGGAATAAATGATCTTCTACACCTTTTTTTAATTCTATTGGCTCAATAAGCCATTCAATTTTCATATGTTGTTTTCGCGATAATTCCGTTAATAATTCCTCTATACCTTCTGTCAGTTTCTTACCTTCCAATTGTACAGGACGTAAATGAAGGAGCAATGCTCTCATTTCTGATTGAGCATTTACAACCATATTTTCAACAAGTTGCAATTGTTTTTTTGTCACATCTGGAAATTCAGTTATTTGTTCATTAATCGCTGACATCATCATCGACATTGCGAAAAGCTGCTGACTTACTGAATCATGCAACTCCCTTGCTAAACGATGCCTTTCTTGAGAAATCGCTTCTTGTCTCATCTCTTCATTCCAATGAGCTCGTTCATTCGTTACTTTTTGAAAGAGTCCAGCTTGCTCCTCTAATCGACGAGCCAGAACGATTACTTTTCGTTCCACTTCATGAAATTCATCATCTGCAGTAAACGAAACATCGCTCGGAAAATTCCCTCGCTCTACTTCAAATAGAAACGTATTTAATCCTTGTATACGCTGCTCTATATAGTAACCGATTGCATATCCTACAATTCCCCCGATAAGTAAACTTGTAGTCATAATAAACAAGCCAATTGGAACAGAAGCGATGGATTCCTTCCATAATAAATCATACACTTGTTGCTCGCTTTTCCATACATATACAATTGTACAAATGAGTGCGATACTAACAGAGGACAACATAGAATAACGAATATACATCCACGAAATATTTTTTTGTTTCTTCATTATACTTTCCTCACTTCCGTGTCGCCTACGACAAGCGAAGAAATAATTTTAATACGTCGAGGAGCCTCTTTATACTGCTCTGTTCTAAATGTAACATTGCGGTTAAACCCTGTCTCTTCATGACCTGGCAAGAGCACACGCCCGACAATAACAGAATGATTTAAAGAAAGTTCAATATCATATGGCACATATAAACGAATATTACCAACGACACCTCGAATAACAATTACCGTTTCCCCTTCTGGAATCATAGCAGTTGTTAAATCTATTTCCACATCACAAGCACCATATTGAACATTAATATCCTCAAGTTCATAAATATGATCCATCATTCGCACATTGCCTACAAACATATTTTTCAAATATGGTTCTGTACGATATATTTGCTTCTCTTCGTCTATCATCCCTTTTTCTTTAATTTCAACCTTCATTGCTTTTTGCTGATGCCCTTGTTGAATCAATTGATAACCAATTAAAGCTAAACAAGCAAATACGACAAGAACAAATGCTGCTGATGAAAATAAGAAGAATAAAAATACGATACCACCAACAAATAAAAATACATTTCCCCGTACATAACGATTCTTTTTACGATAATGCCTTCCAAACATAAGCATAATAAATGCAAAAATGAGACCACCTGGTTCAAAATGTCCAAGTATCATATCAAGAAAAAGACCGAACCCAAATATGATGAGGAGCATCCCCATTAATTGTGTCTTTGAAAAATGTTTCTTCATTTCAGCTCCCCCCTTCTTGTCACATATACATAGAAGAAAAGGCATTGCTTTCCAACACCTTTTCTCCTATCACTATATCATAAGCCTGTTTTATAATATACTACTATTATTTTGTTAACTCTTTCGTTAACGATACATCATTCTTTTCTTTCATTTCACGCTCAAGTTTTGCAATTTTCATATCAAATGTGTCACGCTCATGCTCTTCATTCATACGAGTTTCTAATTCACGAATATGATCTTCAATCTCTTCAAATCGTAAGAATGGATTATTTTCATCCATTTTATGCATCGCAGTATTCATACGACGATTTGCATGTGCCATATTTTCACGTGCCATTAGTTCCATACGCTTTGCGTGCATTTCTTTTAATTTATTTTTCATTTCAGAAAGACGACGCTCTAACTCATCAATTTGCTCTACAACACCTGCATACATTTCTTCTAATCGAGTTACTTGCCCTTCATAATAAGCTACCTCTTCTAACGCACGTTCGTGCAATTGTAATTCACCTGCTTCTTGAGCAATGATAGCTTGCTTTGATCTTTTATTAACGAAATAACGTGCTTGCTCAAGCTCACGAGCAAAGTTAGATTTTAATGTTTTATGACGCTCAATTAACTTCTCAATTTTTGTTATTTCACGCTCACTATCACGTAAATATTGGTTTAACATCGCAATTGGATTTTTTCTTTCCTTCTCATCTAACACGTTATGAAAATCAGCTAAAATTGCATCGCGTACACGTCCGAATAAAGATTGTTTCATTATAAATCTTCCTCTCTTCTACTTTAATTATAATTTGATTTATTGTTTTAGTTTTTCATTAATTTGTTCCACTCATCTTCAAAGTTGCTATATGATTTAGAACTTTCTGGAGCAGATTCAACAACTACATCTTTTTCTTTTTTCCACTCACGGTATCCGTAGTATAAAACCACTAAAGCAACGATACCGATTAATGCTGGCGAATGGGAAAGTGCAATGGATAAACCGATTAAACCAACAATACCCCAAGCTAACTTTCCAAAAAATGATTTAGCTCGCACAAATGATTTATAGCTCCAATATACAACTCCTGCTCCGATTGCGAATCCTACAATACCAGCAAGACTACCAAGAGCAATTAAAGCCAAAATACCGGCTGCGATAAACGCTAGAAATTGTTTCATCTTGTGCTTGCCTCCCTTCGATTTGATACTCTTATCTTAACTATTTTTTCATCTTTCCATAACGAGCTTAAGAACCGTTTTCTACTCAGACTTAAGACCGAGTCATATTCAGCCCTTTACGCAAAAAACGTGCAGAGTCTATTCTCTGCACGTTTTTTAATTACTAACATTCATATTAAATTAAGCAGTTTTATGATACTCTTTTTTCTTAGCTACTTTCGAAAACCTTGGAAACCCAATTAAAATAGAAACAATCCCACATACTCCAACTAAAATTGGATAAAATGCATACGGTAACAATTCAACTGGAGATAACGCTGCAAATCCTGCTGCCGTTAACATTTGGGCACCGTACGGAATTAATCCTTGCACACAACATGAGAAAAGATCTAATACACTCGCTGATTTACGAGGGTCTATTTCATATTGATCTGCAATATTTTTTGCAAGCGGGCCTGTAAAAATAATTGAAATCGTATTATTCGCTGTACACATATTCGTCATACTCACTAAACCAGCAATACCAAATTCCGCTCCTTTTTTCGAACGAATATTACGTGTTAATACATTCATTAAATATTGAATACCACCATTATATTGGATTAATTCAACCATACCGCCAATTAATATAGCAAGTAATACTAACTCCATCATACCGCCCATTCCAGTCGTTACACTTTTAAAGAAACTTTCTAACGTGTAACTTCCATCTATAAGACCGATAACACCAGATAGTACAGTTCCACCAGTTAATACAATAAGTACATTCCAGCCAAGTAGCGCTGTAATCAGTACTCCTGCGTACGGTAAAATCTTTATCCAATCAAAGCTATGTGCTTTAATCTGCGTGTCACTCCCTGAAGTAACTATTACTAATAGCACAATTGTAATAATAGCTGCTGGTAACACAATTAAAAAGTTCGTTTTAAACTTATCTTTCATTTCTGTTCCTTGTGAACGAACAGCTGCGATTGTTGTATCTGAAATAAATGATAAATTATCACCAAACATCGCTCCGCCAACAACAGTAGCCATTGCAAGCGCAATTGAGATATCAGTTTGACCACTAATACCTACAGCAATCGGCGCTAATGCTGCAATTGTTCCCATTGAAGTTCCCATCGCTAATGAAATAAATGCACCAATAACAAAGATTCCAGCTACGATAAATCCTGGCGGTAAAATAGTTAATGCTAAATTAACAGTTGAGTCTACTCCGCCCATTCCTTTAGCAGTTTCAGAAAATGCACCTGCAAGCACAAAAATTAATACCATAATCATAATATCCGGATTTCCTGCACCTTTAGCGAACCGCTCTACTTTCACATTAAAACTTTCTTTACGATTCATCATTAAAGCGACTCCTACAGCAATTGAGATCGCTACAAGTATCGGCAATTTATAGAAATCACCTGTAATAATTCCAGAACCAATAAATAGCGCCAAAAATATCCCAAGTGGTAATAAAGCTAAACCATTTCCTCTCGTTTCTTTCAAAGTATCATCTCTCCCTAGTTTCAACCTTTTTCTAATGAATAACAAAAGACCTCTTCCGATGAGAAGAGGTCTTATACATCTATAAGAAACACTCTTCTCATCTTTCAAGCACACGCTTGCTGGATTTGGCACAGCACTCTGAAATCGAGTCCGCTGCCGAGGCATCGTAGGGCCAGTCCCTCCGCCTCTCTTTATAAGAAGGTTTCATATTTATTTTTTAATAATAATTTCTTTCCTAACTTTACTCGCTTACAAAACAAAAGTCAATTATTTTTTGTATAGATTTTTTTGGTAATTATACAAAAATTCGAATACAACAATCATTTTAACTTTTCTATTTCTTCTTTCAACATTGAAATCCAATAAAATTCATTATTTTTTATTGTTGCTAATATCCATTTCGTAGTGTACCAAGCTAACTCATACTCTTCCTTCGTGACATCACCACTTTTATAAGCATCCTCTAGCTCCTCTTCATCTAATACATACACCTTACCGCTAGGTAATAATACTACATCTAAATATAAATCATCAAAATACGGTAAACCACGATCGTCTATTTTATATTCTTTCGCCACATCGATATAATATTGCACTAATTTTTTCTGATCATCTAACATAGCGGTAATCGCAAAGTTTTTCCCGTCTATGAAATATTGAATCCACGTATACTGATCCGCTGCAATACAAAGTTCTTCACCATCATATTCTTTACAACTAGGCTCTCTCACCTTTTTTATATCCAGTATTCCGAGCATTCCCTCTTCCACTTGCTTAACCGTATAACTCTTTTCTATTAGCCTCTTCCACGAAGAACCGTCACCATATTTACGTTTCATTATGTCTGCTCCTCTTCTATATACAGAAAAGCTCCCACATATTATGTGAGAGCTTGTTCATACTATAATTAAGCCGCTTGACCCTTTTCAGAAATCTCTTTTAAATAAGCTTGTCCTTTTTCAGCGTCATATTGACCTTCCCACTTAGACATAACTACAGCTGCTAAAGAGTTTCCTACAACGTTAACTGCTGTACGAGCCATATCTAAAATACGGTCAATACCAGCAATGAACGCTAAGCCTTCAGGTGGAATACCTACTGTACCAAGTGTCGCTAATAATACAACGAATGATACGCCCGGTACACCTGCGATACCTTTTGATGTAACCATTAATACAAGCAATAATGTAATTTGTTGTGTAATAGATAAATCAATACCGTACATTTGTGCTAAGAAAAGAGCCGCAATTGCTTGATATAAAGTTGATCCATCTAAGTTAAATGAATAACCTGTCGGAATAACGAAAGATGTAATTGCTTTCGGACAACCGAATTTCTCCATTTTCTCCATGATTTTTGGTAAAACTGTTTCTGAGCTTGCTGTAGAATACGCTAAGATCAGCTCGTCTTTTAAAATCTTAAAGAATTGGAAAATGTTGATTCCAAATATTTTCGCTGTAAGTCCTAAGACAACTACGACGAAGAAGATCATTGCTCCATATACGACAATTAGTAATTTCCCTAATGGAATTAATGAAGCAAGACCAAATGTAGAAACTGTAACACCAATTAGTGCAAACACACCAAATGGTGCAAATTTCATAACTTGGTTTGTTACGTAAAACATTGCGTCAGCTACACCTTGGAAAAATTGAAGAACTGGTCTTCCTCTTTCACCAATTGCTGCTACACCTAAACCAAATAATACAGAGAAGAAGATAATAGCAAGCATATCTCCGTCAGCTAACGACTTCATAATGTTCGTTGGAACAATATTTACAAATGTATCTGCAAATGAATGACTTTGTACTTGTTCTGTCGTATGTGTATATTTCGAAATATCTGTCTTTGTTAACTGCTCCATATTTACGCCTTTTCCTGGTTGGAAAATATTCGCTATTAATAGACCAACAATAATTGCAATTGTTGTAATAATTTCAAAGTAAAGAATTGTTTTTCCGCCTAGTCGACCTAGTTTTTTAACATCGCCAACACCAGCAACCCCAACAACAATACTTGCTACAACAATCGGTACAACGATCATTTTAATTAATCGGATGAAAATATCACCAATTGGTTGTAAGTACTTCACAACAGCTGGATTATCAAAGAAAATCGCCCCAACCGCAATACCAAGCGCAAGCCCTATTAATATTTGCCATGCAAGTCCTATTCTTTTCATATTTGTTGTAACCCCCTCTTCGATGTGTCACTCTATCTCTCATTCTATCTCTATAAAACTAAGAAATTAAGAGTATTACATATTATTCGACAATTCACTACATTTTGTCCCTGTTAAAAATCATAAATCAAAAATTTAAATCTGACAACAAAATAACTTTGCCCGAACACAAATAATTTTCTTGACAAAAAGCAGACCCATGTCAGAAAACCTAACATGAGAACGATTCCTTACTAGTGTTTTATTAGCTTTCCAAGTAATATTTCACCTCATAAAAACGATTACTTTCCTCCTTCATTTTACAGATGAATCCCAAAATTTACCTTTATGTGCATATGAATAAAATGTAAGCATTATGACAATTACAGTTGAAAAATGATAAATTCCGACAAAACTTAGCAATTTTATAAAATTTTCTTTACATTATGATTACAACGATAGACACCCTTCTTCTTATGATATATAACATTCATAGGGAAAGGAGTCAGACAACAATGAAAAAGAAATTTGCAGCGTTTAGTGTTTTAGCAGCAGGAACGATTTTTGCTTCCCCGTTACTTTCACCTGCATACGCTGAAACGAATCAAGATAAATTATCTAACATTCAATCTGAATTAGAAGGCAAACAAAGTGACTTACAAAATAAATCAGTCGAGAAAGAACAAATAGAAAAAGAAATTCAAGAATTACAGAAGAAAATTGATGAATTAACTACTTCTATTAATAAAAACGAGACTGAATTAAATGATACAAAAAAAGAAATTAGCAAAACACAACAAGTAATTACTGACAAAAAGAAACATATAGAACAATTACAAACAAACATAGATACACGTCAGGAAGTTATTAAACAACGGTTACAATCTATGCAAGAAAAACCGCGTACCAATATCATTACAGAAGTATTAACAAACTCTACAAACATTGCTGATCTTGTTGATAATATGTACTCCGTAAGTTTAATATTAAACAACGATACAGATATTGTAAAAAAACAAACATCTGATCAAAATGCTGTAACGTCAGAAAAAGAGGCTGTTGAGAAAAAAGAACAACAACTGAAAGAATCTGAGCAAAAACTAGAACAAAAACAGCAAGAATTACAAAATAACCAACAACAGCAACAAACTCTTATTAACGATCTACATACGAAAGTAGCAAAAGTAGATTCAGAGATTGAAGGATTAGAAGAATCCAAAGGCATTTTAGAAAATCAACGTCAAGCTGTTCAAAAAGCAATTGAAGAAGAAAAACGTGCCGAAGAAGCTCGTAAAGCGGAAGAAGCTCGCCAGGCAGAAGAGGCTCGCAAACAACAAGCTACTAAATCTGCTCAAGCAACTCAAGCGGCCCCAACACCACATGATACAAATATCGGTGGCTTTATCAAACCAGCAGCTGGATCAAAAACTTCCGGATTTGGTGTACGTTCTTTAGATAATCATAAAGGAATTGACATCGCTGCTTCGGGAACGGTTCCAATTATCGCGGCTGCAGATGGCGTTGTTATTCGTTCAGAATTATCATCTAGTTACGGAAACGTAGTGTATTTATCTCACCGTATAAACGGAAAAACATATACGACAGTATATGCTCATATGAATAGCCGTTCTGTATCGAATGGACAAACTGTAAAACAAGGCGATCAGCTTGGATTTATGGGGAACACGGGCCAATCATACGGACAACATTTACACTTCGAACTTCATCTTGGAGAATGGAATGTCGGCAAGACAAACGCAGTTGACCCATCTCCTTATATCGGATTATAAAAAACCTCGGTGCCTACCGAGGTTTTTTATTTACACTTCACACAATATAGGCATTCTACATAGACTATAACTAAATGCCTATAGTTTACGAGGTGATCAATATGAATACGCAATTACAACAAAAAATAGAAGAAGCTAGAGAGACGTATATTGGCCGGATATTTACATTTGGCGGCTCAGTATTATTTTTAATCGGTTCATTCCTTGCAGTCACTACAGCCTATAAAGCATATAATCGTTTATTACACTCATCAACATCCACATAAAAAAAGACGGGAGATCCCCGCCTTTTTTTATGCAAACATTTTAAATACACCTATCGCATTTAAAAATACAATTATTACAGTTACCGGAATAACATAACGAAGTAAGAAGAACCAAATGTTAAATAACGTTTTCCCCTTCGTTTCCGTCACTTCTAATTCTTTCATCAATAACTCTTTACTCATTTTATTTGGTACAAATAATGAAATAGCTAGTACTCCTAACGGCAGCAATACGTTACTTACCGAAAAGTCAACTAAATCAAAGAATGTTTTCCCGAATATTTTCACGTCACTCATAATCCCAAATGATAAAGCTGATGGAATACCGACTGCAAAAATAAGAATACCAATTAATAATGATGCTGACGGACGCTTCTTCTCATTACCTTTCGCAACAGATGCTACTACAATTTCAAGCATTGAAATTGCTGATGTTAAAGTCGCAAAGAAGAATAAAATTAAAAACATAATAAAGAAAAATTGACCAAATGGTATTTTTGCAAATACTGCTGGAAGGACGATAAACAGTAGTCCTGGTCCTTCAGTCGGTTTAACTCCCAACGCAAAAATCGCTGGGAAAATTGCTAATCCTGCAAGTACTGTAACAAAAACCGTTAAACTTACAATAGATGTTGCTGATTTCGCTAAATGTTCTTCTTTCTTTAAATACGAACTATACGTTACCATTACCGAGGCACCTACAGTTAGCGAGAAGAAAGATTGTCCCATCGCATATAAAATCGTATCTGCTGTAAGCTTTGAAAAATCCGGCTTTAAGAAGAACTCTACTCCAGCAAAAGCACCATCGAGTGTTAGCGCACGAACAATAATCGCAATAAATAAAATAAATAATAGCGGCATCATGTACTTACTTGCCTTTTCTATACCTTTCTCTACACCTTTACTTACAACAAAAATCGTACAAAGCATAAAGATAAATTGTGCTCCAATCGCGCTTAATGGATTTGAAATCGTTTCACCGAACAATTGTCCATAATCAGCTGCTCCATTCCAGAAACTTCCTGTCACACTATAATATAAATAAAGTAAAATCCATCCACCTACAACACTATAAAAAGATAGTACACTAAAACAAGTAACAACTCCCATACGACCAATCCAAGGATATAATTTGCTATTTGGCACTAGTACTTTATAAGCTGTAACCGCCTCTTTTTGCGTGCTACGTCCAATAACAAACTCCGCTATTAGAAGAGGCATACCTATAAATAAAGTTAATAGTAAAAATACAAGGAAGAATGCGCCTCCCCCGCCATTACCTGCAACATATGGAAATTTCCATATCGCACCAAGACCTACTGCGGCTCCGGCTGCTGCGAGTACAAAGCCTATTTTCGACGTCCATTGCTGTGTTTCTTTCATCATAAATTCTCCTTTTCTGAATATTTAATTTTTTGTTAATTATACACTTTCATTTCATACTCGCACACCTCCTTTAGAAAATAAAAAAGTCCCCTACACGCAAATATGCATGTAGAGGACGATATATGTAATGTAAATACCGTGGTACCACCTCAATTGGATTGATAAATCCCACTTGTTCAAGTACAGGAATAAATCCGATACTCTATCCTTTTAACGGCGGAACCCGGGTTGCCTACTACAATGTTCAACATACCTCTCGCAAGCCCATTCTGTATATTTTATCGTACCAGGCTCCCACCTAACCCCAGCTCTCTGAACGCATCAAATATACGTACTCTTCTTGCTCATCGATTTCATCTATTGAAGTTACTTGTGATTATAAATTATATTTTTATATTTGTAAAGCTCACTTTATCTTTTATTATTTTAAAATCTTTTCCTCTAATTCTCGTAAAAAACTTTCTCTTTTCCCCTCGTTTTGCACATATACTGATTTTAACACTTCTTGGAGCAATATATTTCGTGCCCTCTTTTCTAACTGTAAATCTTTTAACTTCAACCTTACTTCATATAAAAAATCTAAATACGATTCATATGTCTCATCATATTTATTTGCAATATCATCTCGAATTTTTTTTGCGAGCTTCGGGCTCGCTCCCCCAGTAGAAACTGCTATATTAAGTAAACCACGATGAATCGCTGCCGGAAAATGAACATTACCACTTTCCGGATTTGTAATAACATTTACTAATTGATTCTCGGCGGCATCTTCAGCAACTTGTTCATTTAATATTGAATCACTACTCGCTGCAACAACTAAAAAAGCACTTTTAATATCACTTTTTTCATATTCTCTTTGATACCAACGAATTTTCTTTTCTTCCACAAGTTTTACTAAATTCGCATCTAATTCTGGACTTATCACAACTATATCCGCACCCTGTTTGAGTAAAGGAATAATTTTAAATCCTGCAACTTTTCCCCCGCCAATAACAACAACGCGTTTCTCATTAACTCGCACTGTAAGTGGATACATACTGATCTCCTTTCAATAACTCCGTCGTTTTCTGAATTAACATATCTTGAAACGCTTCATTCTTCCCTAAATATGGACTGATTTTTATCTCTCCCAATTCATATTGGCGCACTTCTTTCTCAATATGTTTCATAAGTAAACCTGTAAATAACAAGTAAGGCAGTACAACGATGTTCTTTTCTTTTTGTTCTACAACTTCCTTTAACTTCTCCTCAAATTTTGGCTCTGCAGCCGCTAAATAACAAACTTCTACTTTTTTAACCTTCTCTTTTGTTTGAAATAAAGAAGCAATCCAGTTTATATCTCTTAATACTTCAGGATCACTACTCCCTCTTGCAACGAGAAGTAACGTCACTTCATTTTTATCTTCCTGTTCGATGCCACTTCCGCTATACACCGATTTAACAAGTGTTTCTGATACACCAAACGGATTACCATAGGTCACTTTAACATCCGAAAATTGATTAGTTAACTTTTCCAATTCAAAAGGGATATCTTTTTTTACATGCCCTGCCGCTAATAAAAAAACAGGGATAGCAATAATCTCAGTGGCCCCACGCTTCACACATGTACGAAAACCATCTTCAATAGAAGGATTCGCTAACTCTAAAAAACAAACTTCTTGAATAGTCGCTTCTATACGGCTCATACACGATGTAATAAATTGAATCGCCTCTTCTTTCGCTGTCTTCAAACGACTTCCATGACATATATATAAGACGGCTTTCATTTTACAACACTCCACTTACTTGATAAGCATTTTCTGTCTGCTTCTCAAACCAATGAATTTTTTCTCTAAAACGGACAACCTCTCCAATTACAATCATACTCGGATTTTGAATTTGCTCTTTTTTCGCAACATCTACAATTGTCCCTAACGTTCCAACAACTGTGCGTTGCATAGACGTCGTCCCTTGCTCAATAATAGCGGCTGGCGTACTTTTATCTTTTCCATGCTTCATAAGTTGCTCACATATGTAGGGCAAATTACTAACCCCCATATATACCGCTAAAGTCTCTACACCTTTCGCTAAACTTTCCCATTTCACTTCTTCTTCAGCACCTTCTTTCCTATGCCCAGTCACAATAGCAAAACTTGCACTTGCATCACGGTGCGTCACTGGAATGCCCGCATAAGCAGGAGCAGCTATTCCAGCTGAAATACCAGGAATGATTTCAAATGGTACACCTTGCTTTGCTAATGCTTCAGCTTCTTCTCCCCCTCTACCAAACACAAATGGATCGCCGCCCTTAAGCCTCGTTACAACTTTTCCTTTTTTCGCATACTTAATAAGAAACGTGTTAATTGTCTCTTGCTTCATCGTGTGATAATTCGGGAGTTTTCCGCAATAAATTAAATCCGCGTCAGGCTTTGCGTGTGAAAGCAGCTCTTTATTCACAAGTCGGTCGTATAAAATAACATCTGCCTTCTCAATACATTTCAACCCTTTAACAGTAATTAAATCTGGATCGCCAGGACCCGCTCCAACAATATAAACCTTTCCCATCATCTCTCCTCATTTCTTCTATTAAAATGAAACTTCCATTCGTATATAAGAATGGAAGTTTTTATTTTTTCGTATTACTGATCTCTACTCATGGATAACAAATGCCCCACCTTTTCGAATCTTCTTTTTTTCAAACAAAGAAATCTCTTTTACCTCTGGCAACGGTAAAAAATGCTTTTCAAGCTCAATCTCCGCAAGCTTAAATGCCTGTTCTTCACTTTGAGCAACAACAACAATCGGAACAATACTATTTACTAACACAGCTTCAAATCGATATAAATCCATATCGTCCCTCCTAAGACGCTATTACTTCTTCTAACACGTTATTTAACGCTATTTGTAATGTATCTACACCAATACGACCTACAAAATCATAAAATGTTTCGGCTGGTAATTTATTCTCTTTGAAATAACTTATAAATGATGCGAGTACATCAGGTAGATCCTCGCCATCTATTTTTCCTTTTAACTTTTGATTGTAGGCACCGCCATCTAACAATGTTCCACCTACGTATATTTCAAACGCTTCAACAATGCCTTTTTCCTTCGTCTTCATTTTCACCCCTTGTAACCCAATGTCAGCAATTTGACGTTGACCACATGAATTCGGGCAGCCTACCATATGAATTCGAACTGGAACATCGAGTGCAATTTGTGTATCTAAGTATTCTGCAATTTTTCGTAATCTTTCTTTCGTTTCTACTAGTGCAAGATTACAATATTCAATACCGGTACATGAAACCGCATGACCAATAAATGATTTCGGGCTAGCAGATATCGCTTCAAACAGCGGTTCACTAAGTAATCCTTTTACATTTTCCGGAGGAACGTTCGGAATAATGAAGTTTTGCGAGTTACATGTACGAATATGTCCATTTCCATATTGCTTTGCGATTCTTGCAATCTCAAACATTTCTTCTGCATGTAAACGACCTACCGGTACATTAAAACCTACATATTTTAATCCCTCTTGTTTTTGGTCTTGAACACCATAAAAATAGCCTGCATTCCATCCTTTGAATGCACTTTCCCCTTTACTTTGTAAAGGCCCTGTATACTCTATTAGTTTCTCTTTAAATTTCTCTGCTCCCCAGTCCGCAACAAGAAATTTCAACCGAGCTAAATGACGTTTTTCACGATATCCAAAATCACGGAATATAGTAGCAATCGCAATCGCCACCGCCTTCACTTCTTCTGGTAAAACGAATACATCTAATTCATCAGCTAAATACGGTCGAGCTGATAATCCTCCACCTACTTTTATATGAAAACCAACTTTTTTCTCACCATCTATTTCTTTCGTTGCAGGCGTAAATGCAACACAGTTAATTTCTGCGTTTGCTGAATTATAAATATTAGAACTAATAGACATTTTAAATTTACGTGGCAAGTTAGAAAACTCTTCATTATGTTGGAAGTAATCATATACTTCTTTTACAATATGCGTTGTATCAAATAGTTCATTTGCATCAATGCCAGCAAGCGGATTACCTGTAATATTCCGCGTTATATCACCACAAGCCCCCGCTGAAGATAACCCAACTCTTGCTAACCTTTTAAAAATATCTGGAATTTGCTGAATTTCTAACCAGTGAAACTGAATCGCCTGTCTCGTCGTAATATCTATTACATCACGTCCATAATCTTCAGCGATAGAAGCAAGTACTTCTGCCTGTGCATTTGTAATAATCCCTGACGGAATATTTACCCGCATCATAAAATAACCAGCTTCTTTCGGTCTTTGTAAATACAAGCCTGCCCATTTAAAGGCATCCCACTCTTCTTTCGGAATAGATTCGAAACCATTTTCCGCATAGTAAGGAATATCATTAAAAATTTCTAAGCCATCTTTTTCTAATTTATTTTTCTCGGTCTGATTTAATTTTTCATTGTTAGCCCATACTTTTTCATAACTCATTGTTTATCCCCCTATATAAAACTACGCTCTTGTAAGTACTTCACGATTTGTTCTGCACATTCTTCAATAGAATATTTGTGCGTTTCTACAATTAATTCCGCTTGCTCTGGCTCTTCATAAGGCGAATCAATACCTGTGAAATCCTTAATATCACCTTTTCTTGCCTTTTTATAAAGTCCTTTCGGATCACGTTTCTCACACTCTTCAATCGGACACTTTACAAAAATTTCAATAAATTCATCTGCCGCTAATAAATCTCTTACTTGTTTGCGGTCTACTCGAAATGGTGAAATAAATGCTGTAAGGACAACTGCTCCTTGATCTACAAATAACTTTGCCACTTCGCCAATACGTCTTATATTTTCCATGCGATCACTTTCAGAAAATCCTAAGTCTTTATTTAAACCGTGGCGAATGTTATCCCCATCCAGCACATAATTTCCAATATTCTTTTCAAACAGTTTACGAGCGACCGCATTCGCTACTGTAGATTTACCCGAAGCTGATAAACCAGTAAACCAAATTACAAAACTATGATGTCCATTCTTCACT
Organism: Bacillus sp. EKM501B; assembly: GCF_011800505.1. Taxonomy (NCBI): domain Bacteria; kingdom Bacillati; phylum Bacillota; class Bacilli; order Caryophanales; family Bacillaceae; genus Bacillus; species Bacillus sp. EKM501B. The sequence goes on along the minus strand of NZ_JAALFZ010000001.1, from coordinate 576,218 downwards.
CTTCTCTCATCTTTTGAAACCGAAGCTGTATGCCAAGTAATATTCGTATCCATCTCGTTCTCTCCCTATTCTGTTACTACTTCTTTTTTCAAGCCTTTAATTAGCACTTCCACTACTTCTTTACGACTAAATGTACTTGGCGGAATCTCACCGTTTCTTAATAATTCTCTTACTTTTGTACCCGATAAAATAACATGATCTTCTTTTCCGTGCGGACATGTTTTCGTTGAAGCCATCGCTTCACATTTCGTGCAGTAAAAACTATGTTCAAAGAATAGTGGTGTAATTCCTAACTCTTCTATCGTAAAATTCGTGAAAATTTCTTGCGCTTCGTATGTTCCGTAATAATCTCCTACTCCAGCATGATCACGCCCTACAATAAAGTGGGTACATCCAAAATTCTTTCTTACTAACGCATGAAATATCGCTTCCCTTGGTCCTGCGTAACGCATTGCAGCAGGAAATACACTTAAAAAGACACGATTTTTCGGATAATAGTTTTGAAGGAGTACTTCATAGCTTTCCATTCTTACATCAGCAGGAATATCATCCGATTTCGTTTCTCCAACGAGCGGATTTAAAAAGAGACCATCTACAATTTCAAGAGCAGACTTTTGGATATACTCATGGGCACGATGTACCGGGTTTCTCGTTTGAAATCCGACCACTGTTTTCCACCCACGTTTTTTAAATGCTTCCCTCGTTTCAATTGGGTCTAAATGATAAGAAGGAAATTGATTATTTTCAAAGCGTTTTGTTAGAATAATAGTTCCTCCAACGTAAACGTTTGATCGTTCATATAATTTTTCCACTCCTGGATGAGCCCCATCCGTTGTTTTATATACAAGTAACGCTTCTTTTTCTTTATCTGGTACAAAAATATCTTCTATTTGAATGACACCGTATATATTTCCATTGTTGACAAGCTTTACTTCCTCTCCAACTTTCAGGCTTTCTGCGACTTTTTCTGTTACAGGTAATGTAATTGGTATACTCCACACACTACCATTTGCTAAACGAAGCGTTTCTACGACTGAATCATAATCTTCCTTCCCTAAAAAACCAGTAAGGGGGCTATATCCACCTGTCGCCAATAGTTCTAAATCACTTAACGCAATATTGTCTAACTTAATTTCTTTTTCAATTTGTGATACGTCATATGCCTCATCTATACGGTTTACTAATTCGTTTACTATGCTCATTTTTCTATATCCTCTCTTAGCTTTATTTCAAGATTCATCTTATTGGTAATGAAGACCACATTCAGTTTTCACTTTTCCAGCCCATCTACCATCTCTTGAATCGCCACCATCCCCAACAGGTAACGTACATTTCTCACACCCAATACTTGGATAACCAATATCATGCAACGGGTTATACGGCAAGCTATGTTTGTATACATATCGCCAAACTTCTTTCCACGTCCAATGAATGAGTGGACAAACTTTAATAGATTGAAAACGATGATCTTGATTTATAAACTTTGTATGCTTACGTGTTTCTGATTGTTCCCTTCTTAAGCCTGATATCCATGCTTTTTCCACTACTAATGATTTTTCTAAAGGTAAAATTTTTCTAATCTTACAACAAAGATTCGGATTGCTCTCCCACAGTTTTTCACCATGCAACTTCGCCTGTTCATCAAGTGTAAGTTCTGGCTGTTTTTCTATAATATTCAATGAAGGAAATCTTTCCCGCACTTTCCGAATTAATTCATACGTTTCTTGAAAATGAACATTTGTATCCAAAAATACGACTTTAGCATATGGATTTACTTGGTTTATAAGGTGCAGCAATACCATACCTTCCACCCCAAAGCTACATGCGTAGACGATTTCATCTTTATATTCTTTATAAGCCCACTTTAATACTGATAGCGCGCCTTTTGTTTCATCTTCTTCCGAAAACGAAACAACATTTTCTTCCCACGTTTCATACGTCAACATGTTTTTTCCCCCTGTAAAAGCAAAAAGACGGTTTTAACCCAATGAAAATAGGTTAAAACCGCCTCTAGTTTTTCTAGTCAGCGCTTTTCACTTTAAACGTACTTTTTCACTTTTCTCTAACTGAATTACTTTTCCATCTTGCACAACAATTGTAATTGAACCATATTTCATATCAGCAAGCATCGCTTCAATCTTCTCGGATACTTCATCAAAATGTTCCCGTACACTCACGCGAACAGCCCCCCTTTTTATTCATAAAAAAAATCTTTCCCATTTCGAAAAGACTGTTCGGTAATATATTTTACCTTATCTTTCAAAATGGATTCCATTTTGCTGGATTTAGCACCTTGCTTTCTATAAGCAGGTTGCCGAGCTTCTTCGGGCCAGTTCCCTCCGCTTCTCTTGATAAGCTTTGTATTTGTATTTTATCATAATTCTGATTTTTTTCAATCCTAGTTTTCCGATATATTTTAATTATTTTATTTTTACAAAAAAGGAATTGCCCATCCGAACAACCCCTTTTTCTATTTAGACAAGCTCTTTAATACGTATGCGATCGTTCCCAATAATATTTTCATATGTTTCGCGTTCCACAACTACTTGCGATGTTCCGCCTTTTGCAAAGACAACGGCTGGTCTTCGAATCCGATTGTAATTATTCGCCATCGAGTACCCGTATGCTCCTGTACAGGAAACTGCTAGTAAATCAGAAGAAGCGACTTTTGGTAAATGAATATCCCAAATCAACATGTCTCCACTCTCACAGCATTTCCCGGCAATCGAAACGAGTTCCTCATTCTCATCATTCCCTCGATTCGCTAACATCGCTTCATAACGCGCGCTATATAAAGCAGGTCTTAAATTATCTGTCATTCCACCATCGACTGATACATATTTCCGAATACCAGGAATATCTTTCACAGATCCAACTGTATAAATTGTTGTCCCAGCATCACCTACAATGCTACGTCCTGGTTCAATCCATATTTCTGGCAATGGATATTCACATACAGTAAATTGTTCTCTCACTGCACTTGTTACAGCTCGCACATATGTCTCAAGAGTTAATGGTGTATCTGACTCTGTGTAGCGTATTCCAAATCCCCCGCCTACATTTAACACTTTTACTACATAGTTTGTTTGCTCTCTCACTTCTACTAAAAATTGGCGAAGAACTTCAATCGCTCGAACAAAACCAGCTGTTTCAAATATTTGCGATCCAATATGTGAATGGATCCCTAGCACATTATAATTGGATTTTTGTAAAGCAAATCTAATTGCCTGCATCGCTTGACCGTTTGAAACGCCAAATCCAAATTTCGAATCATCTTGGCCTGTCGTAATATATTCATGTGTGTGCGCCTCTACTCCAGGCGTTACACGAATTAATATGTTCACAAACTTTCCATGTTGCATCGCTAAATCGTGTAAAACTTCTAATTCAAAGAAATTATCTACGACAAAACAACCGATATTCGCCTGAAGAGCCATCACTATTTCTTCTTCTGTTTTATTATTTCCATGAAAATGAATACGTGATGCCGGAAATCCTGCTTGGAGCGCAGTATATAATTCTCCCCCAGAGACAACGTCTAATGACATATTCTCTTCACGAGCTACTCGGCACATCTCCATGCACAAGAACGCCTTGCTTGCATATGCTACTTGATAAGAGAAACCACTTTCTTTAAAAGCACGATGAAATGCTCGGCATTTTCCTCGGATAGACTCTTCATCGTATACATAAAGTGGTGTTCCGTATTGCTTTGCTAGCTGCGTCGTATCGCACCCTCCAATTTCTAAGTGTCCTTGCCCATTAATTCGGCTTGTGCCGTGTAAATACATTTAAATTCCTCCCTTATTTCCTCTAAAACTCATAACCCCAATCTTCTATTCATTGCAGCACGCTTTTAGATAGACAAAAAACGCGCGGAACAATGTTCACACGCGTTTCTTATTAGGAAAAATATATATTGAAAAAATAAACGAGTTGTTATCTCCTCAAAATAAGAAACCGCATCAACATCTCCAAATAGCTCTCCATAAAATAAATCTTATGACAGTACTACATTTATTCAATGCAGTCCCAATATATGAATAAGATGGTTATTCTTATATTTCGGCAATAGTCCCTTTCAACCTATGATCACAGATTCCATTAAATCTCCCATAGCTTACTCTTTCCTATCGCGGCCTCTACCTTTGAGAGTAGATGAGGTAAGTCTATTTAATTTTCAAACATCTAATTGTTGCTATTAACAATACCAAAGGACCATTTTATTTGTCAAACAATTTTTTATATTGTTTTTTTGCAGTTTAGTTTTGTATCGTTTGGTAAGCGCTTTACTGAAATCTTTGTCACTTCCCATTCGCCTTCTTCGTTATTAAATGTAATCGTTACCTTCTCAAATGGTGGAGCAATTTTCCCAGCAACACGTTCATACTTTGTCACTTCAATACTTGCTTGAAATAAATATGTACCGCTATACACTTTTTTTAAACTAATAATTTTAGGACATTGATAAGGTTTCAAACTTCCATATTGTTTTTCAATTGCTTTATTTATTTTTGGAAATAAAACAGAATAAAGTGCATCTTCCATAAGAGGTGCATCATATTGGGCTACCGACACACTCGGTGAAGTAAAAAGTATAACACTACTGCATGCTATAAAATATAATAATTTTCGCATTATAACCTCCGTATTATCACGCGATTCTTTCTGCGTACAATAATTATCATACATAGAAATTCTGTTTTATTGTCTCCCACCACTCTTTTTCTACTCGATTATTATAAAAAAGCCCACAACCTTCTTTTATTTTCGTATAATGATACTCATAGTATAATAATCATAATAACAAAGGACTGTTCGTATATATAAAATGAGTCGTTAAGCAAACTGACTCTCAAGAACTGTCATGCTTTTTAGGAGAGGAGTATATTATGCTACAACATCTGTTTCCAAAACTGCGATTTGCACTCGTTGCAGTCGTTTTACTATGGATTAAAACATATATTGTGTACAAGCTAGCATTTGATATTAAAATTGATAATTTCTTTGAAGAATTCATGCTTTTTATCAATCCACTAGCTGCGTTACTTTTATTTTTCGGCTTAGCTTTACTTGCATCTAAGCACCGAAACCGAATTATAATTGGAATCAGTTTTATACTGTCATTTATTTTATTTGGAAACGCAATGTTTTATGGGTTCTATAACGATTTCGTTACTTTCCCAGTTTTATTCCAAACAAACAATATGGCTGATTTAGGGACAAGTATAAAAGAACTCTTTACGTACAAAACATTACTTTTATTTGCAGATGCAATTATTTTAATGTTTATTTCGCGTAAATTCCCATCATTTGGCGACAAAACACCACTTTCCCGCTCAGAGAAGCGAACTTTCTTTAGCGGTGTAACAGCTTTATTAGCACTACAAATTGTTGTATCAGTTATTTATAAACCACAAATGTTCTCACGCTCATTTGACCGTCAAACTGTCGTGAAGAATTTAGGTTTATACACATATCATCTATTTGATATTACGCTTCAATCCAAGTCCTCAGCTGAGCGTGTATTTGCAAGTGGGGATGGGTTTTCTGAAATTAAAAACTATACAGACTCAAAAGACAAACGAGTTGATAAAAACTTATTTGGAGCTGCAAAAGGTAAAAATGTAATTTTAATTTCAATGGAATCTACACAAAGCTTTGTTATTAATAAAAAAATAAATGGAAAAGAAATTACACCATTTTTAAATGAATTTATTAAGGATAGTTTCTATTTCGATAACTTCTATCATCAAACTGGACAAGGTAAAACTTCTGATGCTGAATTTATCGTTGAAAACTCACTTTATCCGCTAGATCGTGGTTCTGTATTCTTTACTCATGCAACAAATGAATACACAGCGACACCAGAACAATTAAAGAAATACGGATATTCTTCTGCCGTCTTCCATTCAAATGATAAAACGTTTTGGAATCGGGATGTAATGTATCCTGCGCTTGGATATGATCGTTACTTTAATTTAAATGATTACGCAGGAACGGAGCAAATGTCTGTCGGTTGGGGATTAAAAGATAAAGAGTTCTTTGAACAATCTATTCCAAAGTTAAAATCTTTACCGCAACCGTTCTATACAAAATTTATTACATTAACAAATCATTTTCCATTTCTTCTAAATCCGGAAGATCAATATGTTGATGAATTCAACTCGGAAAGTGGTGTTGTAAACCGCTACTTCCCAACTGTTCGTTACACAGATGAAGCTCTTAAATTATTTATTAAACAATTAAAAGAAGAAGGATTGTATGATAATTCCGTTATTGTCATCTATGGTGATCATTACGGTATTTCCGAAAACCATAACGCAGCTATGGCACAGTTCCTAGGAAAAGATACTATTACACCATTCGATTCTATGCAATTACAACGAGTCCCTCTTATTATTCATGTGCCTGGCCAAGAAGGAAAAGTTGTTTCTAAAGTATCCGGTCAAATTGATATTAAGCCAACGCTCCTTCATTTACTTGGTATTAAAACAAATAAATCCGTTGAATTTGGAACTGACTTATTTATTAAAGAGAAAGACCCGCTTATGGTAATGCGTGATGGTAGCTTTGTTTCTGAAGAGTATGTTTATACAAAAAATATGTGCTACAAAAGAAGTACGGGTGAAGAAGCTGACATGACGCTATGTCAGCCGTATATTGAAAAAGCAAAAACAGAATTAAAACTCTCCGATAAATTAATTTATGGAGATTTATTACGCTTCGATCCTAATAATCGATATAAAACTGGAACGATGACAACGAAATTTGAATAGTAAAGGAAGCAACTTTATACAAGTTGCTTCCTCTTTTTATTTTCACTTAATTTTCAAACCATCCTTCTATGAAATCTTTCACAAATTGGTAATTTCTTTCGTATGAGGAATAAATTTATGGTATGATAAAATAAGTAAACTTTCATACACTAATTAAGAATTTATTACAGAAAGCAAGGGATCAGATTTTGTATAGAGCAGCTATTCCAAACTTATTTACGCTCGGAAATTTATATAGCGGATTTTTATCAATCGGCTATGCATCTTTAGGATATTATAAATCAGCTGCTATTTTAGTACTTATCGGGATGATGTTAGATAGTCTTGATGGTCGTGTTGCTCGTTTATTACGTGTTGATTCACAAATGGGAAAAGAGCTCGACTCGCTTGCAGATGTCGTAACATTTGGTGCAGCACCAGCTGTTTTAATGTATTACACATCTTTCTCAAACTACGGAATCATCGGATTATACATAGCGGGATTATTCCCTCTTTTCGGAGCATATCGTTTAGCACGATTTAATGTAACACCATCTTCTACTTCAATGAAATATTTCACTGGAGTACCGATTACAGCAGCGGGAGGGCTTGTTGCTTTCTTAACATTATTTTCACATACCATTCCAAAAATCGTTCTTATTACCGTATTTGTAACGTTCGCATTTTTAATGGTGAGCCGCATTCGTATCCCAAGTTTAAAAGATGTACCAATTCCACGATATAGCATCATTATTACACTATTTTTAGTTGGAATCATTATTACAATGTATCAAACAGGATTTGGAAATTTTTCTGTTTTCTTATTTATTGCCATTCCACTATATATTTTGTACATGTTATCTCAATTCATTAGACAAAGACCGTCTAAAAAAGCGAATAAAGAAAAATAAGAAAACCTTCCGAGTCCGGAAGGTTTCTTTTTATTTTGTAACTAATACCTTTTGATTTACAGGTGTTACTGGCTCTTCACCGTTTAATACAGCTAAAATATTTCTGACAGCCATTTCAGCCATCGCATCACGAGTTTCAAATGTTGCATTCCCTACGTGTGGAGCAAGTACTACATTCTTTAATTCTTTTAGCTCTTCTGTAATTTTCGGTTCAAATTCAAACACGTCAAGAGCTGCTCCTTCAATTTCATTCGTTTTTAATGCATGAGCAAGTGCTGCTTCATTCATAATTGGCCCACGTGAAGCATTTACAATATACGCTGTTTTCTTCATCATTTTAAACTGCTCTTCATCAATCATATGATGTAATTTTGGATTATAAGCACAGTTAATTGTAATAAAGTCTGCTGTTTGTAATAATTCTTCCAACATCACATACGTTGCCCCCAGCTCACTTTCAGCTTCAAGCTTACGATTTGGCCCTGTATATAAAACATCCATTCCAAATGCTTTCGTACGTTTTGCAACAGCCTTCCCGATTTCTCCAAGACCTATAATTCCGATTGTCTTACCATGAACTTCTCGTCCTAAGAAAAATAACGGTGCCCATCCGTTAAATCCAGTCGTACGACATAACGTATCCCCTTCAGGAATTCTACGCGCCGCTGCTAAAAGAAGTGCAAATGTTAATTCTGCAGTCGCTTCCGTTGATACTTTCGGTGTATTCGTAACTGCAATTCCTTTTTCGCCCGCATACGTGTAATCAATATTGTCGTAACCAGCACCATAGTTTGCAACAATCTTTAAATGAGGGGCTGCATCAATAACTTCTTTTGGCACCTTTGTCGAAAGTAAACTTAACAATGCATCTTTATCTTTTACACGCTCTGTTAATTCATCTATAGAAATTAACTCCTCTTTATCGTACATTTCTACATCATGATCTTTTAATAGTTCTAATCCAATTTCCGGAATTTTTCCCGCTACTAATATTTTTGCCACTACTAACACCTCTTCTATAGAAAATAAGATATCTCTTATATTTCATTGTAAGAAATCCACATATAAAAACCAAGGAATTTGATTATAGTTTTAAAAATCGACACTTTTCCATGAAAAAAGAGGAGATGCAACTCTCCCCTTTTCTTACGCTTTTTCCTGCGATTCTTTTCCAAGCTTCACATCAATCGTTCCTTCTGCAACCGTATCGCTAATTTGCTCCTCAATAACCGATTGAGATTCAGCATTCGTTTCAGAAGTATAAGCTTGTTGCTGTGCACCTTGTACATTTTGTTTATTTTGTTGTTTCGCCATTTCTTACCCTCCTTTTCATTCTTTCTTATTTTGAACAAAAAGGACGGTTTTCATCAAAAAATTGCGTTTCATTTTGAATTTGTTACTTCTTCTTCAAGCGACCTCATTACTCTTGCTCGCTTCGTAAATGTTGCAACCTGAGTAACACCGTGAGCTAGTAATGTTTGTACATTTTCTTGTACATAATTCCCTAAATCATTTGGATAATGGGCATCCGAAGAAATCGTAATTGGAACACCATACTTAGCTAATACTTGTAAATATAGTGGACTTGGGCACATTTCACGAACAGGATAACGATAGTATAATCCTGCATTTATTTCTGTTGCCGTATTCGTTTCTACTAACGCACAGGCAATTTCCTCATAATAAGAAAGCTGTTCATTCTCATCCAATCGATAATTAAATACCTTTATATTATCAAGATGAGCGATAATATCAAATAACTCGGTACGAATCGCACTCTCAACTGTTTTAAAAAACATATCATATAATGCGCGTAGGTCATGCTTCTCAAAATATTCTTTCGTATCTGGATTATCAAATCCCCAGCCATTTAAAAAATGAACGGAACCAATTATATAATCAAAGTCTCCTAGCGCTAATAATTCTTTTAACTCTCCTTCACAACCAATAAAATAATCCGCTTCAATTCCAAGTTTAAGTGTGACACCTCTTTTACTCCATCGTTCTTTCGCCTCTTCAATGCCCTTTGTAAAATCATACAGTGAAACTACCCTTACTTGATCTAACCATTCCTTCTGTATACGACCGAGCTTAGAATCACTAATATCTACATATTTTTCATAATATCCTTTCGCTTCATGAAAACGATATAAATGATCAACAATCCCAACTTCTGTTATACCTTTTCGCACAGCTTCTTCTAAATAGAGGTCCATCCATTCTGTTGTAAATGGCCCTTCCTTCACACGCTTTTGCAAACGCTCTTGTGTTTTCATAAGCCAATCAATAGAATGCCTTTCTTGAAGCGGTTCATAACGTTCCAGCGCTTCATTTATTTTAGCAAGCCATCCTATTGAATACGGTCCTTCTTCTAAGTGAAGATGATAATCTACTTTCATATACATTCCCCCTTATAATGTATCTATTTCCCTTCTATCCCCAACTCTCGAAAGCTTTCCATTTCGTTCTTTCACCTCTCGCATGACATCTTCCAATGTAATATTTTTTTCAGCTAATAAAACGAAACAGTGATAAAATACATCAACCATTTCTTTCACTACTTCTTCTTTATCATTATTTTTACATGCGATAATTACTTCAGCACACTCTTCACCAATTTTCTTTAAAATTTTATCTTCTCCTTTTGAAAATAAATAATTTGTATACGATTCAGGAAGTGGGCTTTCCTTTCGTTCTTCAATTATTTTATACAGCAACTTAAAGGCATTTTCCATATGTATCCCCCTATATAATTTGATAGTGAAAACATGTCTTCTCTCCCGTATGACAAGCAGGTCCTACTTGTTTCACATTCACAACAATTGAATCTTGATCACAATCTAAATATAAAGATTGCACATATTGAAGATTCCCTGATGTTTCCCCCTTATTCCATAACGACTGCCTCGAACGAGAATAAAACCATGTTCTTTTCGTCTCTAACGTTTTTTCATATGCTTCTTCATTCATATAAGCTAGCATTAAAACTTCTTTCGTACCTTCTTCGATGACAATTGCTGGTATTAATCCTTTTGAAAAATTAGGTTTCATAACCGCACCTCAACATTTGCATCTCTTAATTTTCGCTTTACACTCTGCACTGTCGCCTCACCATAATGAAAGATGGATGCCGCTAACGCTGCATCAACTGTTGTCTTTTGAAAAACTTCTATAATGTGATCCGTATGACCACAGCCCCCTGATGCGATGACTGGAATGGAAACACTTTTTGAAATTTCTTCTGTTAAACGAAGGTCATATCCGCTTTTCGTTCCATCTGCATCCATACTCGTTAACAAAATTTCACCTGCCCCAAGTTTAACAACACGCTTCGCCCATTCTATGGCATCCATTCCTGTGTCAACTCTTCCGCCGTTGACGTATACGTTCCATTTACCTTCTGCTACTTTTCTAGCATCAATTGCCACGACAATACATTGTGATCCAAAGTGTTCTGCCCCTTCTTCTATAAGCTTCGGGTTTCGCACTGCCGCTGAGTTTATTGAAACTTTGTCTGCTCCAGCTCTTAGTAAATTGTACATATCTTTCACACTTGAAATCCCCCCGCCAACCGTAAGAGGAATAAATACTTTAGCTGCTGTTTTTTCTACAACATCTATAATCGTTTTTCTTCCTTCATGAGTCGCTGTAATATCTAAAAATACGATTTCATCTGCCCCTGCCTCGTTATATGCTTCAGCTATTTCAACCGGATTACCGACATCTTGTAATCCTATAAAATTTACACCCTTTACGACTCGCCCTTCTTTCACATCTAGACATGGAATGATTCGTTTCGCTAACATAACTTCGTTACCTGTAACACTTCTTCTAAATCAATCGTTTTCTCGTAAAGCGCCTTTCCAATTATGACACCATATATATTCATATCATTTAACTTTTTCACATCTTGAATAGATGCCACTCCTCCAGAGGCGATGAGACGAATGCCCACACTTTTTTGAAGTATCGCTAATTGTTCAAAATTTGGACCTGTAAGCGTCCCGTCTTTCGAAATGTCTGTAAACACAATCGTTTGAACACCTAAACTTTCCATTTGTTTCGCTAAACTAACGTAAGAAATTTCAGACAGATCAAGCCAACCTCTCGTTGCTACGAAACCATTTTTCGCATCAATTCCAACAATGATTTTCTCTTTATATAGACGAACTGCTTCCTCTAAAAATGAATTATCATAAAGAGCTGCTGTTCCTAAAATCACTTTTTCTACACCTGCTGACAATAACTTCTCCACCGTTACAAGTGAACGAATTCCTCCTCCCACTTGCACAGGAATACGTACCGCCTTGCAGATTTTTTCAATGACGGGCAAATTTAACGACTCGCCAGCAATTGCACCGTCTAAATCAACAATGTGTAGTATTTCCGCTCCAAGCTTTTCAAATATGATCGCCTGCGCTACCGGATCTTCATTCATCACCGTTTCTTTACTAAACTCTCCTTGATAAAGTCTAACGCATCGCCCTTCTTTTAAATCGATAGCTGGGAAGATTTCCATGCTTCTACCACTCCTTGAAAATTTTTTAATATTTGCATGCCAATTTCGCCACTTTTTTCTGGATGAAACTGTGTACCAAATACATTTCCTTTCGCGACAAACCCTGGTATTTGCATTCCATAATCACTTACTCCGCATACAATTTCATCTGGACAATCCGCGTAATATGAGTGAACATAATACACGAAAGAACCATCCACTAATCCATTCCAAAGCGGAAATTCTCTTTCCTTCCTTAATTCATTCCATCCCATATGAGGAATTTTATACGAAACTTTTAACTTCCGAATTTCACCTGGTAGTAAACCTAACCCGCTACAATCTTTTAGTTCCTCACTTCGTTCAAATAAAAGTTGCATGCCCAAACATATACCGAGGAGTGGTTTTCCTATGTCACAAACTTCTTTTAGTACACACACTAAATCTCTTTCTTTTAATACTTCCATCGCTTTCGGAAATGCACCTACTCCCGGTAGAATCACGCCATCGCTTCTCAATATCTCTTCTTTATCACTCGTTACAATGTACTCTGCCTCAATATATTTTAATGCTTGCTCTACACTGCGAATATTCCCCATTCCATAATCTATAATGGCAATCAATTACAACATCCCTTTCGTTGAATTTACACCAGTAATGTTGGCATTTTTTTCGACCGCTTCTCTAAGCGCTCTACCAAAAGCTTTAAATAATGCTTCAATTTTGTGATGTGTATTACTTCCGTATAGAACGCGCGCATGTAATGTAATATTGGCAGCATGTGCAACTGCTCTAAAAAATTCTTCCGTCAATTCTGTATCAAAATCCCCGAGCTTCGGATTTGTTAATTCCCCTTGAAATACACAATATGAGCGTCCACTTATATCAATTGCAACAAATCCTAAAGATTCATCCATCGGTACATACGCGGAACCGTAACGATTAATTCCTTCTTTATTTTGCAATGCTTCTTTCAAGCAATTTCCGAGTACAATTCCAACATCTTCAACGGTGTGATGTGCATCGACAAATACATCACCTTCTGCCTCAACTTGCAATCCAAATCTTCCATGTCTAGCAAATAAAGTCAGCATATGATCGAAAAAACCAACCCCCGTTTGAATAGATACACTCGTACTTTCATCAAGCTGCAAACTTAATTTAATTTTTGTTTCTGTCGTCTCACGTGCTTGACTGGACTGACGCATTATTTTTCCTCCTCAAACCTTATTTGGATTGCTCTCGCATGTGCATGTAACCCTTCTTTATTTGCAAGCTCTACAATATGATGCTGTACATTTTTTAATGCTTCCTCTGTATAAGAAATAAAACTTGATTTTTTCACAAAATCATCGACTGATAACGGAGAAAAAAATCTTGCCGTTCCGCTCGTTGGTAATACATGATTCGGTCCCGCCAAATAATCCCCGAGCGGTTCAGGTGCATATGGCCCAAGGAAAATAGAGCCTGCATGTTTCACATAATCTAGAGCATTCATCGGTTCTTTTATATGTAACTCTAAATGTTCTGGAGCAATTTTATTTGATAACTTTAGTGCCTCCTCTAAAGAAGCAACGATAAAGATGGCTCCATTTCTATTTATTGATTCACGTGCAATTTCACTTCTTGGTAACGTTTCTAACTGTCTTTCTACCTCTTTTTCTACTTCTTTAGCTAGTTCCATATTCGTTGTAATACAAATCGCCGTTGCTCTCTCATCATGCTCTGCTTGCGATAATAAATCCGCTGCGATATATTTTGCATTACCTGTTTCATCCGCGACAACTACAATTTCTGATGGACCAGCAATCATATCGATATTTACTATCCCGTATACTTCTCGTTTCGCTAGAGCGACGTACAAATTTCCCGGTCCAACTATTTTATCCACTTTCGGAATCGATTCCGTCCCGTATGCTAAAGCAGCAATTGCTTGTGCGCCACCTATCGTATAAATTTCATCTACTCCCGCAAGATTTGCAGCAGCTAATATATGAGGATCAATTCCCCCTTTCCTCGGCGGTGTTACCATTACAATCTTTTTCACACCTGCAAGTTTCGCCGGCAATACATTCATTAATACTGAAGAAGGATATGAGGCTGTCCCACCCGGTACATATACACCTACATTTTCTAATGGCCGAATAAGCTGCCCTCTAATTATGCCTTTACTTTCACAATCGAATATTGAATACTTCTTTTGCTTTTCGTGATACGAAACAATGTTTTTCTTCGCCTCTTTTAAAGCTTCTAAAAATGAATTCTCTACAAACATACTCGCTTGCTGTATTTCTTCTTCACTTACACGAAAATTTTTCATCTCTACACCATCAAACTTTTTTGTATAGAAAGATAAAGCCTCATCATTCCCTTCCCTTACATGTCTAATGATTTCTCTTACACTTCTTTGAACAGTTTCTTCTATTATATTAGCGTTTTCTCTTAGCACTTTTATTTTAGATAATGCCTCCTTAAAATCTTCATAAATGATTTCCACTTTAAATCCTCCTATTTCCCTGATAAGATTTCTTGCTCCATCATATTTATAATACTGAATATTTCGTCTTTTTTAGTTTTTAAAGCTGCCTTATTCACAATCATCCGAGCTGATATAGAGTGCATTTCCTCAAATACAATGAGTCCATTCTCTTGTAATGTTTTTCCTGTTTCAACAATATCTACAATTGCATCCGCCAATCCAAGAAGAGGAGCGATTTCTACAGAACCTTCTATTTTAATAATTTCTACATCCTCTCCCTTATCATGAAAATAAGTAGAAGTAATATGCGGGTATTTCGTAGCAATTCTTTTTTTTCGGTAACTCTTCGGATTATACGTAGGAATAGAAGCAACACAAAACTTACAAATCCCCACTCCTAAATCCAGCATTTCATAAATATCTTTCTCGTTTTCCATTAAAATATCTTTTCCAACGATGCCAATATCAGCTACCCCATGTTCTACATAAGTAGCAACATCAACCGCTTTTACTAAAATAAATGAAATATTTGTATTTTTACTTTGAAATACAAGCTTCCGACCTTTATTTTTGAGCTCGGAACAATCAATTCCAATCTGCTCAAAAAGTGGAATGACATGTTTTTCTAATCTTCCTTTCGTTAACGCAATTTGAATGTTACGCATGAAGCCTCTCCTTCTTTCTGGACTACCCATTTCTCATTCCATACATATTCCACTAAATATTCATTCTTTGCCTCAACAACCGTTCCTATTTTATTTTTTCTTGCAAATTGAAAGGTATCGCTTAAATTAGAGAATAGAGATAACCAAGCATTCTTCCCATCCTTTCGAAGTAAATTTCGTAACCTTTCTGCTTCCGCTAATCTATTTAACTCATAATGAATCACAATATCAATTTGATTTCGTTCATATGGTTCTTGCTGCTCTTGCAGCGCCTTCACAATTTGATTTACTTGTACCGCGAGTCCAACAGCTGGCAGCATTTCTCCAAAATTGCCAATTAGCTCATCGTATCTTCCGCCACTAACGATTTCTTCTCCAATTTCATATATATATCCTTTGAAAATAACACCCGTATAGTAATCTAAGTGTTGAATCATGCCCAAATCAATTGATATATAAGAACCATATCCTAACGTTTCAATTGTTTCATACATTTCTTTTATTCTTGCAATTGCCATTTTCATTTCATTACTTGAAGCAAGCTTTTCTGCTTCCTCAATAACTTCTAAATTTCCAAATAGCCTTGGCAATTTCTCAAGTAACCTTACTGTCTCATCGCATCGATTTAATTTCTTTTCTCCGATAAAATTTGAGAGGGCTGCATAATTTTTACTTTCTATATACGTTCTAAGTACCCTTTCTTCTTCATCATGGATGGAGAGTTTTTTTACAATACATTTATATAACTGTACTTGCCCAATCTCAATTGTAAAAGATTGCACCTTCAACTTTTGAAGTGCTTGAATGACACTTATTACACATTCAATTTCAGCTCTTACATTATCAATCCCGATAACTTCAATACCACTTTGTACGATTTCATTATATTTTCCAGAATGGGATTCATTCGCTCGAAATACATTCCCGCTATACGTCACTTTAAGTGGCGTATCCCATCTCTGTGTTCCAATAACTCTCGCTAAAGGAATTGTCATATCTGGACGTAAAACGATAATCCTTCCCTTTTCATCAAAAAATTTATACATCTTCTCTTCATCTATCGGTCTATTTTGAAATGCAAAAACGTCATAAAATTCAATTGTAGGTGTTCTTATTTCTTCATAACCTCTCTCTAAAAAAGTAAGCCTTAATTTTTGTTCTACTTCTTCAATTAACGTACATTCTTCGAATAAATAATCTCTCGTTCCATTTGGATTTGCCCGTTTCCATTTTGTCATCTAAATTTTCACACCTTTCCCCTTCTAATGTATGCCTATTTCATTCCCCTAAGCCGAAAATAAAAAGAGCCTTGTAGACAAAATACCTACAAGGCTCTTCAGTAGAGTGTAGGTACAACGGGAATAACCCTTGTACCTACACGTTTTCACGCTAGGTTCAAGGGTTTCATGTATGATGATGTAGTTGTGTAAGCATTGTAATAGATTGCACGATATTCATAATACTTACTCCCTTTCTCCTCTGATTTTCACATAGTATATAACAGTTAATTTTGAATGTAAATACATTTTTAATATTCCGTCATTTTTTTAATGTAAAGCCATTTTTCTTTCATACTCTTTTATTTCTTGTTCATATTGCATTGTAATACTAATTTCATCTAAACCATTTAATAACTTCTCTTTCCACATTTTCTCGATTGTAAAATGGAATCTATGCGTATTCGTTGTCATTATTTCATTTTCTAAATCAACTGTGATTTGTTCTCTCGCATCTGTTTTAGCAAGTTGTTCACGCATATCTTTATCCATTACAATCGGTAACATGCCATTTTTCATACAATTCATATAAAAGATATCGGCAAATCCTCCAGCGATAATAACGCGGAAACCATAATCAGCAAGTGCCCATGGAGCATGTTCTCTTGACGAGCCACATCCAAAATTATCGCCTGTGATTAATATACTGGCTCCTTTTCTTTCTTGTGCATTAAGCGGGAAATTAGGGTTTTCTTGGCGATTATTATCATATCGCCACTCATCAAATAAAAACTTCCCAAACCCAGTTCTTTCAATTCTCTTTAAATATTGCTTCGGAATAATTTGATCTGTATCAATGTTATCATTCATCAGTACTGCGGCAGTACCTTTATGAATACGAAATGGCTCCATCATAACTCTCCTTTCTAATATCAACAAAATGACCATATAACGCAGCCGCTGCCGCCATTGCCGGGCTAACTAAATGCGTTCGTGCTCCCTTTCCTTGTCTTCCTTCAAAATTGCGATTTGACGTAGAGGCACAATGTTCCCCTTCAGGCACTTGATCTGGATTCATACCTAGACACATTGAGCATCCGGGCTCTCTCCATTCAAATCCAGCTTCTTCAAATATGCGATGTAATCCTTTATGCATCGCTGCTTCTCTTACCCTTTGAGATCCAGGTACAACAAGTGCTCGCACGCCTTCTTTTACTTTTTTACCTTTCACGACAGATGCAGCAATTTCTAAATCAGAAAGCCTAGAATTTGTACAAGATCCAATGAAAACATGTTGAACTGGAATGTCATACGTACTTTGTCCGGGACTCAACCCCATATAAGAAAACGCTCTTTCGTCATTTGCATCATGCTTTTCTGGCAATTTCTCATCGATCCGAACACCCATACTAGGATTTGTTCCCCACGTAACGTACGGTGCTAAATCCGTAACATCTACTAGAATATGTAAATCATAAACTGCATCTAAATCTGTATAAAGTTCTGACCATTTTTTCTTAATAGATTCATAGTCTTTCGGTGCATATTTACGCCCTTTTACGTAAGCAACCGTTTTTTCATCTGGTGCAATAATGCCAGCCTTTGCTCCCCCTTCAATTGCCATATTGCAAAGCGTCATCCTCTCTTCCATATCCATAGCATGAATGGCCTCTCCGTAAAATTCCATTACGTAACCTGTTCCAACTGCTACTCCGTACTTTGAAAGAAGGTGTAAAATAATATCTTTCGCATAAACACCTTGCGGTAACTTTCCTTTTAACTCAATGCCCATTGCTTTCGGCTTTCGTTGCCATAACGTTTGCGTCGCCAATACATGTTCCACTTCACTCGTACCAATACCAAACGCTAGTGCGCCAAAAGCACCGTGTGTTGCTGTATGACTATCACCACAAACAATCGTTTTTCCTGGCTGTGTGAGTCCAAGTTCTGGTCCTATTACATGAACGATCCCTTGCTCTTCATCTCCGATATCCGCTAATGGCACCTGAAATTGTTTACAGTTTTCCCGAAGTGTATCTAGTTGCTGCTTCGCAATGCGGTCGGTAATATTCCAAACATCTTTCGTTGGAATATTATGATCCATCGTTGCAAATGTTAAATCTGGTCTGCGGACTGTTCGATTTGTAAGCCGCAAGCCTTCAAAGGCTTGCGGTGACGTTACTTCATGAACAAGATGTAGATCGATATATAATAAATCCAATCCATTTTCATTAGTCGCAACTACATGTCTTTCCCAAAGCTTATCTAGTAACCTTTTCCCCATTATCTTCCTCTCCCTACTAACGCTTGCTCTTCCATTTCTTGAATAACTGCCTTTGTAAATGAAGTTGTCGTTTCAGTCCCCCCGATATCTGCTGTACATTTTCCTGATTTAAGGACTGCAGAAACTGCTTCTTCAATTGAATATCCTTCTCTCGTTAATCCGAACGATTGCCCAAGCATCATTGCAACAGAACGCATCATCGCAATTGGATTCGCCTTATTTTTCCCCGCAATATCCGGTGCTGATCCGTGAATAGGCTCGTATAATGAAGGCCCCTTTTCAGCGTGACTTGCTGATGGAAGCATTCCTAATGATCCAGCTAATACTGAAGCCTCATCACTTAAAATATCACCAAATAAATTTTCCGTTACAATAACGTCAAATCTTCCTGGATTCCGAATTAATTCCATAGCTGCTGCATCTACTAAAATGTGTTCTACTTCCACATTTGGGTAGCGAAGTGCTACTTCTTCTGTCACAGTTCTCCATAATTTACTAGACTCTAAAACATTCGCTTTATCAATAGATGTTACTTTTTTCTTCCGCTTATTCGCTAATTGAAAAGCATACGAAACGATACGTTCAATTTCATGGCGATGATACGTAAGTGTATCTGTCGCCACTTCTTCCGTTCGCTCTTTCGGATAAGAAAAATAAATTCCGCCTGTTAATTCACGAACGACAACGAAATCAATTTCATCAGCGTTTTTTAATGGTGATAAATGTGCAGTTGCACTTTCTACCGTTACAGGGCGAACATTCGCAAATACACCGAGTCCTTTTCTTAATGCTAATAATCCTTTCTCAGGCCTTTCTTTCGCACTATCCCACCTTGGTCCACCTACTGCTCCAAGTAAAACCGCATCACTCGCTAAACAGGCGGCAAGTGTTCGCTGTGGTAATGGTTGCCCAGTTAAATCGATAGCAACACCACCAAAGTACTCATCTTGCAAATAAAAATGATGTCCATATAGCCTTTCTACCATACGCAATACTTCCTTCGCACTTTCCATTACTTCTGGACCAACACCATCACCAGCTAAACAAACGATACGTTTTTCCATTTTTAACACTCCTTTTAACTGAATTTTCAGAACTTTAATTTGATAGGTGAGGAAAGCTTCTCTCACCTATCAAATATTTATTTCACAAGCGCTATAAGAGATTTTAATTTCCCTGCTGCATGGACATAAGCTCTCGCCGACGCTTCCAATACGTCTTGCGCAACTCCGAAACCTGATATTTGGTGACTACCTTCTTTTAATTCAACATGAACGTGAGCAAGTGCATCTTGACCTTGTGTAATAGATTGTATGCGATAATCTGCCAATTCACATTCTAATCCTAAAATTCTTTGAATCGCATTGTATATCGCTTCAATACTACCAGAACCAGTGGCTGCATCTTCATATACATTTCCTTCCTCATCCTTCAGCACAACTGTTGCGCATTGTGTACTATTTGATACGAAATGCACTTGTAATTGCGTAATGTTATATTGCTGAGCTGCAAATGCTGCTTCACCAAGCATAAGTGCGCGTAAATCTTCTTCAGTAATTTCCTTTTTACGATCAGCCAACTTTTTAAATGCTTCGAATGCCGCATCTCGCTCTTCATTTGTAAATTCATAACCAAGCTCTTTCATTTTTTCCGTAAACGCATGACGGCCAGAATGTTTCCCAAGTACAAAGAGATTTTGAGATTCTCCTATAAGCGCTGGTTCGATAATTTCATAAGTTGTTACTTCTTTTAAAACCCCGTCTTGGTGAATGCCCGATTCATGAGCAAATGCATTCGCTCCAACGATTGCTTTATTTTTCGGTACAACCATACCCGTTAACCTGCTTACTAATATACTCGTCGCCTTAATTTCTTTTAAAGTCATTGAAGGCTCTGCTTTATAAAAATCTTTTCTAATATGAAGAGCTACCGCAACTTCTTCTAACGCTGCATTCCCTGCTCTTTCTCCAATGCCATTAATCGTTCCTTCTACTTGCAATGCTCCTCCTTCAACCGCAGCTAACGAATTTGCTACTGCCATACCAAGATCATCGTGACAATGACAAGAAAAAATCGCTTTTTCATATGATGGAACGGATTCTTGTAAGTATTTAAAAAGAGAATAATACTCTTCTGGATTCGTATATCCAACTGTATCCGGAATATTAATTACATTCGCTCCTGCTCGAATTGCAATTTCTACTGCTTCAGCTAAAAATGCTCTCGATGTTCTTGTCGCATCTTCTGCAGAAAATTGTACTGTCGGAAATAATGATTTTCCAAGCGTAACCGAGCGATGAATACTATTTAACACATCTTCTTTTGACATACAAAGTTTATATTTCATATGAATATCACTCGTAGCTAAAAATACGTGTAGACGAGGAGATACAGCACCTTTCACAGCTTCATATGCTCTTCGAATGTCACTTTCTTTCGCTCTAGCTAAACTCATAACCGTAGCATTTTGAATTGTATTCGCAATACGTTTTACCGATTGAAAGTCACCTTCGGAAGCTGCCGCGAATCCAGCTTCCATTACATGAATACCAAGCCTCTCTAATTGCCTAGCAATTTGTAATTTCTCTTGTTCATTTAAATTTACTCCTGGTGATTGTTCGCCATCACGAAGCGTTGTATCCATGAACAAAACCTGCTTCATATTATTTAACCCCTACCTTTACTCGCGGCTGTACGAAAGGCATCATTTCACGTAATTTACGTCCAACTACTTCGATTTCATGTTTATTCTCTTTCTCATTTGTCGCATGGAAATTTGGTCTTCCTGCTTTATGCTCTGCAATCCAGCCTCTTGCAAATGTACCATCTTGAATTTCTGCTAATACTGCCCCCATCGCTTTCTTCGTATCTTCAGTAACAACGCGTGGTCCTGATACGAAGTCTCCCCACTGCGCTGTATCTGAAACTGAATATCTCATATTTTCAAGTCCACCTTCGTACATAAGGTCAACGATTAGCTTCAGTTCATGTAAACATTCAAAATATGCAAGTTCAGGCTGATATCCTGCATCAACTAACGTTTCAAACCCTGCTTTTACAAGTGCAGTCACTCCGCCGCAGAGTACAGCTTGCTCTCCAAATAAATCTGTTTCTGTTTCTTCTTTAAACGTCGTTTCTAGTACACCAGCTCTCGTTGCTCCAATTCCGTCAGCATAAGAAAGTGCTTTTTCAGTCGCAACTCCTGTTGCATCTTGATATACTGCAAATAATGCAGGAACAGCCCCGCCCTCGGCGAACGTACGGCGTACGAGATGCCCCGGTCCTTTTGGCGCTACTAGAAATACATCTACATTAGCTGGTGGTTTTACTTGATCAAAGTGAACATTAAATCCATGTGCGAACACGAGGGAGTTTCCAGCCTGTAAATTTGGTGCAATTTCAGCTTCATATACTTCTGGTTGTAATTCATCAGGCAGTAGAATCATTACTACATCAGCTTTTTCCGCTGCTTCTGCTACTGTATATACAGAAAATCCATCTTCATTCGCTTTATTCCAAGACTTACCTTTTCTTAAACCTACTACTACATCAAATCCGTTATCACGTAAATTTTGCGCATGTGCATGACCTTGCGAGCCATATCCGATGATTGCTACTTTCTTTTCCTTTAATACATTTACTGTTACATCTTTCTCATAATAAACTTTTGCCATTTTCATTTCCCCCTATATTTAAATGATTATTGAATTAACATAACTTGCTTATCTTGTTTTTTCATACTACGTGTAAATGCTGTTACACCTGTTCTAGCAATTTCTTTCAAACCGTATGGACGAAGTAATTCAATTAACGCTTCTACTTTGTCTTGCGTACCTGTTACTTGCACAACTATGGAATCCTTCCCAACATCTATTACAGCGGCTCGAAACGGTTCAATTAAACTATATAACTCTGCCCTCGCTACAGAAGTTGCTACTTTAATAAGAGCAAGCTCTCTAGCAATCATCGCTTCTTCTGTAATATCTGATACTTTCAGTACGTCAATTTGCTTATGCAGTTGTTTAATTAACTGCTCCACTTGCTGTTCACTTTCAACGTGTACAACAATCGTCATTCGCGATATATCTGATGATTCTGTATGACCTACTGAAATACTTTCAATATTAAAATGTCTTCGTGTCATAACCCCTGTAATTCGGTTTAAAACACCACTTTGATTTCGAACTGTCGCTGTAACAATTCTCTTCACCCTTTTTCCACTCCCTCCATTTGGTGAACACCTTTTCCTGGCGCAACCATCGGCATAACCTTCTCTGATTGAAGTACACGACAATCAATTACGACTGGCTCTTGTAATTCAATAGCATGCTGGATTTGCTTCTTTGCAAGAAGTGGATCGTCAATACGAACACCTTTTATGCCATATGCATTCGCAAGAGCGACGAAATCTGGTTGGCATGGTAATAAAGAATGTGAATATCTTTGATTGTAAAATTCATCTTGCCATTGTCTTACCATTCCTAAAGCTTCATTATTTAAAATAAATACTTTAACGGGTAAAGCGTGTTCTTTTAATACACTTAATTCTTGTAGAGTCATTTGAAACCCAGCATCACCAACAATTGCAATAACTAATTCTTCAGGCTTTGCAATTTGCGCACCGATTGCTGCTGGAAATCCAAACCCCATCGTTCCTAATCCACCAGAAGTTACCCATTTATCTGGATTTTTCAGCGGATAATATTGGGCTGCCCACATTTGGTGTTGCCCAACGTCTGTTGTTACAATCGCTTCTCCCTTCGTAATTTCATATAACATATCAATTGCGTATTGGGGCTTAATACTTTCAGAATTTCTTTTATAAGAGAATGGATATTGTTCTTTTCTCCCCTTTAATAAAGTGATCCATTCATGATGATTTTCTTTTCCCCCTTCTGGTTCAAGTAATACTTCCAATGCCCGCTTAGCACTTGCAACAATAGGAATTTCAGTTGGCACATTTTTCCCGATTTCTGCTGGATCGATATCGATATGCGCAACAGTAGCCCCTTTAGCAAAATAAGCTAAATTCCCTGTAAGCCGATCATCAAATCTCGCGCCTATATTAATGAGTAAGTCACATTCATATAACGCCATATTGGCTGTATAAGAACCATGCATTCCTCCCATCCCTAGAAATAGTTCATCATCTGGTGGAAAACCACCAAGACCAAGTAATGTATGCACAACAGGGATTTCATATTTACGAGCAAAATTTGTCAATTCTTTCGAAGCTTTCGCATGCAATATACCCGCTCCAGCTAAAATTAACGGTTTTTTTGCGGTTTCAATTACTTTGAGTAATTTGTTTATTTGAAGTAGATTCGGTTCATAATTAGGGTTATATCCCGGTAAATCCATTTGTACATTGCTACATTGCTCACCTTTCTCGACTACCATATCTTTCGGAAGGTCAATAACGACTGGTCCTGGTCTTCCAGTTTTAGCAATATGAAATGCTTCTTTAATAATTCGAGGTAAATCTGAGGCCTTTCGCACTTGATAGTTATGTTTTGTCACTGGCATCGTAAGTCCCATAATATCTGCCTCTTGAAAAGCATCGCTCCCAATTAACGTTGTTGCTACTTGGCCTGTAAATACTACAAGTGGCAATGAATCAATCATCGCATCAGCTAGACCCGTAATTACATTTGTAGCACCTGGCCCACTCGTTGCAATTACAACCCCTGGATGCCCTGTAATTCTGGCATACCCTTCAGCAGCGTGAATTGCCCCTTGCTCATGCCTTGTTAAAATATGCGGAATTTCACAATCATACAATGCATCATAGAGAGGTAAAACGGCACCACCCGGATAACCGAAAATCACTTCTACGCCTTCCTTTTCTAGCGCTTCTAACAATAGCTGTGCACCAGTTGCCAGTTTCTCTTCCGTTTTTGAAGACATTGTTCTTATAAGCCCCCTTTTTCAAACTTTTATACAATAAAAAAATCCTACGTCCACACTCCAGCTATGTGCTGAAGGGACGAAAGATTTCGCGGTACCACCCTTCTTCGCAAGAATACTCTTGCCTCAGTGATCCATAAATGGATCTAGCTAATAACGGAGCTACCGTCTAAGCCTAGACAAATGCTTTAGCTTAGCACTCAAGGGCGATGTTCGTCGACGTGAACCATCGGTTTTCAGCAACCACCGACTCTCTGTGAGGCTTCACAATCAACTACTCCTCCCTATCAACGCTTTCTTATGTTAAAAAAGTTGTTATCCAACTTTATTTTCTTCGTAAATTTTCTCTCCATCTTCTACAACTAACTTACGAAACTCTTTTAATAAACGGTTCGTATGTGGACCTGTTTGCCCTAAGCCAATCGTTCTACCATCTACTGTCGTAACAGCAATCACTTCAGCAGCTGTTCCTGTTAAAAACACTTCATCAGCTACATATACATCATGTCTTGTAAATAACTCTTCTCTTACGTCATACCCAAGTTTTTCGCCGATTTCTAAAATGGCGTTTCGTGTAATACCTTCTAACGCTCCAGCAGAACTTGGTGGTGTAATTAATTTATTTCCTTTAACAATAAACACGTTATCTCCTGATCCTTCAGCTACATATCCTTGATCATTTAACATAAGTGCTTCTTGTACTCCAGCTAATTTCGCTTCAATACGAACTAAAATATTGTTTAAGTAATTTAAAGATTTTACTTGAGGGGATAAAACATCGGGACGATTTCGGCGCGTTGCAACTGTTACAACTGGAATCCCTTTCTCATAATATTCTTGTGGGAATAAAGATAATTGTTCTGCAATTACTACTACATTCGGCTTCTTACATGAATCGGGATCCAATCCAAGATTTCCTGCTCCTCTTGATACAACAAGGCGAATGTATCCATTAGATAATTTATTTTGTCGAATCGTCTCAACAACAATATTTGTTACTTCATCTAATGAATATGGAATTTCTAAAAGGATTGATTTTGCTGATTCATACAGCCGGACAAGATGCTCTCTCAAACGGAAAACATTACCGCTATAAACTCTAATTCCTTCAAACACTCCATCGCCATATAAATAGCCATGATCATATACTGAAACTTTTGCCTCATCTTTTGGAACAAATTCTCCATTTAAGAAAATCCATTGCTCATTCACTAGAAGCGCCTCCTATGTTCTATGAATTTTTTATTGTTTCCTAGTTTACTCTCCTTTCTAAATAAATCAAGTGAATTTTTAGAAAATTTATAATTTTTAATCATACGTACTTCTTTGCTTATACTGATTTAACAACATTGTTAACGTTTACAAAAAGTCAAAAAATTTTTTTCGCCAATTTCCACTAAAAAAATATTTGTTTAAAAGAAGGATTTTCATCAATTGATACGAATCTATTGTATTCAATAAACGGACGTCCTATTTTATAAATCTGGGAATATATAACGACTTTTGCTGAAAAAGGGGGAAAATAACAAAAATAGCGCTGTCTAAAAATAACATTCATATTTTTCATTTCGTAATCATAATCCTATTTTTAAAAAACAATTTGTCAAAATAAAGGAGGAAATAAATATGGCGTGTGTACAAATTAAAGGAACGAGACAAGAGGTAGTAGAAATGCTGCAATTATTTGATCTAATGGATACGAAAGGTTTTTGTAAATTCGATAATTACGTAGAGGTAGAACCAAATACGAAAGAACATAATCATTTTATTGCTTCAATCGACATCCATTCAAATACTTCTTCAGCACAAGATACATTAAACGATCAATTCGTTAGTCAAATGCTTACTGGCGTATATAACGACTAAACAAAGATTTACTTCCTACCGTCTTTTCATAAATATATGCAGTGAACTTGAGCATACTAGCAATTAGATGGTAGGAGGTGATAATTATGGCTAGAATTGGCGTTGAAAACTCATTAACAGACGTTCAACAAGCTCTTCAACAACAAGGTCATGAAGTTGTTACACTTAACTCAGAACAGGATGCACAAGGGTGTGATTGTTGCGTTGTAACTGGGCAAGATTCTAATGTGATGGGCATTGCAGATACATCAATTAAAGGATCAGTCATTACAGCTCACGGTTTAACAACGGATGAAATTTGTCAACAAGTTGAAAGTCGCACTTAAAAAATGAAAGAGGACTCCTTTTAAAAGGAGTCCTCTTTTTTATATTCACCTAACGGGAAAGTAACATATACTGGATGAAAGCCCTACCTCTCTCTCATCATTACGGTTCCACTGACCGCTCCTTGATTCACTAGTATACATATATAGCTTACAAATACAATTTATAGGGTTTGTTCACAAAAGTTGTTGATAAAATTACCCGATCTTTCGCAAACTTTTCGTATTGCATTCATAAGAGATATTTACTTTACACTAGCTGTAACCGAGACACGAATTAAAATCTTAACACCAATACAATAACTTGTCAACTTTTTTCCGCAAATTAAAAACAGACATTAACGGTTTGTCTGTTTTAGAATGGAGCTTTTTCTTTTATTACATATACAACAAAGCCGCTTACTAACATAAATAAGCCAACTACTAAGTTTTTGATATTAATCATAAATTCCTCTCCCTTATTCCACACATCATATATATTTACATTTCAATTATTCCGATCATCCTAAAGCGCACTTTTTCTAATATATCATAATTCCTAAAAAATGCAAGTTCACTTTTGACGACCATTCACAAATTTATCTACAGTGCTTGGTACAGTATTTAAAGCCTTTTCAATTAAATGTGTACTGCTGTTGAGATGTAATACTTGCACCCCATTAGAACCAACTACTAAAAAAGCTACTGGACTAATGGAAACCCCAGCCCCGCTTCCTCCTCCAAATGGATGCCCTTGTTTGTTCTCTTTATGCTGATTTTGCCCACCGTTATGTTTTTCAGTGATGAAATCCCCTTTAAAATCACTTCCACCAGCTCCAAAACCAAAAGCCACTTGAGATACTGTTAATACTACATTTCCGTCAGCTGTTGAAACCGGGCTCCCAACAATTGTATTTACATCTACCATCTCTTTTAAATTTGTCATTGCCGTTTTCATTAAATTTTCAATTGGATGTTCCATTATGTATTGCACCCTTTCCTCATTATTCCTTTTTATATTTTCCAAAATAGAGGAAGTCATACTAACTTTTCCTATTTCAAAAAAACATTTTCCTTCTTTTAAAAGATACTACTCCCTGTACATGCTCCGGTATAGTGAAACTTTAATCAGTGGGATGTGTACGTAGCTCGACTCCCACAAATAGCGGGATAAAAAAGAAAAAGAGATACATACTACTATTGAACCTTGTTATGAAAGGAGTCATGACTTTGACTGAGAAATTTGATGATTATAAAAGAAGAGATAGAATAGATAGTGATTATAGTGACTATAAAGAAGAATACGCCGCTGAGGTTGCACCACAACGCATTGATTATGATTACGATGATAAAGACGATAAAGATGTTGTAAAATCGTCCGCTGCTGGATCAACTGCTGGTTTTATCGCTCTTGCGCTATCTATCTTATCGCTATTTACATTTCCAACACTATTTGGTCTTGTTTCTGTTTTACTCGGTATTTACGCTTATAATCGCGGAGCTACTGTAACTGGCGGTATCGCTGCAGTTGTCGGTGGAATTGCTGCACTTATCGCAATTTTATTCCGAGTAGCACTTATTGGTCTATTGTTCTCCCTGTTCTAAAAAAGAAAAAGGTATCTCGCTTAACGCGGGATACCTTATCCTGTAAACACATCTTCCGATGGATATTTTATTTTTTGTTTTGCTGGTCGCGCTAAAGAGAACACAAGTGTTAATGGTCCAATTAATCCGCAGAACATAACAAACATAATAATACATTTTCCGAATGCCGATAGCTGTGCAGTAATTCCCATCGTTAATCCGACTGTGCCAAACGCTGATATTGTCTCAAATAATAATTGAATAAAGCTGAAGTTTTCTGTAAGCATTAATATGAATACCGCTGCTAAAATAAGTATTTGACTGGCAACAGCAATTGCTAATGCCCTCGTTACTGTCGACATTTTAATTGTACGCTGAAATAAAACAATTTCCTCCTTTTTTCTAAAGAAAGAAAGGACAGATGTAATTAAGATAACAAACGTCGTTAATTTAATTCCTCCACCTGTCGATACACTTCCTGCACCAATAAACATTAAAATCATCGTAAATAATATAGATGATTCTTCCATACCTCCATAGTCAACCGTATTAAATCCAGCTGTCCGCGGAGTAATACCTTGAAAGAAGGAAGCCCATAGTTTTTCATTTAAAGATAAATTCCCTAACGTCTTCACATTATTATATTCCAATACAAAAATTACAATCATTGCTATAACATTTAGCACTACTGTTCCAATAATCATTATTTTTGAGTGAAGTGATAATTTTCGAAAACTGCGACTATACCATATATCAATTAATACGGTAAAACCGAGTCCTCCGATTACAATTAAAGAGCAAATCCCAATATTAATAATGGGATCCCCTACATATCTTGTTAAATTATCTGGCCATAAAGCAAATCCTGCATTATTATAAGATGCAATTACATGAAAAATACTATAGTATAAACCTTTTCCAAAACCAAACTCTGGAATAAAGCGAAACGATAAAAAGATGACCCCAATAAGTTCAATACAAATCGAAAATATAAAGACACGCTTTACTAATTTTACAAGACCACCTATATTTGTTTGATTAAATGCTTCTCCAATTAATAAACGATGGCGTAATCCGATTTTTTTACCTAGTACCCAAACAATTAAAATGGCAATTGTCATAAGACCTAAACCACCTGTTTGAATTAAAAACATAATAACAATTTCGCCAAACACCGTAAATGTACTTGCTGTATCCACTACTCCCAAACCAGTTACGGTCGCTGCTGACGTTGCTGTAAAGAAAGCATCTACCCAACTAATATGTGCTTTCGTTGCGAATGGTAATTTTAATAACAAACCACCAACCACAATTAAGCAGAAAAAGCCTAATGCTAATATTTGTGGTGGGTTTAATCGTATAAGACGATTATACAGCCCTTGTTTTTTTGTTACGTCCATATCACTAACTCCCTTATTAAAGTGAAGCTTCCCCTCATAAATAAAAAGCTTTTTAAAAGCCCTTAAATAATTGGGACAAACCTTATATTCTCATAATATAGTTGAGCATAATCCTTTTTTTCATAGATTACAACTTTTATTTATATTCAGATTCCTTTTCGTTTTATGCTGGAAAACTCTATATCCTAATTCTATATTGCTAGCAATAACAATTTCATATGTACTATCTTTCAAATCCCCATATCTTTCACTCTATGTTCACATAGAGGTCACATCCACCTTTTATAGTATATGTATCGAAGCTGTTCCTCCCTAATTTATAAGACATTCCCCAGTGTCTTTGAATAGCTTCCATCCCTAATTAAATTGACATAAATTGTCCCCTTCCCTTGACCATCTTATAAATGATGGTCTTATTTTTTGTTTGCTCTATCTTTTATTCCGCTATTTGTGGGCAATAAACGCCCGATTGGTTAAGGCTAATAATCAACAGGGGATGAACAAAAAACACTCATTAAATTTTCATTTTATTTAAAACTCCCTCTCTCTTTCACTCTATATTCACACAGAGGTCACATCTATCTTTTATAGTATATGTATCGAAGTTGTTCCTCCCTAATTTATAAGACATTCCCCAGTGTCTTTGAACAGCTTCCATCCCTAATTAAATTGACATAAATTGTCCCCTTCCTTGACCATCTTATAAATGATGGTCTTATTTTTTTGTCTTTCTATCTTTTATTTAAAACTCCCTCTCTCTTTCACTCTATGTTCACACAGAGGTCACATCTACCTTTTATAGTATATGTATCGAAGTTGTTCCTCCCTAATTTATAAGACATTCCCCAGTGTCTTTGAACAGCTTCCATCCCTAATTAAATTGACATAAATTGTCCCCTTCCTTGACCATCTTATGTGATGGTCTTATTTTTTTGTCTTTCTACCTTTTATTTAAAACTCCCTCTCTCTTTCACCCTATGTTCACATGAGAGTCACACATACCTTTTAAAGTATATGTATTGAAGTTGTTCCTCCCTAATTTATAAGACATTCCCCAGTGTCTTAAAGCAACTTCCATCCCTAATTAAATTGACATAAATTGTCCCCTTCCCTTGACCATCCTATGTGATGGTCTATTTTATTTTCCAAACACAAAATCAGTCTATCTACACCTAAAAACCAAAAATTCAGAAAATATAGTTAAATTAGGGGTTTTTTCGGTATAATTACTTTAGAAAGAAATTTCACAAAAACAAAAGGGGGGATTTTATTGAAACAAACAAAAGCAATCTTAATCGCATTATTTCTAGGTCTAGTTGTTGGACTCACTCTAAATTTAGCTGCTCCATCTATCTTTGAGCCACTAAATCAATATATGTTCAACCCAATTGGTCAATTGTTTATTCGACTTATTAAAATGCTAGTTGTTCCTGTTGTGTTCATTTCTATCGTACTTGGTGCTGCCGGCCTTGGAGATCCGAAACAACTTGGAAGAATCGGTTTTAAATCAATTTCATTCTTTCTCGTAACAACTGCGGTTGCCATCTCTATAGCGGTTACATTTGCACTTATTATAAAACCAGGAGCTGGCGGTAATTTTAAAACAGAAGGTCTGAAGTATGAAGGTGCAAAAACTGAAACATCTTTCGTTGACACATTGCTAAATATCGTACCAGATAACCCAGCAAAAGCGATGACTGACGGAAACATGTTACAAATCATTGCCTTTGCCGTATTGATTGGACTCGGTATAGCTATTTTAGGAAAACGAGTTCAAGGTATCCATTCATTACTTGAACAGGGCAACGAATTAATGATGTATCTTGTTAATCTCGTTATGAAATTAGCCCCAATTGGAACATTCGGTTTGCTCGCTTCATCCGTTGGTAAAATGGGGCTTGCAGGCGTCGCTGCGATGTTCAAGTATATGATTGTCGTTATGTTAGTACTCATTATTCACGGGGTCTTTGTATATGGTGGCTTATTAAAGATATTAGCAAAAGAAAGTATTGTTCGTTTCTTTAAACATTTCGGGCCAATAATGGCAATTGGATTTAGTACATCTAGCTCTAATGCATCGCTTCCATTTGCAATGAAAACAGCACAAGATAAGCTTGGCGTTCCAAAAGCGATAAGCTCATTTGTACAACCACTAGGGGCAACTATTAATATGGATGGTACTGCCATTATGCAAGGAGTAGCCACTGTATTTATCGCTCAAGTATACGGAGTTGAACTTACATTACCGCAATTAGCTATGATCGTATTAACTGCTGTACTAGCTAGTATCGGTACTGCTGGTGTACCTGGTGTTGGACTTGTAATGCTTACAATGGTTTTAAATCAAGTAAATCTACCAGTAGAAGGTATCGCTTTAATTATCGGTATTGACCGTATTCTAGATATGTCTAGAACAGCTGTAAACATTTCTGGCGATGCAATTTGCGCAATGATTGTCGCAAAATCAGAAGAAAAATATAATACGGATCAATCGGCAGCATCGTAAATCAAAAAAGGAGTGAATTAATTCACTCCTTTTTTGATTTACTCCCTTTTTTAGAACGATATTCTTTCCCTTTATTATCATTACCAGTTTCAAATTCAGTGCTAAATTCCTGATTAAACTGGCCGGACTTTGGTGATCCTTGATTACCGCTCCCTTTACTACCGTTACGATTCGTCATATTTCTCCCTCCTTCCTTGTATTAGTAGTATGGCGCTCTATCTTTTTTCATACACATTTTATTTATTAACATCTATTACACACGAAAGAAGATCTCCCATCTATAAGGAAGATCTTCTATTTTATCACGTAAGCGTTTTCTTGTTTATAATCACTTAAATAAGTTTTTTGGAAATTGAAATCATTACATTCATTTCATCTTCTGAAAGTGCAGAGAATCTTTCTTGTAAATATTGTTTTTTCGCATCTTCCATTTTCGCAACTAAATCTTTCCCTTGTTCTGTAATCTCTAAATACACAACTCGGCGATCTGATGTAGAACGTGAACGAGTTACAAAACCTTTATTAATTAATTTTTCTGTAACAGCTGTAATATGACTATTCGACACATTTAATTCATTTGCTACACGCGATACCATTTCTTTATTCGTACGATTTAATATTCTTAGGACGATGAATTCATTCCACGGTATGTAACCACCGAATATTTTTCCGATATCATTACGCAACGTGCGAAACATAGCAAACACATTTGTCGATAGTTCTTCCATTAATTGCTCTCGATTTTGAGACAACATTGACAGCTCCTTTTATTTCATTTAGTTAAATAAAAACCTTATTAATAATTTTACATGAAATCTTACTTTTTGTCACCTTATTTTCCCATAATTCGTAGTTTTTTAATATGTATTTCATGATAAAATGAAGTCAACTTCCAGAAAAAGGGGGATTTTAATGCATGAGGAGGATAGGTTCTCAAATCTCAGCCTAAAAGATAAAACAATTATCATTAGTATTATTGCTCTTTTTCTCATTATAGTTTTTACATTTATATTTTTTGTATATGTAGGAATCTTTCAAATTACAGGTATAGCATATAGTTCACGTACTGCTTTACTTCTCTTTTTTTTATTAATCACTTTCTTAGATGGTATTACATTATTTATTTTCAGTTTCTTCAAAGCCCTGCTATATCCATTGACTCAAAACATGCCAAATTGGATTTCTCTCACTCTTTTCTCATTCATTGAAATTACACTAGATTGGTTCGTCATTCATACTGCTGATGATTGGATAGAAAGCGTACAAATGTCCAACTTAACTGAATTATGTGTCGTACTATTCTTTTTTCTATTAAATAAATTATTAAGTGACAAGAAAGAGTAAGAATACAAGCTTTTCTATATAAAAATTGGTACAATGAAAGCAAATCTTACTAAAGAGGTGTTAATTATGAACTTACAACAATGGGCTGATAAAGGTATGTCCTTTGATACATATGTGAATGAAATGCAAGTAAACCAATACGAGCTACTACACATTTACAATAATTTTTTAATTCCAAATGAATTACTTCCTGTATTAGAAGAACGTCAAAATGATGGCTGGCGTGTTATCGTATTAACTGCTGATTGGTGTGGCGATGCTCTTTTATGCGTACCTGTTATGAAACGAATTTCTGAAGTTGCAAATATTGATATGCGTTTATTAATTCGCGATGAAAACTTAGAATTAATGGATCAATATTTAACAAATGGAACAGCACGTGCGATTCCAATCTTTATTTTCATTGATAAAGATGGAAATGAACAAGCCGTCTTTGGACCACGCGCTCCAAAAGTACAAGAATTAGTAACTTCAATGCGCGCTACATTACCTGAAAAAGAAGATCCAACATTCGAAGAAAAACAAAAAGAAATGTATGCTAATTTCCGTGCTACATTAGCTGATGATACTTCTCTTTGGGAACATGTAATGGAAAACATGATAGAAAAATTAGTAAAATAAAAACCTGCCGAGCTCGGCAGGTTTTTATTTTACATAATGAAGAAATAGAATACCGCAGCTAAAATGAAACGATAATAAGCGAACGGTGTTAGTTTTACACGAGATAATAATTTCAAGAATGAAACAATTGCAAGCATCGCAACAACGAATGCAGTTACAAATCCTGTTACAAATAGCGTTATATCTGCTGAGCTTAATACATCCCAGCTTTTAATTAAATCTAAGCCACTTGCAGCTACCATCATCGGTACCGCTAAAATGAACGTATATTCAGCTGCCGCTGTATGCGACACGCGAGCTAATAAACCACCACTTATTGTAGAACCAGAACGAGAAAATCCTGGCCAAAGAGCTAAACATTGGAACATTCCAATTGTAAATGCCTGTTTATATGTGATTTCATCTAACGTTCTTGCTGTACTTGGTTTTGAAAACTTCTCAGCAACAATCATTAAAATACCACCGGCTACTAAGCTAATAACAACTGGTCCTGGACCAAATAAAACCTCTTTAATAGTGCTATGGAATAATACGCCAAGTACCCCGGCAGGAATCATCCCGATAATAATATGTAATAAATTTAACGATGGTCCGTCTGTTACTTTACCTATTCCAACTAACGACCATAGACGCTTCCAAAATATAACAACAACTGCTAAAATCGATCCCAATTGGATAACAACTTCAAAAACTTTCGCTCTCTCATCGTCAAATCCAATTAAATGTCCTGTTAAAATCATATGTCCTGTTGATGATACTGGTAGAAACTCTGTTAACCCTTCAACAGCACCCATGATTAAACCAATTAACCAATCAGCCACAAGTAGTGCCTCCTTAATAACAAATAATATGTAATTTTTTCACACCTTATCATAATACCTTATCCCTTTTCAAAGTGCATCCTTTTTTTATTGGTTTCATATGTTGTAGGCGCGTATTTCTTTTCTAATCTTTGATTAAATTGTATGATAGTAAGAGTTTGTTTTTTTATACGGAAAGGGGATTTTATGAAAGAAACTACTTCATTCTCACAAAAGTTAAAGCAATTTGTATTACTATTTTTTCCGATTTTCGTAACGCAAATGTCATTATTTGCGATGAGTTTTTTTGATACAACAATGTCAGGACATGCAAGCCCAACTGATTTAGCAGGTGTCGCAATTGGAACAAGTATATGGATTCCAGTTAGTACTGGGTTAACAGGGATTTTAATGGCCACGACTCCCATTGTTGCCCAGCTCGTTGGGTCCAAGAAAAAAGAGGACGTTCCTCACGTTGTCATACAAGCAGTTTATTTAGCAATTTGTGCTAGCTTCGTTGTTATCCTCATCGGTTTCTTCGTCGTTTCACCTATTTTAAACGGCATGCGCTTAGAAGAACCTGTGGAACGTATTGCAGCTCAATTTTTAAGTATTATCGCAATAGGAATTATACCTTTATTCACTTACACGGTTTTACGTGGATTTATTGATGCATTAGGAAAAACTCGAACAACGATGATTATTACATTACTATCATTACCAATTAACGTAATATTAAATTACTTATTAATCTTTGGTAACTTCGGTTTCCCAAAGCTTGGTGGTGTCGGAGCGGCAATTGCTTCCACTGCAACATATTGGTGCATTTTAATTATTACAGTCATTATTATTCAGACGAAAGAGCCTTTTGCCTCTTTCAACATTTTCAAACAATTATACCGCCCTTCTCTTTCGAGTTGGACAGCATTCTTAAAGCTTGGCGTCCCTATCGGATTTGCTATCTTTTTTGAAACGAGTATTTTCGCTGCGGTAACGCTTATGATGAGTAATTTTAGTACGACAACTATTGCAGCTCACCAAGCAGCTATGAACTTTGCTTCCTTGTTATATATGACTCCGCTAAGTTTAGCAATGGCAATGACTATTGCGGTCGGATTCGAAGTTGGTGCAAAACGTTTCGATAATGCAAAACAATACGGACTGATTGGAATTGGATTAGCCCTTGCCTTTGCTTTATTATATTCGATTCTTCTCTACTTCTTTGATGATCAAATTGCTTCTATTTATACGACAGATGCAAAAGTTCATCATTTAGCAAAAGAATTTCTTATCTTTGCGATTTTATTTCAAATTTCAGATGCAATTGCAACTCCTGTACAAGGAGCTCTGCGTGGTTATAAAGATGTAAATGTCGCTCTAATTATGACTTTAATTGCTTATTGGATAATAGGTCTACCACTAGGTTATATATTAGCAACGTATACAGAATGGGCCGCAAAAGGCTATTGGATCGGTCTTATTATCGGTCTAGCATTTGGCGCTGCCTTCCTACTTATCCGTCTCTTTCAAGTACAACGAAAATATACAACACAAAACAGCCGCTAATAATAAAGCGGCTGTTTTCTTTATGCATATTTTTTCTTGTAACGTATAATATAATGAAAAAGAAAGGTGGGTACATATGGACGACAAAGAAAAAAAGCAATCATTCGATGAAGAATTTGCCCCTGAAATTTCACCTGGATATCGGCAAGATGTACATAAGCCACCTAAATATAAAAACACTTCGTTTTTAATGGGCATTACCATTTTCGCTGCTGTATTACTCATACTTATCATTTTCGTTTATTTTTGATGAAAGGTGGCCTATTATATGAAGAAACAAGATTCCAATCGTTCAAAAAGAACTGTTAAAACACAAAAAGGATATGCAGGAGATTCTGTTCATACCCTTAAACAAGTCGAGCAAGGAAATTTATATATTGCTCAAAAAGAACTTGGTCAACAAAATGAAAATCTTTAAAGGCCCTTTATTCCTTGAGGGCCTTTTTATTCCGCATTAAGTAGTACACCCCCCAAATGTTCTATTGAGCAATGAATTTCCTTTATTGTACGCGCTGCTTTTGTTCTAGCACCATAAATATATTATTAACCTTTACAATTTTCACTTCATAATTCAATTTCATTTCACTTCTCTTACCATTTTCAGTACCCGCAACGTACGCTACAGCTTGATAAAGAAAACTCTCATCGGTCTCTTCACGTACCTCCTCGTTTGTAAATTTATACTCTAAATCTCGAAAACGATTTGGATAATAATTTCCCATTAATTGTTCATACCCTCTATTTAAAAATAGTTCTTCACCTTTTCGTTTCACATCTTCTTTATTAGTAGACCCAAACACTGATAGTTGCTCGGTCACAAAATGCTCTCCTACCTTTTTCATTTCATTATGAGTTAAATTTTCTATACTTTTGTTCTTTAACTCCTTATTTAACTCGTACTGATCAATCGGTTTAAAGGTAGCAAAAACCTCCTCTTTATATGACCAAAACAATATAAAAG
Organism: Bacillus sp. EKM501B; assembly: GCF_011800505.1. Classification (NCBI taxonomy): domain Bacteria; kingdom Bacillati; phylum Bacillota; class Bacilli; order Caryophanales; family Bacillaceae; genus Bacillus; species Bacillus sp. EKM501B. The sequence continues at coordinate 538,549 of NZ_JAALFZ010000001.1, read as the reverse complement.
CGATACATAGAGAACTGATTAACAGTCTTTTTTTCGTAATACTCCCACCCTTCTTAATAATGATAGCTATATCTTAACATATAGAAAGAAAATTCTGATATCATAAAGTGGAATAACTTAACTTAGAAACGAGGAACAATTATGGACTCTTACAAACATTATATAAAAGAAGCTTTGCCTAATCTTTCTATACATTCATATAAACAAAATGAAGAAGGATGGGATAATGTAGCAGTTATAGTAAATGATGAGCTATTGTTTCGTTTCCCGCGAAAACAGGAATATGCGATGCGAATTCCGTTAGAAAAAGAACTATGCGCAATTCTCACTCAATCACTACAAGAAATCGAAGTTCCACAATATCACCTAATTTATAAAAATGAATCTGATGAGGTTCCTCTTTGTAGTTACTATACTCTCATTCATGGTGAACCATTAAAAACAGACACAGTTGCCACGCTGGAGGATCCAGAGCTGAAAGCAATTATTACACAATTAGCTACTTTCCTTGCGGTACTACATAGCATTCCTTTACACCAAGTTACAACGCTATGTTTCCCTATTGAAAAAACATGTACCTACTGGAAAGAGCTACAAACAAAATTAAACCAATATCTCACTACTAGCCTTACTTCATTACAGAAACTAGCCTTAAATCGCTTATTTGAAAATTTCTTTGCATGTTTAGCTACATCCACTTTTCAAAACACAATCATTCACGCTGATTTTACTCATCATCACATTTTATTTAACAAGCATAACAAAAGTATTTCAGGTGTTATCGATTTTGGTGATGCGCAAATTGGCGATCCTGCTTTTGATTTTGCAGGACTATATTATGATTTCGGACATGAGTTTACTACATCTGTATATGAACAGTACAGTACACTTATTTCTCATCATGATCCATTACTCATTCATCGCATTACTATCTTCTATCAATACAGTCCTTTACTACATAATATTATTTATAACTTTGAGTCAGAGAATAAACTCGAATTCATTACAGGCACAGAACAGCTAAAAACGATATTACAGGGATGAGATTACATTCTCTCCCTATATACTCTCTCCTCATACAACATTAACTTTTTATCCATTTCAACAATGACTTTATACAATTGAAATGCCTGTAAAATTTGCAGTTGAATTTCAAAAGGAGCATTCTGTTCTTTTAACCATTGAAATACTTTCGTTTCATCTTTCATTGATTATTCCTCCCTTTATCCTGCTATTCGCGGGTAGTCCGATTAATGAGGGCTGATAATCAGTGGGGGATTGACAAAACCCCCACTGATTAAAGATTCACTTTATTAAAATCTGCTATAAATATACGGTAAATGATGAAAAGCTTTTCATGTCAACAACAAAAAAGGATGCAAAGTTGCATCCTTTAATGTACGATATTTTTCTTCTGCTCCGCTTCTTTCTTTACTTCTTCCCCTTGGCATTCACTACGAAATGCACAACTTATACACTCAGAACGAAAATGACGCTCTGTATAATGCTCAGGTTGTTGCAACATTTCTTTCATTCTAGATAAATCAGCCATTCCAGTTATAATATCTTCCTGTTTTGGAATGTACTCATACTTAGTTCCTTCTATTAAATTAATAACTTCAATCTTTCCTGGAAGAACGCCGAAAGCTTTATAACTGAATACTGTCATTAGCTTCTGACAAAGAGCAAGCATTTCCTCATCCGCATCGACGACATACTTTTTAATTACAAACGACCCAGCACTCCACTCACCAACTTCAAATGTCAATGACATGTGGACACCTAACTCTTCCATATATGTTTGAAACTTCTCGTATAAAAACAATGGTGGTGTCTGACTATCATCCTTTTCAACAAACTGTAATAAGTGATCCGTTAGCTTAGCTAATACAATATAGTACTCCGTCTTCGAAGCAAACATATTAATCCTTACTTTTTTCCAATACTTTTCTATTAATATTAAAAGTACAATTTTCGTTTGTTGACCCGCAGGTAGCGTGTAATACTCGTTAATAATTTGATTGACAATCATTTGTGCTATTTGTTGCCATTCAAATGAAGAAGGTTCTCTTCTTTTTATATGACGAAAATAAAATTTATGCGGACAACGCATAAAATCATACAAATGATAATCTGTCATCGTTTTGATTGAGATTTTCTCATGCACTTGCTCTTCATCTCCCTTCTGCCATTAAGAAAGGTGTTTTACAAATTCAGCTCCAAACTGTAAACATTTTTCTACATCTTCATCTTCTGGCGTTAATTCTACTTTTAGTCCTTCTAACACAACTGCTGCCCCGCGCTCTTGTAGCTTTTCTATTAAAATGTCAACTGCCACTCCGTATTTCGGATAAGCCGAATCACACGATCCGAATACTGCCGCTTTTTTCCCAGTTAAATCAATAGAATCCATTGCATCATAAAAATCTAAGAAATCATCAGGAAGATCACCATCTCCCCAAGTATATGCACCTAAAATAATTCCATCATACTGTTCTAATATAGAAGCTTCTGGTGAATCCATAATATCAATAACTTCAATTTCATTTTCTGTTTCACGAATTACGCCGGCAATGTGGTCAGCCATTTCCTCTGTATTTCCACTCATACTTGCAAAAATCATTACTAACTTACTCAACTGAACCTCTCCCTTTACTTTGTATCTCTTTTTCTGTTTGAATGCTCTTCTTCTCATCTACATATTCAGACCGAATTACATTTCTTTGCCATTCCATATGCTGATCAACATCTTTATCTTTATCTTTATTTTTATCTTTTAATCCCCTCCGCAGAAGGTGAAAATTTTTTCTCATTAACATGTCGCATCCATCCTATTGATAATAATTATCAATTTCAACTACTTTTAGATTAATTGACATTGATTATCAATGTCAACAACTATTTTTAAAAAAATGATTAAAATGTACAAGCTTGTCCGTTAGCTATTCATATACTATGAATGAGCATAGTTCTTTCTCAGCCCTCTCTGACGGAAAGAAATAAAAGCAACTGCAATAGAGTGCAGTTGCCTTTTTTTGTTTTTCTATGATTTTAGTAATCTTATAGTCGTCTCTAAAAATAGCTCCACTCCACAAATTAATGCTGATTCATCCACGTCAAATTTCGGATGATGATGTGGATAACAAGTATATATATTTTCATTACCTGTTCCTAATTTAATGAAACAACCGGGTGCTTTTCTTAAATATGCTGAAAAATCTTCCCCACCCATAGAAGGTTCAAGCTTCACAACACGCTCATTCCCAAACAAATGTAGTGCACTTTCTTCTACTATTTTCGTAATATATTCATCATTAATAACCGGATCATATCCATATCGATACGTATATGTATACGATCCTCCATGTGCTTCTGTAATTCCTTTCACAATTTTCTCGATTTTCCCTTCTGCTTCCATCCTCAATGCTTGATTAAATGAACGAACGGTTCCCATTAAAGTTGCTGTACTAGGAATAATATTGTCAGCCGTTCCCCCATGAAATTGTGTAACTGAAATAACCCTTTGCATAAAAGCACTCGTATTTCTTGATACGATATGTTGTAAATTTGTAATAATCTGTGCTCCGATAGCAATAGGGTCTATCGTTTCTTCTGGTCGCGCCGCATGTCCTCCTTTGCCTTGAATTTCAACTGTAAATACGTCTGGTGCCGCCATCATCGGCCCATACACAATTCCTATCTTTCCGCTTTCTAATCCAGACATAACATGTAAACCTATTACATAATCAACACCGTCCATTACACCTGCCTCAACCATTTCTTGTCCCCCACCGGGATACACCTCTTCTGCGTGCTGAAAGAATAGACGAATCTCACCTGCAAAATCTTCCTTTATATTTGATAGCACCTCTGCTGTGCTTAATAAAATAGCTGTGTGAGCATCGTGCCCACATGCATGCATCATTCCTTTATTCACAGATGTATAAGATTTACTTGTCTCCTCTTGAATTGGCAAAGCATCTATATCAGCTCGAATCGCAATTACTTTCCCTTGCTTCACACCTCTTTTAATTGCTAGTACACTATACTTCGTCGGTCTCGTTACTTCAAAAGAAGAAAATGAGCATAATGTATCATATATAAATTGCGAAGTTTCTTTTTCATGAAATGATAATTCCGGATACTTATGGAAGTGCCTTCTCCATTTCACGATATTTTCTTCCGAAATTAGATTCTTCCACACTCTATTCATGATAATTTCCTCCTTTTCAAAAGAACTAGAAATTTAAAAGTTTACTCCGTCTTGAATGATTAATAAAAACAAATACTGTATTTTTACGTATTCTTATAGTCCACTTTTATGTATTCACACAATCCACTTTCTATTTACATGTCAAACCCATTACAAATTCATGCTGAATGTAATATAATTGCTAAGTTAGGGATTTTCTTTTTTAGTATTTAGTGCTAATATCAAAAAAGAGCCTTTTGACTTATTTTTACCTAAAATGTGGGATTTTGTTTTTTTCACAATAATGTAGGACATGATACCTACAAAGAGCTATTATTTCATTAAGAGAGGGAAAGACATGGAAAGATTAAAAGAGATATGGTCTCGACCACTCACACAATGGGTTGCAAAGACGGTTTATTATCTTGCAATTTTATTTGCATTACTGTGGTTGTATGGATTCCATGATACAAACACAAGTACATTTATTTACAATGAATTCTAGGGTGGGAACGTTATGAAGTTATTAGAACAAATTGAAAAGTGGGCTGCAGAAACGCCTGATCAAACCGCTTTTGTTTGGCGAGATGCGAAAATTACGTACAAACAATTAAAGGAAGATTCTGATGCGTTGGCACATTGGATTTCTTCTGAGTATCCAGACGATCGTTCACCAATTATGGTGTATGGCCATATGCAACCTGAAATGATTGTTAACTTTTTAGGATGTGTAAAAGCTGGACATGCTTACATTCCTGTAGATTTATCTATCCCAGCTGATCGTGTACAACGTATTGCTGAAAATTCTGGTGCGAAATTACTTTTATCGGCAACAGCAGTAACTGTAACTGATTTACCAGTTCGCATCGTAAGTGAAGACAACTTAAAAGATATTTTCTTTACTCATAAAGGGAACACTCCAAATCCTGAACATGCGGTAAAAGGTGATGAGAACTTCTACATTATTTACACATCAGGAAGCACAGGTAATCCGAAAGGGGTTCAGATTACTTATAACTGCCTTGTTAGCTTTACAAAATGGGCTGTAGAAGATTTCAACTTACAAACAGGGCAAGTATTCTTAAATCAAGCACCTTTCTCATTCGATTTATCTGTAATGGATATTTACCCATCATTAGTAACAGGTGGTACACTTTGGGCAATCGATAAAGATATGATTGCGCGTCCAAAAGACTTGTTTGCTTCTTTAGAGCAATCGGATATTCAAGTATGGACTTCGACACCTTCTTTCGCTGAAATGTGTTTAATGGAAGCATCCTTCTCTGAAAGTATGCTACCGAACATGAAAACATTCTTATTCTGCGGTGAAGTGTTACCAAATGAAGTGGCTAGAAAATTAATTGAGCGTTTCCCAAAAGCAACAATTATGAATACTTACGGTCCAACAGAAGCTACTGTCGCTGTAACAGGTATTCACGTTACAGAAGAAGTGCTTAATCAATACAAATCACTTCCAGTTGGCTATTGTAAATCAGACTGTCGCCTTCTTATTATGAAAGAAGATGGCACGATTGCACCTGATGGTGAAAAAGGTGAAATCGTAATTGTCGGTCCAAGCGTAAGCGTTGGATATTTAGGAAGCCCTGAATTAACAGAAAAAGCATTTACTATGATTGACGGTGAGCGCGCCTATAAAACAGGCGATGCTGGCTATGTTGAAAATGGTCTTCTATTCTATAATGGTCGTCTTGATTTCCAAATTAAGTTGCATGGTTATCGAATGGAATTAGAAGAAATTGAGCATCACCTTCGTGCGTGTTCTTACGTAGAAGGAGCAGTTATCGTTCCAATTAAAAAAGGTGAGAAATACGATTATTTATTAGCGGTTGTTGTTCCTGGGGAGCATTCGTTTGAAAAAGAATTCAAATTAACATCTGCAATCAAAAAAGAACTCAATGAGCGATTACCAAACTACATGATTCCACGTAAATTCATGTATCAATCTTCTATTCCAATGACACCAAATGGAAAGGTAGATCGCAAAAAATTATTGAGTGAGGTTACAGCATGACCGCATATGGATCATTTTATTTTTTCGCTATAGTGGGCATTTTATTAATACCTACTATCATAGCTGGATTAAAAGGTAAAATGTTGCGTAAATATAATGCCGTTTTAACATTAGTCATGCTTGCTATTATCTTCTCAGATAAACCAAAGCAAGCAATGATGTTAGCCGCATTTATTATTTGGCAATATGCCCTAATTAAAGGCTATTTAATTTTAAGAAAACAAAATAATAGTACATTCACATTTTGCATAGCTGTTATTTTATCGATTTTGCCTCTTATTTTGGCAAAAATCGCACCATTTGCATCGTTACTACCTGAGTTAAAACTTGTTGTTTTTCTAGGTATATCTTACGTAACATTCAGAGCAGTTCAAATGGTATTTGAAGTTCGTGATGGTTTAATTAAAGAGCTTTCTTTCTTTAACTTCTGGGAATTCGTTTTATTTTTCCCTGCGATTTCAACAGGACCTATCGATCGTTACCGTAGATTCCAAAAAGATATTCAAAAGCCACCTAGCGCTGAAGAATATCAAAATTTACTATATACAGGACTAAATCGTATTTTCCAAGGTTTCTTGTATAAATTTATTATTGCTTACTTAATAAAGCAATATTGTATGGATCCAGCATTCGCTCAACACGATACAATCTTTTCAAATATGATTTACATGTATAGCTATAGCTTATATCTATTCTTTGATTTTGCTGGTTATAGCTCTTTTGTAATTGGTGTAAGTTATATGATGGGAATTAAAACGCCAGAAAACTTTAATAAGCCATTCCTTAGTCGTAATATTAAAGACTTCTGGAACCGCTGGCACATGAGTTTATCATTCTGGTTCCGTGACTTCATCTACATGCGTTTCGTATTTTTTGCAACGAAGAAAAAGTTAATTAAGAACCGTTACACAATTTCGTATATCGGTGCATTTTTAAACTTCTTCATTATGGGAATTTGGCATATCCAAGGAAGCGCTGTTGCGCAGTATATTATTTATGGTCTATATCATGCCGCACTGTTTATTTTATTCGATATTTTCGAACGAAAAAACAAGAAGCATAAATTTTGGCCAAACAATAAATTCACACGCATCCTTGCGATTGTAATTACGTTCCACATTGTATGTTTCGGTTTCCTAATCTTCTCTGGACACCTTAACAGATACTTTTAATGCACCCTTCTTATTCCATTAAGAAGTTGCACATATAATAATTTCGGATATAAAGGAGATTTTAAAAATGGCAGAATTCAAAGAGCAAGTATTAGATATTTTAGAAGAAGTATGTGAAAACGATATTGTGAAAGAAAACTTAGATGTTCAATTATTTGAAGAAGGTATTCTTGATTCTTTTGCTGTAGTATCTTTATTAGTTGAATTCCAAGAGCGTTTAGATATTGAAGTTTCTATTTCTGATTTTGACCGTGACGAGTGGGCTACACCAAACATGGTTATTAAAAAGTTGGAAGAAATCCGATGAACAAAGCAAAATTTGGTCCGATGCTTTTAGCATTGGCCCTTTTTGCTGTATTCTTACTTATTCCAACGCGCTTCCTACTTCCACTTTTAAGTGATGAAAAAGTAGAACAAGCTGCTACTTCTTTAAAAGAAGAAAAAATTCAAAGTATGATTTTACAGCAAAAGATGTTAGCAGATCCAAAATATCTTCCGATGTACGGTTCATCGGAATTCGCACGTATGGATGCTTTCCATCCATCTAATTATTTTAAAGTAAAGCCTGAAGGATTTACGCCATTCCTTCTTGGACGCGGCGGAACACAAGACCTTGTACATGTGTTAAACTTCGCATCTACAATGGATCAATTGAAAGATAAGAAAATGGTATTCGTTCTTTCTCCGCAATGGTTTGTACCACAAGGTATTGATGAAACGCACTTTGCACCTAACTTTTCAAAACAACAAGGTTACCACTTCATTTTCAACAATGATTTAAAACCTGAAATGAAAAAACAAATTGCAAAGCGTTTATTAAACTTTGAGATTGTAAAAAAAGAAACTTTATTAAAAATCTCGCTTGAAGGCATCGCTTATGATGATACGAAGTATAAAGTAAAAGCACTTGCTGCTAAACCTTTCGCTTATATTTACCGTAACATTTTAGATCGTAAAGATTTATTTACAGCTATGTTTAATATTAAACCGCATAAAGAAAAGCTTGACCCTTCATTAAAACAAATGAACTGGGATGAAGCTCGTAAACATGCAGATCAAACAGGTGCAGCAGAATCTGGATCTAATGAATATGGTATCGAAGATGGTTACTTCAATAGCAAAATCAAGAAGAAATTAAAGCAACGTGAAGGCTACTTAAAAAATGATGCTTATGATCAATCGCCAGAATATGAAGATTTACAAATTGTACTTGATTTATTAAAACAATCTGGTGCAAAACCACTCTTCATTTCTGTTCCTGTAAAAGGTCCTTGGTACGACTACGCTGGCTTCCCGAAAGAACGCCGCGAAGCATACTATAAGAAAGTTCATGAGCAAATTGAAAAAGCTGGTTATCCAATTGCTGACTTCTCAAATCATGAATACGATAAATACTTCTTAAAAGATCATATGCACTTAGGTTGGAAAGGCTGGGTTTACATCGACGAAGCCATCCAACAATTTTATAAAGCAAACTAATGAAAAGACCGCTTGAATTACTCAAGTGGTCTTTTTGTATATATTTTGTAATTGTTCGATTGCATTCTCTGCTTCTTTCATAACTCGCTCCACTACATGCTGAGCTGATTCGATTCGAGCTAATGATGCTGCCTGTCCTGCCCAAAGTGACATATATTCTTCCTTATTTTGCTTCGCTGCCTCTTGGCGTATTTTAGAAGTTAATACGTTTTGCACTGGATACATCGGTAGCCCTTCTTCTTTTCCTTCATGTCTCTCTATAAATTCATTCCGAATACCCCGCGCATATTTCCCAGAAAACGCACGAGTTACAGTTGTGCTCGTATCTGTACTATGTAAAACCGCTTCTTTATACACATCGTGCGTAATACTCTCTTCACTTGTTAAAAAGGCCGATCCCATTTGAACACCTTCTGCTCCTAGTGCCAATGCCGCAACAAGCCCTTGTCCGTTCATTACACCACCTGCTGCGACAATTGGGATATGCGGAATAACCCCTACTAACTGAGGTATCAACGCAAAAGTACCAATCATAGCATCTCGTTCTTTCCCAATAAACGTTCCTCTATGCCCTCCGGCTTCGCTTCCTTGCCCGACAATAATATCTACTCCTAGCTCGGCAAGTACTTTCGCTTCCTTCACATGGGTAGCTGTTCCGATAACTTTTATTTCACTTCTTTTTAAATCATTTATTTCTTCTTTTTCTAACGTTTGAAATGCAAAGCTAACGACCGGTACTTTTTCATCTAATAGCACTTGTAATTGTTCCTTATAGCTTTTTGGAAGCTTTAACGTTCCTTCTACTTCTATACCCAATTCTCTATTCACTCCGCTTAGTAATACTTTCGCCTCATTTACCTTCTCTTCTTCTATTTCTATCTCTTTCGTTACAAGTAAATTAACACCGAACGGCTTATCTGTTAGTTCTCTTATTCTATAAATCGCTTCACGAATTTGTTCTGGGCTCATATAGCCCGCTCCAAGCGTCCCTAATCCTCCGCTATTACTTACTGCTGCAACAAGTTCTGGCGTCGTAATCGCGCCTGCCATACCGGCTTGAACAACGGGATACTCAATTTTTAATATGTCTGTTACTCGACTTGTAAACATCATTTTCCCTCCTATTTCCCTTATATCTTCTTTATTTGATAAGCTTTCCCCTGCTTTTGCAAGGGTTGAACTTCATATGAAGCGAATATATTGAAAGAGAAGGAGGCTGAGCTTAATGATTTATCCAAATGCATTAAAACAAGGTGATACAGTAATGATCATTGCACCATCTGGTCCACCTACAATCGAAAATGTATTACAAGGTGTGAATGTATTACAAGAGATGGGGGTATCCGTAATAATCGGGAAGAGCGTTTACGAGAAATATGGATTTTTAGCCGGAAGTGATCAAGTTCGGCTTGACGATATACATGAAGCATTTACAAATAATGAAGTGAAGGCCGTTTTCTGTGCACGAGGTGGTTACGGAAGTGCTCGTCTCCTCCCTCACATTCAATATGAAATCATTCGGCAAAACCCTAAAATCTTTTGGGGATATAGCGATATTACAGCTTTACATACTGCTGTTTCACGTTATGCAAAGCTTATAACATTTCATGGTCCGATGATTGAAGAACTAGGAAAAGGTATTGATTCCCTATCTTTATCCTCTTTCAATCAGCTATTCCATCCGTATTCAACCATTTTATCTGCATCAGAATGTATCGTATCTAGCTCTCACAGTACAGTTACAAGTACGTTAGTTGGAGGAAATTTAGCTGTGTTGACAAGTATAATTGGCTCGCCCTATGAGATAAATACGGACAATACACTTTTATTACTTGAAGACATTGGTGAAGAACCGTACCGCATTGACCGTATGTTAAATCAGCTACTTTTATCTGGAAAGTTTAATGAATGCAGGGGCGTTATTTTCACAAGTTGTCACGACTGTACTCCTTCAAAGCCATCTCAATCATTGCAAGCAATATTATATGAATATTTCGCACCATATCATATACCGGTCCTATTCGGTTTACCAATTGGACATATAAGTCCAAACATCGGTATTCCACTTGGAGCTACAGCGACAATAAACACGAATAATAAAACAGTCTCTATTTCTTCCGGTATAGCCACTCCATATTCAAATTAAAAAGGAAAAGCGATTACGCTTTTCCTTTTACTTATAATAATTAAAAATTCGTCCAGATGCGATATCTGCAATTTCTTCTGGAATAAATGTTTTACTTATATCAGTACCAACATTTAATACAGCTGTAGCATCTTTCTCAATGCTACCAAATAACTCTTTCCCACGTATCGTAATAAGGGGCGTTCCTTCTGGCAACACATCTTTTACAAATTCCATTTGTGTAAAGAACGGAACGATCCATCTACCTTCTCCTTGGAAATGACGCAAACGAAGTATTCCCTCTGTTGCCCCGTCCTCTGCTTCTAGTGAACCAGCAACATAAAACTCAGTAGATAAGAGCAATTCATAAAATTCCTTTTGCTTCTGTTTATCATCCCCTGCTACAACAAGTACCTCTTCTAATTTCTTTACTGAAATTTGCTCCATATGATGCCACCCCTATTTTCAAAATGATTGTACTTAGATTATACGAAATATTCTTATTTTTTTCTACATAATTTGCAATTATTTTCTTAAAATAATTTTAATACTTCTTTTGTCGTCACAATCGTAGCAAACTCTTCATGTAAATTTACAAGTGTCATATTGTGAATATCTTCTGCACTATACTCCTTACCATCTAAACCTTTACGGTTAAAAGTAGCCGTTGCATCACTCACTAAATATGTTGTAAATCCTAAATTCCCTGCCATTCGTGTCGTAGTTTCCACACAGTGATTTGTCGTTAATCCTACAATCACTACTGCATTACATTTGTTCTTTCTTAATTGTTCTTCTAAATTTGTCCCAATGAACGCGCTGTTAACGAATTTCTGAATAACCACTTCACCAAGTAGTGGTTGCACTTCTTCTTTAAAGTTTACCGTTTCCGCTCTCTCATAAAACATTGACTGAGCATTTTCTTTATTTACATGTTGAATATGAAAAACTGGTCGTTTCCTTTTTCTCCATTCTTCTAACAAAATTCTCATGTTTTCTTCAGCAAAAATATTATTTCTCTCGCCCCAATCTGGTAATTGAAATGCCTTTTGTACATCGATTATGATAAGTGCTATTTGATTTGTCATCATTTCCCCCTTAATTTGGCTGTAATTGAAATAGAAAACCAAGTTGTTGTGACGCAGTAATAAAGCAAACATAGGCGCAAAGCTCTACAATTTCTTTTTCTGTCCAATATTGTTTTAATACGTGAAACATAGTATCATCTATTGCTTTTCGGTCATGAACAAATGTATGCGCAAAAGTAACAGCTACACCAATCTCCTCTGCCCTTTGCACATCATCAGGTCTTCCCTTTGCCATACAGTACGGACATTCATTCCCATACGCTAATGTTCTTCTCACTTGCTCCTTCAACTCTGCTGAAAGAGTTCCTTTATTGTACAGTGTATCTTCTAACGTAATCCACGAATGTAATATATCCGAATTATGCCCTAATAACTTTTGAAACTTTGTATCTCCTACATTTGATAATGAAATTCTCTCCATTATTTCCCCTCCTATTTCCTTCTGTTTTATTGTAAAATAAATAACGTTCACTTTACATTTCATATGAATCTTAATTTATATTTTTCCTTTACAAAAATCATTATTTTACTGGAGGTATATTTACAAATGCAACTAGACCGTGTTGATCGAAAAATTTTAAATGAATTATATAATGATAGTCGCCTTTCTATGCGTGAATTGGCGAAACGAGTAAACTTATCTGCTCCGTCTACTTCAGAACGTGTTCGTAAGCTCGAAAGCGAAGGGGTTATTCAAAAATACACAATCGATATTGATTATAAAAAGGCAGGACTCGTTTTAGATTGTATTTTAGAAATCACTTTAAAAAATGGTGATACAACACGTATGCAACAGTTTATTCAGTCTTATCCATCTGCAAGTTTTTGTTACCGAGTAACAGGAAGCTTATGCTACATTGTAAAAATTTCTGTTCCTTCACTCGTCGAACTGGAAGAATTTATCAATGATGTTTCTTCATATGCAACGACCGTTTCTCATATCGTATTATCAGAAGTATCTCTTACTCCTGATATTGAACATATCTTCCCAGAAGATTAATTTATTTTTATTCATAAAATATAAAAAAACCCCTTACAATAAGAATAAAAATAATATATTATGTATTAAAATACATAAAGTTCGAGAAAGGGGCTTTACATTGAAAATCTGGTTTTATGAAAAAACGGCACAATTAGATGACTTGCTTGGTATTTGGGACAATGTTCCGACCATCCCGCGAATTGGTGAAAAAGTGGAGATTTTAAAGACGGTCCGCACTGTTACAGATATTAAATATGTAAAGAACGGTAATAATTTTCGTGTGGAAATTATTACAAATTAAAAAGTAGCTCTTAAGGAGCTACTTTTTAATTATCTATTATGTGCTTTCTTTATAACGATTTTATCTTCTTCTACAGATACTGTTACATAATCATTTTCTTCTAACCGAAGCTTATTTACAGCCTCATCTGGTAACTCTATGGCCATCAATCTATCGGTTACGATCACTTGACTATACACTTCATTTTCTTGTGATGAACTCACTACTTTTTGCTCATTTATAAAACGTACTGGTGGCACGCCAACTTCTTTTACTGTACGCCATTGTTTCCAAACATAAGGAATTAACCAAAGTAATCCAACAACTGTAAGACCGATACCAATCCATAAATTACTTTGCGCTTGTAATTCAGTAATTGAGATTGTACCACTTTCTTCTCCACCGAAAAATTGCATACTTGTTGCAATCAAATTATTTAGAGCGTGCACAGCTATATTCGTCCATATATTTTTTGTCTTTATGTATAAAAGACACATAACGACACCAAACATGAACGCACCAATAACATCAAAATGTCCTAAGCCAAAAATAATTGAAGATATAATTACAGCTTTTTTAATTCCCCATTTATAAGCCATTCGCTGTAAGAAAAATCCCCTAAAAATAACCTCTTCCATAATAGGTGCTAACACACATGCTGAAATGAAAGTAAATATCGTCATATATACGTTACTCGTATTAATAACATTTCCGTCTTCTAGCATAGTAACTAAGAAATTCGGTAACGTATGTGCTAATATGTAAAATTGAATCTGAGATATGCCAACTGAAAAAATCATCCCCATTATCGTTGCTAATATAATTAATCCCCAAGGTAAACGTCCTGGCTTATTAAAAAAACTGTTAAATACAATATTATTTTTATTTGTTTTTACGTATAGCCAAAGTAACGGAAATACAAAAAATACAGTTATTTGTGAAATAACCTCCATCGTATTCTCAGAAACATTTGCTAGACCTAATGGGATCATTATAAGGAGCACCCCTATAATCATCCATCCAAAAAAGCTACGTAGCCTTATACGTGAAAATGCATAGTGCATATAGAACACCCCCAAAGATAGTAAAAATACAATAAAACTTTAATCAGTACTTTATAGGCAATCCTTTCCCTATAAATAGCAGGATAATTAAATTATAATATGAATATAGTTGAAATTCTTCCTATTTTTCTCAAATCATTTCAAACAGCATATCTCTTAAAATACCATATCGCTGTTCTTCAAGTTGCAATCTAAGTGAATTTTATGTAATAAAAATCCCCGTTTTTACAAGCGGGGATTTCTTTTATTATAATACGTCACGTTTTTGGAATAATGCACTTGATGCTACAAGTAACACAACAAAGTATGCAGCTACAAGTAATAATGAAGTTGTAAATGTAAATTCTGTAAATGTTGGTTCTACTCCGCCACTAATTAATTTATTGCTATCGTAAGCTCTTAAATCCAAATGGCTAAATACTACAAACTTCGCTACACCTTTTGCAAACATCATTAATACCATGTTAATTGTACCTTGTAAGAATAATAGAAACATCGTAATAATTATTGGTAATACAGACTTTCTAAACACGTTTGCTAAGAAAAATGCAAGTGTTGCAAAGAAAAATGGTGATAACAGCTGATATACAATTGTTTTTAAAGCAATTCCTAACGTTAATTCAGTTTTACTACCGTCCATTACAATTATACCAATAATCATAGCAATTAACGTACTAGCAAATACGATAAATAACATCGTTAATAATACTGTAATATATTTAGAAAATAAAATTGTCATTCGTTTTCTTGGACGAATTAATAATTGCTTAATCGTTCCTTTTTGGAATTCATCTGTAATTGTACGAGAAGCTATTGTAATTCCAAAGATCGTTGTGAATATCATAATTAAGCCGATATTTGAACTTGCAAAATCTAAGTAAGATCCACTTAAGCTACCAGCGTCGCCCCATTTCGCCAATACTACTGTTCCTAAAATCTCTAATAAAGCAATGACACCAATTAAAATATACATACCTTTTTTCGCATGCAACTTTAAAAATTCATTTTGAATTAATTTAAACATTACGCTTTCACTCCCCCAGTAATCGCTAAGAACTCATCCTCTAACGTTTTATTTTGAACAGTAACGCCATATACAAGCACATCAGCATGAACAAGTTTTTTTACAAGTTGCGGAATGTTGTCTTTTGTTACAGATGCTACAATTACATTCCCTTTTGCTTTACCTTTAATGATTTCATTTGCTTTCTGAACTTCATCTACTTCAAACGCTACAACGACTGCCTCATCATGTTTCACTTTTTCATGTAAGTTGTACTCTTGTACAAACTCACCTTGTTTAATAATAACGACGCGATCACACATTAATTCAATTTCACTCAATAAGTGACTTGATACGATTACAGCAATATTCTCTTCTTTCGCTAAACGTTGTAAATAATCACGAATTTGGCGAATACCAGCTGGATCTAGTCCATTTGTCGGCTCATCTAAAATTAAGATTTTCGGCTGATGAAGTAATGCCTGTGCAATTCCTAAACGTTGTTTCATACCAAGTGAATATGTTTTCACCTTTTTATGAATCGCATGCTCTAATTCAACAAGCTTTACAATCTCAGCAATCCGCTCTTTACTAATTGGTGTAATGGCCATATTCGCAAAATGCTTTAAGTTTTGCATTCCTGTCATATAATCATATAGTTCAGGATTTTCTACAATCGCTCCAATTTGCTCTAGTGCCTTTTCACGCTCCGAGCGAATACTATGTCCACAAATTGTAATATCGCCCTCTGTCATTGAAATAAGACCTGTCATCATACGGATCGTCGTCGTCTTACCGCTACCATTCGGTCCAAGGAATCCGTATACTTCTCCTTCACGAACCTCAAATGATAAACCACGAATAATTTCCGTTCCACCAATCCTTTTTCGAACATTCTCTAACTTTACTACTACGTTTCCCAATGCTGATTCCTCCTTTAGACTTCTAGTTTTTTATCGATAATGTGACCTGTAACTACTAGTAATATAATTGTTAATAAACAATTAAAAAATAGATTTAAAATTGTAACCTCTGTACCAGAATAAAATGATGTATTTAAAAAACCATTTTGATCTATAAATCCAATATTATTTATAGCAAACACATACTTTTCTATTTGCTGAAAAATATACGTTATTCCTCCATTAAATGCGGTAAAAATGACGAATAAAACTAAACAAGCAACTTTATTCATCGATGATTTCACATTGAATAGTTTTACAATTACTATAATAAAATAAATAGAAACTAGCATATTAAGAAAATCTAGTCCCCATAAGAAAATAGATAATATATGATGTAATATTCCATAATTATATAAACTGTGTATTGCTTGCTGAATACCTAAATTAGTTTTTCCATTGTAAATATTTAAAGAAAAATAGTATAGAAAAATGATTCCTATTCCTAGTAAAATCATAAAGAGTAGTACACAGAATAAAATATTTGCACATATATACTTTTTTGCTGAAATAGAAGTATAACGTAGCATAGAGTTTTTTAACATTTTCCGAAAAGACGATATACCTGTTAAAAGAATTGCAAATCCATTTATACCTAGTACGATAAAGAATATAATAATAATTATATCTTGCCTACCTGAAATTCTAACTCCTGAAACTCCTTTCATATTAAATAAAAGAATGAATGAAACTGTAATAAAACCAAAGTAAATAATGGCTATCTTTCTCTTATTACAATTATACAGATAACGAAAAAGCTGACTCATTTCTCATAGGCCTCCTTAAACAGCTCATGTACTGCTTTACCCTTTTGAAATCGTAGTTCTTCCACATTTTCATGCAATATTATTTCTCCATCTTTCAAAAAGATTACTTCATCGAATATATTTTCGATTTCTCTTATTAAATGAGTCGATATAAGTAGCGTACAATCTTCACGATAAAATTTAAGTATTAGCTCAAGTACATGTTCTCTAGAAACAAGATCAATCCCGCCCAACGGCTCATCCAGTACGTATAGCTTCACTTTTCGAGAAAACGTTAAAATAATCTGCAGCTTCTCAACCATACCTTTTGACAATGCTGTAATTTTTTCTTCTAACGGTATTTTAAATTCTGCAATCGTATCTACCGCTTTTTGAATATCGAAGTCTTTATAAAAATCTCGGTAAAAAAATAAAGCATCTTTTACAGTCATCCAATCATCAAAGACTGGCTTATCGGACATAAATGAAACGATTTCTTTCGTCTGTAATCCTACCTTTTTACCGTCTATTGTAATACTACCTTCAGAAGGGTGTTGCAAGCCTGCAATCATTTTCAATAACGTCGTTTTCCCGCTCCCGTTATCTCCAACAAGCCCAACGATTTTCCCTTCCGTAATCTCTATGTTTAATTCACGGATCACTGCTTTTAATCCGTATCTCTTCCATAAGTTTTCTATTTTCAATAGCTCTGTCATTGGCTCTCCTCCCTCTTATCATGTAATGAAGAACGAAGAATTGTAAGAATTTCTTCTTCTGAAAAACCTAAATTGTCCATTCCATCTATAAAAGAATGAAGTAATTCTTTCGCCATCTCTTTTCGCAGCTCCATAATTTTCTCCCCTTCATTCGTTACATACCGTCCCATTCCTCTACGTGTTACAACAACTCCATCCCGTTCTAGCTCTTGAAATGTACGCTGAATCGTATTTGGATTCACTTGTAATTCACTCGCTAATTCACGGACAGAGGGAATTTTATCACCAGGCAATAAATGTCCTGTTACGATTTCTTTTTTTATGTATTCCATTACCTGAATGTAAATTGGTGTATTTGGAGAAAACTCTATTTTCATTTCTTCCCTCCTTTTGTATCGGTGTACTAGTTAAATAATACACTGATACAAAAGGTTTGTAAATACCCATTTAATTACAAAAAAGTTCTATCCGTTAACCGAATAGAACTTCCCAAATATAAATTGCTATACAAAAATAATAGTGTTATGTAAACAAAATTATAAAGAAAAGCTGTCTTATCAATCAATAAGACAGCTTTTCTTTATAATCCTATATTAAAAGTTAAACACGAAGTCATCGTCAGCTAACTTTTCAACGTTCGTTGCTTTTACGTAACCATTTCCTTTTACAGAGAAGAAATCATGGTTTTTCGTATCTGTACGTAAACCATTTAAAACGATTGGGTTAATTTCTTCTTCTTCAAACTTTGGCTCAAGTCCTAAGTTCATAAGCCCTTTATTCGCATTGTAACGAACGAAACGATTTACATCTTCTACAAGACCGATAGAAGTGTAAATTTCTTCTGTATAGGCCATTTCAATTTCATATAGTTCCATTAATAACTCTTGTGTTTCTTTTTGCACTTCTTGTTGCTCTTCTGCAGAAAGTTCTGCGAAGATTTGTTGTGCTAAAATACCGACGAATACGCCGTGAATTGACTCATCACGAATTATCAAGTTGATAATCTCACCACTTGCTGTTAGTTTTCCTTGACCAGCTAAGTAAAGCGGATAGAAGAATCCACTATAGAATAAATAACTTTCTAAGAACACACTTGCTACCATTGCCATGTATAACTCTTTTTTCGTTACTTCAGGCTTTAGCAAACGACGATAGTAACCAGTAATAATACCGGCCTTTTTCTCAAGTAATGGATGAGTATCTACCCATTCAAAAATATCATCAATTTCTTCTTCAGTAGCTAACGTTGTAAAGATATGACTGTAACTCTTCGCATGTACTTCTTCCATAGCACCCATGAAAGCTAATACACTTTTCGCTTGTAAATTTTCAAGATGAACAAGTACAAGAGGCATACCTTCGCCGCCTTGTTTCGTATCTAAAAGTGTTAAACCACCTAATACACGCTTATAAGCAATCTGCTCTTCTTTTGATAATTGTGCCCAAGTATTTTTGTCAGAAGATACCGCGATTTCCTCTTCTGTCCAAAACTGAGCGATATTTTGCTTCCAAAACATTAAACTAAAATCATCTTCTTTTTTGTTCCAGTTTACCGCACGCATTAAATCGCCCCTTCTCTAAATATGATAACTAAGCATGAGCAGGGTTCAGAAAACCCTGCTCATCATGTCTCACTTTTTATATTAAACGGTACAAGCCACACACTCTTCCACGCTTAATTTACGTGTTCTCGTATAATACAGACTCTTTAAGCCTTTTTTATGTGCATAGATGTAGTAACGTGCTAATTCACGTGTTGAAATATCACTATTAACGTAAAGAATTGTACTAATTCCTTGGTCAATATGTTCTTGAATTTCTGCGATTAAATCAATTAATTTAAACTGATTCATATCGTAAGAAGATTTATAGTACCAGAACGTATCTTTTGATAAATACGGCATTGGATAATATGTTGTCGCATTCGCATATGTTCTTGATTCGATTTGACTTACGATCGGCATTACGCTTGAAGTTGCATTTTGAACGTAACTGATTGATTGTGTTGGAGCAATGGCAAGACGATATGAGTTGTATAAACCATTCTTCTGCACTTGCTCTTTTAAACTTGTCCAATCTTCTTTTGTCGGAATATGAATTCCTTCAAATAGTTGCTGAACTTTTTCAGTTACAGGACTGTAATCTGTCGTTTCATACTTTTCGAAGTATGTGCCATTCGCATAATCAGATTTATCGAAGTCTTTAAATGTCTCGCCTTTTTCTGTAGCGATTTCCATACTTTTCTCAATAGAATAGTAATTTAACATCATAAAGAATGTACGAGCGAATTCTTTCGCTTCTGCACTTTCATAAGCGATTTTATTTTTTGCTAAATATCCGTGTAAGTTCATTGCTCCAAGTCCAACTGAATGAAGCTCGTCATTTGCTTTTTTCACAGTTGGTGCATTCGGAATAATCGTCATATCAGAAACAGCTGTTAAAGCTTCCATTCCCGCATGAACTGCTTCACGAATTTCTTTATTTTCCATTACGTTTACGATATTTAACGATCCTAAGTTACAGTTAATATCACGACGGATAATGTCATCTGTACCGTAATCA
Organism: Bacillus sp. EKM501B; assembly: GCF_011800505.1. NCBI lineage: Bacteria > Bacillati > Bacillota > Bacilli > Caryophanales > Bacillaceae > Bacillus > Bacillus sp. EKM501B. Next base: position 518,146 of record NZ_JAALFZ010000001.1, on the reverse strand, counting down.
TTTATTTCTGAAGTTTCTTGAAGCTGGAAGATTTCTGTACATAAGTTCGACATCTTCACAGTTCCAATATCCTTCAATGGATGTTGATTATTTGCATTTGATTTAAACATTAAGTATGGGTAACCAGACTCAAGCTGAATCATAGCGATTTTAATAAGCATATCACGTGCACTAATATCTAGTGGCTTCTTCTTCACTTTCGGATTGCTCATTAATTCATCGTACATTTCATCAATGTCAATATCATCTAAATGCTTGCCATATTCTTTATAAACCGTATAAGGCGCGAAAACATGGAAAGGTTCGTTTTTCTCAGCAAGCTCAAAGAACTTACTTGGAACGATAATTCCGATTGATAGAGACTGAATACGGCTCTTCTCATCGGCATTTATTTTTTTTGTATCAAGGAATTCAATAATATCCCAATGGAAAATGTTTAAATATACTGCACCGGCACCTTTTCGTTGGCCAAGCTGATTCGCATATGAAAACGAATCTTCAAGCAATTTCATAACAGGTACTACGCCACTTGCAGCGTTGTCGATACCTTTAATTTGCTCACCACGTGCGCGTAGCTTAGATAAGTTTAAAGCTACTCCCCCGCCGATTTTTGATAATTGCATCGCAGTATTAATGTTAAAGCCAATTGAATTTAAGCTATCATCCATCTCTAACAAGAAACAAGACACCATTTCTCCTCTTCTGCTTCTTCCCGCATTTAAAAAGGTTGGTGTCGCTGGTTGGTAGTTTTGTTTTACAATCATGCTTGCGAATTGTCTTGCTTTCGAAACATCACCGCGTCCTAAGTATAATGAAACAATTGCTACACGATCTTCATAGCTTTCTAAGTATTGTTTTTGATCATTCGTTTTTAACGCATAATCTTTGTAGAACTTAGATGCTGCCATATAAGATTGGAACTCGAAGTTTTCACCATAAGCGATGTTATATACTTCCTCTACTTCCTCCAAGCTATACTCGTCCAGAACGTTGTAATAGTAATCATGTTCTTTCATATACTCCATTCGCTCTGCCACGCTATTAAAAGGAACGGTATTCTCTCTAGCTTCTTCCATAAAGACTTCTAATGCCTCTTTATCTTTATGAAGCTGATAAAAACCGTCCTGCATTTGCGTGATTTCATTATTCAGTTCAATGTGTCGCAATCTCCCGCACCCTTTCCTTAAAATATTCTACATCGTTATTTGTTCCAGATAACTCAAATTTTGATACAATAGGCACTTCATATTTAGTAGAAATCTTGTCAGCACTTGCACCGAACATGTCTCCCCAGTTACGATTGCCGCTTGCAGATACGCCTTTTAATTTTTCATTATTGCGCTCTAAAAAGTCTAAAACACGTTCTGGTACATTTCCAAAACCTGTTGTATACGTAATAAGAATAAAGTCTTCATCTATTACTAGATCTTCATCAATTTGAACGGCCGGCATATTTAATTTGTGAATGAAACGCTTCACGTTTCCTGTCATAGAATCATATGCAACTAACATTTCCGACCCTCCCTCTCAAATCTATATTCTCTATATGTTGTTCTTGATTTCTCTATATATTGTATTACGTTTCAAAATAAGACACAAGATATATGTATAAATTCTTTCTTTTTTTAACTTTTACTTTTCGACATGATAGCCGTTTTTTTTCAATACAATGACTATGAAACAACATTCTAAAACTCATGTCAATAAAGTGCTTTTCAAAAAAGTTGTCAACGAATTTAACCTTATTTTTAAAAAAGTTAACAATATATTTTGTCATAAAACGGTAGATGCTGAAGAAATATATTTCTCCAGCATCACGCAAAAAAGAACAGATATGAAACTATAATCTGCTCTAAAAAACGATTACATTTATCAAATTTACCTTATTAAATATATTATACATATACTTTCGTTTTTCGTTACATACTAAAAGATAACTATTATAGAAAAAGATTATTATTATGGAACTTCAATTTATTTATGAAAAGTTTATTCAGAGTACTCAATGCGCAAAATATCTTTTACAAATATATGATGTGGATTTTCATCTTTATCAAGCATTGTACATACAGGAGCCTCTTCATCAAAGTATACAATCAGTCCTTCTACGTACTGATATGTATGTTGAACTTGTACAGTTACTTTAATTTCTATTGCTTCTTCATATGCTCTTTTTATTTTCTGAAGCATTTTTGCTGAACATTTTCGTTTCTCTGGATACATAACCATTCCCATAAATCGATTGCCGGCTCTATCTTTCCACATATAATCCCAATGTGGTAAAATGCCTTGTTTAAAATCGCCCATAATTCCCCTCTCCTTTATCTTTTATTTATCCCGCATGAAACGTCCGTTTGGTGAAGGCTACTAATCAGTGAGAGATGCCCTGCTGATCAAAATTCTCCTTTATGAACGTGGCGTTTCTGAATATGTATAAATCACTTGCCCGCCTCGCTGTGCGTTACCAATGAAATGCTTAAAGTCTTCTCTATTTACAACAACTTCTCTGAACGTATAAAATACATCTTTCGTAACAACATACTCCTTTATTTCACCATTTTTTAGCTGATCTAAAATTGTATTTGCTAATTCTTTATCCATGTATTTCACCTCTCTGCAATATTTTATTTTATCTTATATTCTATAGGTCAACAACTGTAAATTTATCCCGCTATTTGCAGGTAGTCCGATTGGTGTTGACTACTAATCAGTCGTAGAATGAACAAAAAATCTTACTGATTAACGTTTCACTTTATCTCGTTGTTATGCCATGATTTTATTTTCGTTATTTCGCAAACAATATTGTTTTACTATATGTCCACTAAATATCATATACTAACATAGCTACTTCTCTATATCAAACATTTCGGCATTCAATTATGCAAAGTTCCATACCACTATGCTACAATATACAAATAGAACTAGGAGGGATACTATGATTCGGAAAGCAAAAAAGACAGATGCAATGGCAATAGCTCCTTTATTGTATAATGCTCTGCATGAAATTGCTGAAAAAATCACAGGTAGCACAGTTGAAGCAGAAGTATTACTAGGACTTGAGACATGGTTCTCAAAAGAAAATAACCGTCTGAGCTACGAAAACTGTTTTGTCTATGAACAAGACGAGAGTGCAGTTGGAATTATTGTCGCTTATCACGGTAGTGAAGCAACACAGCTTGACGCACCAATTGTATATCACTTAAGAGCATTACATAAAGATGAATCAATTACGTTAGAAAAAGAAGCTGAGCTTGATGAGTATTACATTGATACATTATCAGTTTCAAGTGCACACGGCGGAAAAGGTATAGGTTCTAAATTAATTGAAGCTGCCGAAATCTATGCAACTGAAAAAGGGCATAAAAAAATCGCTTTACTTGTTAATTTAGAAAACAAACGCGCCTATTCACTATACGAAAAGTTAGGTTATAAAAAAGATGAAATTGTTATGCTAGTAGGGGAACCTTATGCTCATCTCGTAAAACCATTAAACGTCAAAATTTCTATATCTTAAAAAGAAAGCACACGATTTATATAAATCGTGTGCTTTTATGTTAAATTTGTATTTAATATATTTCCATCCATCGCCTCGTGAAACGTATATGTTGTACATCCCCATGGCTCTCTGTGCAAAATAGGAGAACCAGACCATCCCATCGCTCTCAGTTCGGCACCAATCATTACATTCACATAATTATGACCTACAAGAGCTATACTTCCATGTACGAGAGCATAACGATGTAACAGGTAAGCCGCTTGCCTTACCCTCTCTCTTACTTCCTTATAAGACTCAACATCTTTATGGTAGCCAAGTATCCATAATGTTCGTCCAATGAACATCCATACCTTAATTGTGCATTTCAACCACTTCGGAGCAAAAAAGCATGAAGGAACTTCAGCTTCTCTAAAAAGAGAATTTTGCATAAAAGATAAAGAATCCGTCAATTCAGCTGCTGATTGTACAGCACGCCTTTGATCACTTGTTAAGACAAATTTCGCTGCTTCAATTGCCTCTATTGTTTCTATCGGCATTTTAGCTTTTTGTATCATTGACTCGGAATCATACTGTTTCATCCATTCGTGAAATGAATTAATTGTCATCGGTTCTCTTATACGACTTAAACAACCATGACGAATAAAAGAAATCTTCATTCTTTTCACTCTCCATTCATCACTTATGAACTCTATTATGCACTAGTTCTAAACATCATACCACGCAAGAAAATAAAGTTATATACCTTTACATCTCCCCACCACTATCATGTGTTATCGAAGCATGGATACCATCCATCCCATCAAAATATGTACTCGTATCATATTGACGAATCTTTTTTAAATGCATATAAGAAAATAAAAATAAAATTAAAGCTATAACACTCCCCACAAATTCAAACATCATTTTACCGCCTCTAATTTCTCCCACTTCAGCAGGTTATTCTACTTTTTCATTATACCTCGATATAAAGATTCTCGCATTTTTGCTATTTTTTCTAAAAAACATGGATTTTCTACATATTTTCTTACAAAAAGTGAATATTTTTCGAATTTTTACTTTGGAAACATTTACAAAGTAGGAAATATGGTTCAAAATAGGAGGAAATAAAAAAACCCAAATTTATTCTTTTTTTGGGAAAACTGTAACAAGGAGAGTTGCTTATGCAGATCGCAGAAACTGGAGATATCATCGAATTTAAAGGTGGAATGCAAGGCCGTGTTCAAAAAGTAAATCAAAACTCTGTTATTGTTGATATAACAATTATGAAGAATTTTAGAGAACTAGATATGGAACCTCTTACAGTTGTAAGTCATAAAAACTATACTGTCATTAATCAAAATGCATAATATAATAGAAAGAAAGGGCCTGTATACTATACAGGCCCTTTCTTTCTATTAACGATTATCAATTGTTTCCGGATATAGATCGTGGTTCATCATGCGGTAGTCAGCCATTTGTTCATACTTCGTACCTGGGCGCCCGTAGTTGCAGTATGGATCAATTGAAATGCCACCACGTGGTGTGAATTTCCCCCATACCTCAATATAACGCGGATCCATTAATTTAATTAAATCGTTCATAATAACGTTCATGCAATCTTCGTGGAAATCACCATGATTGCGGAAACTAAATAAATACAACTTTAAAGATTTACTCTCTACCATTTTTTGCTCTGGAATATAGCTAATATAAATTGTTGCAAAATCTGGTTGTCCTGTTTTCGGGCATAAACTTGTAAATTCAGGACAATTGAATTTTACAAAATAATCACGGTTTGGATGATTATTATCAAATACCTCTAATATTTCTGGGCTATATTCAAATAAATATTTTGTATTTTGATTCCCTAGTAATGTTACATCTTTTAAATCTTCATCTAATCTTCCTGTCATTTTAAACATCCCTTCTCGTTATACGCCGCGCTTATTTCCCCATACTAACGCATGAAGCTGAGGCAATACTTTTGCATCATTCATCTCTTTACAATTTACAGCTTTATCAATCAGCCATTCATACTTATCTAATAATTTTTTTATAAGCATCGCATCATCCACTGTTTTTGTATCATCGTTTCCTACTTGTAAGAAAAATGGTACCTTTGGATAACGTTCGTGCATCTTAACTGCATATTCAAAATCATGATCATCGAATACTACTACTTTTAAACTAATATCTTTTCCTGCTAGTTTCTGAATAATAGCATCTAACTTATGAAAATCTGTTTTCATCGTTGAACTTGGTGGTTTTGGAGAAATTGTTACCTCATCAATTTGAAGTAACCAATCTTGCCATTTACTCCCTTGCGTTTCAATTGCCGTTCGCATTCCATTTTCTTTTAATATAGAAAGAAGAAACTCAATATTTTTCAGTAATGCCGGATTTCCACCTGAAATCGTAACATGTGAAAAATTTTCTCCTCCAATTGCAACAAGCTCATCCCAAATATCTTCTGGTGTCATCTGTCTAATTTGATCTTTAGCTGATCCATCCCACGTAAAAGCAGAATCACACCAAGCACAGCTATAATCACAACCAGCTGTACGGATAAACATTGTTTTTTGCCCTACAACCATTCCTTCACCTTGAATAGTCGGACCGAATATTTCTAAGACAGGGATTTTACTCATCAAGCATCCACTCCCGTCTTACTTCCGCATAACTAGTCGGCGTCTCAAATAGACGAACAAATTCAACGCGAGCTCCTTTATATTCGTTCACTCGATTCTCTTTTGTTAGTGCTTCTGCCATCTTTTCATAAATCCAAACGACCATATTTTCAGCAGTCGTATTCATTGCAGGTAACGTTTCGTTTAAATAACGATGATCTAGATAAATTTCGATTTCATTTTTCCAAATTTCTTTTATATCTCCAAAGTCAATTGCAAGACCTATTTCATTTACATATCCACTAATTCCAAATACAACTTTATATGTGTGACCGTGTAAGTTTTTACATTTCCCTTCATAACAGTGTAAATGGTGTGCTGCATCAAATGTAAATTCCTTGCTGACCATTACTCTTTTATTATGGTATTTGAGTTGTTTACGCTGAATATCCTTGTCCATTTTTTGCAAATTCTCTACGATGCGAAATCCAAAAAAGTTATCCATTAGTTATTCGCTCCTTCGCGTTCTTGTAGGTACGTATCTAATCCTGCTTTACGAAGTTGACATGCTGGACATTCACCGCAACCATCACCAATGATTCCGTTATAACATGTTAATGTTTTTTCTCGAACAAACTCAAATGCTCCAAGCTCATCTGATAATTTCCATGTTTCAGCCTTATCAATCCACATAAGTGGCGTGTGAATGACAAACGGGTAATCCATAGATAAATTTAAAGTAACATTTAACGATTTCACAAACACGTCACGGCAGTCTGGATAACCACTGAAATCAGTTTCACATACACCCGTTACAATATGACGTGCTCCAACTTGTTTTGCTAATACAGCAGCAAATGATAAGAAGAGTAAATTTCGTCCATCTACAAATGTCGATGGCAATTCACCTTCTTCATGTGTAATCTCCATATCCGTTCTGGTTAACGCATTTGGAGCAAGTTGATTTAATAGACTCATATCTAGTACCGTATGCTTTATTCCTAGTTCTTTTGCAATTTCCGCTGCACAATCAATTTCTAGCTTATGACGTTGATTGTAATTAAACGTTACAGCTTCTACCTCTGCAAACTGCTCTATTGCCCAAAATAAACATGTCGTACTATCTTGTCCTCCACTAAAAACAACAACTGCTTTTTCTTTTTTCATTTCACTCATTCTCCTTCTCTACTATAAATAAGAAGAAAGAACGTTCTTGAACTGTCACAATAAAAAAACAAAACAATACCTAAGGATATTGTTGTTTCCATAGTTTTTTATAGAGGGAGTTCGCGAACCTCTCCCGCGCGATGCACGGAATTTCTTCTTTCATTGACACAGCTTATTGTAACATATTGTATACTAGCGTAAAAATTTCTGATTTTTCCGCTATTTATTATTTCATTTCTTTCATTTTATAGTATGATTAATTTAATCTAAGAAGAGAGGAGGCATCCCACTGAAATCCTTTATTATTTATCTCTTTTTAAATATATTATTCATCCTGATTACAATGCTCGTATATCATTTATTTTGGAATCAAAAAGGGAAACGCTCTCCTAAATTAAATTCAGCTATATTCATTGTACTCTGTTGCCTTGCTACCGTACTCTGTATTACATTTGCAGCAAAAACAAATAATGGTTTTCAATTTGATATGCGCCATATTGTATTAATTGTCGGTACATTAACGGGAGGGCCTATTGCTGGTGGTTCTATCTTAGTTGTATTAAACATATATCGCTTATTATTAGGTGGGGTAGGTGTTTTCCCATCTCTTATCGGTTCTGTTCTTCTATTTATTGTTCTATTATTAACATATAAATTTTTCAATCGAACTTCTAATCGTGTAAAAATAACACTTGCTATTATCTACAGTCTCACATACGGATTTAGTTGGATACCCTTCTTCCTTTCAAAGGTTACAAATAAGACTGATTATATACCGCATATTATTGTGTATGAATTATGTTCAATGCTTGGTACGATTCTAATTCTATATTTACTACACATATTACAAACTCAAGTTCGTCTCCAAAACGAACTTATAAATGCTGAAAAGTTTCATTTAATTGGTGAAATGGCAGCGTCTATCTCTCATGAAATTCGCAATCCATTAACTTCAACGAAAGGTTTTTTACAACTGTTACAATCAGATACATGCACTGAGCAGGAACGAAAATTATATATCGACATTGCCATTAATGGCATCGAACAAGCAAATCATGTTCTTACAGATTATTTAACCTTTGCTAAACCAAGCATTGAAAAAGAACAAACATTACAGTTAGAAGAAGAATTACTACATGCATTGTCGTTAATTACACCGCTTGCTAATTTAACAAATGTACGTACTCATTATATAAAGCAAAGCACTTCTTTTTTTATCGTTGGTGAAAAGCAAAAACTAAATCAATGTTTATTAAATATTTTAAAAAATTGCATTGAGGCTATGCCAAAAGGCGGTGATCTTTATTTCACATTAATTCCTGATCATAAGCATATTCAGTTATATATAAAAGATACAGGAGTCGGTATGGATTCAGAACAAGTAAAACGTCTTGGCTCTCCTTTTTATTCAACGAAAGAAAAAGGTACTGGACTTGGAATGATGGTCGTATTCAGTGTTGTTCAAGCTATGAATGGAAAAATTGATATTATAAGTGAAAAAGGAATCGGTACAACCTTTTTATTAACTTTTCCACTCATACAAAAAACGTGATGAAATACTCATCACGTTTTTTCTGTTCCTTCAACTAATTCAGCAAAAGCTTTCACTTTTCCGTGCGGTTGTTGATTTTCTTTACGTGCTTTCCAGGCGCGCTCTTCTTCTCGCTTCTTCTTAGACATGTTTTTTCAACTCCTTCTTTTCTTTCTCCATGTAGTATTCCAAAATAAGAAAGAAAACTATGCACGTATCAAAAAAGAAGTGGTTTCCCACTTCTTCCACTTTAGCGTTGCAAAATTGCATGTTTCGCCTCTTTTAACTGCGTAAGATGTCTTTGTTCATGCAAATCAAGAAATTGAACCCATTGATACAAATTCAGATCATTAAAAACAGGATGCTTTAATCCATTTTCAAATAAATCTTTTTCATCTATAACACTATGAAGCGCGTGTAATAGTTCTTGGCGTGAATGTTCTAGTAATTGAATTCCTTGCTGTTTTTTCATTAAAGTTTCTGTTGGTTGCATTTGCTGAGGAGCTTCTCGTTTATGTGTGCGATCAAGCGTAAGTTGGAGGTCTTTAAATGGAGTCATGTTTCTTTCCTTTTTTTGTAAAGCATATACAAGGGCAGACGTGACAGATTGTTCAACTAAATGCAAGTGGTGTAAAATTTGAATAATGCTCCATTTATCACGGCGTGGCTTTACATTCACTTCTGTGTCATTTAACATTTCAATTTCTGATAATAGCGTGCTTCGAGTAGACTGTAATGAGTTTACTAAACTTTCTAAACTTACATCCATATTAGATTGAAGCATACTTGTTCCCCCCTTTTGTTTGTGAAAAGAGGTGCTCCTTATTAGAAACACCTCTTTAGTATTCTGAATTTTCTTTTATTATCTCATCATTTTCCCATTATGTCGATGTTAAACATGTGAAAAAAAGCGCATGTTTTTTACAATTTTGTGTCGTCAATCGCATGTAACCATGCTTCAATTTCTGTAATAACACTTTTCACACAGCCTTCAGCAAATGGTGATGTTAAATTTGCAACTTCTACTAATTCTAAGAACGATTTACTTCCACCTTGTTGGCACAGATTCACATAATCTTCCCAAGCCTCTTGTCTATTATCTCTTGCACGTTTCCAAAATTGTAGCGCACAAATTTGAGCAAGCGTGTAATCAATATAATAGAACGGTGAGCTATAAATATGCCCTTGACGTTGCCAAAAACCACCGCGCTCTAAATAATCATTATCCTCATAATCACGATGTGGTAAATATTTCTTCTCTATGTTACGCCATGCTGTCTTACGCTCTTCAGGTGATGCTTCAGGATTTTCATATACATAATGTTGATATTCATCAACAGATACACCATAAGGTAAAAACAGAAGTGCTGAACTTAAGTGAGAGAAGTAATATTTATCTGCATCTTCTTCAAAGAATAGCTTCATCCATGGCCATGTAAAGAATTCCATACTCATAGAGTGGATTTCACATGCCTCATATGTTGGCCAATTATATTCTGGAATTTCAAATTTACGACTTTCATATACTTGGAAAGCATGACCTGCTTCATGTGTTAATACATCAATGTCACCAGATGTTCCATTGAAGTTTGAGAAAATAAATGGCGCTTTATAATTCTCAATATATGTACAATATCCGCCACCAGCTTTTCCTTTTTTCGCGACTAAATCTAATAAATCATTATCTAGCATGAAATTGAAAAATTCATCTGTTTCAACCGATAACTCTTTATACATTGTCTTTCCATGATCAACAATCCAATCCGCATCTCCTTTTGGAGTTGGATTACCTGTAGCAAACTCAAAGTTTTCGTCGTAATAAGCTAACTTCTCTACACCGATACGTGCTTGTTGTCGCTTTCTTAATTCCGTTGTAACGGGAACGATATAATCTAGCACTTGCTGACGGTAATTAGCCACCATCTCCGCATTATAATCTGTACGGTACATTCTTGCATATCCAAGTTCAACAAAGTTTTTGAAACCTAAAGATTTTGCGATTTTCGTTCTCACTTTAACAAGCTCATCATAAATACGATCTAGTTCTTCCTCATTTCCAGCTAAAAATCCGTAGTATGCTTCACTTGCTGCTTTACGTTCGCTTCTTTCTTTTCCTTGCATAAACGGAATCAGTTGCGATAACGTTCTTTCTTCTCCAGCAAAGTCAATTTTTGCAGATGCTAATAACTGTGTATATTGCGATGATAATTTATTTTCTAATTGTAAATCTTTCACGACTTCATCTGAATATGTTTTTAAATCACATTCTGCTAGAGCAAATAATTGTTTTCCATAATACGCCTCTAATTCTTCACGAAATGGAGAATTAATGAGTGCCTTATAATATTTTGTACCATATCCTTGTACAACTGGAGAGAATTCATCAAAGAAATCCTGCTCCTCCTTATAAAAAGTATCCGTCGTATCAACAGAATGGCGAATGTAACAAAGGTTTCCCATTGTACCAAAATCGTTGCGAATCTCATTAATTGAATGAATGACTTGTTTTTGTTCTTCTACAGTTTTTGCGTTATCAAACTTCTCTAAAGCAACAGTAAATTTCTCTTTTAACTCTTCAATATTTGGGCGTTTATATTCATAGTCTTTAAATGACATGAACGAGCCTCCTCTCCATTACATACCTTTATTATAATTCAATACGTATTCTCGAATCCCCTCTTAATTTTCAACAAATTTCGGCAGTGACTGCCCTGAGTTCATTACAAATAAAAAAGCCTTGGATTTATTTATCCAAAGCTCCTTTGGAACATATTATTTTTCATACTTCCCAATTTTTTTTAATAAATCAAGTAATTCATCTTTTTCATCTTTCGTTAACATTTCAAAAGACTGATGTATAACTTTCTCATGCCCCGGAAAAATAGAAGCAATAAAGTTCTCGCCAGACTCAGTTAATTGCGCGTATATAACACGTCTGTCATTCGGACATGGGATTCTCTTTACTAATCCCTTTTTCTCCAACTTATCTACAACATATGTAATGCTGCCACTAGCTATTAAAATGCGCTCACCAATTTGCTGGAGTGGTTGACCGCCTTTATGATATAGCAGTTCTAATACAGCAAATTCAGTTGGATTTAACCCGTTACTTTGTATAGATTTATTTGTAGTATCCATAACAGAACGATGTACACGAGATAATGCAATAAATACTTTTAAAGATTGAGAAATATCTTCTCGTTCATTATTTGATGTCATACAACTTTCAACCCTTCACTTAAATTCTCAGCAATAAAAAGAAAATACCACTTCATACTTCATGTGAATTCCGAATGAGCATTCACTCATCCATTTCCTCTCCCCTAATATATTAAAAATCATTCTTGAATAAAAACATGACAATTTTAACATAGTTTATATATAATGATAATAAAAAAAGAAGGAGTACCACATTTGAAAGTCAAATTCCAAAGCATAATTATATATATATTGCTTGTTATCCTACCGACAATAGGGATTGGTGCTACATTTTATTCGTATCATACATATAAAATGAAACAGGAAAACAAATTATCTGCTCATACAGTTCTCTTTTTATATAGAGATTATTTGGATCATCATCTTGGTGAAGCAATTTCTGCTTTAGACATGCTTGCAAAAGTTGTAGGCACCGAGACTGGTAATATAAATGGCATTAAACAAATTGTACATGATACAGATGGAAACGATGCACGCTTTTCTGGTCTATATTACGCTACACCAGAAGGAGTCATTACAATCGCATCTGAAGATGAATCAAAGCCTATAGATGTTTCAGACCGTAAATATATTCAAGACGCGCTCCAAACTAAAAAAACCACTGTATCATCAGTCATTACTGATCGCGTTCTTGGACATAAAGCTATTATGATTGCTGCCCCCATATTTAATAAACAGAAGGAGCTCTCAGGATTATTATTAGCTAGTTTACGCTTTGATTACATTTCCTCTTCTTTAAATGCCATTAAACCGCAATACCATTTTGAGGTAACTGATAAACATGATGTAGTTTTTCTAACCGATGATAATAACGACACAAGTGATACGCATTCTAATATGCTTACTACCCCACTCCAAAGATTAAATTGGAAGGTCTCTGTTTCTCCATTACCCATTCATCAAAAAACCTTATACCAGTGGGTTGCAATAGAGTGTATAGCTACTTTATTTTTAATGTCTATTTTATTTTTGCTTGCTCAATATATGTTGTTAAAACGTCAAACAAAACTTGAAAGACAACAAAATGAACTACAGAAAATTGAATTAGTTGGAACTTTTGCAGCGAGTACAGCACACGAAATCCGTAATCCTCTTACTGGAATTAAAGGACTCGTCGCTCTATTAAAAGAGAAATATAAAGATGAACAAGATCAGTTCTACTTTTCCGTAATTGAACAAGAAATAGAGCGAATCAATGAAATTGTAAGTGAATTTCTTATTCTAGGAAAGCCAACCGCCATCATCGAACAAACATATGATGTAAGAACAATTCTAAATGAGGTAGCATTAATTATTCAATCTGAGGCGAATTTACATAACATTGTATTCCATTTACATTTGCCAGACCATCCTGTTCATATCCGTTGTTCGAAAGACCATATGAAACAAGTGGTTTTAAACATTACCAAAAATGCAATTGAGGCCATGACTTCTAATGATACACTAACCATTGTAGTAAAAAACAATGAAACACACGCACAACTGCATATTACAGATACTGGAAAAGGGATTCCGCAACATATTCAAAAACACCTCTTTCATCCGTTCTTTACTAATAAAGATACTGGAACAGGTCTTGGACTTGTCATATGTAAACGAATTGTAGAGATGTATAATGGGCATATTTTTATCGACAGTACAGAAAATGAAGGAACGACAGTTCATATCGAAATTCCGTTACACATAGTATAATTATCCTTATCCTATAAGGGTAATTATACTTATTTCATAAAACCAGCCACAAGCATTCGCCAAAAATTATTTGATTTTCCTTCATACCCGATTTGGAAAATAGGTATTTTTATAATTGAAAACCATTTCGGTGTTTGTTTTTCTTTATAACATTGATATTGTAAAATAAGCTTGTCCAATTCTTGACTAACTTGAATTGTCTCCCTACTATTTAGCCCACTTGTTAATCCTAGTTGAATCATTTCTTCACGTTTCATATGAATATCACGTGAAAGCTTTTCTAATGTGTACTTCCTTTTTACAGTAAACATCCATATCCCCCTTATTATACTTCCATGCTCTTAACTTCACTTCTCCATTGACTTTTTTTAACTACTTAATCATATGCAAATTTGAAGAATCAGAAAATTTAACATTTTCTCCCTGTAATTTACAAATCTTTACCCTCACTTTGAGAATTATTACAAATTATTCTATCTTTGTAAATACATTCGCAATAATAGACATTTTTTTCATCTTCTTTTTTTATAAATTCTACGTAAACCGGGGATTCTTAATTTTCCACCTACTTTTCTTCGACATTTTTTGTTTAATTTATATAAAAAAGCAAAACATAATGATGATTGATAAAGTGAAACTTTAATCAGTGTTTTTTTGTTCAACCCCCACTGATAATTAGCATTCACCAATCGGGTAGGCAGTGAATCTCCCACCTATCCAGCCCAATGTTGAGGTGGGAGTCTTACTACCCACAAATAGCAGGATAACAATAGAAAGGAAATATTTATATGCGAAAATATACGATTGCATTATTCATCATTGTTTTGTTTTTACCGTCTTTCTTATTTCCTATTCAAGCAAATGCTCATACGAATAAAGTTGCTATTGTCATTGATGATTTCGGTAATAATATGAAGGGGACTAATCAAATGTTATCACTTCCCATTCCACTCACTGTTGCTGTTATGCCTTTTCTTCCTTCCACAAAAGAAGACGCAATAGCTGCCCATAAGAAAGGCCATGAAGTTATTATACATATGCCAATGGAACCTATAAAAGGTAAAAAAGAATGGCTTGGGCCGAAAGCAATTACAACTGATTTAAGCGATGAAGAAATAAACAACCGACTTGAACAAGCCATTCAAGAAGTACCGCATGCAATTGGAATGAACAATCATATGGGGTCAAAAGTAACAGCGGATGAAAGAATTGTTCGCCTTATACTTGCTGCTTGTAAAAAACACGGTTTATTTTACTTAGATAGTAAAACGAATCCTAATAGTGTCGTCCCAAAAATCGGAAAAGAATTAGGAGTTCCTATTATTGAAAACCAACTATTTTTTGATGATGTGTATACAGCAGGACATATTTCAAAACAAGCCCAATTACTCATCAAAAAAATTCAAGAAAAACCTATTATGGTAGCTATCGGGCATGTGGGCCCCCCAGGTGAAATTACATCACGCGTTATTGAAACTTCTATCCCTAAAATTCGTGAGCATGCAGACTTTATTTTCTTATCTGATCTAGCATTATCCCCGCCTCCTGTTTCAAAATAAAGTTCATTACTCACATATAATCAGCCCTCACCAATTGGGCTTTTACAGGTAACACCCGCCCACCTAACTTCTTTGCTTTCACCAAATTTTGAGGCGTGGATTTTACTACCCACAAATAGTGGGACAAAAAAGTACCTATCTATATATAACAGATAGGTACTTTTCTTTTTAACTTAAATATAATCTACGTGACTCACTCTGAATCCTTTTTTCTCTATTTTTCCGATTAATTGCTTTAATTTTGTTTCATCTAACTCATCTGATATATTTACAATAACGCGGCGGATATATTGATCACCGTTATCTAGCGTAAATAGGCCACCGATATTATATGCTTTTAACAATGTCCCAAGCTCTTTAATCGTTCCCTTACAATCTTGTGTTGCAATTGTTAATATATAACCACCTGTTCGCATACCAAATGAATCTTCAATAACATCAAATATATTCGAATGCGTTAACATACCGACAAATTCATTATAATGATTTAGCACGGCTAAAAACGGAAGCCGACGAATTACATAAAAGGCTCTGAAGAAGGAATCCTTTTCAAAAATAAATGCATTGGAATCGTCGAGCATATCCCCTGCACTTACATGCTCTAATCCGCTATTGCATTTTTTTTCTAATAAATCTACTTTATAAATAATCCCCGTGAATTTCTTCTCATCTTCTGCTAATACCGGGATGGCTCGAAATCCCGTTTCGTTCATCATTTGCAGTGCCTCTTCACCAGAATCATTTATTTTGCAAAATGTTACTTGCTGCTTTGGCAGAAAATGATATTTAACTCGCAAAATATGTTCCTCCTTACATGTCAACATGTAATCTATATATAATAAGGAGACCTATATTTTATGAGTGAAATTATTTTTAAAACGCTTTCATTTATTTATTAACTTGTAGCTATATCACATCCATTTTTATATAACAGAGCTCCTTGCCCCCTTAATCATTAATAACTTTACATGATAGTTCATTAAATATTCTATACCCTCTAGCCATTTTTTCGCCTCTTCTGGCGTTTTTCCCCACACAATCATGCCGTAATTATGAACAAGAACTACTCCTCCACCTTCAATGAAATTCGGAACATTCCTTTCTAATAAATCAGCGAATTTTTTTTCATCTTCTACAATTGGAATTGTCATTTCTGTTATACCTTCTTTTCCGAAAACACGCTCCACACTGCGTTTATCGAACGTTACTTCTCCTTCTTCCCCATATAACTCTGATATTAAATGACTATCTACAGTCTGCACTTGTAAAATACATCCTGCACTACTTTTTTTATAAATATCCGCATGCATAAATGACTCTGCAGCTGGTTTTTCTTCATTTTCAAATACTGACTCGCACATGCAATTTACGACAATAAAATCTTCTTCCGAAAATAGCCCTTTATCTCTTCCTTCAACATTTACTAAGAATGTTAACGGCTCTTTTGACGTACATAGCGATAAGCTAATTTTGGTACCATAAAACCAATCACGAAGTGCCAATTCAGATTTCACATCTTTTAATTCATTCCATTTCTTCAGAAAAAATAACATTTCGTCACCCCCGGCATAATATTCATATAAGGTTCGAATCCTTTCTATGTAAAAGGAATATTTTTTGATTATTCTAAAAATTAATTGAATTATCACATGAGAACGCTTTTTTGTCAATATAGTTTCGTGGTTCTTCTTTAAAATAGGCTATTCATATGTCTATACTCCTATCTATTTCCTATTTCATTTTGTACATAAAAATACGCTACTCTTTAATTAAAGAATAGCGTATTTTCCTCATTTTTTATTCCGCATTAACGGGCAGCCCGATTAGTGAGGGCTAATAATCAGTGGGGAATGAACAAAACCCCCACTGATTAAAGTTTCACTTTATTTCTTTATTGCATTATATAAAAACTGTGCATATTGTTCACGTGTTACGAAATTATCTCCTAAAAAATTCCCTTCCCCATCGCCTTTTGATATTTTATTATCCACTAAAGCTTTCACATATCCTTTCGCCCAATGGTCATTTGGTATATCTTTAAAATTCTCTGCACTATTTTCATTTTCTTTTAACTGAAATACTCTTTGTAATACTACTGACATTTCATATCGAGTTAATACTCCATCTGGACGGAACATACCATTTCCATAGCCTGTCATAATTCCAGCTTGAACCACTGCATCAATAGCCGTTTCATACATATTTCCTTTCGTATCTGTAAATGCCGTTTTTGGTACTAGATTATTTTCTAATTTTAAATACCTTTGTATTAGAAGAGCTACTTGTCCACGAGTAATGTTATCACCAAATCCAAATTCACCATTTCCATAGCCTATAAATAATTTTTCTTTCGCTAAGTAATTAATTGCTTCTTCTGACCAATGTCCCTTTGGTACATCTTTAAATTCTACCACTTCTGTTTTCTCATCTTCTTTAGACGTATTACCGTCTTTACTTTCTACTACATTTTGAATAACAGACCCTGTAAAGAAAATTCCTGTATCCGCGAATGGATCTTTCACACCAAATTCATATATTTTCTCACCTGGTGTACTCCATTTCACTACACCATTACTATACGTACCGTTATCGCTCTTCAGACGGATTTTCGTAGAAACCTCACCATCTTTTTCATATATAGGTACTTTTACTTCTTTATTTACTTCTGTTTCCTCTAAAAATACTTTTTGATTTTGGACATTAATATAAGCCGTCTTACTTAGTTCTATAACTGGTCGGACATCACGGATTTCATTTGCAACAAAACTTAGAAATACTAATTTTTTCAAATTACTAACTGGTGATAAGTCTGAAATATAATTCGCTTCTAAATCAAGCTTTTGTAAGTTTACTAAACTTGATAATGGCGTAATATCCTTTAACTCATTGTTAGGTAAGTGTAATTGTTTTAACTGTGTCATCTTACTTAGAGGAGTAACATCTTTTATTTCATTTTTCCCGATCCACAATTCTTCTAATTGCTTCATTTGCTCAATGCCGGATAAATCTTTAACTTTATTACGTGTTAATACTAAGTCTGTTAAAGGTAATGAATATAACGCTTTAATATCTTCAATTTGATTACCTGCTAAAGTTAAGTATGTTACATTTTTCAAAGCGCTTAATGGAGCAACGTTCGTAATTTTATTATTTGCTAAATTCAAGTAATCTAGTTGTTCCATTTTCGCTAATGCTGTTACATCTTCTATTTGGTTGCCTGATAGAAATAAACTTTTTACATTTTTCATTTCAGTTAGTGGTGCAACGTTTGTAATTTTATTATTACTTAAATCAAGAGATTCTAAATTATCCATCTTAACAAGTGGCGTTACATCTGAAAATTCATTACCACGCAAAGCTAAATGACTTAATTGCTTTAAGTTCGCAAAGAACGACGGATCTTTTATCTTCGCATTCGCAACTGTTAAAGATTTTAAATTTGGCATATATTTTAATGCACTATAATCAAGTATCTCATTCGTATTTAAAAACAAATCCTTTACTTGTAATAACTCTTCTTTCGTAATTGGTGTATTTAAATCTTTTCTATTAAATACTTTTTTATTCACAAGTTCTCTTAATTTGTTATCTGTTATCATATTTTGATTATCAACTGGATTATCCGTTTCCGTATTGCCTGAATTAGAGTTATCATCTGGTTTCTCTGTTTCTTTGTTACCTATAGTTGGATCTTTAATTTCAAATTGAACTTGATATTTGTGATCATATCCAATAGCTGGAATAAGTATATGCATTTGCATATTGTGCTTCTTCTCAAACTCACCAATTTCAAATTGAACTACTTTCGTTCCATTCTTCCTCTTATCTTCTGACAAAACCTTCACATCATGAAATACACCAGGCTGGTTTCTATCTTCTATTCTAAGATATTGAAAATAATCACTATCTTGCATTGTTACAGTGACAATTTTTTTGCCAGCTGCAATCGTTACTTTAGGATCTTTTATATATTGAGAAACCATAGATGGCTCATCTTTTTGGTCCTTATATATTTTAATCTCAGTATCATACGTGCGAGCACTCGCTGCTGCTACCGATTGATTTGCTTCAACTTTTAATGCCGCTAATGCTGGAGTAGAGTACGTAGCAAATGGAATTGCTAATGTTGTCGCTACTACTAGCGCCTTCATGTAATTTTTTTTCAAAATAATATCCCCTATCATATATAATCTTTACAATTGATAAGTATTATCAATTATCCACAAATAAATGATAATGAATATCATTATCATTGTCAATGAGAATATTACATTAAATTTATATTTTTAAAGATAAAAAATAAAAAAGCCCTTTATTCAAAGGGCTTTTTTACCTATCGTATGAAGAATTTCACTTTTTTCCTTCTCATTGATGACACCGATTTTTTGCAAAATATTCGCGTACAATACAAGTTTATTATATATTCGTTCTGACATGTTCTCCCTTCTTTCCTTCGACCAACTTTTTTTGTATTGGTAAATTATATGAAAGAGGTGAGAAAATGTGTCCACTTTTTGCATAACTGCAAATCTTTTATTTTACGATTTACAGATAATAAAACTCCCTCCTAAAAATTAGGCGGGAGTTTATGTGCTTTCACTGTATTTAACAAACTGTCCACTGTATATTATGCTTCTTAAGTTCTTCTTCAAAGCTATATGGCATTTTTTTATCACAAATTACGTGTTGAATACGCGAAATTGCTGCTATACGATAATTCCCTTTCACGCCTACCTTCGTATGATCACATAAAATATATGTTTTCTCAGCTAATTTCATCATCGCCTCTGACAATTTCGCTTTCTCTAATTCAAAGCTGGAAACTCCAAAACTAGGTAATAACCCATCAATCGAAACGAACGCTTTATGAAAATGAAATTGCTGTATGACTTGCTGAGAAATAGACCCTGATACACGCGAATGCTTTGGAGATACTTTTCCACCTATAAACAAAACTTCACCGTGAAACATCTTTTTATTAATAGAAGAAATTAATTGTGTTGCGACTGGAAATGAACTTGTTACAATCGTTAAGTTTTTACGATGAACAAGGTATGGAACCATTTGAAGCGGTGTACTTCCATCATCAATTGCAATGACATCACCGTCTTCTACAAATGTCGCTGCTTTATAACCAATTCTTTTCTTCTCTTCTATATGTAGCATTTCTCTTTCTAACATTGGTGCCTCTACTCCAGCGCCTGGAAGTTGAACAGCTCCACCATACACTTTTTTCAGCTTCTTTTCACGATCTAATTCTTCTAAATATCGACGAATCGTTTCTGTTGATACAGCAAATTCTCTCGCTAATTCTGAAACCTTTACTTTCCCTTTAAATTCTACCTTTTCAAGAATGGTTCGCTTTCTTTCTTCTCCTACTACAGACATAGCTTCACCTCATTTATATCTCCCTTATAAACGTCCTTACTTATACAAAGCTATAATTTTCTTTATAAGTAGAAACTTCTTCATGAATATGAATACCGCGCTTTGCTAGCTCATCAAAAATCAATTGTGGATTTTCAAAGGCTTCTTCAGGCGTAACAACACCCACCCTATTTACATTTCCATTTGCAATTAACTCTGCAGCAATCCCAAATGGAATACCGACGTTTCTCGTATACGCTCTTAATTTTTCCCATCCTACAACAGAACCATCAGATAACGGATGTGTATGATATAACACATGTCTTTGCTTCTCATTATTTTTCATACCTATTACTTCTACATGAAGTGCATAACCATAAAGCTCTGTTTCTTGCCCTTCTTTCGATTGCAATAAATACTGTGAAATACAATCCATAATGCCTATTTCTTTCCCGTTTATTTCAATCTGATCATTACGCAATATGCCGTAATCATATAAAGCACGTACAAGTTGCATATTTTGCTGTGGCCAAGTTCCTCTCGTCTCTATCAGTTTGACACCTTTATTTTCTAATGCCTTTGCTAGCGTAATCGTTTCAGAATGCGGAATGATATACTGCGTTGCCTTACCATAAGGCTCTGGCAATTCTATTTCTCTCGGACGCGCAAACGGAGGTACTTGCTTAAATTCACCATCTTCATACACTGTACGCGATGGTAAATATGGATCATATTCATATGTCGTTGTCTCTGTAATTGATGCAGAAAAAGCAATCGGACGATACGAACCGTGACTTACACGGACAGACTCTACAGTATCCAATTGATTTGCTGCATGCATTGCCATCATTTGCGTTACACCCGGCGTCATGCCAAATCCAGGTAAACATATCTTTTCATTTTCAACAAATATAGCATGCGATTCATTTTCTTCACCAAATCCATTTAAGTTCACACCGTGACATCCTGCTTCTGCAATACAGCGGGTCGACAATCTGTTTAACTTTATCGTCGTACCGTCCATTACAATGTCATAACCAATCATTTTTGCAACCGTATCCTCGTGATCCGTTACATCTACTTTTACAAAATCAACACGAGGGTCGTTGAGCCATTCTACTACTTTACGGCCCTCTACCTCGTTAAAATCAGCTACTGTAATTGTCTCAAAAGATGAAAATTGAACTAAATCCAAAATAGCTTCGCGACAAATTTTACCTGCTCCACCTAAGCAAAACACTTTCACCCAATAACAGCTCCTTTAGCAATACTATCAACTAAGCGATTAATATCTTGTTCATGTACATCACCGATATTTCCAATGCGGAACGTATCTACTTTCGAAATTTTCCCAGGGTAAATAACAAATCCATAACGCTTTAATTCGTTATATAACTGTTGAAACTCGAATCCCTCTTTTGGATAAATGAAAGATGTAATAATAGGAGATTGGTATTCCTCATCTACTAGTGGCTTAAATCCGATTTCTCCCATTCTATTTACTAGTAGTTTTTGATTGTTGTAATATCGATTGTAACGCGCTCTTACTCCTCCCTCTTTTTCTAGTTCAAGTAGTGCTTGATAAAAAGCATGTACAACATGTGTAGGTGAAGTAAAACGCCATTTCCCATTTTGTTTTTCCATCGTTTCCCATTGATCATATAAATCAAGAGATAAAGAGCGTCCTTGCCCTTTACACTTCAATAATTCATCACGTTTTGCGATTACAAATCCGAATCCAGGAACCCCTTGAATACACTTATTCGCACTACTAATTAAAAAATCAATTTGTAAATCAGCAATGTCTATTTCAATCCCGCCGAAACTACTCATCGCATCAACAATTGTAACCTTTCCATACTGTTTTCCTAATTTACATACATCTACAATTGGATTTATAATGCCTGTCGTCGTTTCGCAATGAACAACTGCAATATGCGTAATCTCTTTATCTTCTTGCAATAACTTCTCTACTTCTACAATATTAGTAGGTTCCCACTCTTCTGTTTGACTGACCACTACATCAATCTGTAACATCTCTGCCATTTGCACAATGCGCTTACCGTACGCACCATTTGTACAAACGAGAATCTTCCCATTTGCCGGAATAACAGAACCAATTACTGCTTCAACTGAAAACGTACCGCTTCCTTGCATTAACACTGTTGTATATTTCTCTTCTTCCTTCGTCGCTAACGATACAAGTTTAGCTCTTACTTCTTGCACCATCGTATTATATTCATCATCCCACGTACACCAATCGTATAGCATAACTTCTTTTACTGATTTTGTTGTCGTTAATGGTCCTGGTGTTAATAATAAGTAGTGATTTTCAGTCATGATCCTATTCCCCTTTTATGAAATAATAAGTTCTTGTTTCTCGATATGTTCCATTACGCTTTCGAGTTCCTGCATCGTTTCTATCGTAAAGTGCGCCCCATTTTCAACGAAACGATTGCGAACTACTTCTATTTTTTCACGAAGTTCTACCGAATCCATCTTCTCCACTTCTTCTTCCGTTAAACCGAGCTCGCTACTGCCAAGAATTACACCAACTGTCCACATTCCAGCATTTCTACCTTCTTTCATATCTGATACTGTGTCCCCAACTTTTATCATATGGTTCATCGGATACACACCAAGTTCCATTGCATTTTTATAGCACATCCATGGATATGGACGGCCTGCTGGAACATCATCTGGCGTAACAAGAAAATCAGGTTTATATCCTTGTAACGCTGCTTCCTTTGCTACAATATCCATCATTTCTCTCGTATAACCAGTCGTTGAACCAATTTTAATTCCTCTTTCACGTAAAGAAGCAATCACTTCTTTTACTCCATTAATCGGCGAAGCATAGCGCGGTAAAATAGCGAAGAGAATCTCTTCAAATTCTTCATACATCTCCTGAATGTCTGCTTCTGTTGGTAATTGTCGGAAAACACGATTCCACTCACTCGCAATACGAGGCATCTCAGTAAGTGCCCTTACATGATCTATTTTTAATAACCCCATTGGCTTACGAGCTTCTTCTGCTGTAATTGCTACACCCCGTTTATGAAAAATCTCCATGAATACTTCTAGTGGTGCAAAACATCCGTAATCAACTGTTGTCCCTGCCCAATCAAAAATAACTGCTTCAATTTTCATTCTGTCCATCACCTTTCTTACTTATCTTTTTTGCCATTGTGAAGTTCGGTTACGAAGTGCTTTCGTTCCCCATTCATATACAACTCTTACTACAATATTTGTAACAACAATAAGCACACTCATTGCAGCTGCTGGCGCCACATTTCCTGCATCATCCATATTTACGATTGATACGGCAGCTAGTTTAAAATCAGCTGCATATAGGAATACAACTGCCGATACAGTTACCATTGAATTTACGAAGTAGTACATTACCATTTCTAAAATTGCTGGTAAACACATTGGTACCGTTACTCTAAAGAATGTTTTATAAAACGGAATACCCATCGACTGCGAAACAAGCTCAAACTCTCGATCTAATTTCTTTAAAGCAGTCGTTGCCGTGACAAATGTTACAGAATAAAAATGAATGATATTTACTAGTACTAACACAGCGATTGTTCCGTATAAAGAATGAAACGGGTTCGTTACTGATAGTCCAAAAATTTGAATCGTTGGTTGACTAAAGAAAAAGACATATCCTAATCCGAGTACTAAACCTGGTATGGCTAAAGGAACGATAGAGAAAAAGTAACCTGTTTTTCGGAAGAATTGTAGCTGGTCTATTTTCTCAATTGCATATGCAAATACAAATGTTAAAATCGCCCCAATAACTGCTGTAACTGCTGAAACAATTACGCTATTTTTAAATGCTTCAAGTCCATCTCCTGTTAAACTCGAAAAATTAAAATGCTCAAATGTAAAACTCATATTATATGGCCATACTTTCACACTTGCAGCAATACCAACTGCCACAAATAACAGAATGATCATAAATGTAATCACACTACAGTATATGAATGAGATGACATCTCTTTTCTTATTAGCTATTATTCTGTATGGTACTGCTTTTGAAGATAAGAAATTCGCCTGCTTTCTTTGCGTAATACGATCAACTGCAAATGCGAATATAGCTGGGATTAATAAAATCATTCCAACTGTTGCACCCATCGACATATTTTGCTGTCCAATTACTTGTTTGTATACGTCAGTAGCAAGCACATTATATTGTCCACCAACAATTTTTGGTGCCCCAAAATCAGTGAAACTAAGTGTAAACACAACAAACATTGCACTAATTAATCCGTACTTTACACTAGGTAAAGTAACCGTGAAAAATTGTTTTGTTTTACTCGCCCCTAGCATATTAGAAGCTTCATATAAACGATAATCGGATCCTTGAAAGGCAATTAGTAATATGAGAAAGGCTTGCGGAAATGTATACATAACTTCAGCTATTACAATTCCTACTGGTCCATATAAAGGGATTTGTATACCTTCAAATAACCCAAACATTCCTTTCGTTACTAGCCCTTGATTACCAAATAAATATGTAAGTGCTATACCGTGCATCATCGTTGGTGCAAACAATGGTAATAACGCTACATACTGAAATACACGCTTTCCAAAAACATTCGTACGGGCAATTGCATATGCGTAAACGAATGCAATTGAAACTGAAATAATTGTTGTTGCGCCCGAAATCCATACCGTATTTTGTAAAGACTGAACTAAAGTTGGTGTTGTAAAATATTTACTAAAATTCGCTAAACCAATGAAAACTCCATCTTTATTATAAAAAGCTTGTGTAAATAGTTGTAATAGTGGTAATACAAGTATGACAAGGAAGGAAAGAATCATACCGATAATTACAAGCCTTTGGATCCATTCCTCTTTCCCTATACTTCTCTTAATCTTTTTTTTCGCACTTTCTACCTTGTAGTTTTCTAACATCTCCATCTATACAATGACCTTCTTTCCATATGACAACATATGATTTTCTGAGAAAGAGATTTGAATCGGCTTTCCTTTTCTAATATCAGCTACTTCTACTTCTGATGCTAATATATCCACTACAATTTTCTCATTATAAAGGTGTGTGTTTTCTTCTACGACTCGCACTTCCGTTCGATATACAGATCCACGAAATTCCATACTTTCCACAACTGTTTTAATACCGTCCTTTTGTACAATTGTTACATGTTCAGGACGAATTGCATGCTCTTCGTTATTTTTCGAAAAGAAATTAATAGAACCAATAAAATCTGCCACAAACGGATTGGCCGGTCTTTGATAAATCTCCTCTGGTGTTCCAATCTGCATAATTTCCGCATGATTCATTACAACAATTTTATCAGCCATCGTTAATGCCTCTTCTTGATCATGCGTGACCATAATAGTTGTTACTCCTACTTTCTCTTGCAAATCACGCATTTCTCTACGTAACTTTTCACGTACTTTTGCATCTAAAGCAGATAACGGCTCATCGAGTAACAAAATATCTGGAGACAGAGCGAGCGCACGTGCAAGTGCCACTCGCTGCTGTTGTCCACCAGACATTTGAGCAGGATATTTATCTTTTACATTCAGCAAATCTACAAGTTTTAACGCCTCTAGCGCTTTCTCTTTTACTTCTACTTTTCCATATTTTTTTGTCTTTAAGCCGTATTCAATATTTTCAAGTGCTGTTAAATTCGGAAATAATGCATACGATTGAAACACCATTCCGAAGTTTCTCTTTCCAGGAGGTAATGCTGTAATATCTTTTCCATTCACAGCTATGCTACCTGTTGTTGCCTCTTCTAGCCCTGCTAAAATTCGAAGCAATGTCGTTTTCCCACAACCACTTGGGCCTAATAAACATACAAACTCATTTTTGTTCACAGTAAAAGAAATATCTTTTAACGCTGTAAATGCATCAAACTGTTTTTGAATGTGTTGAATTGATAAATATTCGCTCATTTTTTCTCTCTCCCACTCACTTACTTTTTCGGTTCTGCTTTTTGGCCAAACTCTTTTTCCCATTTTTCTAAAATTTTGTCACGATTTTCTGCTGCCCACTTAAAGTCATTCTTTTTGTATAACTTTTCTGTTACATCTTTAGGGAATCCATCTGGAAGTTTATAATCATTTTTAATTGTCGCAAATCCATTTTTCTCGAAGTATAACTTCATTACATCATCAGTAATCGCCCAATCTAAAAATGCTTGCGCTAATTTTTCATTTTTTGCATTATCTTTTTTAATAAGTGCGTTCGCTTCTACTTCCCAACCTAATCCTTCTTTCGGCAATACAACTTCAACTGGTGCACCTTTTTGTTTCTCTTTCAAAGCACTATAAACCATTGATACGCCAACTGGATATTCACCCGCTCCTGCTAATTTCGCTGGTTTTGATCCTGAATGCGTATAACTTGCCATATTATCATGAAGTTTCTTCATGTAATCCCAGCCTTTATCTTCACCCATGATTTGTAGCCATGCAGAAACTGTTAAAAATCCTGTTCCAGATGATGCTGGATGTGGCATAACAAGTGTTCCTTTATACTCTGGTTTCGTTAAATCTTCATATGATTCTGGCATCGGTAAATTTTTCTTCTTTAACTCTTCTTTATTTACAGCAATCCCCGTCATAAATGCAGTATTTCCTACCCATTTTTCAGGTTGCTTATCATCTTTAAATTGTGGAAGAACACGATCTGCTCCTTTTGGAGAGTATCCTTTTAACATATCTTTTTTATCTAAAGCTAATAGACTTGATGCCGCAGTTCCCCATACAACATCTGCTTGTGTATTTTTCCCTTCAGCTAGCAATTTCGCAGTAATAACTCCTGTTGAATCACGTACAATGTTCAATTTCACATCAGGATATTTCTTTTTAAAGGAATCAAGATAAATTGGTACAAGCTCTTCTTCAATTGCTGTGTAAACAGTTAATGATCCAGATAATTTGTCATCTTTCACTTTCGCTCCAGCACTTTCTTCCTTCTTTGCACCACACCCCATTAATAACGAAAATACCATTCCAGTCGCTACAGCTTTAAAGATTGTTTTTTTCACTGTTTCTCTCTCCTTTTACAAATCTTATGTACAACTCAAATATAAACAACTAGTGTAAAAGCAGTATTAAACCAACATTAATCTTTTGTTTGTTGTTTGTTTTTGTGTAATACGTTGCTACTTCTATGTTTTTTCGCATTTTTCTGCTCATAGAAAACACTAAATTTACAAATAATTAAAAAAACCTTTATAATCCCACAAAAAAATGAGGCGTTTGTAAAAAACGCCTCATTTTTGTTTCCCTTTTTTTGAATTACGATTCGCATACTTTGCGCTATTTTCTCCTTCATACTCTAATGCAAATTCTGCATCTGGTAAGCTTTCTTTCGGAGTTTTATTATTATTGATTGCCGCATTTTGTTTCACTTTTCTTTTTACCAATACATTCACCTGCTCTCAAGAAATCACTTTCTACTCTAGTTTGAAACAACTTAAAATAATTATTACTGGCAAGTGTTAACAAGTACATAAGAGGCGTTAGATGGAAATACTACATATGAAGAAATCATTATAAAAAGGAGCGATAATTTTGAAGAAAAAAGAAAAGATTCAATCACCCATTTTAGACGAAACGCTCCCGCATCAAATGAATTTTCCATCTTTTAAAGGAACAGGAAAAACGATGCAACAACCTTTTGTGAATCAATATAATGTTGTAATTGGAGACAGTAAATATAATTCCGAGAACAGTCCGCTTAACAATTGGAGTGATGAAGTAGATCCTGCCATTATGGCTGGCGATGAGTGGATCCATCCTACAAATGATATTGGGTGGATTTCAGAAGAAAATCAAGAGTTGCTAAAAAACGAAGCGGATAATAAAGATGAAGCTTTCATGCATCCACAATTTGGAATTAACGACTAAAAAACCATTCTACCTAACGTAGGTAGAATGGTTTCATACTATCCAATAATAATCCGCTCTTTCGGGTATTTATAGCGAGGTGGTTGTTCCCTTCCACCACTAGCTAAAATAAATGTTAAAATACCAACGCGTCCGATAAACATAAGCACAATAAGTACAAGTTTCCCAACAGTTGTTAAATCAGGCGTGACACCTGTTGATAGTCCCGTCGTTCCGAAAGCAGAACAAACTTCAACAATTAAGCTCATAAGCGGTACATTTTCCGTAATAGATAAAATGAATAGCGCAGTAGCACATAACAAAATCCCCATCGTCATAACGACAGATGCTTTCAGTACATCCTCTTCATGTAGCTGACGTTTGAAGACTCTAACTGTTCTACCGCCCCTTGCAAAGGTGTATAGTGACAATATACTAACAGCAAATGTAGTTGTACGTATTCCGCCCCCAACCGAACTTGGAGATGCCCCTATAAACATTAATATACTCATAAATAAAAGCGTCGGTTGTGATAATTCACGTATATCCATTGTTGCAAGTCCACCACTTCGCGTCGTCACAGATTGGAATAATGTATAAAATACAGTTTCATGCCATGACTTTCCTACTAAAAAATGATTTCTCTCCAGTAAAAAAATCATAATTGTACCAACAACAACGAGTGCAAAAAATGTTGTTGTCGTCAATTTTGTAAATAATGAAAAACGGAATAATTGTTGTCTCCTTTTACTAAGGAATTGTTTCACTTCCATTAGCACAGGGAAACCAATCGCTCCTAAAATAATTAGTAACATATGAATCATTTGAACAATATAATCTTTTTTATACGGAATTAATGATTGTCCTGTTAAATCAAATCCGCCGTTCGTAGTCGCACTAACAGCTGCAAAGAAACCGTGAAAATAAGCTTCTTGCCAAGTCGGAAAGTAAAGTAAAAATCTTGTCCCCAATAAGATTGCTCCAATAAGTTCTATTGAAATAATTACAATTAAAATAGAACGCATCAATTCTACGAGACCCGATAAATTTCCTTGATTATGGTCTGCCATAATTAATCTTCTTCTTTGCAAACCAATCTTTTTCCCCGTAATGATCCAAACAAATGTCCCAAGCGCCATAATTCCTAAGCCGCCTAATTGTAAAATAAGAGCTAAAACAATAATTCCTGCTGTAGTAAACGTATCTGAAATCGTAATAACAGACAGTCCCGTAACACTTACCGCACTAACCGATGTAAAAAGCGCATCTATAAATGTCCATTTCACACCAGGCTTCGTAACAAACGGTAAACTAAGCAATATCACCGATACAACTACCGCTAATAAATAAAACAAAACGATGAGTTGTACAGGACGTAATTTTTGTAAAAACTTTTTTATATCTCTCATTCCATCACTTCGCTACCTTTTTTCTATCGATTAAATAAAGAAAAATCTTTACTTTCTTTATTTGTAAATAACTGCTCAAATAATTTGGCAAAGACCATTCCATATACAGTTCCATTACCTCCATACGGCAATGCATAAAACAAATTATGTATCTTTTCGTCTTCTTTTAAAATGGGGAGACCATCATGAGTACCACCAAATGCGGCTGCCCAATAGTAGTCTGCCTGTATATTTTTATACTGCGGGAACATCTCTTTTACAATATTAATAAGGATATCACGCTTATGCAATAATTTCGTATCACCAATTGTTTGAATTTGTAGCGCTTCATCTAATCCGCCTACAATAATGCGGTTTCGATACGTTCGAAAATATAAGTAGGGCCGTGCCGTTTCCCAAATTAACGATCGCTCATGCCAGCCTTCAAATTGATCTATTTCATTTGTTACAATTGCATAAGAGGTGTCTACTGTTGTATTTTTTTCTTTCTTTCCAAAAAGCGCCTCATAACCTGTCGCCATAATAATATTCTTTGCTACAATTTGATTTCCTGTTTTCGTGTAACAAATTAAATCATTTTTGCGTTTTTTTATATGTATTGCCTCTGTATGTTCATATATATTAGCTCCCATTTGGTTTGCTTTATGCAAAAAACTATACGCTAGTAAATACGGATTCACCTCAGCATCACCTTGCGTATATAACGCTGCTTGTTTTGCAAAAGAATAACGTTTCTTAATATCAGCTTCTGTAAAATATTCAACTGGAAATCCATAATTCTGTAACGTATTATATTCCTCTTGTAAAAATGAGACATCCTCACTTTTACTTGCATAATATAAACTATTTCGCGGAATAAAATGGGGATTAATATCAAGAGTCGGTATAACCTCTTCCATTGTTCTTAGCGCTTCATAACAAAGCTTATATGCTCGTACCCCTTTTTCTTTACCAAATGTATGGATAAGAGAGGTTAACGATTTATCATGAAGAAATTGTAGTAAACCTGTATTAGCAGCTGTGCTACCACACGCAATTGCTCTTTTTTCAATAAGTGTAACACTCATGCCAATTTTCGCTAACGAATGCGCTATATGAGCACCGGCTTCACCGCTTCCAACTACGAGCACATCACATATCATATCATTTTCTAACAGTGGATAACAAGGTACAGAAACTCCTGTATTCCAAAACAACTTACCCATCATAAGTTTCATAATTATACTCCTAAAATATAAATTTCTCCTTTCTATGTTTTGTTATTTTTCATAAAAAAATCCAACTAACATAAGCTAGTTGGATTTTTTTATTTTTAATTAGAACGCTCTTCAAGCCAATTTCCAATCGTCGGATATGTTTGTTTTACAGCTGTTCCACCGTAAACGATAGACATATGCCCTGTTGGTAAACATACATATTGTTTATCTGTGCTAGAAATATGGTCTAGTAATGCTTCTACTTGACATGGCAAAGCGATATGATCACGTTTCCCGGAAATATTTAAGACATTCGCCTTAATATTTGCAAGGTCTACCTTTTGTCCGCGAATAACGAGTTCACCCTTAACCAACTTATTATTTTGATAAAAATCACGAATCCACTGTCTGTATGATTCACCTGGGAACGGAATACCATCACCAACCCACTTTTGAACCAATCTCCAGCTTTCGACGAAGCGCTCATTCTCTGAACGATCTACTAAAGCAACATATGGACCAACAAAGTTCGTAATTGGCTTTAACATTTTGTTTCCGAAATCAATCATTTCTGGCGGAATATTTCCAAATGTATCAACCGCTTTATCTAAATTGAAGTATTTCTCATCTAATAAAGGGCCATACAATCCTGTTTCAGAGAAATCAAAAGGACTTGTCATGAAAATTAAATTACGAATTGGCATGTGCGGATGAAGTGCTGCATAAATAGAAGTTAGCGTTCCACCCATGCAATAACCAAGTAAAGAAATCTCGTCCGATTTTGCAGTTCGCATTACTTTTTTTACTGCTTTTGCAATATAATCAAACACAAAATCATCAAATTTCAAATGACTATCTTCTAAACCAAATGTGCCCCAATCAAGCATATACACATCAAAACCACGATCCACTAGATATTCCACTAAACTATTTCCAGGAGTTAAATCCATAATATATGGTTTATTAATAAGAGCATATATTAACAGAATTGGAACTCTTTGTGTTTTTTCTTGTTTTGGAATGTAGCGATAAAGCTTCGTCTTATTCTTCGTCCAAATAACCTCTTTCGGCGTTAACCCTACTTGCGGCTCTGGTTCACGTAATAAAATTTCACTCGCCCTTTTCACTCGGCGGTATGCTTTTCGGTACTCTTCTGGGTATAGCTCTAATTGCTTTTCCCATTCTGTTGCGAATGTAGTCATTTTTTTATCTCCTTTTTGGTCGATTTCCTTCTTAAAAAAAGAAGTGCATTCCTGCTATGGATATGCACTTTTTTCTTACTTCATTACATATATAATCCGCCGTTAATGTTTAATTGTTGACCTGTGATATACGCACCGTCACGGCATAGGTATACTACACCTTTTGCAATTTCATCGGCTTGACCAAAACGTTTTTTCGGGATTTTTGCAACGATTTTTTGACGTACTTCTTCTGGTACTTCTGCTACCATTTCAGTATCAATAAATCCTGGGCAAATAGCGTTTACAGTGACATTTGTTTTTGCAAGTTCTAACGCTAATGATTTTGTAAATCCTAACATACCTGCTTTTGCTGCTGAGTAGTTTGTTTGGCCAAATCCACCTGCTTGACCAATAATAGAAGAAATGCTAATAATTCTTCCTTCTTCCGCTTCTGTTATGTATGGAAGAACAGCGCTTGTCGTATTAAATACGCTACTTAAATTCACGTCAATTACGCGCTCCCAATCTTCACGATTTAACTTTTTGAATGTACGATCTCTTGTAATACCAGCATTATTAACAAGAATATCAACTTTACCAAAATGATTCACAGCTTCTTCTACAAGTCGGTTTGCATCTTCTACCTTAGAAACATCCGCTTGCACTGCATAAACATCATGTCCGTCTTTTCCTAATTCATTCACTAAATTTTCAGCTGCTTCTTTACTGCTATTATAGTTAATAACTACTTTTGCTCCCTCTTGTGCTAATGCTACTGTAATTGCTTTTCCAATTCCTTTTGCTCCACCTGTTACGATTGCTACTTTTCCATTTAATTGAACCATTTCTTTTCCCCCTTAAATGAATTTGTGAACGATTGTTATGAATCATTTTGGTACTCATACTATAGAGTCCATATATAATTATGTTTCGCTGTTTATACGTGAAAAGAGATTCTCCCTCTCTCTTTTATCTGTTATAAACAAGCGCTTTTATCATTTTTTATTTTCTGGCTTATTCGCAGGCTTTACCTCTTCTTTTACAGGTACTTGTAGTTTAGCTAGTACTGCATTTTGCTTTTCTAGCAATTCTAAAATTTGATCTACTTTTGTTTCAAGCGTACGAATATCTTGTTTCACTTTCGTCACATCACGCTTTAATGTAGGAGCTTGTCCTAAAGAATCGACTTTCTCCTCTAGAAACTCCTCAATGTTATCTACTTTATTTTCTAAGTTAATAACTAGCGTAGCTACTCTCGCGATATCCTCTTTCGTCGGCACATTTACTTGTTCTAAATAGTTTTTTGTCGTATCATTTAATGCTTTTTGATAAAACAAATTCAAATCTAGAACGCTGCCCATCCAAGCAGAATATTCTTCTGTTTTAATTGTTTCATTGAGCGCTTTTCCCCAAAATGTTTCGGTTTGTTCATAAGCATTTTTCCATGCTTGTAGTGGATCGAATTTTTGATCAATCACTTTACCTACACTCCCTTTTTCGTTTTTGAAACAATTCAACCTATTCACTATTTTCTAATATTCTGAATAAAACTTCAAGTCTATATTTTATTTTTTTCTATTTTCTAACAAATGTGTTGACTTTAAAAACAGATAGGTGTAAATTGCACTTATAAGCAAAAAATTCCATCTAACTGATTCATGAGGTGATGCACAATCATGCTACAAAATGAACCAGAACAACGCGAAAGTTTGGAGAGCAACCAAGCGAAGCAACCAAACTCCATGCCAAAAAACTTCTTAGTTCCCTTCTTACTTCTCTGTCTAAAAGACTGGAGTCTTCATGGTTACAAACTTATTCAAATGCTAATGGATATCGGCTTTTCTTCTGTTGACCAAGGTAATGTTTATAGAACACTACGCAAATTAGAAAAAGAAAACCTTATTTCTTCTACTTGGGATACAAGCGATGGAGGGCCGGCAAAAAGAATTTATTCTTTAACTGAATATGGAGAGCAATATTTAACAACATGTGCGACTTCTTTTGAACATTATCAAAATATGTTGCGAACGTTTTTCACGTTATACACCAATGCATTCTTTCCATTTTCTACTTCTCCAGAAAAGGATGAAAAGGATTCTTCATCTTCACCTGGTGGTACAGCAGAGTAATCTGCGTTCACAATATGCAAAAAAACATTTGGGGGTCAAACAATGGAAACTAAACCATACGAATTAGTCGATGCATTTTGGAAAAACTGGTCTCAATCACTTTCCCTTTTCTCTTCAGCTGGGAAACAATTAGAGCAGCTTACTTTAGAAACATTAAAACAACAACAAGACGCTTTGCATAAATTAACATCAGGAGTAGATGAACTAGAAAAAGAACTACAACAACTCACTGCTCAGTTCAACAACCAATATACAGATTACGTGAAACAATTAACTGGAAACTCCTTAAATGATCAAATTAACGAGTGGCAGGACAAATGGAAGGAACTTTCTGCTCATATGCATCAACTTACTGTTTCTCCTACAAAAACATCTTTGTCAATTCTTACACAAACAAGCGGTCAATTTGAAGAAACAACAAAACAATTTATTGAGCAACAACAATTACAACGTGAAGAGGCTCAAAAACAGTTAGAGGGTTTTTTGGAAGAGTTCAAGTCAAAACAGTTGGAACTCGCAAAAAAGTTCGAGGAAAACTCAAAAAATCTATTTACTTCCATCAAGTAAGAAAAATGTGGGAGCTAACCGCAGCACAAACAAAACTCTTTCTTCCTCCTACTACATCAAGATGGCTAACATTTTTCGATATGGAAAAGAAGGAGGACAAAATGAATCCATTTCAAGAAGCACAAACTGTTCCGGAGCTTCGCTATGATGAGATTCAAGTCGGTGATCAAGCATCCCTTACAAAAACAATTACAGATGAAGATGTTATCAATTTTGCAAAATTGACTGGAGATGTGAATCCTATTCACATTTTAGATTCTTTTGCGAAAACGACAATGTTTAAAGAACGTATTGCCCATGGTATGCTCGTTTCGAGTTTTATTTCTACCATCCTTGGAACGAAACTCCCAGGCAAAAATACGATTTATTTATCCCAAAATGTTTCATTCCGTGCCCCTGTCAAAATCGGTGATACACTTCGCGTTGTGGCAGAGGTTATTAAGAAGCGTGACGATAAAAAAATCATTACGTTGCAAACAAATATATATAATCAATCGGATGATATTGTCGTGGAAGGTACAGCGACAATACTAAAAAAAGAGTAGCAAATTTGCTACTCTTTTTTCTATCCAATAACTTCTAATCACACCGATTACTTCCGCGTATGAGCACGCCGGTTCCACATAAAATAACAGTACCAATTCAGATAAGTACTTATCTGGACTGGATTACTCATAAGGATGTGTATCATCATGGCAAAAACAAACAAATTACTAGTTCCAGGTGCTGAACAAGCACTTGATCAATTTAAATATGAAATTGCACAAGAATTCGGCGTAAGCTTAGGGTCTAATACAGCATCTCGTTCTAACGGATCAGTTGGCGGTGAAGTAACAAAACGTCTTGTTTCTTTAGCTCAACAACAATTACGTGGATAATAATATAACATATGGCTTAGAGGCAGATATTCTCTGCCTCTTTCTATTTTTCACATACATAATCGGACTTTTTCACATACTAGTAAGAGCAAACAGAAAGGAACGATATATAACATGAAACGGATTAACATTCGTATGAGTCCTCCCCGCGTTCTTACTTTGTCTTTTATCATGTTATCAATTATAGGTACATGCTTATTAAAGCTTCCAATTGCTACAACAACGTCTATTTCATGGCTCGATGCTTTATTTACAACAGTTTCTGCTTGTACGGTTACAGGGCTTGGTGTTGTGGACACTGGAAAAGTATTTACTTTGTTTGGACAATGTATCATTTTAACGCTTATACAAGTTGGCGGGCTTGGTATTATGAGCTTTGCTGTCTTAATTGCGATTATGCTCGGAAGAAAAATCGGTCTTCAAAATCGGATTTTACTGCAACAAGCATTAAATCAAACGAATATAGGCGGCGTCATCCGTCTTGCCAAAGCATTATTTTTATTCTCTTTTACAGTCGAATGTATCGCTACTTTAATTCTTTCTTTTGAGTGGGTACCAAAATACGGGGTTACCAAAGGGATCTATTATAGTTTTTTCCATTCAATCTCAGCCTTTAACAATGCTGGTTTTTCTGTGTGGAGCGATAATTTAATGTCCCATTCTCATAGCATTATTGTCAATTTCGTCATTTCCTCTCTCATCATTTTAGGTGGAATTGGTTTTACAGTGATCGTAGACATAAAAAGAAAGAAAAACTTTAAAAACCTTACACTACATTCAAAACTTATGCTCTCTTCTACTCTAATCATCAACATTATTGCTACCCTTTTTATTTTTATATTCGAGTTCCATAACTCCCTTTCTATGAGAGGGTTTACCCCATTTGAAGAAGGAATGGCCTCTTATTTCCAAGCAATTTCAACGCGAACTGCCGGTTTTAATACAGTTGATATTTCTACATTGTCAAAACCTTCCCTACTATTAATGATGCTACTTATGTTTATTGGTGCTGGTAGTGCTTCAACGGGTGGGGGGATTAAGTTAACAACATTTTTAATCATATTTTTTGGTGTATTTAAATTTTTACAACAACAAGAAGATATTGTCGTATTTAAAAAATCCATTAAAGATACTCTCATTGTCAAATCATTAACCATTACTATTATTTCTATTTCATTTATCTTTTTTGCTATTTTAATTTTGAGTATTACTGAACGAGTTCCTCTATTGATGAGTGCTTTCGAAGTATTTTCAGCATTTGGGACTGTTGGCCTCAGTATGAACTTAACACCCCACTTAACTATAATTGGAAAAGCGATTATTATTTTTATGATGTTTTTTGGGAAAATGGGTCCTTTAACATTGGCATTTTCATTTGCTCGTAAAAAGAACCGAAAAATAAAATATCCGAATGAAGATATTTTAACAGGTTGACAACCGTATAAATTATCCATATAATGAGAATACAATAACATATCTCCAAAGGGGAGTAGCGTCCAAGAATATATCTTGGAAACAAAGTCGTCATTACGTAGAACTTAGTTCTTCCGGCTTTGTTGGCATTTTTATTACATATGTCTAGCAAGACCTTTGCCTATTAACGGCAGAGGTCTTTTTTGCATTCATTTCCAGATTCTCCCAAAGTTAATAGGCAGGAGTATGGGGAAACTAAATAGTGGGGAAATTCTTCACTTATTTAGAAGTTATAGAGATGAGAGGAGAATGTACATGGATGTATCATTATTATTGGAGTATGGTTGGGTATTACTCATCCTAATTGCACTTGAAGGGATTTTAGCGGCTGATAACGCTCTTGTTCTTGCAATTATGGTAAAACATTTACCAGAAGAAAAACGAAAGAAAGCACTATTTTACGGATTAGCGGGGGCATTCGTTTTCCGATTTGGATCGTTATTTATGATTTCGTTCTTAGTCGATGTATGGCAAGTGCAAGCAATCGGTGCCATCTACCTTATGTTTATCGCTGGTAATCACTTATTTAAAACATATGTTAAAAAGAATACAGATGAAGAAACAGAAGAAAAAGAAGCAAAGAAAAAACAAGAGAACTTTTGGTGGACTGTATTTAAAGTTGAGGTTGCTGATATCGCCTTCGCAGTTGATTCAATTTTAGCTGCTGTTGCACTAGCAATGACTTTACCAAAAACAGGACTAGGTACAATTGGTAGTCTTGATACTGGGCAATTCGTTGTTATCTTTGTAGGTGGACTTATCGGATTAATCATTATGCGATTTGCAGCAACTGCTTTCGTACAAATCTTAAAACGTAAACCAGGGCTTGAAACTGCAGCATTCTTAATTGTAGGTTGGGTTGGTGTGAAGCTAGCAGTTTATACATTAGCACATCCTGCATTAAATGTAATTCCACATTCATTCCCAGAATCCACTCCGTGGAAGCTTACATTCTGGATTGTATTAGTCGGAATCGCAGTTGGTGGTTGGTTCTTCTCAAAAGAAGTAGAAGTAAAAGTGGAAAAGAATTTAGACGAAAAAGCGCTGTAATTACAGCGCTTTTTCTTTTTCCTTTCTTCCTCGCAATGTCCAGAAAAAATTCCATTATACTACCTTTTGTAAACGTTTTCTTAATGTATGTATGTCCTTTTTGTGAAACATTGCACAAACTTATTGAAAGTAAGAACAATTCCATGTACTTTATTCATATAAGGAGTATTTATAGAAGATTTACTAAAGGAGCGTATTACTCATGCTAGAACAAGGACTAGATTATGTTGTCAAACTGGCTAAAAGCAAAAAGAAAATACTAGATACAAACCCAATGCAATATTTCATTCGTGCTGCACTTGCTGGTATTTATATCGGTTTTATTATTGTACTATGTTTTAAATTAGGTAACTTTTTTCACATTGCAGATTCACCAGCAACTTATTTAGCCGCTTCTATGTTTTTCGGGATTGCTCTCGTACTTATTATATATGGCGGTGCTGAATTGTTTACTGGGAACACAAT
Organism: Bacillus sp. EKM501B; assembly: GCF_011800505.1. Classification (NCBI taxonomy): domain Bacteria; kingdom Bacillati; phylum Bacillota; class Bacilli; order Caryophanales; family Bacillaceae; genus Bacillus; species Bacillus sp. EKM501B. The sequence goes on along the minus strand of NZ_JAALFZ010000001.1, from coordinate 479,286 downwards.
GTACTTTACTGTCGCAACTTTAAGAAAAGAAACAACGATTTCTGATACACTTCGTAACTGGGTTGCTTGTTATGCAGGTAACTTAGCCGGCGCATTATTCTTTGCCTTACTATTTTACGCAACTGGAATTTTTGAAGCAATTGATCACGGTCACTTAATGAGTAAAGTCGTTGAAGGAAAGATGAATACACCTACGATGCAGTTATTCTTTAAAGCCATTTTATGTAACTGGCTCGTATGTCTTGCTTGCTTCTTACCTTCTCAGGTTAAAGGTGACACAGCAAAAATAATGGTCATGATGCTACTTGTTTTCACATTCTTCTTATCTGGTTACGAACATAGTATTGCAAACTTATCACTCTTTGCTTTATCTTTAGTTTCACCGCATCCTGAGACAATTTCTTTTTCAGGTGCTATTCATAACTTAATTCCTGTTACAATTGGTAACATTATTGGCGGATCAGTATTTGTCGGTATGGTATACCACTACTTAACAAAGAAAACGCCTGAAGTTCAACAGGAAGAAACTGAAATCGCAACAGCTCAACAAGAAGAGATTATTCCTTTACAAGCCCATATGAAACATTAAAAACTCCAAAGTTTTACTTTGGAGTTTTTAGCTTCCCACGTATTTAATAACAAGGTGAGGAGTAATTTCTCCTTCTTCCTTTCCCTTATCCATTCTCTGTTTCATCTTGTGCATACCGATGACATCATTCGTATGAAAGTGAATTTCATTTACATATAACCCCTCTGTACAAAAAGCTTCTACAAAATCTAGTCCATTTTTCGCTCCCCATCCCATATTAAAATCAAGAGAAAGAATATTCACATCATAATCCCGAACCATTTGCAAAGCACATTCTACTGTAGTTGCGGGCACATACCCGAACGGGCAACTTCTTTGATCATCCATATATACGTTCATTTTCGATTCCCTCTCTAATTTGAATATGCGGCCAATACATAACATATTGCCCCGAGACTAATAAAAGGACCAAATGGAATTGGCTTTCGTACTTCTATACGTTTTAATCCGATACCAATCCCGAAAAAACAAAGACTAAAACAAGATGCTAAAAATAAAACGATAAAAACTCCTTTCACTCCTACTATAAATCCAAGTAACGAAAGTAGTTTTATATCTCCTCCGCCAAGCCCTTCTGGATATATCTTTTGCATGCAATATAACAAAATAAATATAACACCACTACCAGCTATACTATCTGTCCAAGTAACTAATTGTACAAAAACACTTTCGAGAATGAGTAAAAAGGCAAACGAAATTAAAATACAATCAGGAATTAACATATATAAGTAATCTGTAACTGAAATAATAAGAAGTAGCGAAAAAAGGGATAAAATAATAATAAGCTCTCGTTCTATTCCAATCATATACACTGTAAGAAGAAATATACCTCCTGTTATACATTCAAATGCTACATACATAATTGGAATTTTCCTCTTACAATTCGTACAACAGCCTCTTTGTATATAAAATGAAATGATGGGGATTAGTTCTTTTGTCCTTAGCACATATTTGCAATAATCACAATGTGAACGCGGGGTAATAATAGAAGCACCTAATGGAACCCTCATCGCAACTAGCATAAAAAAAGAACCAAACACCATCCCTGCTAACAGTGCATATAAATAAGTGAACATCCCTTCCTCTCCTTTCCCAAAAAACATAGCAAAAAAAGGAGAGAACTTCTACTTCATATTATCCTTTATTCTACTAAAAAGCAGGCCATTTCCAGGCCTGCTTTCCCCTCTTTTATACGATGAAATAAACTGCTTTTAATGGTCCATGTACTCCGACAACAAGATTCATCTCGATGTCAGCCGAGTTACTTGGCCCTGTAATAAAGTTAATACAAGATGCCGCTGTCTCCCCATTTTCTACGCGTGAGTTCATATCCTGAACTGCTTGTGTAATACGAGGCACAAGTGTTTCACGTGGAATAATAGCAAAATATACAGTCGGTAAAAAGTGTAAAGAACGCCCTTGACCTTTATGACTTTGTACAACAATTGTACCAGATTCAGCTAATGTATAATCACTAAATGCAATACCAATATTCGCTTTTTCAGCTAAACGCATATTTTCGTCTTTTCTCTCTGGATCCCATACATTTACTTCAACATCTCGTTTTGGAAGTTCTTCTTTAAATAAAGATGTTAAACCATATGCATCAAAACGCGCATCTGCTGATAATAAAATAGGTCCCCCGCCGTTTTCCATGATTACTTTTTGAAGGTCTTCACCTAAACGGTCGTTTGTCGTTTCTACTACAGTTGTATGAATGTTTGTACATTGCTCTTTAAACACTTCTAGTAATTCTTCTTGTGAATAATCTTTTAACGTTTCTATATTCACATTACTTTTCCATACTGGACGCTCTACACCTTCTGTTTTACGCGCGCGCCCAAGTTCTTTTGCAATGTTATCTAGAAAGGCATCACGGTTTTGAATTAATCCTGTCATTATTTATCCCCGCCTTTCTTATGATCTTTATACCAATCACGGAATCGTTCTTTACTTGGAGCTGGAAATTCACGAATATCCGTCCAGTTTTTAAGTGGTCCAACACCTTTTGATACACGATTACCAGATGTAAATGGACTCATTGCCGCTGGTGCCATTTTTGAACCCATTTTATATAAAGCAGCTGAAGAAGCACCCATACTAAACATTTTCATAGCCAGTTTTTCTGCAAGTGGTGCACGACCTTCTTGCTCAACGATGACTTGACGATGTTTTAATAATAAATCATGCAATGGAATTTTTACTGGACAAGCTTCTGTACATGCTCCGCATAAACTAGATGCATAAGGAAGCTCTTTGTAATCATCATATCCACCTAGAAGCGGTGTTAATACCGCACCGATTGGTCCTGAGTAAATCGATCCATATGAATGTCCACCAACGTGACGATATACAGGACATACATTAACACAAGCAGCGCAACGAATACATTGTAATACTGAACGGAATTCAGATCCAAGAATTTGAGAGCGACCATTATCAACAACAACTAAATGAAATTCTTCAGGTCCATCAACTTCCTCTTCTTGAATTGGCCCCGCTACTGTTACATAACTTGTTAATTTTTGACCTACTGCACTACGACATAGTAAACCAACTAAAACATCTAATTCTTCCATTGTCGGAACCATACGTTCCATACCCATTACCGCTATTTGTGTTTTAGGAATTGACATAACAAGATCTGCATTACCTTCATTCGTTACTAAACAAAGAGAGCCAGTATTTGCAACAGCAAAGTTACAACCAGTTACACCAATTTCTGCATCCATAAATTTCTCACGAAGTTGTTTACGAACAAACTTTGTCATTTCATACGGGTCATCAGAATTTTCATAGCCTAGCTTTTCTTTAAATACGTCGCGAATTTGCGTTCTATTTTTATGAAGTGCAGGTGCAATAATATGTGAAGGTGGATCGTTATCTACTTGCAAGATATACTCTCCTAAGTCACTCTCTAACACTTCACAGCCAATCTCTTCAAGCGCATGGTTCATACTAATTTCTTCTGTTACCATCGACTTTGATTTTACTACCTTTTTTGCCTGCTTCTTTTTTGCAACGTCTTGAATATACTTTGCTGCTTCCTCTTTCGTTTTCGCAAAGTACACGTGTCCGCCTCTTTTTGATACATTTTCACTTAACTGCATTAAGTAATAATCAAGATTTTCTAACGTATGTTGACGAATTTGTTCACCTAGTTCACGCCACTCTTCCCAGTTTCCTAGTTCATCTGCGGCTTTTAAGCGATTCGTATATAAACGCGTTTGTGCAGAAGATACTGCTCCGCGCATAAACGAATCTTGAATTCCATCACCAACGCGATCATTAAATTTTTTCTCACTGATTTTCATAGACATAGCTTATGTTCCCCCTTCATGAGCGACTATTCAGTACCTCAGCAATATGCATTACTTTTACTTCTTTTCCTAAACGCTCAATACGTCCGCCAATGTTTAACAAACACCCACAATCTGCACCAATTAAATAATCTGCACCTGTTTCCATTACACTATCTACTTTTTCGTCTACCATTTGCTCAGAAATTGGAGTCATCTTAACTGAAAACGTTCCCCCAAACCCGCAACAATTTTGCACGTTTGGCAAATCTCTCACAGTTAATCCTTTTACATTTGATAATAAAATTCCTGGTGCTTCTTTTATTCCAAGCATACGTGTCATATGACATGATTTATGAATAGTAGCGACCCCTGGTAAACTTGCACCAACATCAGTAACCTTTAAAACATCCACAATAAACTGTGTAAATTCATAAGTTTTATCAGCAACTTTTTGTGCACGTTTAGCCCACTTTGGATCATCTTTGAAAACATGTGGATACTCATGAAACATTGTCGCACAAGAACCAGATGGCGTAACAATATATTCTGCATCTTCGAAAGTTTCAATCATATGTTTCATTGCTTCTTTTGCTGCTTCTACATGGCCGCTATTATAAGCAGGCTGACCACAACAAACTTGCGCTTCTGGAAATTCAATTTCACAACCTAAACGCTCCAACACTTCAACCGTTGCTTTGCCGACATTTGTTTCAAACATATCGACTAAACAAGTAACAAATAAAGTAACTTTCATAACTATTACTCCCCCTTTTTACAACTTCACCAACAAACATATGGTCATCAGATGACTTAGCAGAGAAGAAATAGGCTCAACCATGGCCTATCCTCTCCCTCTTCTAAAGAAAACGCTTACTTAATCTTTCTCTATTTTATCAGAAAATTAAATTTTTAAAAGATTAAATTACGAATTTATATCGTTTTTACCTGTGACAATATTTTCTACATTTGTTAAGTGATCTAGCATTGCTTGCTGCGCTAATTCTACATCTTGTTTTAACACCGCATCATATATAACTTGATGCTCTTCTATAAGTCGTTCTGATGTCGTTTGTTCACCATATAAAATAATGCGTCTTGATTCACCAATCGTTTCAGCAATCATCTCTGAAACATGATTCATGAGTTCAAGCAAAATGCTATTATGCGAAGACTCTGCAATTCCCATATGAAATTGAAAATCGGCTTTTTCGCCAGCCTTTTCATCTCCAATGCTCTTTGCCATTTCATCTAACCAATGTTTCATATTTTGTAAATTATCTTCCGTACGTTTTGCCGCCGCTACTCGAACTGCCCCCACTTCAAGCACCTTTCGTACTTCTAATAAATTCAAAATATCTTCTTTCTTCATTAATAATCTATTGTTTAATGATTTCGTTAATGAAGAAGAATCGAAGTTCTTCACATATGTACCTTCTCCTTGTTTCATCTCAATTAAGCCCATCGCTCTTAGCGCACTTAGCGCTTCACGAACAGCAGATCTGCCAACTTGAAACTGCTCAGCTAATTGATGCACAGGAAGTAGTTTGTCACCAGGTTTTAACGTACCATTTTTAATCATTGTTAAAATAGCTTCAGATACTTCTTCGTAAATTTTTTTCGGTTTAATAGATTTGTACTCCAGTTAAATCACCTCAGTATCTTCCAAACAACAATTGAAACGATTTATAAGAACTTTGCATCATAACTATTTTAGACCGAATTGATAAGAAGTACAAATGTTTTGTTCATAAAATAGTCAAATTTTCGATATTTATTACATATTAATTTATATTTTTACGTATAAAGTGAAACTTTAATCAGTGAGGGTTTTGTTCATCCCCCACTGATTATTAGCCCTCACCAATCGGGCTTTTACGGGCAGCAGTGCCTCCACCTAACTTCTTTGCTTCTGCTGAATTTTGAGGTGAGGGTCTTACTGACCGGCGAATAGCGGGATAAATATTTTCTTCAATATAAAGAACATGCCCTAAAAATTAGAACATGCCCCCCTCATCCTGTACATTCAGTTTAATAATAACCGTTGTTCCCTTATCTTTTTCACTTTCAATTTTCCACTGTCCACCATGTATATGAACAATTTGTTTCACAATAGCAAGGCCTAAACCTGTTCCACCATGTTGACGACTTCTCGCTTTATCAACTCTGTAAAAGCGTTCCCCAAGATTCTCCAAATGCTCTATATCAATGCCAATTCCTGTATCTTTTATTTTTAATTCACAGTAATCATCGATTTGCTCTAAAGTTATAACGATATTTCCTTTTTGATTTGTATATCGTATCGCATTATCTAACACATTATGAAGCACTTGTTGCATACGATCCTCATCAATCATGACAATGACCTCTGGATTTAAATTGGTTGAAATATGAATTTCCTTTTCTATAAACTTAATCTCATACGTATCTAATACGTCTTCAATCAGCTGTGAAAAAACGATAGGTTGCTTCTTTAACGGAAAGTGCTCACCTTCTAATTGTGCTAAGTCTAACAAGTCATGAACGAGACGCTGCATACGACCTGCTTCTTTATGAATTAGCTGAGTTACTTTTTCCTGCTGAGCTCCCTTTGCAACACCATCTAAAATAGCCTCGCTATACCCTTTTATATAACTAAGTGGTGTTCTAAGTTCATGCGAAACATTTGCTAAAAATTCCTTACGCTTTACATCTTCTGTTTCTAATGAATTTGCCATTTTATTAAATGCTTTTCCTAATCGTCCAATTTCATCCTCTGAAGAAACTGTAATCCGCTCCGAAAAATCTCCCGTAGCCAAATGATTTGCAACCCGCTCCATTTGCGAAAGTGGCTTCGTAATTGCAATTATAATTTTTCTTCCAACCCATATCGTAATTAAAATCATAGCAATTGCTAACGGTGCTAAAATAAGACCCATATCATAGATTAAATCTTTTATACTTTTTAAAGGAATATACGAATAGACAATTCCGACTAATTTTTTATTTTCCAATACAGGAATGACAACCCCCATAATATTACGGTCAAAATGTTCTTCATATCCTATTTTTGTCACAGTTTTCCCATCTAATAGCGTTTGCCTATCTCCTTCACTTATAAGAGAATGATGATGCACATCAAAAGGCAAACATGCGCTTAAATCACGCGGATTAGATACGAAAATAACATCTGAACTAGATATTTGATCAAACGATCTTACTTTCTCTTCAAAAGTTGATATTCCTTCACGCTTATCATATTGAGCAGCAAGACTTTTCCCTTCCATTACTAACGAAGTTTTTAAATTATCAACGTATAACTTTTCATACGAGTATAAAGATACGAAATAAAGAAAGGACACTGTTACACATACTGCACATACTACTGTAAGCCAAAGTTTTTGTACCATCGTAAACATATGTTACACCTCAAATTTATAGCCTACACCCCAAACAGTTTGAATGTAGTTTCCACTTTCTCCAAGCTTCAAGCGCATCGTTTTCACGTGCGTATCTACTGTTCTTGTACTTCCGGCATAATCATATCCCCATACCTTTTCAAGTAATTGCTCCCGGCTAAATACTTGTCCTGTATGCTGACAAAGAAAATATAGTAAATCAAACTCTTTTACAGTAAGAGAAATCGACTCACCATTCGCCTCAATTCGTCTGCTTTTTTCATTGATAAGAATTGGTCCAAATTGAATCTCTTCTTGCTGTTCTTGCTTTGTATATCTTCTTAGTACAGCTTCCATACGGGCAACCAATTCACCAGGACTAAACGGTTTTACAATATAATCATCTGCTCCCATACGTAAGCCATTCACCCTATTCCACTCTTCACCTTTTGCGGTTAAAAATATAATCGGCACATCTGACGTTTTTCTAATTTCTTTACAAACTGAAAGTCCATCCATTTCTGGCATCATTATATCTAATACAACGAAATCATAATGATTCGTTTCTAGTTTTTTAAGAGCCTCTTTTCCGTTTTCAGCTTCTCCCCACTCATATCCAAAGTTATCCAAATACATTCCAACAAGCTGCCTCATATCACTTTCATCATCTACAACTAGCACTCTATATTTATTCATTGTCCTTCCCTTCCCTCTCTATGAGTTGAAACGGTCCTTTTCCGACTTTAATTGTTTGTTTTATTTTCATACTCTTCATATCCATAACACACACTTCATCACTATCATAACTTGCTACATATCCTTCTGCTCCGCTTTTCAAAAATGCAAATGGATTTGAGCCTATTTCAACGGAAGCTACCTCTTTATACGTACTAGTATCAAATTTTCTAAGCATATTCGAACCGTGGCTTAATGCATATACGTACTTATTATCTTTCGTTATGTTCACAGGCATAAATGGAGCGTGTAAAGAACGTACCATTTCACCGCTCTGTAAAGAATACACTAATACTTTCTCATTCACTTGATTTCCATCACCATGCCCGCCAATCCATATTTCTTTCCCATCAGGACTAATCGTCGCTCCTGTTGATGCTGGCGGAATCATAAAGGATTGAACAACTTCTTTTTTCTTCGTATCAATTGTCGTTAGTTTCGTATCATAAAAGTTTAGTACAGATAACCGATTCTGATACTCTACCATCGTTATAGGCCCTTTTCCTGTTGAAACATTTCCTGTCTCTTTCCCATTTATCGTAAAGAACCTTACCTTTTGAACATTTTGATCAGCAGCAAATAATTGTTTTTTATCTGCTGATACGACCACATTTACAATGCCCTTTCCAGTTTTATATTTTTCCACTTGCCTTCCTTCCGCTAGTGAATATACATACATATATTCTAATTGCTTACCGTATACAAGTATTTCATCGCCATTTGGAAGCAGTGTGATTCCGGCCATTGGCTCATTTAGTTCCCATGTCGTAATTAACTTTTTATCTTTTTTATCAATAAAACTAATACTGCCTTCTTTTATATTCGTAGTTATAATAACATTTTTATCTTTAGCAATTGGTGTATATGAACTTCCTTGACACCCTACTAATAGAAATAAAAAACAGAGAAGAAAAACATACTTTCTCAAAAGATTCCCTCCATCTTCAGATGATTTCGTTATAATTGTAAAATAACAAATAAATGTGTGGAAAGTGTGAAATTCCCCTTTCTTACTCAATTTACATATATAATGTACAACAAATAGAATTTGAGGTGTGTCAATTATGCTATTTCCTGATTTAGCGAATAAAATTGTACGAGAAGTACGCAGACTAATTACAGAAAATATAATTATCATTAATATAGAAGGCGTTATTATCGCAAGTACAGATACAGAAAGAATTGGCCAATTTCATGAAGGTGCACTCCGCTGCGCTAAACAAAAGAAAACCGTCATCATTACAAAAGAAGATGAAAGGCGATTGCAAGGTGTAAAGGCTGGGATGAATCTTCCTTTATTATTTCATGATGAAGTAATTGGTGTCATTGGGATTACCGGAGAACCTGAAAATATTTCACGCTACGGAGAAATATTGCGTAAGATGACCGAATTATTAATTCATGAAAACTACTTTTTAGAGCAATTAGAACTTGAGCACCGTTCTTATGAAGCTTTTGTCTTTGATTGGCTTCAAAATACAGAGTGGTCCCCGAGTTTTCTTGATCGTGCCAAAACACTTGGCATTGATTTATATAAGAAAAAACAACTTGTTTTGTTTTCTATTGGCAAAAATGACACAATGCTCCAGCGTAAAATATGGCAACATGTACGAAATATTTTAACAAAAGAGCATCTATTTGTTCGCTGGGGAAATGATCGTTTTATTTTATTTACAGCGATGAGCTCCAAAGAACAAACTTATCAGTTTTTAAAACGGTTAAAACAAGACTGCGAAGCTTTATTTTCTATTCCTTTATATATCGGGATTGGGCAAACAGTTACCCCAAACAATATGAACATATGTTACGAACAAGCATTACGTGCTCTTTCTGTATCATTGGAAACGAAAAAAATTGTATTTAATGAAGATTTACGTTTAGAAATGTGTTTACAAGATATTTCTGCCGAAACGCGTGAACAATTTCTAGAGCGTACCATCGAAAGCTTACTATCATCTCCTGAGCTTATGCACACTTTACGCTTATTTATCGATTATAACCAATCTTATAAACAGACAGCTAAACAATTACATATACACATTAACACCTTACATTATAGGCTAAAAAAGATTGAAGAACATACAGGACTTGATCCAAAACAATTCAAAGACTTAAACGTTTTATACTTCGCACTCCTCCTATTAGATAATCATACAAAAAAGAACGATAAAACAGATTAATCTTTAGATGATTATACATAGAAAGAATCCCTCGACTTTTTTATCATTATAATGAAAGCACTGTTACCACGTTGTTTATTATAACTAAACACGTTAACAGTTTGAGGGGGATTTCCAATGTTAGAAAAACAAATTATTCATTCATTCGTATCTATTGTTGGCGAAGATAATGTAGATACATCCAATATGGGGCGTTTAACTTATAGTTATGATGCCACTCCAAACTTCCAAGCAATGCCTGATGCAGTCATTGCTCCTCGTAATACAAATGAAGTAGCTGAAGTGTTAAAAGTATGTAACACTCACAAAATTCCTGTGTATGTGCGCGGGTCTGGAACAAATCTTTGCGCAGGAACATGTCCACTTGAAGGCGGTATCGTCCTTATTTTCCGCCATATGAACAATATTTTAGAAATTGATGAAGAAAACTTAACAATTACTGTACAAGCTGGTGTCATTACACTTGATATTATTAAAGCGGTAGAAGAAAAAGGTTTATTTTATCCACCAGATCCAAGCTCGATGAAAATTTCTACAATCGGCGGTAATATTAATGAAAACTCAGGTGGATTACGCGGTTTGAAATATGGCGTAACACGTGATTATGTAATGGGGCTTGAACTTGTCTTACCAAATGGTGATATTATTCGCACTGGTGGTAAATTAGCAAAAGATGTAGCTGGTTACGATTTAACTCGTTTATTTATCGGTTCTGAAGGAACACTTGGCGTGGTAACAGAAGCCATATTAAAACTTGTTCCTATGCCTGAAACAAAGAAAACAATGCTTGCATTATATGAAGATATTAATGAAGCTGCACGTGCTGTTTCTTCTATTATTGCAAATAAAATCATTCCAGCAACACTGGAGTTTTTAGACCAACCGACAATTGAAGTAGTAGAAGAGTTTGCACAAATCGGTTTACCTACAGATGTAAAAGCAATTTTATTAATCGAACAAGACGGTCCACCCGAAGTAGTCAATCGAGATATTGAAAAAATGGCTAACGTTTGTCACTCTATGAATGCAGTTGATGTTCGCGTTGCAAAAGATGAGACGGAAGCAGATGCGCTTCGTACCGCTCGCCGTAGTGCCCTATCAGCGCTCGCACGATTAAAACCTACTACAATATTAGAAGATGCAACTGTACCACGTTCACAAATAGCTCCGATGGTTGAAGCTATTAATACCATTGCAAAAAAATATAATATTCCTATTTGTACGTTTGGACACGCTGGTGATGGTAACTTACATCCAACTTGTATGACAGACGCTCGTAATGCAGAAGAAATGCACCGAGCTGAACAAGCTTTTGCTGAAATATTTGCGAAAGCAATTGAACTTGGTGGCACAATTACTGGTGAACATGGTGTTGGTGCGATGAAAGCTCCATATTTAGAAATGAAATTAGGTAAGGAAGGTATTGCAGCTATGCAAGGAATAAAGCAAGCTTTCGATCCAAATAACATTATGAATCCTGGAAAAATGTTCGCGAAAGACACCCGAAAAAGAGTGGTGGTTGAGCGATGACCACATTAAATAAAGAAAATATTCAAAAAGAATTTAAAGAACGATTAAGTGAAGATGAATTACTAAACTGTATGCGATGCGGTTTTTGTTTACCTACTTGTCCTACCTACATTCAATCCGGATATAAAGAGTCACATTCACCGCGCGGACGTATCGCATTAATGAAAGCTGTCGTTGATGGTTTAATCGAACCAGATGAAGATGTTGAGAATACATTAAACGTTTGTCTTGGTTGCCGTGCTTGTGAGCCTGTTTGTCCATCTGGTGTAAATTATGGGCATTTATTAGAAGAAGCTCGTGATATTATTAATCAAAATAAAAAATTCTCGGTGCCAGTGAAAGCTGTTCGAAAAGTCGTTTTTGAAGGATTATTCCCCCATCAAAATCGAATGAGAACATTAACTGGACTAATCGGATTTTATCAACGTTCTGGTTTACAAACGCTAACACATAAAACAGGGATTATGAAGTTATTCCCCGAAACACTTGCAACGATGGATCTCGTTTTACCAAAAGTCCCTAAAATGAAAGCGATGAAAGATCGTCCTTCATTTTTACCTGCAGAAAGTACAAAGAAAAAACAAGTTGCATTCTTCACAGGCTGCTTAATGGATACGATGTTTTTAGAAACAAATAACGCAACGATGAAACTTCTTCAATTAGCTGGTTGTGATATCGTTATTCCGAAAACACAAAGTTGCTGCGGTGCATTGCATGGACATGCTGGTGAAAAGAGTGGAGCAAAAGAATTAGCAAAGCGCAATATAAAAGCATTCGAAGACTTAAACATCGACTATATTATTACGAATGCAGGTGGTTGCGGAGCTTACCTCGTAGACTATGATTATCTTTTAAAGGATGATCCGGATTGGGCTGAACGTGCTAAGCAGTTTGTTTCTAAGATTAAAGATATTACTGCTATACTAGTAGAACTAGACTTCCATAAGCGAACTGACTTACGACTCACGCCGCAAGTTATTACGTATCAAGACTCTTGTCATTTACGCAATGTTATGCGCACATCTTCTGAACCTCGTATGTTACTAGAGGCTATCCAAGGTGCAACATATCGAGAAATGAAAGATGCCGACCGCTGCTGTGGCTCTGCTGGTATTTACAATATTGTTCATTCAGAGTTATCAATGGAATTTCTAGATTACAAAATGGACCGTGTGCATGAAACAGAAGCAGCAACCATTGTTACTGCAAATCCAGGTTGTTTATTACAAATGAAATTGGGCATTGAGCGAGAAGGGCTTTCTCATAAAATGAGAGGAATTCACATTGTGGATTTATTATTAGAAGCAATTGAAACTAACTCGTAATAACTCGTAACATACGTAATAATAGGAAAACGGCTATCTCCTTCGTCTATGTAAAGAGATAGCCGCTTTTTTGTCTGCTACAACATTAAAAATATGTTACTTTATTATAAAAAAGAACAACAGAAACATTACATTTTTGTAAAAATCAATCCATTATATTCCTCAAAAAATCGTTCAAACCATTGATACAATAGGATTCTTCATTTTCTATTTAGGTAACTTTATCCAAAAACCCCCTCTTAAAACCAAGTATAAAAACACTATAAATTCCTTTTATACTCTATATTTCTCTTATTTTTGCTCCCTTCTTCTCTTAGGATAAATTAGGTAATTTTAAAGTCTATGAATTTTTTTCCATCTTTTTTCTCGCAAATTGTATGCTACGATGAATTTGTCAGTCAGACAGGCTGTCAAAAACAAATCGTGTGAAAACAAATTAAAACTTTATATAGGGGGACACACATCATGAAAAAGCGTGTTTTATTATCTGTAGCTGCTGCAACAGCTCTTACTTTAGGAGTATCTTCTCTAGATGCACAAGCTGCAACAGTACAACCATCTAACGTAAAGGTTCAAAATATTCAGCATTCAAAAGTGATGATGAAACAAATGAACCAACAAGAATTACAAGCATTCTTACAATCTATGGGAGTTGAATCATTAGCACAATGGCAACAAGGAAACTTCCAACCAAACTGCTTCATTCCTGGTCAACAACCTACTGAAAATGTTGTAACTGAGCAACCAACAGCTAAGCCAGAAACTCAAAAGCCAGTTGAACAAAAACCAGCCGAGCAAAAGCCTGCTGAAGAAGTTCAAAAACCAGAAGCTCAAAAGCCTGCTGAAAACAACAATACTCAAAAACCTGCTGAACAAAAACCTGCTGAGCAAAAGCCTGCTGAAGAAGCAAAATCTTTAAGTGAGTTCGAACAACGTGTTGTTGAATTAACAAACGCTGAGCGTGCAAAACAAGGCTTACCAGCACTAAAAATCGATACTGAATTAAGCAAAGTAGCACGTATTAAGTCTGAAGATATGCAAAAAAACAACTACTTTGATCATAACAGCCCTACATACGGATCTCCGTTTGATATGATGAAGAAATTTGGTATTTCTTATACATCTGCAGGTGAAAACATCGCTCAAGGCCAACGTACACCTGAAGAAGTAGTACAAGCTTGGATGAACAGCGCTGGACACCGTGCAAACATTTTAAATAACGGCTTCACTCACATCGGTGTTGGTTATGTAGAAAGCGGCAACTACTGGACACAACAATTTATTACGAAGTAAATAGATTAAAAGAGTCTTCTCATAATGAGAAGACTCTTTTTTAAGTTTCATAGCTTTCTATTATGTATGAATAGAAAATATATAACATAAACAACATAGATCCACAGCTTATTATACTAAGCAATACATAAAATCCCCACTCTAAGTTCAAAAACAATGAAAACAATATGCCCCATGCCATCACTTGAAAAATCCGTCTACTCACTAAACGAATTTTTTGTAATTTAATTGGGTCTTTTTCTTTTTCTTTTTCTTTTTCTTTGCCTTTTATGTTCTTAAATTCTTTACTCAGCATAAAAAGAAACATACTAATCCCAATCGTTAATCCTGTTTGAAAGGATATCACCTTCCTAAAATTAATAAAGAGGATAAGCATATGAATAAACAACATAAATAACGTAATTTTCTTTATAAAGCCGCCTATAATACCATGCTCTCTTTCATTAAACTTAAATATATTATGTGAAATAATATACAAAAATCCATATGAAGAAATAATAAAACAGGGAATAAATGCTACAACAACTTGTTTACTCATAAACTCGTTTGGCTCACCATTTACATTCCAATGTACTGCCATACGATTTGGTAAATAGGGATAGAGAAATAGAGTAAGTAAAAGACAAGCGAAAAATATTCCAAGTACATACTTATATTTGATCAAGTGATTCTCACCTCTCTTTTCTCTTAACGGCTTCGCTTCTTTTAGAGAAATCCCTGCAAAAATCTACTTTTTTCAAGTTAAAACTTATACTTTACGCATTTTCTTTTTGAAATTCTTTTATTTTTTTATTTAAATTTGTAGGAAACGGCACATCAACTTCAATTGCTTCTTTCGTAATTGGATGCAAGAAATTTATCTTCATCGCATGCAATGCTTGACTGGACATATATTTTGTTTGTCCACCATATAATACATCCCCAACTAGTGGATTACCATTATGACTCATATGAACACGAATTTGATGTGTTCTACCCGTTTCTAATTGTAACGTTACGAAAGTCGTGTTTTGCTTCTTAAAATACTTTTCTACTTTATAATATGTGATAGCTTGGTCACCTTTTGAAGAAATACGACGCCTTGTAGCATGATGGCGATCCCTTCCGATAGCAGCATCAATCTTTCCTTGTTTCTTCTTTACTTTCCCTTCAACGAGCGCTGCGTACGTTCTTTTAATTTTTCTTTCCATTAATAGACGATCCATAATTGCACCAGCAATTCTATGCTTAGCAAACACGACACCACCTGTCGTATCTTTATCTAAACGATGAATATGACGCACCTTCGTCTCTAAACCTTGCATTTGAAAATGAAAAGCAACAAGATTTGCAAGCGTCCCGGTTCCACCTTTTTCAGCAGGGTGTGTGTCCATTTGCTCTGGTTTATTTACGACAAGTACGTGATCATCTTCGTATACTACATGTAATTCACCATATTCTGGATCTACACCGTACTCTTCCTCCGCAAACATATGGACTTGTAACTTATCGTTCTCTTTTAAAAGCTCATTCCATCTTCTTTGTTCCCCGTTAACCGTAACACCTTTTTCCATACGAAGCTGATGTAATAGCTTTTTCGGTATTTCCCATTCTACTTTTAATACCGATTCAATACTTATACCATTCCATTTAGCTGGAACGATAATTTCACACCATTCGCCCTTTTTCTTTGTTTCCATACTGTTTATCACCTTATTTCTATTGATTCTCTCATTGTAACGGAAAACACACTTTGATGCACTGTCAAAAATAGAGGACAGTCTTATAATAGACTGCCCCTCAAGCTCTAAGTCTTTTCATTTCTAATAATACTTCTTCAGCTTTTTGTTCATACGATAAATCTTTAAAAAAATCCGCCAACCTTTTATAATCATTGTAAGCATCTAATAAATCGTCCATCTTTTCTATTTTCATCACTTGTTGTTTTTGTTTCATTTTTACTGGATAGCGATAACCTGATACTTCTTGTATTTTGTAATACTCATCCTCTACTTGAACGACCTTTACAAGTTCTTCCTCTTCTGCATCCATCGTATACCCGTCAAATTCTCTAAGTAGTTCATAAATGATATGAGTCCATTCATCTTTTGGATAAAATCCTTTTTCTAACCGATAACCGACAATGCGATACATATGCCCATCGTTCTCGGCAAACTGTACTGTATCATTTAACTTAAACTTAAAATAACGAAACATTGCCTTCACCTACTTATTATGTAATGTTCTTATCACATACTATTTGCAAAATGTAGGCTTTGCTATTCATAAAAAATGCTCATCATATTGATGAGCATTTTTTACGATGCTTTTTCTCGTTTTTTTCGAAATGGTAACCACCAGTTCCAGTCTCCAAATAACTTCATTAAGCTTGGTACGAGCATAAGACGAATAATTGTTGCATCAAGAAATATTGCTAATGCAACGCCAAGACCCATCTGCTTTACTGGTAAAATATCAGTAAATGCGAATGCACCAGTTACAACAATCATTATTAAAGCAGCTGATGTAATGATTCTACTTGTTGAAACGAGCCCTTCTAACGTTGCTTGATCGTTATCTCCTGTTTCTTCATAGAGCTCATGAATACGTGAAATAAGAAATACTTCATAATCCATACTAAGCCCAAATACGAGGCCAAAAATGAAGATTGGTAAGACAAACAGAACCGGACTTGCTTCTAAACCGAAATGACCACCTTCAAATAACCAAACAACAATTCCAATGGTTGCACTTAAACTAAGTATATTCATAACAATTGCCTTAATTGGAATGAGTATAGATCGGAATGCAAATAATAATATAACAAAGGTCGATCCAAATATAACAGACATACCAATTACAACTTTATCTTTAATTTCATCTTCTAATTCTTGTTGAAACGTCGTCATTCCGCCTAGATAATACGTAACATCCGTTTCTTTATAGTTCTTTTTAAAGTCACGTACCCACTGTTTTGCAGTCTCTGTACGTGGTTTTGTTTTCAAAAAGATTTCTATCGTCGTCTTATTCCCTTGCGTGTATGCTTCAAATACAGGAGTTAGTTTCGCTGATTCTGGCGACTGCAATATTCCAACAACTTGATCTGCTTTCATTCCAGTTAACCCGTCGTATAAACTTCTTACTTCATGTACTTTCTTATCATCTTTTAACTTTCGAACGACTTCTTCTATCTTTTGTAGACTTTCTTTTTCTTTCATATCTTTTTTCGTCTCTACAACTAACGTAACATCAGCGTGTGTTTTGACAGTTTCATTAAATGATTCTTCATACTTTTCATATGCAATCCTTGTATCACTCTTTTCAGGTAAAGCTTCAACACCAGGGAACTGCAAATTCGCTGTACGTAATGGTAATAAGCAAATAACAATAAATGTTGTAACAACAATAATCATTGCAATTGGATGTTTCATCACAAATTGTGCAAATTTACGCCATGCTTTTGCCGGCGTATGTGCTACTTGATTCTTTTTTAATATTCTTTTACCTATTAACGATAATAGTGCTGGAAGAAGTGTGAGTGAGAATAAAATGCTCATAATGACAACAATCATTCCGCTAATCGCGACAGATTGAATATAATCTATCTTAAAGAAAAACAAACCGGATAACCCAACAAATACGCATAATCCTGAAAATACAATCGCACGTCCTGCCGTTTGATATGTAATTGCTATCGCTTCTTTTACCGTTCGTTTAGCAACTTCCTCTCGAAAACGGTTCACAAATAATAGCGCAAAATCAATAGATAATGCAAGTCCAATCATCGGCGCAACGTTTAACACGAAAATAGATAGTTCTTTATCAACACCGATGAAATACAATATCCCCATCGTACTAATAACACTAAGCGCCCCATTCAAAATCGGTAAAATTGATGCCAAAAGACTACCAAACGAAAATAGTAATACAAGAAACGCAATTGGTAATCCAATCATTTCTGCTACTTTTAAATCATTTTGCGTTCTTTCATTAATCTCTTGATTAATTTTCGGAAATCCTGTAGGTGTTACTTTTAATGCTACATTACTTTCTTTCTCAATCTCATCAGCAAATTGTAATGTCTTTTCCATTCTTTCTTTATTTGTTTTCCCGGAAAATAAAATTGTCGCATAACCGATGTCATCTTGTAGCATTTCTTTATTTTGGATTGGGTGATGGAAAGATTCATAGCTCTCTTTCTCTTGAACATTCTTTACAATTTCATCTATTCGCTTTTTAAATTCCTCATGCGAAGCATCTTTATTTTTCTCAAAAACGAGCAGTAGCGTATCTTGAGACTTCTTAAAATCTTGATCTAAAATTTCTTTTGTTTTTTGATAGTCGCCTTCCGTTTGGAAACCGTCACCACCTAATACTCCCGGTAACTTTGGAGCAAAAATCCCAAGTGCGATTGCGAGCAACAGTAACGCTACAATTACTGTATAACGAAACTGATACAAAAAGGCTCCTAACTTCCCCCACTTATCAACTTTATGTACGTTTGTCTTCACACATTTTCACCTACTTTAAATAATTCAATTGTCACTTATACTGTATCACATCTTGATATAAACAAAAAACGTCTGGAAAAACTATAATAATAGTTTTTCCAGACGTTTTTCTATCTCTCTTTATTAAGCCCTAATCTCTCAGTAAGTAAACGATGGTAGTAAATCACGATAATTAACAAAATACCACCTACGCAGTAACCAGCTAAAATATCAGTTGGGTAATGTACATTTAAAATGACTCTACTTAATCCAATCGATAGAATTACTATACCCATCAAAATCGTTGTGACACATTTCCCAGCTACGCTTTTCAAATTAGCAGCAATGATATAAGTAAGAAATCCAAATGTCATAATCGATAGCATTGCATGTCCACTAGGAAAACTATATCCAAGTGCATCTAGCGCTTCATTTAATGACGGACGTTCTCTCTTTACAATCTCTTTTATCCCTTTATTCACAAGATGTGTTATTAAAATCCCCATTGGATATACAATCATCGCAGCATAATAACGCTTCTTCCAAAAAACAAGCAAACTTATAACGAGCGTAGTGACTATCCCAATTGCTGATCCCAATTTTGTAAAGTACGAGAAAAATATAAGAGAACTTTCCGTTTGTAGCCCTCTTACTAATCCACGGACATATGTATCCATCACTGTAACGCCACCTGCATGTACGCGCCAAGCAACAATACCAAATACAGCAAATAACAAACCGATACACATTACCTCATACTGATGTAACTTCTTCTTCAAACGATTTCCTCCTACTATGAAAAAATGCGATTTCTACTTTAGAAACCGCATTTCCTTACTTATTTACCTTTTGTTTTTAGCTCTGTCCAGTAACGATCATAGTCTTTTAACTTATCGTCTACATCAACAAGCCATTCTGTACGATCTAACTCTTCTTTCGTTAAGAAAATCATGTGATTATCACGGTATTCTTTACTATGAAGAGGATGAGCTTTTTCATTTGGATTACTGTAACCAATTGACTCGTAGTTTTTCACACTTACTTTTTCATCTAGTAAGTAGTTCATAAATTTCTCAGCAAGCTCTTTATGTTTTGCACCTTTTGGAATTGCTAACGTATCAGCCCAAATTGTGCCGCCTTCTTTCGGTACAACATATTCTACATCTTTATTATCTTTTGCGATAAATGCTGCATCTCCAGACCAAACTGTTCCGATCCAAGCATCTTCTGTAATGAATTTTTGTTTAATGTTATCTGTATCAAATGCTAATAAGTTTGGAAGCAGCTTCTTTAAATCATCTGCTGCTGTCTTTAATTGTGCATCGTCTTTCGTACTGTTTGAGAACCCGTGCTTCTTAAGACCCACTCCTAATACTTCACGAGAATCGTTCAGTAACGTTACATGTCCTTTATATTTCTCATTCCATAAGTCCGCCCAGCTTGTAGGTGCTTCTTTCACATACTTTTTATTGTATGCAATCCCTGTTACACCCCAAGTGTACACTAAAGAATATTTATTCTCTGGATCAAACGCAGGTGTTTTGAAATTAGAAACCATATTTTCGATATTCGGGATATTCTTTTTATCTAACGGCGCTAATAAGTCCATTTTCGCCATTGTTTTAACCATGTAATCAGACGGCTGGATTAAGTCATACTTTGCGCCACCAGCTTGTAATTTCGCAAGCATTTCTTCATTACTTGCGTACTTGTCATAGTTAATTTTCACATTATATTTCTTTTCAAAATCTTTTAGCACTTGCTCATCAAAATTGTCAGCCCAGCTATAAATATTTAATTCTTCTTTCTTTTCACCACAACCAGCAAGCACACCAGCAACAAGGCTAAAACTAATTGCTGCGCCAGCTATTCTTTTCATTAATTTCATCGGTTTATTACCCCCTTGTACTTTCTATATCGTTCGTATTATAAAGGAAGGTGTCCTCCAGAGTTTTCTTCACCATCTGCACCTTTATTCCGGAAGATTTCAGATAGAACCATTAATCCTACGATAGCAACAATTAAAATTGTAGAAAGAGCATTGATTTCTGGTGATACTCCGCGCTTAACCATACTGTAAATGTATAGTGGCAATGTTGTTGATCCTGGTCCTGATACGAAGAAACTAATTACAAAATCATCAATTGATAATGTGAATGTTAATAATGCTGCCGAAATAACTCCCGGTGCAATTGCTGGGAACGTTACATAACGAAACGTTTGCCAAGGCGTTGCTCCTAAATCATTTGCAGCTTCTTCTAAGTCACGTCCCATACTTGAAAGACGCGCAGCTAAAATAACAACAACAAACGAAATACTAAATGTAATATGTGCAATAATAATCGTTGTTTGTCCAAGTTCCATTCCTAACTGGCTGAAAAGAATTAGTAAAGATAATCCCATTAAAATATCAGGAATTAAAATTGGTAAATATACAAGGCCATTAATAGCCCCTTCAAAACGATATTTATAACGATGTAAAGCGATTGCAAAGAATACACCAAGTACCGTTGTCACAATCGTTGTTATAACTGCAATCGTAATACTATTTACAAATGCATCAATAACATCTTGTTTTTGAAATAAATCTGTATACCAATGGAATGTAAAACCTTCCCACTCCGCATTAATGCGAGAGTCGTTGAAAGAATAGACCATTAAAACCATCATTGGAAAATACAAGAATAACAAAATTAACCAAGAATAAGAAACTAAAAACTTCTTCATCTTTGCCTATTCCCCTCCGTTCTCATTATATTTATATACTTTCGTTGCACGATAATATAAGTAAATTAACAGAACAGAGAATAGAACAACGATAATCGATAACGCAGATCCAAACGGCCAGTCACGTGCACCTAAGAATTGATTTTGAATAACGTTTCCAATTAATGCTACTTTCGATCCGCCCATCACGTCTGATACAACAAACATTCCGATAGAAGAAACGAATACTAAAATAGAACCAGTCGCAATTCCTGACATCGTCATCGGCACTGTTATATTCCAAAATGCCTTTATTGGTGTTGCTCCTAAATCATAAGCCGCTTCTAGCTTACGCTTATCCAACTGCTCAATTGCTGCATACACTGGTAAAATCATAAATGGTAATAAAGAATAGACCATTCCGAGTATTACAGAAGGAGTATTATATAATAAATTTAACGGTTCACTAATAATGCCAAGCTTTAATAACAACGTATTCACAAGACCTTGTGAACGTAAAATAACAATCCATGCGTATGAACGAACAAGAAAGTTAATCCAAAACGGGATCGTTGCCAATAATAAAAGAATAGAGCGGTATTTGCGGTCAACAATTGTAATTGTATACGCAAACGGATAACCAATTAATAAACATATTACTGTTGTAATAACTGCAATTTTAACAGTTTCCCATAACGTTCCTAAGTATAATGGATCAAACACACGGGATATATTCTCCAGCGTAAATTGCATTTCTACTGTCCCGTAAGCTCCGCGCTGCATGAAGGCGAATCCTAATACGAATACGAGCGGGATTAGGAAGAAAATTAACAGCCACGCGACTGTAGGTAGTGCGAGTAATTTCCCTTTTTTCAATTTAAGGTCACCTCGTCCTCTTGCTCCCAGCCTACATATACATTATCTCCAATGCTCCACTGTGCTGCCTCTTCAGCAGTTTGATATGCCATTAGTAATTCTGATGTTTTCTCATCACGTACATAAAGCTTCTCCATATTTCCGACAAACTCGATATCTTCAATATGTCCAAGATGGTATTCTTTTAAAATTGACTCTTCAACCGAACGTACTTTTACATTTTCAGGGCGAATTGCTACATAGCCTTCCCCGTTTTTCACAATATTATTTTCACCGATGAATGTCGCAACGAACAATGTTTTCGGCTTATTGTAAATTTCTTTCGGTGTTCCGATTTGTTCGATATGTCCTTTATTCATAACTACAATACGATCGCTCATGCTCATTGCTTCTTCTTGATCGTGCGTTACGTATATGAACGTAATTCCTAAATTACGTTGTAAGTTTTTCAATTCACGTTGCAAGTCTTTTCGTAACTTAAAGTCAAGCGCTCCAAGTGGCTCATCTAATAGTAATACACGCGGATTATTTACAATCGCTCTTGCAATTGCAACACGCTGCTGTTGTCCACCAGAAAGCTTCGCAGGTTTACGATTACGGAACTCAAGTAACTGCGTTAAACGCATTGCCTCTTCAGCACGCTCTTTCTGCTCTGCTGCTGATACTTTCTGCATTTTCATACCAAAACAAATATTCTTCTCTACTGTCATATGTGGGAATAGTGCGTAATGTTGGAACACTAGGTTCATATGACGCTTATATGGCGGCAAATCGTTAATTCTTTCATCATCTAATAAAAGATTCCCTTTAGTTGGAGTTTCAAATCCTGCGATCATACGAAGTAACGTCGTTTTCCCGCAGCCACTCGGCCCTAAAATTGTTAAAAACTCTCCCTCTTTAATATCTAAAGAAAGAGGTGGGATAATCACTTGATTTCCAAAATGTTTTTCAACTGCTTCAACTTTAATAATCTTTTTCATTTTCCCGTCCTATCTACCTTAAATTTTAAATTTTTATATTCATGAATAAATATTTATGTTCTATAGACTATTTTTTGTTTCGATCCAAACAAAAATGGTTATTTAGCAAGCGTTCGTTTCTATTCTTTATGTAGTATGTTTGATTCATTTTCGCCTGATACATAACGTCGAACAGAAAAACCCCTTCCATTGCGAAGGGGCTATTATCATACGGCTACGCCTACTGATAAACACCATCATCATTTTAACAACTTTCGTATGAATTTTAAAGCACTTTTTGTAGAAGAGTAACGAATTTTCATGTCGAATGCTGTAGATTGGGCTAAAATGCTTTTATAATGTGAAAAAGTCCGAAAACTTTCTTTCCCATGATAACCCCCTAATCCACTACTTCCAACACCCCCAAAAGGTAAATATGGCGTAGCAAGGTGATAGACAACATCATTAATACAGCCTCCACCATATGAAATATTACTCGTCACTTTCTTTTGTACTTCTTTATCTTCAGAAAATACATATAACGCTAACGGCTTCGGATGTTGCTGGATTGTGCCAATTACATTTTCTATATTGTCGTACTCTATGATTGGTAAAATCGGACCAAAAATTTCATCTTCCATAACAGCATCTTGCCATGTAATATCCGCTAGTACTGTCGGTTCAATATGTAAAGTATCTTTCTCATAGTTTCCACCAATTACGACTTGACCATCTTGTAAGAATCCACATAATCGTTCAAAATGACGCTCACTTACAATACGCACGTAATTTTCATTTTGTAAAGGTTCTTTACTATACTGCTCTGTAATTTCATGTCGCAGTGCCTCAATTAGCTTTTCTTTCACGGAAGAATGCACGTACATATAATCAGGCGCTACACACGTCTGCCCTGCATTTAAAAACTTACCCCAAACAATTCTTCTTGCTGTCATCTCTATCTTTGCATCTTTATGTACAATACAAGGACTTTTCCCGCCAAGTTCTAAAGTGAGCGGCGTCAACTGTTTCGCTGCTGCTTCCATTACAACTTTTCCAACGCCAACACTACCAGTAAAGAAAATATAATCAAACGGTTCCTTCAGCAAAGATGTACTCTCTTCAACGCCACCTTCTACTACCGCTACAAGCTCTTCTGGGAATAATTCATCTAACATTCTCTTAAGCACTTTTGAAACGCTTGGCGTTAACTCTGACGGCTTTAAAACGATTGTATTTCCAGCTGCCAGTGCTCCTACAAGTGGTGCAATTGCTAATTGAAAAGGATAGTTCCACGGTGCAATAATAAGCGTCACACCATACGGTTCTGGCACTACTTTTCCTTTTGATCCAAAATGAGTAAGTGCTGTTCGAACTCGTTTCGGTTTACTCCACGATGACATATGTTTCAATTGAAAGGAAATTTCTTTTAATACATATCCAACTTCCGTTGTAAACGACTCGTGAACTGACTTATTTAAATCTAATTTCAATGCCTGAAATATTTCTTCTTCAAAACGCTGAATGCCTTCATAAAGCTTCTTCAAATTATTCTTTCTCATTTCGATGCTTCTCGTATGCCCTTTTAAAAAATATTCCTTTTGCCTACTTACAATAGAGGAAATACTCATTCACTCACCTTCTCCCACTATTTTTATCCAATTCTTTCATTATTTATATAAACTTCATATATAACAAATTTCTATTCTTAAGGTTACATTATATATGACTTTTTCAGCTATATAAAATTCATTGCTCACAAAAAAACTACCGAAAGAAAATCTCTCGGTAGTTTTACAGTATTAACGATATAAACGAACAGCACCTGCAGAATTATCATCAGCTTGTCCTACTACTTCAAATTTCAAACCAAGCTTCGGTAAAATACGTCCTGCATCTGGAATCTGTTGATTAATATACGTTTTAGAATCATCAAACTTCGGTACGCCTGCTAAGCCATCATACGTAAATGTTCCACGCGTTGGAGATACGACTTTCCAAGCTGGCGTTTTGTCAAATGAAAACGCTGCATCAGCGATTTGGAATCGTGTACTACTCTTAACTGTTGGTTTACCATTTAAAGTACCAACAATTGCTTCTGGATGAGAATCAACTACACCAAGGAAACCGTGTCCTGGATGTACACCAACCCAGTTATCTGTATAAGCTGAATCTGCATACCATACAACCATACCAGTGTTAAATACTGGACCGCGAGCAAATTTCAACGCGTTATCTGCCCCAGCATAGTTTCTCCACTCAACATAGTAGTTATGTTTTTTCTTCTCTGTTCCGTTAGATACAACGAAACCATCTAATTTTAATTGTGGTGTACCTTCTGCGTCATCAGAGAATACTACTTTACCATCTACTGTTAATGAAGCATTATCAAGAGCGAATCCATTTAATGCTAAACCACCATCAGTAATGTAATCAAATGTTAATTTTACTTTCTTGCCTTTGAATTGACTTAAATCATATGATTTGTCAATCCATTTTCCATTTGTCGAATCTGCATTTCCACTATTTGCTTTCTCACCAAGTCTTTCAATTAACGTTTGTTTACCATCTTCTGTTACAGCGTGTACTTCAAGGAAATCATAACCTGCTTCAATCTCATATAATGACTTGAAATCAAATTTTGCATTCGTTGCATTCGTTAAATCGAACAACGGTGTTTCCATCTTCGTATGAAGATCGTCACCTTTTGTGCTGTAGTAATACTGTTTTCCAAATGCTGGCTCAATTGTTTTAACATCTTTATCTGGTAAGTTAACACGGATCATACCTGGTCTTGCTGATTTCGTAACACTTTGATCCAAATATGTCGCTAGACCGATACCTTTATTTAATTTCTCGTAATCTACTTCTACGATATTTGCCCAGTTACCACCGATTGTTTTTTGGAAAAACTCTTTATTTTGTGGTGAGAAACTCGTTGGCGTCGTTCCAGCGATTTTACCAGCCCAGCTTCCGCCACTCATAATAGACCAAGCTTCAATCGGCTCACCTTGACCACTATATTGTGTATCGTACTCATCTGGAAGACCTAAATCGTGACCATATTCATGTGCGAATACACCAACTGCTCCATCTTCTGGTTCAATTGTATAGTCGAATGCTGCCATCTTTCCACCCCAATATGGTACTTTCGCTTGTGTACCTTCAATTGGGAATGGCTTTGGTCCAACTGTCCAACGGTGCGACCAAATTGCATCATCGCCTAATTTACCACCGCCTGCTTCTTGTCCAACACCCGCATGAATAATCATTAAGTGATCGATTAAACCGTCTGGTTGATTTTTATTCCCATCACCATTTACATCGTATTGATCAAATTGGTCGAACTCTGATAAATCAATACCACTATCTACAGCTGCTTTTAATGCATCTTTTACTAAATCACGTGGCCCTTTTGGTCCTTTATTATCATGGCCGCCGCTAGCAGCATCTGCACCGTAATCAGCAGCTTTACCAGGAACTGTTAACCATTTTGTAACTGTTCCGTCTACAGTATAACTACCACCAGATTGCTCTTCGTAATATTGTTTAAACGTTTCAATTTTACTTCCATCATCTAATGTGAATGGCTCGTTGCCGAATAACATTTTTTCATAGTGTTCTTTATTAAAATCGTTAGAATACATATATCCAGGCTCTTTGTCGATATTATTATGTTTAAAGTCAGCGTACTCTACAAGTAAAACGAGTACTTTGTCTTTACGAACTTCACCGTTATAGTCTTTTTGTTTCGCTGGAGAAGTTGGTACTTTACCATTTAGACCGCCTTTAACTGGGCCTGTTGCTGCAGGTGTGCCTGTTGCTGGTTGATTTAATTTTTCTTTCGTGTCTGCTTTCGCATCTTTCACTTTCTTTAAAAAGTCGGATGCATCTTTCGTAAGTTGGTCCCCATTCGCTGCTTCTTTCCCAGGATTTTCACCCTTTTTGTTCTCTACATACTTTTCGACTGCTTTCTTTGTTTCTGTCTCTGAAGCCTTCGAATCAATTACCCCACGTTTTTTTAATGCATCTGCTAAACGTTCTTCCGGAATTAAATGATCATCAACTGGGCTCGTAGCTGTTTTATTCACAGGCGTTTCAGCATATGCAGATTGAGTGCCAGCTCCGAATGAAAGGCCTAATACAGCTGTCAATGCGATTGATGACAAAACTTTGAACGGTTTCTTGTTCATCCCTTATTTCCTCCCCTAATAAATAATATGTATTACAAATTGAATTTTATTAAAAATTCAATATTTTTTCAATATTTAGTCATATTATGTAATGTTTTTAATATATTTGTAAAAATTTCATAGTTAGCATACGAATATATCACAATTCAACAATGTTTTCTGAAAATATTGAAAGTTTTTATCGAACAATTTATAATTTCCATAGAGGGAGTTTAATGGGGATTTTATCTTTGTTTCATCTACACAATATTTGATAATTCACTATATAAAACACAAAATCGGATTTCATTATCATGTATTCTGTAGCAGCAATTATGACCGATAATTAGGGAGGAATTACATTTGTACAAAGATAAGACAGACGCACTGGATCAAGAATGGATTGATTTAATACTTGAAGCTCTAGATGCTGGTATCGCCATGCAAGACATCGAGCAATTTTTCCAACGTATGAAGCCATCCAGTCAGGCTCAATAGGTTTGTTCTTTTTAACGAAGTTTATGTTATAATAATGACATCATAAGACAACTACATATTGATAGAAAGGTGCGCAAATATGATTGGAGAACGTATAAAACGCCTTCGTTTACAAAAAGGGATTTCATTAACTGAACTTGCCGAAAAAGCTGGCGTTGCTAAATCTTACATTAGTTCTATAGAACGAAATTTACAAAAAAACCCTTCCATTCAGTTTCTTGAAAAGATCGCAGCAGTTCTACAAATTCCAGTTGATACTTTACTTCATGATGAAACAACAAAGGAAACTAACCTAGACTCCGAATGGACACAACTCGTTAAAGATGCAATGAACTCTGGTGTCTCCAAAGAACAATTTCGTGAATTTCTTGAATTTACAAAGTGGAAGCAAAATCAAAAATAATAATAGAAAGAAGTGCTTACAACCAGCACTTCTTTTTCTTTATAAAAAAAAGCGGGAATACCCGCTTTTTTTATTATTTTTCTTCCCCAGCTTCTTGGTTAGCATTGAATGTCCATTCTAAATTCAATGTATCACCTTGGAAGATATTTTGGTCTTTTCCATCATCTACAAATTCAAATTGTACCCATAGATAATCCTCTGTACCAGCTGCTAATCCACCCTTTTCTCCCCACTCAGGAGCAAAGATATCTTTAGCTAAAAGATCTGGATCAACTTTTTGTAAGTCTGCTAAAGTTGTTTCGTATACAGGCTCACTTTGTTTATCCCAGTTCCAAAGGAATTTTACTTTAACGTGCTTACCAAAGTCTTCACCAGCATTATCACCTTTTGCATCTTTAACAGTATACTTTGTTGCTAATTTAACGTCTTTAATAGTTAACGAACCGCTGTTTTGTAATAAGAACTCTTTCTTAACAGAATCCCCTGGTTTTAAATCTTTAATATCTACAAGCGTCTTAGGGTTTAATGTAAGGTCTAACGTCCCAGCTGCAAATGTATTGTTTGATACTTCTTTATCGCTAAAGAATGCAAATGTTCCTCCACCAATTAAAGCTAACCCCAATGCTGCTGATGCAACTCCCATACCTAATTTCTTTTTCAGACTCACAATCAATTCCCCCTAGCTTTTTTTTATATTTTTATCACTTATTTTTCAATAAGAGATGTAAAGAAAACTATATTAGCTTAGCTAATATGCGTTCTTTTTTAAAAACCTTATGTTCATTATAACGAACAACCCTATATAAACACAACACATATTTATTAATATTTTCAGTTATTTTTATTTCTCAATATCATTTAGACTTTTCAGAAAAAAACAATGATAATTTATAACTTTTTTCACACTCAAATCATTTAATACTATAAGAAAAAAGAAAAACAAAGAGGTGAGGGCTAACGTTCCCTCACACTCGTATAAATATTACTAGTCTTGCTTATTCGTTCACTCTCTCTTACACCACATTCTTGTTTTCCGGCTGTTTCACTAAAGCAGTTACTCCGCTTTTTTTTGCTCTTCTAGCTTTTTCTGTTCTTCCGCTTTCTTCTGCTCTTCTACTTTCTTCTGTTCTTCTGCTTTCTTCTGTTCTTCTACTTTCTTCTGTTCCTCTGCTTTCTTCTGTTCTTCTACTTTCTTCTGTTCTTCTGCTTTCTTCTGTTCTTCTGCTTTCTTCTGTTCTTCTGCTTTCTTCTGTTCTTCTACTTTCTTCTGTTCTTCTGCTTTCTTTTGTCCTTCCGCTTCAATTGCAACGTTTAATTGTTGCTGAAGAGCCTGAATTTGCTCATCAATAGCTTTCAAGCTAATTTCTTTCTCAATATAGTCACGCTTCTCTTTGATACTGCGGAAGCCTTCATTTACATATATGGACACTTGCTGCATCGACTCATCTTTATTTACCTTTAATTCTTCTTGTATTTGATTGTAAGGAGCTTCTATTTCAGTATATACATTTTGCAGGGCTTCCTTCTCAGCAACAATTTTCTCACGCCCTTGTTGCCATACAGAAATCGCCTGTTTTATTTCTTCAATAGAAGTTGCTTTCGATTTTCCCTTCATCGTTCCATACTCACGCTCAATAAACTGTTTATGTTTCTCAGATTGCTCTTTTAACGTATTAACTGTTTTCGGAAATATAATTGCTGTAGAAAGCGTCGCTTCTACTTTCGTTTCATGAATGAACGCCGCTTCTGTATGCGTCATAATTTGAGATCCTAAATAAAACGTAATAGAACACATACACGGCAATATAAGCATCTTTTTAAAATTACGCGGTCTTTTCAGCATCTTAATCTCTCCCATCGAACATTACGTTCTTTATACAGAACATTATCTATATTATAGTAAAGAACTATTAAAATTGATAGACAAATACTAGAAAAATAGAAAAAGGGCTATCCATGTGATAGCCCTTTTTCTTATTATCTTTCTTCACCTGCTGTTTGTTGTGCATCAAACGTCCAATTTAATTGTAACTTATCGCCTTGGAATTGATTTTGATCTTTTCCATTATCAACAAACTCAAATTTCACTTTGAATTTATCAGATTTACCTGCTGAAATACCTTTTTCATCCCAGAACCAAGCCGATAAATCATTATCTACAGCTGTAAGTGTGTCACCTTTTAATTTATCTAAAGTAGTTTGTTTCACAATTGTCTCATGCTTATCTACATTTTTTAAGAATGTTACTTTAATATGTTTACCAAAATCATCTTTATTGTCTTTCTTTACATCTTCTACATTATAATCTGTTTTCAGTAGAACCTTTTTAATATTTAAAGAGCCTTTATTTTCTAGTTTAAATTCTTTTTCAATTGTATCCCCAGGTTTTAAATTCGATACGTTAACAACTGTTGATGGATTTAATGCTAAATCCAGTGTTCCAGCCGCAAATGTATTATTTGACACTTCTTTATCACTGAAAAATGCAAATGTTCCTCCACCAACTAAAGCTGCTCCTAATACTGCTGATGTAATACCCATTCCTAATTTTTTCTTTAAAGTCATGTCCATATCCCCTTAATATATATTTGTTAACTTCCTAAACGGAAAGTATAACCAAACGAACTAGACGGATTGTTCTACTTTTTTATCTTTCTTTTCTCCGTCAATGCTACGAATAGCACCAAAAATAGAAATCGCGGAATACCCAAGTAAAAAGACTCCTGGAATAATAAGAAGTAATGCTGCTCCCGCTTTTGAATTCGCATAATTCAGTAAATAACCAACATACGGAACTGTAATATCTGCATACTTTCCAACTACATTTTCTGCAAGTACTGGCTCTAAATCTGGTCCGTTGTTGTTATCCCCTTTTGTTTCATACATTACTTTTCCATTTGTATCTTTCACACCGATAATACGGTGAGTGATAATTTTTTGATCTTTCTCTTTAAAGGTAATAACATCACCTTTTTGATATTTAGAACCATCTTTGTTTGGTTCTATTGCAATGATTGATCCTGTTAAAAACGTCGGCTCCATTGATCCTGAAAGAACGCTCTTAAATTGATATCCCATCACTGTCGGATCACCACCGCTTGCTTTTGAAGAAATAACTACAAAAGCTAAAAAAACCATCAATGCAAATAAAACAAATGAGATCGCGTTGCTAATTATCTTCCATATTAATTTCATCGTCTCTCTCCCTCTCCGTTGTTTTATATTATTTGAAGTATGCAATATCCACTTCGTTCTTTAACAAGAACACAAGTAAATGATATAACGAACTTTAAGTTATTGCAATAAGAAAATTTACAATTATTAGTTATTTAAAATATAGAAAAAAGACTGTGCCAAAATTTTACACAGTCTTTTTATTAGTAATTTATTTACCTTCTGATTTCATTCCTTTTGTATTTCGGCGCAACACTACATATAAAATTGCTCCAAATAATATAATCGCACCTATCCCAACACTTATTACTTTCACATTTGAGTCTTTTACTTCAGGCATAGTTGTATCTTTTTTAGGCATCGTAAAAGTGACATCTTCTGTTGAAAGAACATTTACCGTCGCAATTGTTTGATTATTTTTCGTAATATCAACTGCACCAACTACCTCACCACGATGTATTCCTTTATGATATAAAGATTCTTTATCTAATGAAGCCGCCCGGAAAATAGTTTTCACATTTTTCCCTTCATCTTTCTTAAGCATAAGCTCCGCACTTTGTTCCAACTCAGAATTAACATCTTTATTTAAATATGTTGTTTTTTGATGCCAATTATGTTTATCAAGCACCATTTGCTTCGTAAATTGACCGAAAGAATATTCCGCCATCTGCTTCAAATCTTCATAAATTTCAGGTCTTTGAGAAGCCATTACTACGCTTATAATACGATTTCCATCTTTCTCATTTAATAAAACAAGTGTATTACGTGCTTCATTCGTAAACCCTGTCTTACCGCCAATGCTATATGGATTTTCAAAAAAATTAGATTTATTAAAAATAGACACCGTCTGCCTAGACGTCGTAACTGTCGTTCTTTTCGTATTCATCGCTTGTAAAATTTCAGGATACTTTTGCACACCCTTCGTAATCATAGCCATATCATACGGCGTCGTATAATGGTTCGGATCATGCAATCCATTCGGTGTTACAAAGTGGCTATCTTTCGCTCCTAATTGCTTCGCTTTCTCATTCATCATATTAGCGAAATTCTCAACACTCCCGCCAATCCGCTCCGCAATCGCATACGACACATCATTCGCACTCAGCACCATTAAAATCATAAGCGCAGTATTTCTATTAATTGTCTCTCCAGGTTGAAACTCAATTTGATAATTACTCTTCTCTTGATCTAATGCTAATTGTGAAAATGTAAATTGGTCCTCTGGCTTTGTATGCTCCATGAGTAAAATCGCTGTTAACACTTTCGTCGTACTAGCAGGATATGCTCGGTGATATGCGTTTTTGTCATACAAAACATCTCCTGTTTTTGCATCAATTGTCGTTGCAAACTGACTAAAAACATTCGGTCCTTCCGCAGGTGGTGGTGCAACTTGTTCTGGATTTACTCCAATATTCGTCTCAGCACGCAATGTTATGGGCGTCAAAAAAAACGAACAAATAACTGTAATAAAAACCAAAATTTTCTTAAAATTTACCATATGACTCTCCCTTTTCCATTTACTCCTTAACAAAATAATAAATCTACCAATCATATGTAATTTGTATTATATTGGAAGAATTTTCACTATTTTTTACTATATCATACTTTTACGATAAAGAACATAAATATACAATAAAAATAAGAAGGAATTACTCTTTCTTATCCTTCTCATCAATCAACGAATCTATTAACTTTTGACTAGCTTCCTCGGGCGTAATCTCATCTGTTATTCCCATAAACGACCAACCTTTAGAATCAACCCACTCAACAAACTCTTGTAAAAATTCATCATGTGTAACATCCACATCAAGAATCGATCCATTAATCGAAATCGTTCTATTTTTAGACACGCGCATCTTGAACGTTTTTCTTACCATTACAACTTTTCTCCCTCTACTTCTGAATATTTATAAAGTGAAACTTTCATCAACCCTCACGAATCGGACTTTTACGGGCATTCCGACCCGAACCTAACTTCTTTACTTTTGCTGAATTTCGAGGTAAGGGATCTTACTGCCCGCAAATAGCGAGATAAAATAATCATGTATCTCTGTTATACATGATTTTCAGTAAATTGTAAAAAGGATATATTGGCCAATTGGCATATTGAAACTGAAAATCTATCATTCTGCAAAAATATCAAATGATATGTAATTGTTCATAAATGACTAAATAGATTCACATAAAAATAAAACAACTTACATTTTACCACACCAAATACAAATGACTTTCTTACAATGGAATGGAGTATACTAGAAGAAAACTTAAAATGAGGAGGAACCTCATGACGCGTTGTACGTATTGTAAAACGAAGTGGACAATAAAAGATGTATGGGCAATACTCGTGACATTTGAAAAGGATTGTCCGTATTGTTTTATGAGACAATATCTATCAAAGAAAACGGTGAACGCTATGCCAGAACTTATAAGCTTACCTTTACATTTCTTACTCCCTTTTCTTGTTGATTTGAGTGCTGAAGGTCCTTTGGATTGGTATCGTAAATAATATAACCACTACATCCAAAGACTACTTTCTACTAAATTCGCTTCTCATCATTATTCCTTCATACATTACTAGCATAATCGGCTTATACTTTCCCTTTTGAAGATCCCGTAGCTCAGCAAGAAGAGCGTCCCCTGGACAAGGTTTATCAATTATGACTAAAAAAAGTGATATATGTATACTGTTAAGTATAGAAAATTAGCATTAGGTTCCAATCAAATATTAATTGAAACCCAACACTGCTTGTATTCTATAATTCAGAATACAAGCAGTGTTTTATATTATGCATTTTTGCATACAGTATTATTTTCTCTTGTAAATAGATAATAATGGTATATAATAAAACCAATGTTTTACCAATAAAAGGTAATAGAGAGACGTGTGATAAGTAAATAACCAAAACGTATTAACAGATTTGTTCTATGTAAATCATGATACATATACGGAATCAAAACTATGAAATTTTATGTAGAGGTTAGATTACTACAAGATGAAAGATTCATAGCGAATACACTTAAGGAAAAAACGTTCCATTAGATTAATGTGATATCTATCGAACGAATTGAGAATATACTTAGGGGGAATTTCAAGTGAAAACATTTGGTAAAGTATTATTAACTGGCGCATTAGCTTTAGGCGGTTTAACGGTTATGAACATTGATACACCAAAAGCACATGCTGACGAATGGGATGGTTGTCATTACATTTGTGGTCCTGGTGAAACGGTGAACGGTGTTACAGTTCAGGTACACTCTACACAAGTTACTTTTGGTAACAGCGTAATTGCAAGAATTACAAATGACCGAGCTGAAGAAATTCATTACAATGTCAGCCTTGAAAAGAAATATGGCGATAGATGGGGAGAATTTGAAACCAACTTCCGTTGGCAAAATCAATGGGTCCCAGCTGGAAGCAATGATGAAATTGCAACTTTCACAGGATATGGCGATGATATTTATGAAGATGGAACATATCGTTATAAAGTCGAAATAAAAGGCGCTGACGGTTCTATTGATACAATTTACACAGCAGGAATGACAGTTACAGGACGATAGCTTATGAACAAGCTCCATTATTTATGATTGTATTTTTGAAAATATCATTGATAATTGCGTTGATATTATTATTAAAATAAGCTCTTCGGGGCTTATTTTTTTATACAAAAATTAGAATATGAATATTCAGAAAATTACACCTTTACACCATTAAAGTTTGTTGCTATTATAGGAATACATCAAATGTTACAATACTCAACAAATTGTACAAATTCTCCGATTACACGAATGAAATGAAAATACATTGCTGATGGTAACATTTATAGTTGGGATCCCGTAGCTCAGCAGGGAGAGCGCCACCTTGACAGGGTGGAGGTCGTGAGTTCGAGCCTCTCCGGGGTCATAAAAAAGAGACACCATATCAACCTTCTACGTGATATGGTGTCTCTTTTTATCTAATTCAATTACTTCCCACCAAACATCTTCTCCAAAGACTTCGCATTGGCAAACAATACTTCTTTCAAGTTATCGTCAGCAACGATTTTATAGTCGCCATCTTTGTCTTTCTTTAAGTTCAATGTAACTTCGCGAGTTGCCATTGCTGCATCTTTATCTGCTAAGTTTTTGACGATAGTTGATGTCATTGTTTTTTCGATTGCTTTTTCAGATTGTTCTTTGTCTTCACTAAAGGCACTAGCGAACGCCATTGGCATAACTTCTCCCACTGCTTTTGTTACAGCAACGGATAGATCTGCAGATGTAATTTTCACTTTCACTTCTGCTTTGTCATCCTTTTTCGATACTTCTTCTAGCTTTTCAAATTTAAAGTTTTTCGTAATTGCACTTAGCATTGCTTTTGCCTCAGCATCATCTGTTTTTTCATTTAGTTTATTAAATTCCTTGTCACTCTCAACAAATGTACGAGCCTTTTCTACATCACCTTTTTGTATCGCTGTTAAAAATTCTTCTGTAGTATCTTTCGGATTTGCACACCCCGCTAAAACACCTGCTGTTAATCCTACTACCATCATTAATAGCAATAATTTCTTTATCTTTTGCACGTTCATTCTCCTCTTATCTTTTCTAGTAAGTCAGCATCATACAATATTATGAAACTGACATTACAAACATTTTTTAGTATAGCATTTATATGATTTGTTTTCTATTAATTCCCAAAAGATAAAGGGCCTTGCAGCATTCCTACAAGGCCCCTCTTCTATCAATCTGTATCCGTAGCACAAATGAACCACATTTTACGCTCCCTACTATCTAACACCATCCAAGTAGCATCCCATGCAACATCGTAAAACCAATCTGTCCAAGGGCAATAGCTTTTGAACACTTTAATATCTTCATAGCGATCTTGGAACATATATTGACATACATTCACGGCTAATTGTTTTGCGATAACTGGTCGTTCCTTAAATCCTTCATATGCTCCGCCCGACAAAATTTGAGCGGCAATGCTACCATCAAGCATGACTGCCCATTGCTCTTTAAAATGCAACTTATATTTTTCTGACGTATGTATTTTTAACTCTTCTAAGCTATTGATTATATCTAAAGAGTTAAAGATTCTTCTAAAGAAGTGCTCGTGTCCATCTTTCCAATATGGTATTTCTTTAAAAAAATTTTCGTTATGTACTTTAAAACAGCTTATAACCACTCCGCCATTTACGTTTTGTTCCTTAAATGTATGTATGAGTTTCTCAATAGATGAGTCATTCGTTTCTATTTTTTCAAACGTTCCTGCTTTCCATCTCATAACGCCCACTACTCTCTATTCAAAATTTGTTTCTTAATTATAAATATCAAAATAAAACCCAGCAACTTTAAGATTGCTGGATTATCTCTTATTTATATTTGAAAAAACAATAACAATTGCTCCAATTATATAATGCCCTGCTACCATCCACATACTCCGATCAAAAATCATAAGCGATAACCAAAGTGATATATTCATAGTAGCAAATAATAAATATAAAATGTAATCTCTCTTTTGTATTGCTCCTCTATTCATCAAAATGTAAGCGGCACCGATAGGAGGAAAAAGACAAATATTTTTCTTAACGACCACGGATACAAAGTTACTGTCTGCATATGAATCCCCTTTTCATCATAATACTTGCTTCAACATCGGCCTCACTACCCTATATTCATCACTATAAGCTTCCTTTATGATTAAAGGCGGGTAATCACTTTTTTCTTCCTCAATCATTATGAATACTTCTGTTTTCTCTTGTAATGTATTAGATTCTCTATTTTTAGTAGGTTTTTTACTTGTTTTAATTTTCTTTGTTACTTCGCCAAGTTTTTGCCCAACTTCTTCTACTTTGGCAGGTTCATTCGTAACATAGTATTCTTGTTCGTCCCATACTAATATAGGTGGCACTTGTTCTCTTTTGTTACATATTATATAAGTAGTACTAGCTACAAGTAGTATACAAGTTAATAAATAGAAGATAGTTTTTTTATTCATATACTACACTCCTTATCTATCATTTCATTGGATTATATAACACAATTTATTTTCAAAAAATGGATTTGGTGGTGATTTTTAGGTTGAACAATAAAGAAAAACCTTACCAAAGTAAGGTTCCGTTTTTACATTCTATAGTGACTGATTAATTAATACGATCATTACAATAATTGCTATAAGCATAACAACTAAACAGCCGATTAATTTATAAAATCCTCGCTTCGTTAATGTCCCACCTTGAACGTCTTTACGAATAAATAAGAATACGGCTAAAAATAATACAAGCCCAATGCCAAAAGCATACATCATTTGCATATGTTAATCTTCCTTTCTCTCTTCCATCTTAATATCTTTTTGCCAAAACAACAAATGAGATAAAGACGGTACTCATTATAAGTGCCATAAGTATATTCAATAATATAGAAGAAACTTTTTTAAATTTCAGCACGTCTATTTTGAAGCGAAACACGGAACACTGTAAATAAATGTTACTATATCTCCTCACTTCTTTTTTTAAAATTTAATATCTCCATATTTGTTTTATCCTTTTAAAATATTTCATTTATTTCTTTATTTCACGAAATGCGTTATTTGTTTTACGGTGTTTTTCGTCATATTTATAGAAACTAACTGTTTATGGAGCATTTTTTATGTTTAGCAACTTTTTTTGTAGAAATCCTTCGCTTTCCTTTCAATATTTAACACTATCTAAATAAAGTTTACGATAAATTCATAATTTTTTATTTTTTATACTATATTCCGTTATATTGTTGTATAATATCTATGAAAGCGCTTATTATTTCAATATACATAATTCAAACTGTTTTTATCGAAACATTCTAACTATTATACCTATATTTAAATGCAACAATTATAGCTATTAGTATAGGCATACCAAATATATCCACCCCATTTTTCTGTAAAATTACTTTATAACATGAAAGATTAACTTGGGTGATAAGTTATTGTGAATGTTTTTTTACAAAACAGATAAGTAATAGTGTTTGGTATTATGTAAATTATTGTAATAACATAAGAGTAAAGAAAAACATTTACATTGATTATTGATTCATTACTTATTGAAAAAGAGCAAAATGCACCTTTGTATGGAAAAGGATTATATGCATTGGGAGGTTTAAACAAATGACGAGGAAGAATACAACGACAAACCCTTGGGCCAAGTTCCACGGTCCGAACCTTGGTTATGTTATTGAGCAGTATGATCTTTACGTAACTGGAGCAGGTTCTGTTGATCCGGAATTACAAGAGCTTTTTGAAATTTTTGGAGCTCCTTCGTTTCAAGATGATGTCGTAACAGGGGACAACACAGCAACACATTTTTCTCCTCAAAACACAGGTAACATTGAAAAAATTCTTAAAGTCGTTCAACTTGTTGAGCAGATTCGTTCTTTCGGGCACACGTTGGCTCACATCAACCCGATGGAAGATGCTGCAAATGGACAATCTCTTCTTGAGAAAGCAATGAACGAACTGAGCGATGCTGACTTGAAAGCGATTCCAGCGAAAACGGTATGGCAAGATGCACCAGAAGGTATTCACACTGCACTTGATGTAATTCATAGATTAAAAGACGTTTATA
The DNA here is from genome assembly GCF_011800505.1 of Bacillus sp. EKM501B. Lineage (NCBI taxonomy): Bacteria > Bacillati > Bacillota > Bacilli > Caryophanales > Bacillaceae > Bacillus > Bacillus sp. EKM501B. The sequence continues at coordinate 440,127 of NZ_JAALFZ010000001.1, read as the reverse complement.
CAAAATCTTTAGCTTATGAATTTTCTCATATACAAGATAGTGAAGAACGCGCGTGGTTGCATCAAATGGTGGAATCAAATTCATTGCGTCAACCACTATCAAATAAAAAACGAACTGCTCTTTTAAAACGTTTAACAGCTGTTGAAGGTTTCGAGCAATTCTTGCATAAAACATTCGTTGGGCAAAAACGTTTCTCTATCGAGGGCGTTGATATGCTTGTACCTGTTTTAGATGAAATTGTTCTAGAAGGTGCTAAGAACGGCGTAGAGGATGTCATGATTGGTATGGCTCACCGCGGTCGCCTAAGCGTACTTGCTCACGTATTAGAAAAACCATATAGCCACATGTTTGCTGAGTTCAAACATGCAAAAATAGAAGGCGCAGTGGCTAATTCTGGCTGGACTGGCGACGTGAAATACCATTTAGGTAGAGAACAAGTCGTTAGTAACGAAGAAGTTAGTACTCGCGTTACATTAGCAAATAACCCGAGTCATCTTGAGTTCGTGAATCCTGTAGTAGAAGGTTTCGCACGTGCGGCTCAAGAGAATCGTAAAAAATCTGGTCTTCCAGATCAAGATACTTCAAAATCATTCGTAATTTTAGTTCATGGTGATGCTGCATTCCCTGGTCAAGGTATTGTATCTGAGACACTCAACTTAAGCAGATTGAACGCGTACCAAACAGGCGGAACGATTCATGTTATCGCAAACAATGCAGTTGGTTTTACGACTGATAGCTATGATTCTCGTTCTACGAAATATTCAAGTGACCTTGCAAAAGGTTTCGATATTCCGATTGTTCACGTGAATGCTGATGATCCGGAAGCTTGTCTTGCAGCTGCTAACCTTGCGATTCAATATCGCATGTTGTTCAAAAAAGACTTCTTAATCGATTTAATTGGTTACCGCCGCTACGGTCATAACGAAATGGATGACCCGGCAGTTACGCAACCACAAGTGTACAAAAAAATTAAAAACCATCCAACTGTAAGAGCAATTTATGCAGATCAATTACAAGCTGCTGGTGTTCTAAATGCAGATGAGGTTGAAACAATTACACAGTTTATACAAGAGCAATTAAAATCCGACTATGCACTCGTACCACCAGCTGATACGAGTGATGCAACAATTCACGTTAAAGTACCAGATGTTGTTGCAAAAGGTATTCAGTCAATTGATACTGGCGTTGAGATTGACTCACTTCGTACAATTAATGAAGGTCTACTATCTTGGCCAGAAGGCTTTAACGTATATCCGAAAGTGAAGAAAATTCTTGAGCGCCGTAAAGATGCTCTTGAAGAGAACGGCAAAATTGAATGGGCACTTGCTGAATCATTAGCATTCGCTTCTATTTTACAAGAAGGTACGCCAATTCGTTTAACTGGTCAAGATTCACAGCGTGGTACATTCGCACACCGTCATATCGTATTACACGATACTGATACAAATGAAACATATTCACCATTACATCGCTTACCAAACATTAATGCTTCATTCTCTGTTCATAACAGTCCGTTATCAGAGGCTGCTGTTGTTGGTTACGAATATGGTTATAACGTATTCGCTCCAGAAACTCTTGTTATGTGGGAAGCGCAATATGGTGACTTCTCAAATACTGCGCAAGCATTATTTGATCAATATGTTTCAGCTGGAAGAGCAAAATGGGGTCAAAAATCTGGCTTAGTTCTTCTATTACCACACGGTTATGAAGGTCAAGGACCAGAGCACTCTAGTGCACGTCCAGAGCGTTTCTTACAGTTAGCTGCTGAGAATAACTGGACAGTTGCAAACTTAACGAGCGCGGCTCAATACTTCCATATCCTGCGTCGTCAAGCATCTATCTTAGGAACAGAAGCTGTTCGACCATTAGTATTGATGACGCCGAAGAGTTTATTACGTCACCCACTTACGCTTTCAACTGCTAGTCAGTTAAGCGAAGGACGTTTCCAACCTGCTTTAGAACAAGAAAACCTTGGCATGAAACCAAATAAAGTAAAACGTCTTGTTTTAAGCACAGGTAAAATGGCGATTGACTTAGCAGCAGAAATCGAGTCTGGTAAACATGAGTACAACTTAGACGAAGTTCATGTCGTTCGTATTGAGCAATTGTACCCATTCCCTGCTGAGAAAGTTCAATCTATTATTAAACGCTTTAAAAACTTAGAAGAAATCATTTGGGTTCAAGAAGAACCTCGTAATATGGGCGCATGGCATTACATGGCTCCAATTCTGTTCGAACTTGCTGGAGATAAAGTGAAAACAGGCTACATTGGACGTCCTGATCGCTCTAGTCCATCTGGCGGCGATCCATTCGCTCACAAAGCTGAGCAAGAACTAATTGTTGCACATGCTTTAGATGTGAAGTATAACTTCCGTCAAGATAAACAAGAAATTGAAGTTTACAGCAACTAAAAAGTAACAATGAAGCTTTCTAGCTTGTTCCTTGGGCAGATATTCTGCCCAAGGCCAGGCTAACAAATGGAGATTACCGAAGACAAAAGAAGAAAAAACACACCGTTAGGCAAATAAGGGGAGGACATTTAAAATGATCGAAATTAAAGTACCTGAGCTTGCAGAATCTATTACTGAAGGAACTATTTCACAATGGCTTATCAACGTAGGCGACAAAGTTGAGAAAGGTGGCAGCGTTGTTGAGCTTGAAACTGATAAAGTCAATGTAGAAATCATTGCAGAAGATTCAGGTATTGTATCGAAGTTACTAGGCGAACCTGGGGATACAGTTGAAGTTGGTGCAACTATCGCAATTTTAGATGCTAATGGAGCACCAGTTGCAGTAAGTACACCTGCACCAGTGGCTGAGCAACCAAAACAAGAAACGACTGAAGCACCGAAAGCTGCGGCACCAAATGCTGAGCAAACTGCAACACTACAAGGGTTACCAAATACAAACCGTCCTATCGCATCACCAGCTGCTAGAAAAATGGCTCGTGAATTAGGAATCGACTTAAACGACGTACGTAGCACAGACCCACTTGGACGCGTGAGACCACATGATGTACAAGCTCATGCTGCAGTACCAAAAGAAGCACCAGCTGCTCCAAAGAGTCCAGCTCCTGCTCCAGTTGCAAAAACGGAATTCGAAAAACCAGTTGAGCGCGTGAAAATGTCCCGCCGCCGTCAAACAATTGCAAAACGTCTTGTAGAAGTTCAACAAACATCTGCAATGTTAACAACATTTAACGAAGTTGATATGAGTGCGATCATGGAATTACGTAAAGAACGCAAAGATGCTTTCGAGAAAAAACATGATGTACGTCTTGGCTTCATGTCATTCTTCACAAAAGCAGTTGTTGCAGCATTAAAACAATTCCCATTATTAAATGCTGAAATTCAAGGTGACGAGCTTATCATTAAAAAATTCTATGATATCGGTATTGCAGTAGCAGCTCCAGATGGATTAGTTGTTCCAGTTGTACGCGATGCCAACCAATTAAATTTCGCTGAAATTGAAAGTGAAATTCGTGAATTAGGTAAAAAAGCACGTGACAACAAACTTTCATTAAAAGAACTACAAGGTGGTACATTTACAATTACAAACGGTGGTGTGTTCGGTTCTCTAATGTCAACACCGATCCTAAATAGCCCACAAGTTGGTATTTTAGGAATGCATAAAATCCAAGTACGCCCAGTTGCAATTGATAACGAGCGTATGGAAAACCGCCCAATGATGTACATTGCTTTATCTTACGATCACCGTATTGTTGATGGTAAAGAAGCAGTTAGCTTCCTTGTTGCTGTTAAAGATATGCTTGAAGATCCAAAGTCATTATTATTAGAAGGTTGATAGATTAAAAATCTATTAAAGGCTGTAGAATGAATCATTCTACAGCCTTTTTTTATTGTGTTCATACGGGACAAATTTCATGACATAAGGTAATAATGTATGCCTAAACGTAAGGAGGATTAAAATGAATAACCTTCCAATTCATGCAAAACTTAAAGTAAATAAGGATACTTTCTTCCTCCCCGATTCAAACGGGGGTGTCTATTTTCGAAATAACGCCAGTTCATTTCGTATGGACGGTGATGGAATTTATGATTGGATTGAAAAATTAATGCCAATGTTTAACGGGAATTATTCTTTAGCCGAAATAACCGATGGCCTCCCTCTCCCCTATCAAAACCGTGTATTTGAAATTGGAGAGATTTTATATGAAAATGGTTTCGTTCGCGATGCAAATCAAGATGCACCTCATGAATTAAACAGTACATTACTCGACAGATATGCTTCACAAATTGAATTTTTAGAAGCTGATTCTCATTCAGGTGCTTTAAAGTTTGAAACATACCGCGGAGCAAATGTCCTTGTACTTGGTTCTGGGGATATGCTCACTTCCTTAGTTTCTTCTTTATTAGAATCTGGTTTACCTACATTTCATTACCTCGTTACAGATCGGGATGAAACAAACTATGACAGAATACATGAGCTAATAGAATGTGCATATGAAGTTGATAACAGTGTACTCCTTCAAGAAATCGATACTACAATTGACCGTCCCTTGCGTGAAGTATTCGAACCTTTTGATTGGATTTTATATGTTTCTCAAAACGGAGACATTGACGGTTTAAAAACAGTTCACACTATTTGTAGAGAAACGAAAAAGAATTTCATACCAGCTATTTGTTTATCAACACTCGGTATAGCTGGACCTGTCGTAACAGAAAATCGTGATGAATGCTGGGAATCCGCATGGCATCGGCTACATGAAACGACTTTACAAAATGAAAATTCATCGGATTCCTTCTCACCAATTACATCTGCCATGTTAGCAAATGTAATCGTTTTTGAATTGTTTAAACATGTCGCGGATGATTCATATCGTGAAAAAGAATCACAATTCTTTTTATTAAACTATGAAACACTTGAAGGAACGTGGCATCCTTTTATAAAACACCCTCTTGTAACTGATGAAAGTTTTACAATTGATACGATAGAAAATATTTCTGAAAAACTTGAGCATCGGTATGGCCAACATACTTCAACTGATGTATTCCGCTTTTTCGATTCATTAACTTCTAAAGAAGCCGGTATATTCCATGTATGGGATGAACAAGATTCATATCAATTACCATTATCACAATGCTATATTCAAGTAGCTACTCCACTATCAGATGGCCCAGCTCCCCTTCTGCCTCTTATGACTCGTAGTGGATTGACTCATAATGAAGCACGCCGAGAAGCTGGTTTAACAGGAATTGAAACATATGTAGCAGAAATCATTCACCGCCTTATTCCTGAACATAACAATATCGGTATCGGTGCTGGAGAAACGATGACAGAAGGATTTTACCGGGCACTACAACAACATTTAAACAATAAACTGTATGAGCGGCAGTCACATATTCTAGAGGAACTTACAACTGTTGATTTAATTGATATTCAAGATAAACATTGTAGATTTTATTACGATGCTCTCTCTACAATCCATGAAACACCTAAAATCGCAATGAGTGAAGAGATTCTCAGTTTTCCAGTCGTTTGGGTTGGTATAAATGATAGATGGTACGGTGCATCTAATATTAATATGACGTTAGCGTTACGAAACGCACTACAACTATCACTCTTTCACGTTCAAAATGAAGAAATTCCTTACAGAGCTAATATCTTGCCTGAATCCTCTATTATTTTATATGACACGGATTCTTTTAGAGTGGAAATACAAGCGGAAGAAGAAATTCCAAGTGTGCAATCTTTACAGCTTGCCTTACAGCATTTAGAAGAACATAATTTTTATCCCTTCGTGTTCGATTTAGCAATCGAACCATTTTTGAAAGAAAACCTAGACGGTGTGTATGGGGTATTAATTGCAAAGGAGGACGGTTTATGATTCAAAATATATTGCTTATAGGAGATGGCCTTCTTGCAGACTATGTACATGATCAATTATGCAAACAATATTCCATCATTCGTCAGCAGACCCTTACAGAAGAACTTCCTGAAAATATTCATCTCGCTCTCGTATTACATGACGGATCTCCTTCTACTATTCATCATGATGCCGAACTTATTTTTCGCTCAAATCATATTCCATGGCTTCGTGGTTTTACTTCATTTGGCGAAGGTATTATCGGTCCTTACATTCATCCTCTTACGCCTGGATGTTCCCATTGTTCTGATGGACGCCGTTTTATCGCTGGCTTTGATCAAAAAGAAATGTGGGAACTACAGCGGAAATATGCCTTTAAAGCAGATAATGTAACGAGACGTGACGTACGTGCCACCCAAAATGGAATGTTGCAAATGTGCCATCTTATTTGCGCAGAAACAGGAAAAATATTAACTCATAACCATTCTTCTTTAGAAAATGAACTTATTTTACTAAACTTACAAACATTACAATGTACGCGGCATTCTTTTCTTCCAGATCCTCTCTGTCCTGTATGTAGTAATTTACCTGATGATACTGCGGATGCGGCGGAAGTTTCTTTACAACCGAGTTTAAAAGTAAGCACCGAAACGTATCGCTGCCGTTCCATTCATGAGCTAAACACATTTTTAACGAGAGACTATTTAGATTATCGGGTCGGTATGTTGAACGGAAAAATGCAGCATTCTGTATTACCATTCGCTGACGTCATTATAAACATGCCATTAATGTTCGGAAATGAAGGTGTTGCGGGACGAACTCATTCATTTGCAGTGAGTGAAGCAACTGCTATTTTAGAAGGTTTAGAACGATATTGCGGTATGTCGCCTCGAGGGAAAAAGACAAATGTGCATGGTAGTTTTCATGATTTAGAGGAACATGCACTAAATCCCCTCACACTCGGTGTCCATACAAATGAACATTACAATCGTGATAACTTTCCATTCAAGCCGTTTGATCCTGATTATGAGCAAAACTGGGTATGGGGATATTCTTTATCACAAAACAGACCGCTTTTAGTTCCTGAATCAATTGCTTATTATAGCCTCGGTCATCGAGATGCTTTCGTGTATGAAACATCAAATGGATGTGCAATTGGCGGTAGTTTAGAAGAAGCGATTTTTCACGGCATTTTAGAAATTGTAGAGCGTGATGCCTTCTTACTCACTTGGTATGCCGAATTACCTCTTCCCCGCCTGGATCTTAATTCAGCAAATGATACAGAATTACAATTAATGATTCAGCGGTTACGTACGATTACCGGATACGAATTACACGCTTTTAACGCGACGATGGAACACGGCATTCCTAGCTTATGGGTAATTGCAAAAAATACGCGTGAAAATGGAATGAACGTTGTTTGTGCAGGAGGCGCTCATTTAGATCCTATTCGAGCCTTAAAAAGCGCCATTCAAGAAATAGCAGGCATGTTACTTATAACAGACGATGAGCTCGAGCACAAAAGAGAATACTACGAAAAATGCTTACAAGATCCTTATTTCGTTAATAAAATGGAAGACCATAGTATGCTGTATGGATTGAAAGAAACAGAAGAACGTCTTCACTTCCTTTTACGGGAAGATGCACCGGTGCAAACGTTCCAAGAAATGAATGTATCACAATCATTTGATATGGATCTAACATCCGATCTCCACCAACTTTTAAATCGTTTGCATCAATCTAATCTTGAAATAATCGTTGTAGATCAAACCGTTCCCCTCATAGAAAAGAATGGATTACATTGTGTAAAAGTTATTATTCCAGGCATGCTACCGATGACGTTTGGTCACCATCTTACTCGAGTTACAGGACTGGACCGGGTATATACCGTACCGATGACACTTGGATATACAGACGAACCTTTAACGAATGAAAGATTAAATCCACATCCACATCCGTTTCCATAGTAAAGGAGGGATTTCATGCAGCTAGATACTTTTTTACATCATCTCCATTTCTCTATCGATGAAATTATGCCGAATCATGAGGTGGACTGGAAAGACGCACCGCTTCCTTATAAATTATATCGAAATTTACCTACCATCCCGCTCTCCTTAGAAATCCCATTATCTTTACCGAACTCTTCTACTACACCTACTTTAGATGAGATTGGTCACTACCTTTGGTATTCATTTGGTGTAACACAATTATGTCAGCTAAATAGCGAGAGAAATGTATTACGAAGATCTATTCCTTCGGGTGGTGCTTTATATCCGAATGAATTGTATATCTATTTAAAGATTGACGATTACCCAGACGGCATTTACCATTATGACGCCGCGCATCACCGACTTATTTTACTTCGCGAAGGAAATTTCGATTCTTATTTGGCAGACACACTCGGTAATCGCTGTAATATAGATGATTGTTTCGGTGCTGCATTCGTATCCACTATGTTTTGGAAAAATTTCTTTAAATACAATAATTTTTCATATCGTCTTCAAGGATTAGATAGCGGGGTCCTCATTGGACAATTGCTAGAATGTGCAAAGCAATTCGGTTATACAAACGGCGTATACTTTCAATTTCTAGACCGTGCACTGAACCATTTACTCGGATTGTCAGAAGGTGAAGAAAGTGTGTATGCCGTTATTCCTTTAAGTACAGAGCCAGAAACTAATTGGTTTCACAATGATTACCGTGAAAATAAAACAGTTACTTCTCATGAGTTGTTGCAACAAATTCCGCCGCTCGCACATGAACATTTCATTCGCTCAAAACATGTAGGTGAATATCCGATGATAACAAAAATAAATGAAGCTTCTATGATCGAATCAACAGCACACTTCCAAACACTACATCATGAAGAGCACTATCAACATAATCCGTACGCTGTACAGCTACCAAAAGTAGAACGGTTATCGTATGATTTCCTACAACTTTGTAAAAAACGATATTCTCCTGATGCGGATTTTATTTTAACGAAATGGGATGCAGCTGAGCTCGCTACTTTACTACAAGAAGCGAGCCTTTCCTTCCCCTATTACAACGACCTTGACGGTAAGTATACAAATGAAAATACACGCGTCTCCTTATACGGATGTTTTTATAGCGTGAAAAATATTGAAAACGGAGCTTACGCTTATAACAGTAAAACACATTCCATACAACCAATTCGGTATGGAGACCTTCGCTACCCACTTCAGTCTAGTATGACGATGGATAACGTAAACCTTTTTCAAGTACCACTTTGCTTACATGTAGTCGGACAGAAAGATTACTATACACGTGCATTAGGCTATAGAGGATACCGTATTCACCAAATGGAAGCAGGTATACTCGTTCATAAACTCGTTTTTGCTGCAACTGCTATGGGGATGGGCGGGCATCCTTTACTTAGTTTTGATACAAATGCATGTGATCAATTGTACGGAATAGATACTGGGAATGAAACATCTCTTATTCAAGTTCCAGTTGGGGCATATCGGGCGCGGAATTGGTTAAAAGGGGCTTTGCATAGTTAAAAGCACGCCGATGGACGGCGTGCTTTTTTACTAGATTAACTTAAAAATACTCTTAATTTGTCTAGCAAATAACCAATTTTTCGTACCGTAGTTATCATTTAAACTATCTAAATTGATAGATTGTCCGTTAGCAAACTTTAATTCTAACGTAGTATTTTTGTCATTTGTTTTTAAGTTACTATTTGTAATGTCATCATACTTTAATTTTTCAATCTCAATATATTCGTCTTTTTCTTGTCCAATCACGACATGGTCTTGGAAGAAGAAAAAGACTTCTACTTTTTTACCGAAACAAAATACATTTTTCGTATAAATTAATGTCGCGTTATCAAGTCCGACACATACTTCTTTCATTTCTTCCACAACGTGTCCAAAGTCTTCTTCATGTCTTGCATTTGATTCAGCAATCCATTCTTCGATTGTTTTCATGTTAATTGCCATACTGCGCCCCCTGGTTCGTTCATTGCTTCGTTTAAAAAATAAATACTATATGAAAATATAAGCGATACGTAATATGTTTTCAAGGGGGAACGGTATATTCAAAATAAAGTGAAACTTTAATCAGTGGGGTCTTACTGCCCGCAAATAGCAGGATAAAGTTAAATTTCAAAGTAATATAAAAGGAACACCAATTTCATTAAATTTTAAACGTTTGAACGAGACATTCTTCATCATCAATTAGCTGCGCTCTCTCATCAAATTCAATGTTTAATTCTTTATATACTTTCTTCCAAAACGACACTGCTGGTACATTTTTTAGAAGTTCGATAACGAAATATTGTCCTCTTTTCTCTTCTAGTAAATTCTCAACTACTTGTTTACCGATTCCTTTTCCTTTATATTGATTCAATATGAAAATATCATTAATACCAAAATCATTTTCCTTCTTCAAAAACGGACGTTCCAGTAGTAATAAGAATCCTACAATACTATGATCAACTTTTATAAAATACGGAGTGATTCCGTCATTTTCCCAAAACATATGTAAATCTTTGTATCCAAAAAAACCATTGGCTCCGATAGTTATATTCATAGTGAACTTAGAAAGATCATGAAGATATAATGCGTACAAATTACGTAATATTTCTTTTTCTGATTCTTGAACGGTTTGAAGTGTTGCAAACATTTTTAATAATCCCCTTTCCCATCTATAACTGTTCCTCCCTCTTTATTATTCGCTAAAAAGGTTTACCTCCCTTTGCAAAAAAAATAGCACTTAAAAAGTGCTATTCCGCTCGTCTTGCCGCTTGTTGAATTGGGTCCCACACGCTGTTATATGGTGGTGCGTAACTTAAGTCGACGTCTTCTAAATCATGAATGCTCATTTTATTGAAAAGCGCCATCGCAATCACATCAATACGTTTATCTACACCTTCTTCTCCAATTACTTGCCCGCCCAATAATTGTTTCGTGTCAGAACGGTATAGTAATTTCAAATAAAGTGGTTTTGCATTTGGATAATAGCCCGCCATATTTGTAGAATCTACTTTAACTGTTTTATACGGGATGTTTAGCCCTTTCGCTTCTTTTTCATTTAAGCCTGTTCTTGCGAGCGTCAAATCCATAAATTTAATAATGCCTGTGCCTAACGTGCCTTTAAATGCTCTTCGTTTATCAAGCATATTCAGTCCAGCAAGTCGCCCTTGTTTATTGGCAGTCGTTCCGAGTGGGATATGATCATGAATTTCCTTTATAACGTGGTAATGTGTTGCGCAATCACCAGCTGCATATACGTCTTGCACATTCGTTTGCATATATGCATTTACTTCGATTGCTCCTTTATGATTCTTACGTATATTTGTCCCTTCAAGAAAATCAGTATTTGGCTTCACTCCAACCGACACTAAAACAAGATCTGCTTTATACGTACCTTTATCCGTTTCAATTGCTTCTACTCGTTCATTCCCTTTAAACGCTTTTACATTTTCATTCGTTAAAATTTCAATATTGTGTTTATCTGCTTCTTTATGTATATATTCAGCCATATCTGCATCATAAATCGTACCGATATGATCATTTCGCTCAATCATTCTTACTTTCTTACCAAGTTCGACGAATGTTTCTGCCATCTCTAGTCCGATTGCACCACCGCCAATAATCGTTACATCTTCAACTTTATTCGTTTCTAACGTTTTTAATATGCGCTCAGCATCAGGAATTGTTTTTAAAAGATGAACGCCTTGTAATTCCCGTCCTTCCCATTCTGGCATAACAGGACGCACTCCAGTCGCAATTAATAATCGATCATATGGAAATTCAAAGACATCCTTCGTCTTCGTATGCTCTGCGTACACCATTTTCTTTTCCGTATCTACTTTCGTTACTTCATGACGCACTTTCGCATCAATTCCATATTTCTCACGAAACGTCTTTACGTTGCGCGCGATTAACTTTTCAGTTGAAGCGATAGCACCACTAATGACATACGGTAATCCACACTGAGCGTACGAATAAATTTCACCTTTTTCTAAAGTTACAACATTTGCATCTTCATCGTTTCTAACAATTTGCATCGCTGCACTCATACCAGCTGCATCTCCGCCAATAATGACATAGTTCACTTTACCACTCCTTCTTTTTTACATACTCTTTACGTTTTCCATATTTTATAGAAATAACACCTACTTCCATTGTAAAGAAAGAGAATTTCATCTTCAAATTTTGTGCACAAACTTATGTATGAATAGGTACCTGTCGTGTCTTATAAACAACATGTTTAATATCCTATAACAGTAACCAGTTGAAAGTAGGTGAAACATACATGTGCGCCGGCCTTCTCGTCCAGCTTCCAGAGGAACCGATAGAACCGAAACCCGCCCTCCCGCTTGAACAGGAGTTTACCGTTAGTGTAACTTTATACAGTGCTCGTGCTTGGTTATCTGACAATGACACTTTCTCACAAACTATTTGGAAAGCTACCCGCTTCGCTTCTGCATCACATGCTCGCAAGGCCATCTTTCCAGTCGGTACTGTTAAAATTTTAAATTTTTCTGACGATACAATAACAGTTACTGCATCCTCAGAATCAGATGATGCTCTTAAAATAATCGTCCCTCCTCATTCTGAAGCTGCTTTAACGTCTAGTTCTTTATCTGATGTGCAAGCCAGTACATCAGGAGGGGCAAGTAAAGTCACATTTCTCTTTCATATCTTTTTCTCTAGGGAACCTCGTCCAGCCAAATAACGATAGAAAAGGTACAGCAATATACACTGTACCTTTTTCACGCGCTCTATTCTCTTGATTTGATTAGTTCAATATTATAAGTTTCGATATCTGTTAACTTTCCTGTAAAATAAGGATTTTCTCTATACCAAGACTGTTTTGCAAAATACACTTGCATATCTTTCGTTTGAAAAATATGTCCATGCCTTGCATATATTTCATTTCTAGCAATTTTCAACTGCTCTTTCGATAAATATGTTAAATCTGCGCTCGTTAATTTTCGAATATCACTATCAGGAAAGATGAAACCATTATATACATACTCAGTCGCGGGCGTTGGAGTAACATTATAAACAACTGGTTTTTCTGTACTTTTCTTTTGAAATGGAAGATTATAAGACGAAAGTGCCGTTACCGTCTCTACTTTTGTCGTTTCCCGTCCACTTTCTCCATTTCGTTCTAAATAAATCGTCGCACTTCCATCAGTCGCTACAGGCCCCCATGTAATTTCTTCTCCTGCCAGCGCTGTAACTGGTTTTTGATTTACGTACAATGTTGCACCAGGCGCGTTCGTTTGAACTGTAATATATTGACCTTGCAACGTTAAATCTACCGTTACGTTATTTTGGCTTTGTTTCATAAGTACAACCTTTTCCTCACGCGATAGTTTTACATAGTCATTTTTATACTCTGATTGAAACACTTGATTTCCCGGAAGAAATGGCCCATATTGCTTCTCAAACTTTTTGTCATCTGTCTTATCAATTTCTTTTCCGTTCATTTTTAACGATACGTCTTTTTCATTTGTAAGCAAAGTTGTATAGTACGTCTTCGCTTTCAATTTATATCGATCAAATATAAAGAAATACTTTCCGTCTTTCGTTAATGAAAAATCAGCTTTTTCTATTCCGTCCCGTTGTTTTTCACCTTGTCTCAAATATTGTTTTAATTCATTTACGTAAGATGGATTTTCTTTTATATATGAAAATAGAGGCGTTACGCTCTCTCTCGTTATCATAGCCGATGGATCATCTGCCGTAACGATCTCAGCTAATTTCTCTCCGTCCCTCTCTTGTAAAATCCTAATCATCCGGTCTACTTGTGCCACCTGCGTATAATACGACGATCCGTACAAATACAATCCAATAATCGCTATAACAAATAGCGCTAACAGTGTAATGCCAACTTTTACACCACCGCTCATGTTCTTCTTTACTACAGAACGTCCCCTCTTCGTCCCGCAGTTTTGACAAAATTGCACACCATCTTCAAACTGAATTCCGCACTTTGTACATACATTCATCCAGTCAACCACCTTTTCATTAGAAGCCAGTTATTCCCTGTGTTAAGGCTTGAATTATCGTGCTAATGTAAGACCAAAGTACAATGAATGTTGCAATTCCAATTAAAACATTTGCAATAATAAGTGTGTAAACGAGATCTAATCCGCCATTGTCTAGCTTTAATACGGCTACAGTTATACTAATCCCTATATAAGTTGCAGCTACGGATAATAATATCGGTAAGAAAAAGATTAATAAGAAACTAAAAAGAAAAGAAAGGACTAATATGACAATAGCCGGCGTCGCTATCGTTCCCCATATACCGAATACTTCAAGAAACGAAAAAGATGATTTCATCATCTTACCACTTACAAAAATAATAAATCCGACAAATAAAGTTAAAATTAATAAAAAGAAAAAGACCGTTATAGATTCTACAAAAAACGTGGGAGTAGATATATCTGGTGCAAATGTTCTCGTAACTGCTGATGCTGCACTCATCATTCTATAAAAAATACATGCTCCTAAAAAACAAATAAGAACAAGACTTACAATTCCATTTCGTACTTCAATAGCGCCGCTTTGCATAATCGCTGTCGGTGCTTGTAATGCATGTTTAAAAAATTGAAAATAGCCGCTCGCAAACCGCTTCGCTTGCTCTACCGTTTCATTTTGCCGAGCTTCCTTTGCTTGTTCCGGCCCTTCTTCTTGGCCACTACTTGCCACTACTTCTTCCGTTAACGAATGTCCACAATTCCCGCAAAATTTTGCCTCCGCTGCATTTTCTGTATGACATGACGGACATTTCATTCTCTTATCCCTCCTTAAGGATATACCGTATAGGGTGTTACAAATTCAATATATGAATTTGTACATAAAACATGACTACAAGAAAAAGATTCTGAAATCCTTCTTCCGAAAGAAAATATATGTGCTAGTAATCTTGAAAAAAAATGCTATTATGAAACAGAATAAATAATATTTTTAACAGATTGGATGACTGGCAATGGAATTGGTAAACTCAATTTTTCAAATACTCCTTACAAGCGTAATCCAATTATTATCTTTAATTGGCGTTATCATTGTAATTGGATTTCTATTAGGCTATTTAGAATCTCTCACACGGATGTATTGGTCGAGAGCTTTTGGACGAAAAGGATTCCTATTAACGGCTTGGATCGGTGTTCCTATTCACGAACTTGGACATGCCATTATGTGCGTGCTGTTCCGTCATAAGATTGTAGCAACGCAGTTCTTCCCGACAGATACAAGTCAAGGGGCTTTAGGTTACGTACAACATCAATACAATCAAAAAAGTGTATATCAACGAATTGGGAACTTCTTCATTGGAATTGGTCCTATTATTTCTGGTATTACTGCGTTAATCCTTTTAATGCGCTATTTCGTACCGAATTCATATTTCTTATTTAATACAACTCTCGAAAAAACAATCGCTTCTACTTCTATTAATATAGAAATGGTTCAAAACATGCTCTTGTCGACGTTTGTATTATTGAAAAGCTTATTTACAATAAGTAATTTATTGAATCCTTCCTTTTGGCTATTTTTATTTATCGCCATTTGTATTTCTGCACATATCGCTTTAAGTAAACCAGACATTAAAGGATCAATAGACGGTGTTGTCGTCATGTTTATCGTGTTATTTTTATTCAACATAATAGCAGGACTGTTTCAATACGACAGTAATCAGCTAATTGGACAGGTTATGAAATATAATATTTATCTCATTGCGTTTTCTAGTGTGGCACTGCTGTTCTCTTGTCTTTCTACACTCGTTAGTTTTTCGTTTTATAAAATAAGAAGAGGGCGTTCTTTTTGAACGCCCTCTTCTTATTAATTATTCCCCTTATAATCACAATGCTCAACCGGAACGCGAGCATGCCCTTCTTCATCGGTACACCATGACTGTGATTGGAATGCAAGAAAGATACCAATCCATTCTTCTTCCTTTTCGAAGTGAATGAGTATTCCTCCGTCTTGCCATATGCCATCATCACCTTGCCATTTTTCTACATTCCCTTGATTCATATGAATATCATGTATACCGTTTCCTGGTTTGAAATGAAAATAGGAATCTGGTGTATTTTCTTCTGGTCCCCATCTTTCACCAAACGCGTAAATAATTGCTTTTTCTTCTATTGCTCGTTTTATATAACGTTCTATTTTTTCATTTAAATCATTATCTGCTCCTGCTTTTTCGGGAGGCAAAGGAATCATTTGATTTGAGTCAAATAGATTTCCTCTTACATAATCTAAAGCTACTTTCGGTTCATTGTTTTTTATTTCTGTAAAACCGAATGGTAATGTCGGTAAAATATGAATCGCCTCTGACTTAATATTGTTACTCGCAAAATATAAAACTTCTGACGGATAGCTTTGCGATTTTACGTTAATTGCAATACGATAATTTACTCCTGTCTCGCCCTGTAAATGAACTTGATAATGAGGTGTTTTCCCTTTTCCAATCTTTGATTGTATAACTGTACCTTTTAACACACCGTAGTTTTTTAGGGGCATACATTTCATCTCCTATTCATTTAGTAGAAGCTATTCATATTTAAATCATTATCCACTCATAAAAAAAATCCTCCTATGTTAGGAGGATTTTTAATTTCTCAACATATACCAAACAATAACCTCTACCACTACAAGTAAAACCGCACCAAAGATCATTAACGTCGTCTTCTTTAATAGTTCATTTTCACGGTAAGGAATATTACATAAGTAAGCACCTAGTGTAATCCGTGATGGACAAGCGATTGTCGCTACTGATGATGCAGTGTTTTGAAGTGTTGTGACATATTGCCACGGGAGTGCTACGTTTTGTGCGGTTTGCATTTGTAGTTTTATAAACATTGCATTTGATCCTGCGTTACTACCTGTTAAAAATCCACCAATAGCGCCAATAAACGGGGCAACGAAAACGAAAAAAGTTCCAAACGTTTCACCAGCGGTTTTTGCAAGTAATAAATGCATACCAGATGCACCCATTAGTTCTGAAATGGCGATAAACATTGTCGTCGTAATCGCAAATGGAATCCATTGTTTTATCGTTTGCGAGAGTGATTGTTTAATAATATGAGATGGTATCCGGAAGAAAATAATAGTAAATAAGCAAGTCATACCGAGCCAAAATCCTGGTGAATACAGCATTTCTAATTTGTAAGAGTATGATTTTAAATCAAGGACTGCATATGATCTGAACAAGTCATGTAATGCAGGAACGAGGCGAGAAAGTAAAATACAAACTGTTAGAAATATATAAGGGCTAATAATTTTTAGAATAGATACTTCTCTTTCCGTTGCAGCCGCATGTTCTGTTATAAGATTTTGCCCACTTTTTCCTTTTAATTTAATGATAAAAAAGCCAAAGGTAATCGTAACGATAGAACTTAATATCCCGGCTAGTTCAACACTTACGTACGCATTAGAAAGATAGATTCCGAGAGAAAATAATAGAAAGAACCCTACTCCTTCTTTCCACTTTTCTATAACCGCTTGCCAGCCGCCAACAACGTGTAAAGAAAGAATAACGAAGTAAGCAAACATCGGAATACTTAATAGCGCTGTATTTGTGCCAAGTGTTGTAAGAGGCATATTTATTAGCTGCGAACCGATAATCGTACCAGTTGCCATTGCGCCCCATGAACTAGCTAGTAAGCCGATGAATGAGAGTAGTACAGCTTGAAATGGTTTATATCCTAGTGAAAGAAAAATAGGTGCTGCAACCATGAAGCCAATACCGAATCCACTTACTGATTCAATAAGCGGGCAAATGCCAAAACACATAAGCAGCATTTGTAATAAGCGATCCTGAGTAACTGCTTCTAGAAAACGTGCTACTTGATCGATGTACCCCATTTTGTTCATGAGGTGAAATAAAAAAATACCGAAAAATAAAACGTACCCGACAATAAAACAAATTAACCATCCTTTAATCGTTGCGTGCACAGTTTCACTTATCCCTAATTGAAACATTGGCGAGAGTAAAACGATTCCAACAGACACAGCATAAGAAATTAACGAGGACCTTAATGACGTTTGTTTAAATAAAAATAAACAAATGAAAATCATCATAATTGGGATAAGTGCCAACAATATGGCCATGTTATCATCTCATTTCGTTTAAAATACAATTTTTAACTATTATATAACAGATACTATAATTTTCAATTGTTTTTACAACAGATTTAAAAAAGGAACCAAACGGCTCCTTTTCATTCACTCCCATTTTCTATTATCCTGAAAAACGGTCTGCTTTCCGACTATTTCTTTCAACACAACAAACACAATGTAAGTACATATTGCTTGCAATATAATATTCCAAAATTTCATTAATGTAAATGAATGAATCCGTAGAAATAATTCGTTTAATAATACAATCGAAACGATACTAAATAATTCTATACTAATCGAAAATAGACATATTTCTAAAATAGACTGTTCTTGAATGCGATTTAAGTTGGAAAAGATAAATACATATCCTAAAAATAGAGCCATTAACTCTATTTTCGTCATGCTAATGAGCCAAGCGTATAGTGGTACAGTTAAAAGAAGATATAGTAATTTCCGTCTTAGCATGTCTTCTCACCCTCTAAATTATATGTATTTTCTGTATATTTTAACATTTATTACGCAAAACAAAAAGAAGAGACTACGCCTCTTCTTTTTGTTTTGTTGCATATATTAATTCACATATTTCTTCTTGCTTTTCATTTTCTAAAAGCTCAATGATCTTACTTCCAACGACAACTCCGTCGCATATTGTAACCATTTCTTCTACATGTTCTTTTGTTGAAATACCGAACCCTGCCACTATCGGTAAATGCGTATGTGATTTTACTTTTTCTAAGTAACTATGAATCTCACCTTTAAAGTTTTGACGTACTCCTGTTACGCCCGCTACTGTAACTGCGTAAACAAATCCTTTTGATTCACTCGTAATTTTTTCGATTCGCTCAATTGGGCTCGTGATGGTAACGAGTGGAATTAGCGCAACGTTTGCCTCTCGAAGGAGCGGTGCAATAATGTCTTGTTCTTCATATGGTAGGTCTGGAACGATGATGCCGTCTACCCCTGCTTCTATACAGTTTTCGATGAATCGTTCTTTTCCGAATGCAAGTACTGGATTTAAATATGTCATGAGTACAAACGGAATTTGCACTTCTTTCCTTACCTCTATTAATGCTTGAAAAATACCTTTTACTGTTACACCGCTATCTAGCGCTCGTTTCCCTGCTCTTTGAATCGTTGGACCGTCTGCGACTGGATCCGAAAAAGGAATGCCGATTTCAACGATGCTCGCTCCTGCTTCATCTAAAAAACGAATTCTTTCTTTTAATTTTTCAAAGCCGCCATCTCCGCCCATTACGTACGGAATAAATGCTTTCTTGCCATTTTCAAACGCTGCTTTAATTTTTTCTACTCCCATTTTTTACACCTCTTCCATATAACGTTTTATACTCTCTACATCTTTATCACCACGGCCAGATAAACAAATAACAAGTCCTTCATCTTCCTTCATTTTCGGAGCTAATTTTAATGCATATGCGACAGCATGTGAACTTTCTAGCGCCGGGATAATGCCTTCTTTTTTCGTTAATAATTGAAATGCTTCTAATGCTTCTTCGTCTGTTATCGAATGATAAGAAACGCGGCCAATATCTTTTAGCAAGCTATGTTCTGGACCAACACCTGGATAATCAAGTCCTGCTGAAATAGAGTGTGCTTCTTGAATTTGTCCTTCTTCGTTTTGCAGAAGATACATCATTGATCCATGTAAAACACCGACGCTTCCTTTCGTTAAAGTTGCTGCATGCTGTTCTGTATGAACGCCTTTTCCAGCTGCTTCTACGCCGTAAAGAGCAACTTCTTCATCGTGTACGAACGGATAAAACATCCCCATTGCATTACTACCACCTCCAATACAAGCAACGACTGCTTCTGGTAACTTTCCTTCTAACGCCTCATATTGTTTTTTCGTTTCATTTCCAATTACACTTTGGAAATCACGTACAATTTGCGGGAATGGATGTGGTCCGAGAACAGATCCCATAATGTAGTGCGTATCATGCACATGTGAAACCCAGTAACGAAGCGCCTCGTTTACCGCATCTTTTAATGTACCACTACCTGCCGCTACACTTTCTACTTTCGCTCCGAGTAATTCCATTCGGAACACATTTAATTTTTGACGTCTTACATCTTCTTCTCCCATAAAAATGACGCATTCTAATCCGAGAAGAGCACATACAGTAGCTGTTGCAACTCCGTGTTGTCCAGCTCCTGTTTCAGCGACAACTTTTTTCTTGCCCATTCGCACTGCAAGTAGTGCCTGACCGATTGTATTGTTAATTTTATGAGCTCCTGTATGATTCAAATCTTCACGTTTTAAATAAATCTTTGCACCTCCGCAATACTTCGTCAGATTTTCAGCGAAATAAAGCGGTGTTTCTCTTCCGACGTACGTTTTTAAATAATGATTTAATTCCTTTTGAAATGCCTCATCTTGCATCGCTTCTTTATATGCTTCTTCTAGTTCTAGTACAGATTGCATTAACGTTTCTGGAACGTATCGTCCTCCGTATATACCGTAATGTCCTTTTTCATCTGGATATGCGTAGTTCATTTGGAACACTCCTTCGCTTTTATAATAAATTGTTTTATTTTCTCTACATCTTTCTTTCCTTCTGTCTCTACTCCGCTGCTCACATCGACCATATAAGGCCGAACAGTTCGAATCGCTTCTTCTATATTAAGAGCGTTTAATCCACCAGCTAATATCGTTTTCTCTCGCAACTCTTCTGGCATATGCACAAGTAGTTCCCATGAAAATTTCTTCCCATTTCCTCCGTGAAACTTTTCTTTCGGGCTATCAAACAATATATAATCCGTTTCATATGTTTGAGCATTTTTCATATCACTTTCTGAAGTTACTCCTAGTGATTTTATAGACGGAATATTCAATCTTCTAATTTGATAATTATCTTCATCTCCATGTAGTTGTACATGTGTTAACCCACACTCATCTGCAATTTTCTGGATCACTTCTACTGATTCATTTACGAAAACACCGATTTTTAACACGTTGGCTGGAAGCTCCTGAATGATTTCTTTCGCTCTCTTTGGAGTGATTTTCCGTTTACTTTCCGCAAAAACAAATCCGAGTGCATCTGCGCCATATTCACACGCACTTTTCGCTGTTTCCACATCAGTGATGCCGCAAATTTTTACTTTCATATATTCACCTTACAATCTTCAAAAAAACTACTAATAGAAGATGATGTCATAAGCGCCTCTCCAACTAATACACCTTTGGCTCCAGCTCTTTTAACACGAATAATATCTTCTTTTGAATGAATGCCACTTTCACTAATCCAAAGTAATTTCTCCTCATTCAATCTTTTTCCAAGCTTTTCAGTTTGGCTTAAATCTACTTCGAACGTTTTTAAATTACGATTATTAATGCCAATAACGTGCGGATTTAATACAATCGCAGTTTCTAATTCCTGTTCATCATGAACTTCAACAATCGCTTCCAATCCTTTTTCTAACACGTAGCTATACAACTCTTTTAACTTCTCTTTCGTTAACGCTGCTACGATTAGTAAAATAATATCTGCTCCCGCTTCATACGCTCTATCGATTTGAATCTTATCGATTATGAAATCTTTACATAAAAGCGGAATGTTACTTTCTTCTCTTGCTGTTTGTAAATCGTGAAACGATCCTTTAAAAAATTGACCATCTGTTAAAACAGATACTGCTCCTGCACCACATTTCTCATATGTTCCCACTTGTTTTCGTACGTCAACGTGTAAATTGATATCTCCTTTTGATGGTGATGCTCGCTTTACTTCTGCAATGACAGTAAACTGCTGTAACGCTTCTACAAGTGAATGTGTCTTTCTTTTTGTTTTTACTGGTGTATATATTTCATATAACTCCGCAACTTCCTTTTTCTTCTGTTCTACAATTTTATCTAAAATCGTCCCCACTTTAGTTCACCCTTTCTAATTTTTCGTTGCTTGCTACAATTAATAAGTTTAATTTGGCTAATGCTTTTCCAGAGTCAATGCTATGTGCCGCGAGTTTAATTCCTTCTTCAATCGTTTCCGTTTTTCCATTTGCGAAAAGAGCTAGACCTGCATTTAATAAAACTGTATCACGATAAACACTCTTTTCTCCGCTCAATACTTCAAGCGTAATCTTTGCATTTTCTTTTGAATTCCCCCCTCTAATTTCTTCATTTTTCACTCTTGAAAAACCATACTTTTCTGGATCAATACTCATTTCTACTATTTCATTATCTTTTAAAAGGACTACGTGATTTTCCCCTTGTAATGATGCTTCATCTAAAAAACCACTTCCATTTACGACAAGCGCTTGTTTCCGGCCTAACTTTTGTAATACTTGTGCAACTGGTAATAACATATCTCGTTTATAAATACCGACAAATTGTGTTTCTAAATTCACTGGATTTGTTAAAGGGCCAATTAAGTTAAAGATCGTCGGCACGTTTAACTCTTTTCTTATTTTCATAATGCGCCTTAGTGCTGGATGCATCGCTGGTGCAAATAAAAATGCAATACCTACATGCTCTAGTAAATAATCAATTTCGTTTGGCGTACTACTAATATTTACACCTAGTTCTTCTAATAAGTCTGCACTTCCTGTTTTACTAGAAACAGCACGATTACCATGTTTTGCAACCTTTACACCTGCTCCTGCCAGTACGAATGCTGATGTTGTGCTAATATTAAACGTTTGAGCACCATCACCACCCGTCCCGCAATTGTCCATTGCTCCTTGTATATGGTTCGAAAACGGCAATGCCTTTTCGCGAAGAGCTCGAACGAGACCGTATATTTCTTCTGCAGTTTCACCTTTCGCTTTCAGTAAGACTAAGAAAGCTGCAATTTCACTTTCTAATATGTTTTCACTTAATAAAAGTAGTCCTGCTTTATACATTTCCTCTTCTGTTAAATGTTGACCCTCCACTAATTTACGAAGATAGTTGTTCATACTCTTTCCTCCTCTTTTACTTCTGTTAAAAAGGCACGGATTAACTTTCCGCCTTCTTCTGTTGCGATTGATTCCGGATGAAACTGTAATCCGAAGAGCGGATAATAATTGTGACGGACTGCCATTATTTCTCCGTCGTCCATCGCTGTCGCTAATATGTCAAAGCACTTTGGCAAGCTCGTTTGCTCTGCAACAAGGGAATGATAGCGCATCGCCGTTAGGGGCTGTGTAACATATGAAAAGATTGACGTTCCGTTATGTTTCACACGCGATGTTTTTCCGTGTTTAATACGCTCTGCTCTAACAATGTCTCCTCCAAATGCAGATATGATCGCTTGGTGGCCAAGACAAATCCCTAATATGGGAACGTTCTTATAAAAATGACGGATGACGTCGATACAAATGCCAGCATCCTCTGGTTTTCCTGGTCCTGGTGAAAGTACAATTCCTCTTGGATTCATCTCTTCTAACTGTTCTATCGTTATTTCATCATTTCTTACAACTACAATTTCTTCTTCATGTTCGCCTAACAGTTGATACAAGTTATATGTGAACGAATCGTAATTATCAATAAGTACAATCATTTCATTACCTCCAAAAGCGCTCTCGCTTTATTTAATGTTTCTTCATATTCAGCTACTGGATCTGAATCGTAAACGACTCCTGCTCCTGCCTGAACGTATGCTTTTTCATCCTTTACGACCATCGTTCGAATGGCGAGCGCCATATCAAGATTTCCTGAAAAACTAACGTATCCAACTGCACCAGCGTATACATTTCTTTTTTCATTCTCTAGTTCATTTATAATTTCCATCGCTCTAATTTTCGGAGCTCCAGAAACCGTCCCTGCTGGTAAGCAATACGCTAACGCATCAAATCCGCCCATTTGTTTTCGCAATGTTCCGTAAACTTCAGATACAATGTGCATAACGTGAGAGTATTTTTCTACTTTCATATATTTATCTATCGTAACCGAGCCGATTTCGCTCACTCTACCAATATCGTTTCGCCCAAGATCTACAAGCATCATATGCTCTGCTCGCTCTTTCTCATTGCCTAACAGTTCTTTTGCGATTTCCTCATCTTCCCTCTTCGTTTTCCCCCTCGGCCTTGTACCAGCAATTGGATTCGTCATCACTTTATCCTCCCTTACTGATAGTAAACTTTCCGGCGAAGAACCGAGTACAACATAATCTTGAAAATCGATATAGAACATATATGGTGATGGATTTGCAATTCGAAGTTTTCGGTATAACCCGAATGGATCCCCAATACATTCACTTTGTAAACGCTGTGATAATACGACTTGGAATATGTCTCCTGCTCTTATATATTCTTTCGCAATTTCTACCATCTCACAAAACTCTTTTTCCGTTATAGAAGAAGTAAATGATAATGTGGATTGTATTGCATTTACTTCAGCTTCTTCTCCTTGTAGCACTTCCTCTTTGTATACTCGCAGCCTTTCGTATACTTCTTCATAATCTGCTGAATCATCTTGCTTGCATACATATACAAACGACAACTTTTGGCGTAAATGATCGTAAACGATAAACTCACGATATAGTAAAAGGTGTACTTCTGGAATATTTAATGGGTCGTGTAAATCCGCTCCAATGTTTTCATACTGCCGAATGACATCATACCCAATATAACCAACTGCTCCTCCGCAAAATGGAAATGGACTGTCTACTTGTGATGGTGCAATTACTTCTTCTAACACTTGTAGTACGTTACCTTGTAACTTTTCTGCGCGGCCGTAAATCGTTCGTTCCACTCCCGTACCAACGCTTTTCACTTCTCCATAAGGATTACATCCCAAGTAAGAATAACGCCCTTTATCTTGATGAAGCTGTGAACTTTCTAATAAGAATTTCTTCTTCCCTTTCATACGTCTATATAAAGAAATTGGCGTAATGCTATCTCCTTCTTCTTCAGTGATTACTAAAAATGTCTTTCTCTCTCTTTTTTGTTTTATAAATTCTTCTTTCGTCATCATGTCCTTCACCTCGCTCTGAAAAATAAAAAAGTCCTCTACATATCGAAAATATGTAGAGGACGATAAATATACCGCGGTACCACCTCGTGTTGGATGCAAAAGCATCCCGCTTTGTTCAGGTACAAAATTTATACCTTATCCTTGTAACGGCGGAACCCGGGTTGCCTACTGAAAATAATTGTTCAGCATACCTCTCGTAAGCCCATTCCGTATATGGCACCGTACCGGGCTCCCACCTATTCCCGGCTCTCTGTAACGTCTCCAATATACGTACTCTTCTTACTTAAACGATTTCATTTATTTAATTTTTTATACACAAAAAGGGAGTACTCATCCTATTGAAAGGACGGGTACTCCCGTGGTGCCACCTTAATTCGTTACAAATGTAACGCACTTTACCGTATCAAAAACAATACGTGTCTCTTGTATCGATGAGATCATGTCGCCAAAGCCTACTTCTTTCGTTTCGGTTTGGAAGCTCCGAAGCCCATTCCACATCAATTCCATACTGATTCGCACCAACCATCAGCTCTCTGACATGTTCATCATGTGTACTCTTCTTCATCAACGCTTGCATTTTTTTTAAGTTGCACTCATTATAGACCTGACTTTTTTCACAAGTCAATACTTTTTCAAAAATTTTATTTTTCTTTCCTTTCAATATTATATTGACAAAACAACCTCTTTTTATGTAAATATAATAAATACTCTATTAAAAATAAGGTTTTTTGTATGAATATTATATATTAAAAAAGTAAAATGACATCAAAAAACGCTTACATTTCTGAAAATTCGTATTTCTATATGGATTTTTCAGAATAATCATGATAGATTATAAAGTGAAACTTTAATCAGTAGGGGTTTGTTCATCCCACTGATTATTAGTTAAATCAATCGGGCATTTACGGGCAGTTGCTCTCCCACCTAACTTCCTTGCCCAGCCAATTTTAAGGTGGGAGTTTTACTGCCCGTTTATGCGGGATAAATATGCATAACGCATCAAAAGACATGACAAAAGGAAGGGGAACTTCATGAGTACGCAGATGTTAACTTTAACTTCAATCTCTATTTACATGCTCGGGATGTTAGTAATCGGCTATTTCGCCTATAAACGAACGTCCAACTTAACAGATTATATGCTTGGCGGGCGTACACTAGGCCCCGCAGTAACGGCATTAAGTGCTGGAGCATCCGATATGAGTGGTTGGCTTTTAATGGGATTACCAGGTGCAATGTTTAGCGTTGGATTAAGTAGTAGTTGGATTGCGATCGGCCTAACACTAGGCGCATACGCAAACTGGCTTTATGTTGCTCCTCGCTTACGTACCTACTCAGAAATTGCAAATAACTCTATTACTATTCCAGAATTTTTGGAACACCGTTTCCACGACAAATCTCATATGCTACGTTTAGTATCTGGACTTGTTATTATGATTTTCTTTACTTTCTATGTAGCTTCAGGATTAGTTTCAGGCGCTGTATTATTTGAAAATTCATTTGGTATGAACTACCACGTTGGATTATTCATTGTTGCAGGCGTTGTTGTAGCTTACACATTATTTGGTGGGTTCTTAGCAGTAAGTTGGACAGACTTCGTGCAAGGAATCATTATGGTAGTCGCTCTTATTCTTGTTCCTATCGTAACAATTATGAATTCGAATGGACTTGGACCTGCATTTGATACAATCCGCTCTGTAGATCCAACACGTTTAGATATTTTTAAAGGTGCCTCTACTTTAGGAATGATTTCTTTATTCGCATGGGGGCTTGGTTATGTTGGACAACCTCATATTATCGTACGCTTTATGGCGATTTCGTCCGTAAAAGAACTGAAAAGCGCACGAAGAATTGGTATGAGCTGGATGATTTTTTCTGTTGTCGGAGCTATGTTTACTGGTCTTATCGGTATTGCTTACTACTCACAACAAGAGTTGACATTATCTAATCCAGAGACAATTTTCCTTGAACTTGGGAAAATTTTATTCCATCCACTTATTACTGGATTTTTATTAGCAGCCATTCTAGCAGCGATTATGAGTACAATTTCATCACAGCTACTCGTTACTTCTAGTGCTGTAACTGAAGATTTATATCGTACATTCTTCAAACGTTCTGCATCTGATAAAGAACTTGTATTTGTCGGTCGTATGGCTGTACTTGTTATTGCATTAGTTGGGTGCGCATTAGCGTTTAAACAAAATGATACGATTTTAGCTCTTGTTGGATACGCTTGGGCTGGATTTGGTTCTTCATTCGGACCTGCTATTTTATTAAGCTTATATTGGAAACGTATGACGAAGTGGGGCGCACTTGCCGGTATGATTTCTGGTGCCGCTACTGTTATTATATGGACTCAATTCAAATTCTTAAAAGATTTCTTATATGAAATGATTCCAGGTTTCGCTATTAGTTTACTAGCCATCGTAATTGTTAGTTTACTAACACAACCTTCAAAAGAAGTTAAAGAGCAATTTGAGGATTTCGAAAAACAACATCGTCATAATTTATAAAAAAATCTCTGCTGTTATCATAACAGCAGAGATTTTTTACAGTTCGACAATCTTTTTATCAAATTTAACAAATTCTTTATGTTTCGTTAAATTTAACATAACACTACTCCTTTATAGTATGAGTATCAGCACTTATACAGAAAGGGGACTCCAACATGTTAGCAGCTTTCCAGCAACAACAAACACGAAAATTTTCACCTATCACAAATACTTCTGCGTCTTGTTTAAACATGCAACCTAACCCGCCTAAAATTTCAATTGCTCCTTCTGTTATTTCAGTCATCGGTGTTCATATGGAAAAACATAAATTAAAAATAAAAACGGGACAAAACATTGTGTTATCAGCTTCCATTTTACCAATACAAGCAACGAATAAAGAGCTTATTTGGTCAAATATGAATTCTGATATCATCACCATATATCCAAAAGGTGACACCGTGACGATTACTGGAAAAAGTGCAGGTAAAGCAGTCGTAATTGTCACAACTGCTGAAGGCAAATTTCGTGACCTATGTGTCATTCATGTACAACCTTATATGACAAATCCAAAGTAAAAGAGTGGCTTCGTAGCCACTCTTTTACTTGATTTCAATATTTTAGTTTTTACTTTTTACAAGGTTAATAAAAAAAGATGAAGATTTATCTTGTTTATGATGGTTGAAATTCGAAATTGCCTGTTCTTCTGTATAAAAATTTGATGTAACTTCTTTCCCTGCTTCATCTATACTATGTTGCCTAACGCATCCTTTTAATACAAAATAACATTTTAACGGAACATTTCCTTGTCTTAGGAGCACTGTTCCTTTTTTATATTCTTCAATTTGTAATTCCCTGAGGATCATTTGCTGCTCTTCTTCACTTAGTGTTGTAAATCTATTCATATACTTCTTTAATATCTCTTCCATTTTCCTCCCCCTTCTACGCCCGCATTTCTATAAAACAAAAAGAGAAGTATCATAACTTCTCTTTTCTCCCCTAACACTATAATTCCTGTGTATACACTGGCTCGTTTACGACATTTTTTGCTGTTCGCTTTTGTTGCTGCATTAAGAAAACAGATACACCAAACAATACGAGCATGCTACCGATCATTTGCATTGCATTTAATTTTTCTCCAAGTAAGAAGAACGCAAGTATAGATGCTCCAACAGGTTCTCCTAAAATACTCATTGAAATTGTCGTTGCATTTACATAATTTAATAGCCAGTTATTAATTACATGTGACACTGTCGGCACAACCGCAAGTAAAAGAAAAACAGTCCAATCCCACTTCGTATAACCTGTAAAGGGTACTTGTAATATAACATTATAAATCCCCATAAAAAGACCTGCGAACGCAAAGACTGTAAAGCTATAAATCCAGTGCGATACTTTCTTCACTGTCGTTTGCCCGATAAATAAATAACCGACAACCGCTATTACACTTAGAAAGGATAATATGTCACCATAAATTGCTTGCTTACTTAAACCTAAATCTCCCCAACCAATGCACATTACTCCTAAAATAGCGATTCCCATCGTTGCAATGGCTGAATATGTTGTTCTTTCTTTAAATAGAAAAAAACCTCCAACTAAAGATACGATTGGTTGAAGTGCCAAAATAATTGTTGAACTAGCAACTGTTGTATGCTTTAAAGATTCAAACCATAAAAGAAAATGCAGTGCTAAAAAGAAACCAGATCCAATTAAAAAGCCCCAATCTTTCATTTGAATCCTATTAAATTCCTCTCTTTTTTTCCATACGATAGGCAGCATAATAAGTACGATAATCCATAAGCGGTACATACTTAATATTGAAGATGGTGCTGAGGACATCTTTACAAAAACTGCTGCAAAGGAAATGGCAATTATAGAAATTGCTAATGGTAGTGCGATTGATTTTTCTTGTTTCAAATCCTGTCTCCCCTCTCACCTGTCAAAAATCCCACTTCATTATATCCGTTTTCTTTCGCAACTTAAATACTAATTTTTTAGATTCTTCGTACCATTATGGTAAAATAGAAATTAAGGCACCAATTAGTGAATATTTCTTTCCTTTTCACTACAAGCGTCGCTCTTACAATCGTTACAGTAAATTTTTATTTAGGGGGATCTACATGAGTCAAACAATAGGGAGAATTGAAGAAATTTCATTTTATAGCGCATCACTTCAAGAAGATGTTACACTTCTCGTTTATTTACCAGTAAATTACACACCACTGCACAAACATACAGTTGTAATTGCACAAGATGGTAGAGATTATTTTCAGCTTGGTAAAGCGCACCGTGTAATTGAGCGCCTTCGTGAAACCGAAGAAATTGACCGTACAATTATTGTCGGTATTCCATATAAAAATGTACATGATCGTAAAGAAAAATATTTCCCAAATGAAGTAAAAAATGCTGCATATATTCGTTTCCTTGCTCATGAACTTGCACCATATATTGATGAAAATTATCCAACGTACCAAATGGGAAAAGGTCGTGTTTTAATTGGTGATTCTCTTGGCGGAACAGTTTCCTTTATGACTGCACTTATGTATCCGCATACATTCGGTAAAGTCGTTATGCAATCACCATTTGTGGATGAGACAGTGATGAACTTAGCAAAAGAATTCAAAGATCCACAGGCGTTAGAACTGTATCACGTCATCGGTACAGAAGAAACGGCTGTAAAGCGTACTGATGGACAAGTATCTGATTTCGTAGGGCCGAACCGTGAGTTAAATACGCTTCTTACAGATAGAAACTTCATCACGCATTATGAGGAATTTGAAGGCAATCATACTTGGAAATATTGGCAGACTGATTTACCGAAAGCCTTCTCTCATATTCTATCAATGAAATAATAGAGAGCAGTATTCAGAATAATTTGATATAATAGATAAAGAGATTTATTTATCTCAAAATCTAACTAGACTTACAAAGGGAGGAATTGGAACATGAAATTAGGCATTGTAATTTTTCCATCTAAAATGATTCAAGATAAAGCGAACGGATTGCGTAAACGTTATGACCCGCACTACGCATTAGTTCCGCCACATATTACATTGAAAACACCCTTTGAGGCGCAAGATGAACAATTAGAGTCGATTGTAAACGAGTTACATACAATCGCAAGTAAAACGAACCCTTTCACCCTTCATGTTGGGAAAGTTGGTTCATTCGCACCTGTTAATAACGTCCTTTACTTTAAAGTAGAAAAAACACCTGAACTTACTTTCTTAAATGAAGAAATGCATAGCGGGTTATTCACGCAAGAACGCGAATATGCTTTCGTACCTCATTTAACAATCGGACAAGGCTTATCAGATGCAGAGCATGCTGATGTGTTGGGCCGATTACGTATGAAAGATTTCTATTACGAACAACCAATTGATCGTTTCCATCTTCTATATCAATTAGAAAATGGAACATGGACTGTACACGAAACATTCCGTCTTGGAAAGGGGAACAACTAATTTGCACGCACAGATTGTACAAACGGACGAACAACTAAGAGATGCATTCTCTGTACGTAAACAAGTGTTTGTAAATGAACAACGTGTCTCTGCTGAAGAAGAGTACGATGAGTTTGAAGAAACTTCAACACACGTTGTTATATATGACAATGATGTTCCAGTTGGTGCTGGACGTTTTCGCACCCTTGATGGTATAGGAAAAATGGAACGCATTTGCGTGCTAAATTCCCATCGTAAAAAAGGCATCGGAAAAATTATTATGGATTCGCTTGAAGCGTATGCAAAAGAAAATTCGCTACCGAAATTGAAACTTCACGCTCAAACACATGCTGAAGATTTCTATAAAAAACTTGGATATGTAACAAGTTCTGATGTATTTATGGAAGCAAATATCCCGCACGTCGTAATGATAAAAGAATTGTAATTTGAAAGCAGGAGGTGACCCCTCCTGTTTTTTTACATTGCTATTTTCTTTTTCTTCCGCTAAAGTTAAATGTTGATGCTATAGTTTTGAAGGTGAACATATGACACAAGAAAAATTTTCACAAAAATCGTTAACACACGCTGATATTCCGCGTGCGACATATCATATTCCGAAAACATCTACCCATTTAATTATGGAAGAAGATGTAGATGCGGCTTATTTCCGCGCTCTCGAGCAACAAAATGTTTTTTTAAACGAAAAACAATTAGAAGCCGTGCGTACAACAGAAGGTCCTGTTCTTACACTAGCTGGTGCCGGAAGCGGGAAAACATCTGTTTTAACAACTCGCGTTGGTTATTTAGTAAATGTAAAACAAGTTCATCCACGAAATATTTTATTACTTACATTTACACAAAAAGCAGCTGAAGAAATACGAAGTCGTGTTGCGAAGTTACCGGGTATGAATCATGCAGCAAGTAGCTATGTTGTTGCTGGTACATTCCACTCTGTTTTCTTAAAATTGCTTCGTAGCCAAGGTTATAATCAGCAAATTTTAGCAAATGAAAAACATAAACAAATTATGATAAAGAAAATCTTAAAAGAATTGCGTTTAAAAGACGATTATGATGCTGAAACGATGCTCGCGATGATTTCACTTGAGAAAAACAAATTAAATCGTCCGAAAGATGTAAAAGCGAAAACACCAGTCGAACAAGAATTTAAAGAAGTATACGAACGTTTTGAAGAGGTAAAACAAAGATACAATTATATTGATTTCGATGACATCTTATTGGAAACATATTATATGTTAGAAAATAATGCTCCTTTACTAACTCAATTACAACAACGTTTTCACTACATTGAAGTAGATGAGTTTCAAGATACATCGTATGCACAATATGAAATCGTAAAATTGTTAGCCACGCCAAGAAATAATTTATTTATCGCAGGTGATGACGACCAGGCGATATACGGCTGGCGAGGAGCAAGTCACCAAATTATTTTATCTTTTCCCAAAGAATTTGATAACACAACAATCATTGCACTAAATACGAATTATCGATCCAATCCCTTTATCGTCGGGCTTGGAAATGAAGTTATAAAATTAAATCAAGAACGTTTTGATAAAGAGCTATACTCTGTTCGTGAGGAAGGTGTACAACCTTTTTATGCAAGACCTGCTACGACTCTTGATGAAGCAAATCAAATTTTGCAGCTTATTCAAGAAAAAGTAGAGAGTGGTGAACGTAACTTTAAAGATTTTTGTTTACTGTATCGCACACATTCTGTAAGTCGTTCGTTACTTGATCAGCTTACCATTCATAAAATCCCGTTTATTAAACACGGAGCGAGCCAATCATTTTATGAACATTCTTTAATTAAGCCTGTATTAGATCATTTAAGACTCGTGATTGAGCCGTTTCGACTAGAATCACTTTCAAACATATTGCCGACGATGTATATCGGACGTGATGATTGTATTTCATTTATTGAACGTGAACAATGGAAATATGGTGAGGGGCGCTTCCCTTCTCTTCTTCATTTCTTACTATTAAATCCAAGCTTAAAACCTTTTCAAGTGAAAAAGGTAAATGAGCGCATCGATTTTATTAAGTTTATTAAAGAATTAGAACCGAAAAAAGCATTAAAAGAAATCATTCATGGTAAAGGAAAATATTTAGAGTACTTACAAAGTAACGATCGTTCTTCCTTTACAATGCATAAAGACATACAAGAAGAAATGTTGGAAGAATTAATGGAGTCTGCAACTCGTTTCACCGATATTCCAGCTTATTTACAATTTATCGACGAGGCGATTCAAGGTCAAAAAGAAATGGAAGCATTAAAAACAATGCCGCAAAAAGATGCCGTTTCACTTATGTCAATTCATAACGCAAAAGGCCTTGAATTTCCATGTGTCTTTTTACTTGGAGCGAGTGATGGAATCCTGCCTCATACTTCTTCTTTAAAAGATGCAAATGATCGTGTTACGGAAACTTCTGAAGCGTTAGAAGAAGAACGCCGATTACTTTATGTTGCCATTACACGTGCGAAAGAAGAACTTTACATTTCTTCTCCGCAATTTTTCAGAGGAAAGAAATTAGATATATCTCGTTTTTTATATACTGTGCGAAAAGATTTACCTGAAAAGACATCCACTAAATAAGGATGTCTTTTTTTATATCACGTTATGTACATCCCTCCTATATAAATTCCTTGTTTTTATCGTGAGAATTAACGTAATATCAGCCATATCCCACTCATATTGTAATAGTGTATGTCAGAACTCACGAGAAGGAGTGAACATAATGAGCTGCAATTGTAATGAAGATCATCAACATGAGTGTGATTTCAACTGTGTATCGAATGTTGTTCGTTTTATACATGAACTACAAGAATGTGCCACGACAACATGTGGATCTGGTTGCGAAGTTCCATTTTTAGGTGCACATAACAATGCATCAGTAGCGAATACACGTCCTTTTATTTTATACACAAAAACTGGAGAACCTTTTGAAGCATTTGCACCATCTTCAAGCCTTACTAGCTGCCGATCTCCTATTTTCCGCGTAGAAAGTATAGATGATGATGACTGTGCTGTATTGCGTGTATTAACTGTAGTTTTAGGTGATGGTACCGCTGTACCACCTGGTGACGACCCAATCTGTACGTTTTTAGCTGTACCAAATGCAAGACTAATATCAACCTCCACTTGCATTACTGTTGATTTAAGTTGCTTCTGCGCTATTCAATGCTTACGCGATGTTTCTATTTAAAACTAAATAATGAGTTAAGCATGGATTGGGTGGCAGAGTATTCTGCCACCCAATCCATGCTTAACGAGTATTCTTATGTAAATTTCTTAAAATTGGGAACTTGTCTAGAACATAGAACCTGTCCTTTTCATTAACTGAAAGTAGAAACAGATAAAGGAGTGAAAAACATGTTCTCTTCTGATTGCGAATTTACTAAAATCGATTGTGAGGCGAAGCCAGCTAGTACACTACCTGCCTTTGGTTTTGCTTTCAACGCGTCTGCACCTCAGTTTGCTTCACTATTTACACCACTATTATTACCTAGCGTAAGTCCAAACCCAAATATTACTGTTCCTGTAATAAATGATACAGTAAGTGTCGGAGATGGCATTCGAATTCTACGAGCTGGTATTTATCAAATTAGTTATACATTAACAATTAGTCTTGATAACGTACCTACTGCACCAGAAGCTGGTCGTTTCTTCTTATCATTAAATACACCAGCTAACATTATTCCTGGATCAGGTACAGCAGTTCGTTCTAACGTTATTGGTACTGGTGAAGTAGACGTATCCAGCGGTGTTATTCTTATTAACTTAAATCCTGGTGACTTAATTCAAATTGTGCCAGTTCAGTTAATTGGAACTGTAGACATTCGTGCTGCAGCATTAACAGTTGCACAAATTAGCTAGTAAAAAGCGGTATTTCTTATACAGAAATACCGCTTTTTATATATAATAAAAAACACTCACAGTAGCATGAGTGTTTCATTCTTCATATTGTTTTATTGTGTTCTTCTTTTTCCCACAATTGCATCCCTTTTTCTTCACAAATCCTTGTTGTTGTAATTGTTCTTGATATGCCTGTTGTTGTGCTTGGTGTTGTTGCTGTATATGATACCACTGCTGCAGGTCATATGAATTCTGCCTTAGATTATTGCTCACAGCAAACATCTCCTCTACTGTCAATTCTGTCTATTTACTATATGAACAACTCTTTATTTCCGTTCCCTCATTCTTTTAAACTCCGCTTTTTCTCGTATTATGAAAATATATTATTCTCCCATAAAATATCCTGTAATTGTTTCAATGATTGCTGCCGCTCCTGCAATAGCTAATAATGCAAGTAACGGTTCCGCAACGATAGGGATCCAATTATATAAGACTAATAAAAAAGCACTAACCCATACACCTGTACACCAATAACAGCTTAATAATTCGCCAATCCACTTTCTTAATCCATTACCTTTCACTTTTGTAAACGTTGATACACTTCCATCCGGCTCCGTAATCTCTAATTCATCAATAAATGGTCTTCGCAAAAAGGCTGTAATTTTATCATAAACAATTAAACGAGTGAGCCTAAAAGCAGCTAACGCAAAAATAAAAAATAAAAGCCAGCTTGTAAACAGCATAATTCCACCTACCCTTATCCTCTTTCGCCTATTTAAAAAAAAAGGTCTTGAGATTGTGACCAAATCTCCTCGACTCCAATATCTTATTAATGTAAATACAAACAAGAAGATAAGGAGTGACATTAATGAGTTGTAACGAAAATAAACACCATGGCTCTTCTCATTGTGTAGTTGACGTTGTAAAATTCATCAATGAATTACAAGATTGTTCTACAACAACATGTGGATCTGGTTGTGAAATCCCATTTTTAGGTGCACACAATACTGCATCAGTAGCAAATACACGCCCTTTTATTTTATACACAAAAACTGGAGAACCTTTTGAAGCATTTGCACCATCTTCAAGCCTTACTAGCTGCCGATCTCCAATTTTCCGTGTGGAAAGTGTAGATGATGATAGCTGTGCTGTGCTACGTGTATTAACTGTAGTATTAGGTGACGGTACTCCGGTACCACCTGGTGACGATCCAATTTGTACGTTTTTAGCTGTACCAAATGCAAGATTAATATCTACAACTACTTGCATTACTGTTGATTTAAGCTGTTTCTGTGCGATTCAATGCTTACGCGACGTTTCTATCGTAAAGTAAACTAAAAAACTATTGGGGTGGTAGAAGCTTTCTACCACCTTTACATATTTAAAAACCGGCCATACTAATCGATTGGATATCATCTATAGACAACCTAATATCTCTCATACTATTTTGCGGCATAATAGATACAATGCCATGACGATACGATATGATCGATCCAACATATGAGACTGTAGCTGTTTTTATTCTGCATCTTACTTTCGGAATGTAATGAGGGCGGTTTAGTAAAAAATGAATTTTTTCATCATTATTCATATCCTTAAATGATTTATTATACGGGACAGTTCTTACTGGTTCTGGTTCTTGCTCTTCTTGTTCTATGTGTTCTTCTTTTTCTTCTTCTATTTTTTCTTCCACTTGCTGCTCTTCTTGTTGTTCTTGTTCTATTACCTCTTCCACAGCACTTCTTACAATATTTTCTTGTCTATTACTTTTCTCTTTTTGATCTTCATTTTCAAAGTTTGTCAGGATAATTCTTTTTATTTTCGGTGCAGCAAGTTCTAAACTTACTTGCGTGATATATAACAACGGTTTTCCAACTGTTGAACTTTTATTTTTATTCTTCACACTCGTCCCTCCCACTTCCATACGTAGCTGAATAAATCGTGTACTATTATAGTTATATTCATCACATGGTAAGAACTTTCGTTAAAAATCGTTCTTTCTAAGAACAAATAAAAAGGACAATCTCAGCATTTAGAGATTGTCCTTTAAAAATTAATATTATATTTATCCTAGGATATGATACCCTGAATCAACATGAATGTTTTCTCCTGTTACACCGCGTGCTAAATCACTGAATAAGAATACTGCTGTATCCCCAACTTCTTCTGGAGTTGTTGTACGACGAAGTGGTGCGCGCTCCTCAATTTCTCTTAAGATTGAGTTGAAATCGCCTACACCTTTTGCAGATAACGTACGAATTGGTCCTGCAGAAATAGCGTTAACACGAATACCGTGTTGACCTAAATCGTTCGCTAAATATTTCACGCTCGCTTCTAATGAAGCTTTCGCAACACCCATAACGTTATAATTTTTCACAACGCGCTCGCCGCCAAGGTATGTTAATGTTAAAATATTTCCGCCTTCTGTCATTACTTTCTTCGCTTCTCTTGCTACAGCTGTTAAAGAGAATGCGCTAATATTTTGTGCAAGTAAAAATCCATCGCGAGAAGTATCTACAAATTCACCTTTTAAGTCATCGCGATTTGCAAAAGCAATACAATGTGCTACACCGTGAATAGTACCTACTTCTTGTTTAATTGTTTCAAAGCAAGCTGTAAGTTCCTCATCATTCGTTACATCACAAGGTAATACAAGTGATTCTTGTCCTTCTAATGTGTCCGCTAATTCACGAACGTTTCTTTCTAAACGTTCTCCTGCATATGTGAATATTAATTTTGCACCTGCATTATGCAAAGAGCGAGCTATTCCCCATGCAATACTTCTTTGGTTCGCAACGCCCATAACAACAAATGTTTTCCCTTGTAATAGTTCCATGATATATCCTCCCAGAAATACTTATACTTGTTATTAGTACCTGATACTATAATTATAGTACCATAAAACCGCTTAAAGGCAAACAAAAAAGTCATTAACAGAAATTTGTTAATGACTTTTGGTTTCTATAAAAAACCGCTCTAATCCTTCTTCCCAAGACGGCATTTGTGAAAAACCATTTAATCGTAGCATGTTATGTTGAAAAATAGAATATTTGGGCCTCGCAGCCGCAGCCCCGAATTCTTCCGTTGAAACAGGTAATACATTCACTTTCATATTGGCGTACGAAAATATCTTTTGTGCAAATTCAAACCAAGAGCATGAGCCTCTGTTTGATACGTGGTATGTACCGTATAAAGAAGTATGAATGAGCTTATTAATAACCATATTCAAATCCGCCACATACGTAGGAGAGCCAACTTGATCCGCTACAACAGATATTTCATCTCTTTCTTTTCCTAATCGCATCATCGTTTTCACAAAATTATTCCCATATTTACCATATAGCCACGATGTGCGAACGATAAAATATTTATTATGTAACTCTTTGACGAACTGCTCCCCCGCATACTTAGAGGCCCCATATATATTTATCGGCGCTGGACTATGAAATTCGTCGTATCCATCTGGTCTGGCGCCTTGAAATACATAATCAGTACTAATATAAACTAGCTTCGCCCCTACTAATTGTGAAGCAACCGCTACATTTCGAGCTCCGATTGCATTTATTCTATACGCAAAATCCTGTTCTTTCTCCGCATGATCTACTTTCGTATAGGCAGCACAATGAATAATTATATGTGGTTTTATTTCTTGTACCACTTGTTGTATTCGGGATATATTTGTCACATCTAATAACTTTTTATCAAATGGATATATATCATATTCTTCAGAGTCTAACTCTTCAAATAGTTGCTTTCCTAATTGACCGTTTGCTCCTGTTATGATAACCCTCTCTTTCATTTAACATGCCCCTTACTAATCTTTTAGTGGTTTCCACCATTCCTTATTCTTTTCATACCATTTCACCGTCTCTTGTAATCCTTGTTCAAACGTGTATTTCGGTTCCCAATCAAATTCATTCTTCATTTTCTCTGCATCAATCGCATAACGACGATCGTGCCCTAAACGATCTGTAACATATTCAATGTCTTTTTTTGTTTTTCCTAAAAGAGTAATAATTTGTTCCACAACTTCTACATTTGTTTTTTCATTATTTCCACCTATATTATATACTTCTCCGACACGTCCCTTATGCAAAACAACGTCAATCGCACTGCAATGATCCGTTACATGTAACCAATCTCTTACATTTAAACCATCACCATATAACGGTAGTTTTTTTCCTTCTAGTGCATTCGTAACCATTAATGGAATTAATTTTTCAGGATACTGGTACGGTCCATAATTGTTAGAACAACGCGTTACTATAACCGGTAATTGATATGTTTTATAGTAAGATAGAGCTATCATGTCCGCGCTCGCCTTACTTGAAGAATATGGACTATTTGGAGCTAACGGCGTTTTCTCTGTGAACTTCCCTGTTTTTCCTAAAGAGCCATACACTTCATCCGTTGATACTTGCACAAGTTTTATATGCGAATATTTTTTAACTAGTTCTAATAAAGTGACCGTCCCAATTACATTTGTATCATAAAAAGGAATCGGATTTTCAATACTACGGTCCACATGTGATTCGGCTGCAAAATTTACAATCACTTGTACGTTTCGCTCTTTTA
Organism: Bacillus sp. EKM501B; assembly: GCF_011800505.1. Taxonomy (NCBI): domain Bacteria; kingdom Bacillati; phylum Bacillota; class Bacilli; order Caryophanales; family Bacillaceae; genus Bacillus; species Bacillus sp. EKM501B. Next base: position 400,910 of record NZ_JAALFZ010000001.1, on the reverse strand, counting down.
TAACGTGTTCTAATAGCTCTCCATTTTGAATTTCTCCCTTTACAAAAGAGTAATTCGGGTGATCCAGAAGAGATTTTACGTTATTTAAATTCCCGCTATATGTTAATGCATCGTAATTAATAATTTTATATGTTTCATAACTTTGTAGCATGTAATGAACGAAATTACTTCCAATAAATCCAGCCCCACCTGTTACTAATATATTCATAAACAACGCTCCTACTTAAAAACTATCTTCATATTCCTCTAATAATGGTAATATCTGATCCTTATCGGACAATATAGGATCGGTTACTGGCCAAGGAATTGCTAAATCTTTATCTTCCCAAAGTAATCCTGAGTCATGCTCTGCGCTATAATATTCATCTACTTTATACATAACGATAGTATGCGGAACAAGCGTGCAAAATCCATGCGCAAACCCTTTTGGCACTAGTAATTGTCGATGGTTATCTGCACTTAAAATATATCCTTTCCATTGTTTAAATGTTGGTGATTTTTTTCGTAAATCAACGATAACATCATAAATTGCCCCTTGCATAACTTGAATGAGTTTCGTTTGTGCTTTCGGTTTTTTTTGAAAGTGTAGTCCCCGAATCGTTCCTGCCTTAGCCGAATAAGATACGTTATCCTGTACAAATGAATACGTTATCCCTAATGTTTCTAGCACCTGCTTATTATAACTCTCTGAAAAAAAGCCACGCTCGTCTCCAAACAACCTCGGTTCTAACAATTTTACATCGGTAAAATTTGTTTCTACAACTTTCATATTCTCACCTATTCTCCGTTAAACTGTTTCCCAAAATTAATATCACGCGCTAACGTATTCGCCTTTTGAAGCGAAGCATGAGTTCCCGCATCAGTCCACCAGCCGCTCATTTCATTATAAGTAAGTACCCCTCGTTTTAAATACCAATTATTTATATCTGTAATTTCAAGTTCTCCCCGTGCAGAAGGTTTTAATTCTTTAATATAAGAAAAGACTTTCGAATCATACAAATAAATTCCCGTAACCGCATAAGAACTTTTCGGCTCTTTCGGCTTTTCTTCAATTTCAACTATTTTTCGGTTTTGAATATGTGCTACGCCAAATCTTTCGGGATCTTCTACAGATTGCAATAGCACTTTCGCACCTTCTTTTTGATTTGCAAACTCTTCAACATACGGAAGAATATCATCTGAAAAAATATTATCCCCTAATATAACTACCATACGATCATTCCCGACGAAATCTTCACAAAGCCCTAACGCCTGTGCGATCCCGCCCGCTTTATCTTGCACACGATACGTAAAGGACACTCCAAATTCATGACCACTCCCTAAAAAGCTAACAACATCCCCCATATGCTCTTTACCCGTAATAATCATAATATCTGTAATATCGCATTGTTTTAGCTTATATACCGCATGATAAATCATCGGATACCGACCAACAGGAAGTAAATGTTTATTCGTTACTTTCGTTATTGGATATAATCTCGATCCAGTACCACCTGCTAAAATAATTCCTTTCACTTTTCATCTCTCCTTTATGATGGAGATAATATATCTTTGTAATGTTCTACAAACACTTTCCGGTACTTCTCATATGTATCCGCATCAAACTCATCCCCGTTGTAATGAATACACCATAAATTTGCTTGATTTGGGATACCAATTAAATAACCAGCCCTTTGAAACTCTAAAGACTGTGACACATCATAAAAGTGAAACCCTTGAAACAAATCTTCTCGCCACGGAATATCATACTGCGTTGCCATGAATAAACCATCAATTGCCTGAACTGACAAAAATGGTTGATTACCATAAAAAACCTGATCTAAATTTAATAATTGATAATTCCGTCTTCTATACTCAATCACTTTCCCTACTAAATTTTTTCCTTCCCACCATATCCCGTTATTCGGTAAAAACTGAGCCCCAGCGACTCCTATTAAACCAAGCTTTTCATTTTCTTTAAAAAGAGATATAAGTGTAGAAAACATGTCTCGATTAATAAGATATGTATCTTGATGTATATACACTTTGTATTTCGCTGGATATGAAAGGGCTCGGTTGTATGCACTTGCCATACTTTGCGCATCTCGTATCGGAAAAATTTGCACGACATAACCAGAGGGAACAAAAATGTTTCTTATTTGGCTCTCACATTGTTTGAAAAGCTCCTCATTATTTACACAAACAACGACTAATATTGTATGATCTTTCATTTTTGTCCCCCCTTTTATTCTTCCTTATTTACATCTGACATATAGTGTTCCACAAATATTTTCCGATACTTTTCATAGTTCGTCATATTCACATCAAAATGATAATGGATACACCAAGCATCGCGCTGTACAGGTACACCGACTGTATATCCTGCTTTTTTAAATTCAAATGATTGAGATACATCATAAAAATCAAATCCGTCAAATAAGTCTTCTCGCCACGGAACATCATATTGTGTCGCCATTAATAAACCATCAATACATTCTACAGGAATAAATGTTTTTGATTCATGATACGGTTGTTCTAAACTTGCCATATAAAACAAATCATTCATATAACCAATGACTTTTCCTACAATTCCACGCCCTTCGTTCCATACGCCAGTCGGAGGAACATATTGCGCTCCAACCATCCCAATCATCCCAAGGTTTTCATGTTCCTCAAATAATTGAAGTAATCCGTATAAAAAAGCCCTATTTATAATAAAAACATCTTGATGTAAATACACTTTATACTTCGCTGGATGCGAAATGGCTTGATTGTATCCACTCGTCATACTTTTCGCATTTCGAATCGGCATAAATTGGACAATATACCCTGGCGGTACTAACAATTGCAATATATGTCGCACGCAGTTTGCATACAATTTCCGATCATTTATGCATGTAACAAATAATATTGTTTTGTCTGCAGCACTCATAATTGTGATTTTTCAGCTTCAATAATATACTGAAATACAACTGTCTCAGCCATGAAGCCACTTCCAAGACGATATTTTTTACAAATTCCATATAACTCCTCAATAAGCGGCTCATACATTTTATGATCAACATATACACGATCTACTTTACTAATTGAATATCCTGCTTTTAAAAACATTCTTAGCATTTCATTGAATGTAAAGAAACGAATATGTGTTTTATCTAATAAACCATATTCTGTATACGTCCAATTTCCAGCAAGTAAGGGAGCTAATACTGAAATATGAGCAACGTTTGGTATACTTGCTAAAATCACACCATTTTGCTTTATATATGGCTTAACCTTTTCAATCACAGCCCACGGATCAAATAAATGCTCTAATACATCCCCAAATAGGACGCAATCAAATTGCCCCTCCTCATAAGGAAGATCTATTTTTTCTATATCCCCTAAAATAACATGATCTAGTCTTTCCTTCGCTTTTTCTGCCGCCTCTGGAAATGCCTCTATTCCTGATACACGTGTACCGTTTTCTTTAATAGCTGCTCCCAATGCACCGCTCGAGCAACCAATATCAAGAACTTCTTTCCATTCCTTTTTTATATGCTTTAATAAATTCGGATTCGCTGCATTATAATAATGCTCGGATTTTTCTTCATATAAAGAACTTTTTTCGCGATTCATTTCACACACTCCTTATGCAAATTGAATTAGAAATATAAATCTCATATGAATTCTATAAAGTGCAGATTTTGTTCATCCCCCAATGATTATTAGCCCGCAAATAGCAGTATAAAATCTTTTATTTATATTGGTTACGTTACTGATACTCTAATATATAACCAATCTATTAGAGTTAGAATAGCGATAAATCATTTCTAAAAAACGAAACCTATTACACTTTATATGGTTTATCAAAAACTCCCCGAAAATATTTACGGTTATATTCAATTGCAGCATTATTCGGAACATAAGAAGCTGCTAATTCATTGTAATAATACGCTTTATCCTGCTCCCCTAACCTGCTATAACAAATACACATTTGTAAATAGGGTAGCCATGTGTAGCTAGCTGGACTATGGAAAGGACTTTCCGTTGCCATTGGTACTTCCGTGGCAAGTTTAAACCAAAATATCGCTTCATTATATTTTTCTTGTTCCATATATATATATCCTATTCTTGTACAATTCTCTCCTCTAGGGACGTCATACCGAAACGACTTCACACAAGATTCGATTGCCTTCTCCCACATTCCTAGCTTTGCATAGCAATCTCCTAACTTACCACATGCATAAATTTTCTCTTCATACCATCCTTCGTCTTGATTAAGAAATGTTTCATATAGAAGAACTGCATCATCATATTTTTGGTTATCCGTAGATTCATTTGCGTAATAAAATAAATCTCTCGGACTTAATTCTTCACCTGCCGCTACAGTATTTTGAAAAATTTTCAAATTACGATTTGTTACTTTTTTTTCTTTTTTATGTGTAATAGCAACATTACTACTAAAAACCTCACCAGAAATAGCTAAATACTCATGAACCTTTCCAAACCATTGAAATTGTTTTTCACGCTTTACAAGTCGATTTCTTTTTGTACAATATAAAGGTTTCCCGTTAGAATCCATTGCAAGATGATAAGGCATCGAAACAGCATCAATTTTAGGATCTAATTCTCTTTTTAAAAGTTTCAATGCTTCTTGAGCATCTTCTAATAAGACATCATCTGCATCTAGCCACAATATATACTCTTGCGTCGCTTTTGAAAAAGAAAAATTTCTTGCTGCTGCAAAATCATCAATCCACTGGAAATCATATATGTTAGAAGTGTATTTCTCTACGATTTCTTTCGTTCGATCGACGGAACCTGTATCAACTACTATAATTTCATCCACAATTTTTTCAACTGTTTCTAAACAACGGGCTATTGTCTCCTCCTCATCTCGAACAATCATACATAAACTAATTGTAATTCCTTGCTTGTTCAACATAATCACCCTCTTCCAAATCAATCATATGTTATACATATACTAAACTTTCCATTTTTTTAAATTGTTCAAGTAGTTTAAGATTTCTTTTCAATAATTCAAATGTCCGTGTCATTTTCTTTCGGTTTTGCATCTACTATATAATGAACGCTTTATGGAGGTGAATTTATGTCAAATAATAATTATTCAAATGGATTAAATCCCGATGAATCTTTATCAGCTAGTGCATTTGACCCTAATCTTGTAGGACCTACATTACCACCGATACCACCGTTTACCCTTCCGACTGGGCCGACCGGGCCGACTGGACCTACGGGACCTACGGGGCCGACTGTACCTACCGGGCCAACTGGACCGACTGGGCCAACTGGACCGACTGGACCTACAGGACCTACAGGACCTACTGGTGGCACTGGGACTACTGGACCTACGGGGCCGACTGGTGGCACTGGGACTACTGGACCTACGGGGCCGACTGGTGACACTGGGGCTACTGGACCTACAGGGCCGACTGGTGGCACTGGGACTACTGGACCTACGGGGCCGACTGGGGCTACTGGACCGACTGGACCGACTGGACCATCTGGACTAGGGCTTCCAGCAGGATTGTATGCATTTAACTCCGCTGGGATTTCTTTGGATATTGGACTTAATGCTCCAGTACCATTTAATACTGTTGGATCTCAGTTTGGTACAGCAATTTCTCAATTAGATCCTGATACTTTCGTAATTAGTCAAACTGGATTCTATAAAATTACCGTTATCGTATACACTGCAGCAGTAAGTCTATTAGGAGGGCTTACAATCCAAGTAAATGGGGTATCTGTTCCAGGTACTGGGGCCACTTTAATCTCAGTTGGAGCACCTATCGTTGTTCAAGCAATTACGCAAATTACGACAACTCCATCATTAATTGAAGTAATCGTTACAGGGCTTGGGCTATCATTAGCTGTTGGTACAAATGCATCTATTATTATTGAAAAAATCGCTTAATTTTTTACTTAGCAGTAAAACTGATATCAGTTTTACTGCTTTTTCAATTTCAAATTCAATCATGAAACATTCGCTATCTACATAATCATATTGTTGTATGACATTTTGCAGGAGGCACAAATATGGAAAGTAAATCTGCTGTTCAGCTTTATCTCGAATTGCTAAAGAAGACCATTTTATTTGAAATATGGTTAGAATATGAGGCATACTTACCCGCATCTCTACATATTTCAAAAGAACTAGAATTCGAGCCAGTTACAGTCCCCCTCCCTTTATTCATTAAGCAATATGCTGAAAACCATAACTTAAAAATTGTAAAACCAAATGTTTCAAAAAGTGAACGCCATGATGGAATGGATTGGCCAAGAGCAGCACATAGCATGATCGGTCGAGAACGTATGAACCAATTACAAGAGGCAATGGAAACCGTTGTTCGTGAAAATATAGAGGGAGATTTTATTGAAACAGGTGTATGGCGCGGAGGATCGTGCATTTTTATGAATGGTTTTTTACAAGCAAACAACATTACGAATCGTAATGTGTGGGTCGCTGATTCATTTGAAGGTTTGCCAGCACCGAATCTAGAACAATATCCAAAAGATTACGGTGATTATTTGCACACATTCGATTACTTACGCGTCTCTTTAGAACAAGTACAAGAGAATTTCAAAAAATATGATTTACTAAATGATCAAGTGAAATTTTTAAAAGGCTGGTTTAAAGATACTTTACCAACAGCACCAATTGAAAAAATAGCAATTGCACGGCTTGATGGTGATATGTACGAATCCACAATGGATGGTCTCGTGAACTTATATGATAAAGTTTCTAAAGGTGGCTATATAATTATCGATGACTACGGGCTACCGCCATGCGCTGAGGCTGTGACAGACTTTAGAAACCAACGAAATTTAAAAGCCCCTATTACTAAAATTGATGTATTTGGCGTTTATTGGAGAAAAGAATAAAAAAGATTTAATCTATAGGAGATTTCATTTTCACTCATCCTTCTCTCACTTCTAATCCAATTAAGTATTCTTTTTCGGAATCTCCTTACATATAACAATTGTTTTCCTGTGTTCTCTCACTACAAATTGAAAATTTTATTAATAGATTTACTGCATCTTCTCATACAAGAAAGGGGTATACTCATGAGTGAACTTAACAAAGAAATGACTTTACTCCCCCCTCCTGAACTCGTCCAATATGTAGGTGGCGACTTCAAAAAAGTTGGAAAAGAGTTCCTAAAGCATTTTATTCAAATTGGCGCTTTAAAACCAAATGAAAAAGTATTAGATGTAGGCTGCGGCGTCGGTCGAATGGCTGTACCATTATTGAATTACTTAAATGATGATGGAGCGTATTATGGATTTGATTTGTTTAAAGATGGAATTACTTGGTGTCAAAATAACATTTCAACTATGCGTAATAATTTTCACTTTGAACATGTTGACATATACAATCAATTCTATAATCCAGAAGGAAAAGAAGATGCCTCTCAATATCGTTTCCCCTATGAAGACGGGACATTCGATTTTATCTTTTTAACTTCTGTATTTACGCATCTTCTCCCAAAAGAATTAGAACATTACGTATCTGAAATTGTACGTGTATTAAAAAAAGACGGGAGATGTTTCATTACATTCTTTCTTATAAATCCTGAATCGTCCTATTATTTAAATGCAGGACAAAGTACATTAGGTTTTTATCATCGAATCGAAAATTGCTACGTTGTAAATAAAGATATTCCGAATTTCGCAGTTGCTTATCCTGAGACAGATATTTGCAATCTATTGAATAAGTACGGCCTAGAAATAATCAATAAGCCGCATTACGGTTTATGGTGCGGCAGACATGAATATACAAGTTACCAAGATATTGTTCTTACAAAAAAAAGCTTCTGAAAGGAAGTTATGTATGATGAATGAAAAAAATCTACCTCTCGTTTCCATCCTTATTCCTACTTATAATCGGCCTCATTATTTCAAAATTGCTCTAGAAAGTGCATTGGCACAAACTTATTCAAATATTGAAATCATCATCGGAGATGATAGTACAAATGATGAAACAGAAACTTTAATACGTGAACAATACTTACCACATTATAAAAATATAACATACATTCGAAATATCCCTACTCTAGGACAATTTCACAATGACCTTATGCTCATAGAAAAATCAAATGGTGAGTATATAAATTTTTTAATGGATGATGACGTGTTTTATGAGCATAAAATACAAAAAATGATGGCCTATTTTGAGCAAGATCCCAATAAAAATCTTGCTCTTGTTACTTCTTATCGAGTACGTATTGATGATCATGGAAATCTAATAGGTGATTCCCATCCAACACAAAGGTTATATAGTGAAGACACTCCATTAAACGGGATATTTTTAGGTAATTGGATGTTAAAGGGCGGACACAACATTATCGGTGAGCCTACAACTACTTTGTTCCGAAAGGAATTGCTCACTGAACCTTTTGGCACCCTTAAAGAGCGACAATATTCTTGTAGTGTTGATATGGCCTCATGGATTTCTTTACTTTCTAAAGGAAATGCAATATACATTTCTGAGCCTTTAAGTCAATTTCGCTACCATGCTGGACAACAAATACACAATAAGCTCCTTCAAGGTTGTGAAGATTTCACACACCTTGTTATAACAGCAAAAGAATATGGCTTTTTACAAAATACTACGGACTATAGAGCAGCTCTACTTAGTGCTTACCAATGGTGTAAAAGTTCCTTAAAATACTATCTTCATCAACTAGATATTTTTCCTGACGCACATGTACGTCTCTCCCATTGTTTGGATATAATTATTAAAGAGTTAAACAATTAAACTACTCTGCAAAATTAAAAGTGTATGGACTATATGTGAATCATTCGTATAGTTCATACATTCTTTCTCATACTATAAAGTGAAACTTTAATCAGCTCTCACCAATCGGGCTTTTACGGGCAGTTGATCCCCCACCTAACTTCTTCGCTTTCGCTGAATTTTGAGGTGGGGGTCTTACTGCCCATTAATGCGAGATAAAATCCATTACTATAAAGAGCAGTAGAAAGGAATACCTACATTGAAAGATCCAAATTCTCAATATCAAATAGACTACGTATTACTATTTATTTTATTTGCCATTGGGATTGTTAGTTGTTGTGCTATTGCAAGTGCGCAAGCCTCTTTACCGCCATTTTTACAAAACGTCAATTTTGTACTAAAGCAAATCCAATGGTATTTCATTGGATTTATAGCCATTGGTGTTATTATGATTATCGACTTCGATCGTTATCAAAAAATTGCTTGGTATTTGTACAGCTTTGCAATGGTACTACTTATTGGACTAGAACTTCAAGTACCAGGTGCCGTTACAATTAAAGGCGCTACCGCTTGGTACAGGCTCCCAGGCATCGGAAATTTTCAGCCTTCTGAAATTATGAAATTATTTTTAATTATCGTCATTGGACGAATTATAGCAAACCATAATGAGAAATATTTTTCCCAAACGATACATGACGATTTTTTACTACTTGGAAAAATATTTGCAACAAGTTTGCCACCACTACTACTCATCGCAAAGGAACCAGATTTAGGAAATACAATGGTCATTTCAGCGATGCTTGCAGCAATGATACTAGTTTCTGGCATACGATGGCGTTTTATTTTCGGATTAGTTTCAGCTACTTTCGTTGCTGGAACTACATTAATATATATTTTTTTTACTCACACAGATTTCTTTAAAGCACACATTTTAAAAGAATATCAATTAAATCGCTTCTACGGATGGTTAGCACCTTACAAATATGATGCACAAGGCTATCAATTAAGACAAGCATTCTTAGCGACTGGATCCGGAGAAATGCAAGGAAAAGGGTGGGAAAATGGACAAGTATATTTTCCAGAACCACATACAGATTTTATTTTCACTAATGTCGCTGAACAATTTGGATTTCTAGGCGCAAGTGTCATTATTTCTCTTTTTTTCTTACTCATTTTTCGAATGATTCATATTGCTTTAGAAAGTAATGACCCTTTCGGTAGTTACATTTGCGCTGGTACAATCGGAATGTTTACTTTCCAAGTATTCCAAAATATCGGGATGACAATCGGATTACTTCCCATTACAGGGATAACATTACCTCTTATGAGCTACGGAGGAAGTTCACTGCTTACATACATGATTGCGATTGGATTCATTTTAAATGTTCGCTCAAGAACGAAAATCTTTATGTTTAAATGAACAACACAAAAACGCTATATTTTTATCTCTATCCTTTTTTAGATATACTAATGAAAAATACGATGGAGGTTTAAATATGAAATATGACATTATAGGAGATATTCATGGATGCTTCCAAGAGTTTCAAAATTTAACAGAGAAGCTAGGATATAACTGGAGTAGCGGTCTACCGGTTCACCCTGACCAACGTAAACTTGCATTCGTTGGCGATATTACAGACCGTGGTCCTCATTCATTACGTATGATTGAAATTGTATGGGAACTTGTCATACATAAAAAAGAAGCTTATTACGCTCCTGGAAATCACTGTAATAAACTATATCGATTTTTCCTTGGGCGTAATGTAACAGTCGCTCACGGACTTGAAACAACTGTTGCTGAATATGAGGCACTTCCTCCTAATAAGCAAAACATTATAAAAGAAAAGTTTATCACTCTTTATGAACAATCACCGCTCTACCACATACTAGATGAAAAAAGAGTAATCGTATGTCACGCTGGGATTCGGCAAGATTACATAGGAAGACGAGATAAAAAAGTGCAAACCTTTGTATTATATGGCGATATTACAGGAGAAAAGCATGCCGATGGCTCACCTGTCCGTCGCGATTGGGCGCAAGAATACAAGGGGCAAGCTTGGATTGTATATGGACATACACCAGTAGCAGAACCTCGATTCGTCAATCAGACAGTCAATATTGATACTGGTGCTGTATTTGGTGGCAAATTAACCGGATTACGTTATCCTGAAATGGAGACTATCTCTGTCCCTTCTTCTTTACCTTTTGTCGCTGAGAAATTCCGTCCAATTTCATAACTACCTTACTTAGCATTATTTAGGCAGATCTCATATAAAACTAGGTAAAGTAATTAAAAAAAGATGCAATAAAGTGCATCTTTTTTTAATTACACTACATATAATGTCGCAGGAGGTGACAGAATGAAGAAAAAATCTTCTAAACAAAAAAGAAAATTTCCCCCTTTATATCTGCCCATGTACGGAATTAACAACTGGTGTAGTATTCGGGCTGCAGCGATAGAAGAACTGGAAGAACAAGAGTCATCAAAAAAAAGCAAAGTAAAACCAACATATGTCTCTTTAGAAAATGCTGTGATGAGCCGCATAATCAATCGCAGAAAAATAAAGATGCAACAAAAAAATAAACAGCTCTCAAATCAAGATGAACAGATACTACATTCTAACCAAACAGAAGAAAAGACGGCAGAAAATATTTCTGTAGCAATGAATAAAAAAGTGGAACCAGAAATTCCAGCTGCTATTATAAACAAAGTAAAAAAAATAAAAGAGGCATTGGCTTCATCGAATGATATACAAACTGAAAAACCACTCATAATTGAGACACCTACACCTGAAAATACAAAAGTTAAAAGGGGCGGCCGATATGCATATGCAGAGGGGCTTCACTCTCATGCGGAGGGCATGGCAGCACATGCGGAAGGCTTATTAACACACGCAAAAGGTTCTTTCTCTCATGCAGAAGGATCAAACTCAAAAGCAACTGGACATAGTTCGCATAGTGAGGGAAGTGAAACGACAGCAGGCGGGGCTTATTCTCATGCGGAGGGTAAACAGACAATTGCTTTAGGCGAAGCAGCACACGCAGAAGGAAACGCAACTATCGCTAACGGATCCTCTTCTCATGCGGAAGGTCATCATACATCAACAGCTCATTTTGCAGGTAGCCATATTATGGGGCGCTTCGGCACTGCAGAAGAAGCTTATTCTTGGTTTATTGCAAATGGTGTAAGCGACACCGACCATAATATCGGGGCTAAATGGCTTGCTCATAATGGAGAAATGTACATTGAGGGCGCGTCTTACAATGCAAGCGGAACGGATTTTGCACAAATGTTTGAAACCGAAGGTTATAAACCTATTGATGTCGGTTATTTCGTTACATTTAGTAACGAAGAAAAAATTCGGATAGCTACTTCACGCGATTCGTTCATTTTAGGAATATCTAGTGCAACCCCTGCCCTTATAGGAAATAGCGGGGCTTTAAGTTGGCAAAAACGTTATAAAACAGATAACTTTGGAAAACGCCAATATGTATGGACGGAAGCCGAAGAAATACAACCTCTTTTAAATACAGAATGGGATCCAACTTGCAAATATGTAGCAAGAAAAGATCGCGCCGAGTGGCTTCCTGTCGGATTAATTGGACAAATGTTAGTACGTGATGACGGCACTTGCGAAGCACATGGATATTGTCGTCCAAATGACAATGGCATTGCTACAAAAGCCGAAAGTGGATTTTTCGTTATAAAGCGTACGGGTGAAAACCAAATTTTAATATTATTCCGCTAAGAAAAAAGGGAACAAAATTCTTTATAATATAAGAATTTTGTCCCCTTTTTAAGTATGCCGCAACACTTCTTGCATATCGCTTGGAAGCTTTATAGTGAAAGACATCTCTTTCTCTAAAATAGGATGATAAAACGTCAAAGATTTACTATGAAGTGCTTGCCGTTTCATTTCATCCCTTCTCCCTCCATATAAGCTATCACCAAGTAACGGATGTCCTATATGAGCCATATGCACACGAATTTGATGCGTTCTTCCTGTCTCAAGCTCAAGCGCTACATGTGTCTTATGATATGTACTATCAATTACCTTAAAATGAGTAACTGCCCTTTGTCCATGCTCACAAACCGTTCGCTCAATAATGCTATCAGATTTTCGACCAATTGGTGCATCAATCATTCCTTCTCGTTCTACAATCTTTCCGTGAACAATTGCTTCATACGTTCGTTTCACAGCTTTTTGTTGATGCTGCTTCGATAAAAGATGATGCACGAAACGATTTTTTGCAATAAGCATAAGCCCCGAAGTATCACGATCTAAACGTGTTACGATGTGCACTGTACTTGCAAGGTGCTGCTTATCATAATGAGATAAAAGCGCATTGGCAACACTCCTTGTCGGATGTTCTCTAGACGGAATCGTTGACATGTTCGCCTCTTTATTAATGATAAGAACCGCGTCATCTTCATATACAATGCTTAAAGGGATATCTTCTGCCATCATCCCTTCACTTCTTTCCTCAACTGGAAAAAAGACACGTAATTCTTCACCAGCACGCAACTGATGACGAACACTCGCATGTTGACCATTTACTTCAATTGCCCCGCCGTGAAACTTTATATCCGTTAAAGCGGCTTTAGAAATACATTTCGTTTTCAAAAATTCCCTAACTAAAGTTCCCTCTTCAGCCGGACCTATATCCCATTTCAATGTAAATCTGTTCAAATATATAACCCTTTCTATTTATCTGCAACAAACGAGTCACGAACTCGTTTCCAGAACGGGAATGGACGGAAACGAACAAATCGTACTTTCTCGTTTGCGACGCGATACTGGATTGATTTCACATCTTGATGAACCATCGTTAAATGATCCACTGTAATTTGTAAATTCATTCCTGCAGCTGGCTTTAACACACATGTATGATGCTTCGGCAATACAAGTGGCGATCCTACAGTACGAAATACACGATTGTTAATGGACGCCATTTCTGCAATTTGTATCGCTTCAATAGATGGGTGAATAATCGCTCCGCCAAGCGCTTTATTATACGCGGTACTTCCTGAAGGAGTAGAGATACAAAGGCCGTCTCCGCGGAATGTTTCAAAATATTCTCCGCGTATTTCTACTTCTGTTACTAATGTACCTTCTGCACTTTTTACAGTCGCCTCATTCATCGCTAAATACTGTGACTCTTTACTTCCATTCACATAGCGAATAATAACTTCTAAAAGCGGATATTCCACCACTTGGAATGGTGTTTTCGCAATTGCAATTACTAATTTCTCTACTTCTGTCGGTAACCAATCTGCATAGAAACCTAGATGTCCTGTATGTACACCAACAAATGCTGTTTCATCCAATCGATTATAATAACGATGAAACGCATATAAAAGCGTTCCATCTCCCCCAACAGAAATTACAATATCGGGTTCCTTTTCATCCATTATAAATCCAAAATCTAGCAAGTACTCTTTCATCGTGCTTGCCAGTGTATCTGATGATTGATCTCCCTTTGACATAATTGTAAATTTCATCGCCCAACACCCTTTAGTTTATGATTCAGAATCTTTCGTTTCTTGCTTTCTTGAAAAAGCCTTTTGCGCTTCTTGAATTTCAAGACGAATAGAAGACATTTCTTCATCTAATAAAAACGCCGCTTCAGCTGCACGTTGCAACCTTATTTTAATATCTTCAGGAAAACGTCCACTATATTTATAATTTAAAGAATGCTCAATTGTTGCCCAAAAGTTCATTGCTAGCGTGCGTATTTGGATTTCTACCAATACTTTTTGTTCACCCTGAATCGTTTGAACAGGATAACTAATGACAACATGATAAGAACGATAACCGCTATCTTTCTTTTGCGTAACATAATCACGTTCTTCCACGATTTCAAAGTCATTTCGTTTTCGAAGATATTCTACAACAGGCTTAATCTCATCAACAAATTGACACATCATTCTAAGCCCAGCAATATCCTGCATATCTTCTCTCAATCGGTCTAGCGGTACATTTCTCTTCTCCGCTTTATCAATAATACTTGCAACCGACTTTACCCTTCCTGTTACAAACTCAATTGGAGAATGCTCTGTTAACATTGCAAATTGAGTACGCATTCCTTTTAGTTTCACTTTCAGCTCTGCCACCGCTTGGTGGTAAGGTGCTAAAAATTCTTCCCAATTTCGATTCATTTCAACCACCACCAAAATCAATCCATTTGCTTATAGAAATACTTTTTCTACAGCAGTTACTAATTCTTCTCCGTAATTTGCATTACCTTCAATATTTTCAACCAAATATTCTACTTCTTCTTTTAATCCTTCTAATTCCATTTCAATGTCATTCACGCGAACGAACATAACCACATCGTTATTCATCGCTTCATGCATTGCTTCCCAGCATGTGTGCGGAATACTTACATAAATGAAAGATGATTCATTTTCTAAGATATATAAAAATGATAAATTGTCTGAGTCTACAAGTACGTGATTACGCGCACTTAACTCCTTTACCTCTATTTCACTATTTTCCGCACAAAAAATAAGAGCATTCTCTCTCTTTTCTACGCTCTTAACTTGGATTTTATTTTGCATGCTCTAACTCCTCCATCTCAACTTCCTGTCTTACTTAACAGTATTATTGTATCATAACATGGACGCAAACAAATAAAACATTGAACCAAATTTATGAAAAAGCGATAATGTGTAAAGAATTATTTTTCAAAAGGAGATTATACAATGACACAAGAAATTGAAATTGAATTCAAAAATATCGTTACAAAAGAAGAATTCGATACATTATGTAAATCGTTTTCTATTGAAGCATTTACAAAACAAGTGAATCACTACTTTGAAACACCTGACTTCTCGTTAAAAGAAGCTGGCTCTGCACTTCGTATTCGTCATAAAGGAGAAACTTATACGTTAACGTTGAAACAACCTGCAGAAATCGGTTTATTAGAAACGCATCAAGTCGTAACAGAAGACGAAGCAAAAATGATGATGGAAACAAACACAATCATTCAAGGTGCAGTAGTAGATCAATTACACAAATTACAAATTCCTGTTTCTGCTTTAACATATATGGGTAGTTTAACAACAGAAAGAGCAGAAACATTATTTAAAGGCGGAACGCTTGTCTTTGATCATAGTTTTTATTACAATCACGATGATTATGAAATTGAATTTGAAGTGCAAGATGAAGAAACAGGAAAAGCTGCATTTATTCATTTATTAACGCAACATAACATACCTGTTCGCCATACAAATAACAAAGTAAAACGCTTTTTCCTTGCCAAACAAAACAAAGCACGCTAAAGTGAAAATTCCACTAGTGAATATGTTTCACTAGTGGATACATCTCACTAAAAAAGTTTACACCCGTAGAATAAGCAAAGAATCTTTGAGAAGGCTGTTTATTTGCCCTCTCGAACATTCCATTGCTACAATAGATATACATTTCATGGAAAAAGGAGTTTATAAAGGATGAGCAAGCAACCGATGACACCATTTGAAGCTATTGGCGGTGAACAATGCATTGCAATATTAGTAGATACATTTTATTCCTATGTCAGTAAACACCCTGACTTATCTCCCATCTTCCCGGAAGATTTAACAGAAACCGCTAGGAAGCAGAAGCAATTTTTAACACAATATTTAGGTGGTCCTAATTTGTACACTGAAGAACATGGTCATCCTATGTTAAGAGCACGCCATCTCCCGTTTGAGATTACCCCAAAACGAGCAGAGGCTTGGCTATCATGTATGGAGCAAGCAATGGATGATACTGGAGTGCATGGTCATATAAGAGAGTTTGTTTTTGAACGTTTAGCATTAACGGCTCAGCATATGGTTAATACTCCAAACGAAACAGGTGAAGTGTAATGGATAAGCAGGAAGCAAAGCATATAAATATGCCATCTCCTTCCGCATGCGAGCATAAGTCTGTAGAAGCATATTTATTTATTGATCCACTTTGTAAAGATTGCTGGGAAATTGAGCCTTTTATTATTAAACTATGGCTTGAATACGGGAAATACTTCTCTATTCGTCATATCGTAACAGGAAAAGTGGATGGAACGAACGCTTCCTCACACAAATGGAATAAACCTGCTAATATTCGATTTGTGTGGGAAAAGACAACCAGTTTACAAGGTTTTTCATGTGATGGAAAGGTACATATGCAAGAAGCATCGTCAACACCATATTTAGTTTCGATGGCAATTAAGGCAGCGGAGTTGCAAGGCCGAAAAGCAGGTTCGAAGTTTTTGCGAAAACTCCAAGAATACATTTTCCTTGAAAATGTATCAAACCCTGACTGCGAACTATTACTTGCATGTGCGAGAGATAGCAATATTGATGTAGAAGAATTTAAAAAAGATCTACATTCTGCTAGTGCAAAAAAAGCTTTCCAATGTGACTTGAAATTCACGAATGAAATGCATATTACAGAAATACCTTCCCTCGTCTTTTTTCATGCGAACTCAGATGAAGAAGGTATTAAAATCGCTGGAAATTATTCCTACGATGTATACGTACAATTATTGAAAGAACTTGTAAAATGTGAAATTGAGCCAGAACCATTACCACCTTTAGAAGTGCTACTAGAAGCAACACAATTTATATCTTCAAAAGAAGTAGCATTTATTTATGACTGTCCGCAGCAAGAAATTGAGCGCGAACTAAAAAAATTACAACTGAAACGAAAAGTACAAATGATTGAAGTAAAATGCGAACGTTATTGGAAATGGATAGCAAAAGAAAAAGACCTGGTGTAAACACCAGGTCTTCTTCTTTACGGCTTATAAAAATATTAAAGGGGATGGGAGAAATTTTCACGTTCAAACAAAGGGGTATATGTTTGTATGTGAATTCGTTCACGCTTATTATATTACAAGATTCGACGTCAAATGACAACCCCTTTTGTCGAATTTCACACTTTTGTCACATTCTAAACGTTTTCATTTTTGAATAAGCTATAAAAAAGGTCATTTAGGGGGTTTATTTATGAAAAAATCTTATATTGCTCTTCTCTTTCTAGCTGTCATCGTTTCTTTTTTCTTGTACATCCTCTCTCTACTACAAGCTTTTCCTAAAATTATTGCCTTACCTCTTTTATTCGGAATCATCGTTATCACACTCTCTTATTTCAATTATAAAAAACGATTCAAAGGGTTTTAAGTTCAAAAATCAGCCGTAAAGCTATCCTTTCAGTTAGAAAAAATAAAGAAATTCATCTTTTTTTCAACAAATATCGACATTAAATCTATTCAACAAAAAAGACGAGGATACAATCCCTCGTCTTTTTTCATTACTTTTCTTCAAATAATAATGCTTCTAATTCATTTAATTTCTCTTCAAATACTTGTAGTGCCTCTTTTACTGGTTCAGGAGATGCCATATCTACTCCTGCTTTTTTCAGCACTTCAATTGGATAATCAGAGCTTCCTGCTTTTAAGAACTCGTTAATATAACGTTCTACTGCTGGTTGTCCTTCTTCTAAAATCTGTTTAGATAGAGCTGTCGCTGCACTAAATCCTGTTGCGTATTGATATACGTAATAGTTGTAGTAGAAGTGTGGAATACGAGACCATTCTAAACCAATCTCTTCATCGATTACTAAAGCGTCACCGAAATATTTCTTATTTAAATCGTAGTAAATTTCCGTTAGCATGTCTGGCGTAACAGCATGTCCTTCTTGTACTTTCTTATGAATAATATGTTCAAACTCTGCAAACATCGTTTGACGGAATACAGTACCACGGAACCCTTCTAAATAATGATTTAATAAATATAGACGCTCTTTCTTATCTTCTGTCGTTTTTAATAAATAATCATTTAGAAGCGCTTCATTACAAGTAGATGCCACTTCTGCTACGAAGATGGAATAATCACCATATACGTGCGGTTGTGTTTTTCTTGTATAGTAACTATGCACCGAATGACCAAACTCATGAGCAAGTGTAAATAAATTATTTACATTATCATGCCAGTTCATTAAAATATACGGATTTGTTCCATATGCACCAGATGAATATGCCCCGCTTCGTTTTCCTTTATTCTCATACACATCTACCCAGCGATTTTCATATGCCTCTTTCAAAATATCAACATATTCATCACCAAGTACGTTTAAAGATTTTAATAAAAGGTCTTGCGCTTCTTCGTATTTCACATTCATTTTCACTTCTGGTACAAGTGGTGTATATAAATCATACATATGAAGCTCATCAAGTCCTAGTGCACGCTTACGAATATCGATGTAACGGTGTAATAAATGTAAGTTGTCATTTACTGTTTCAACGAGTTGATCGTATACTGCTTCCGGAATATTATTATTGCTCAATGCAGCTTGGCGAGCAGAATCATATTTACGAACACGCGCATTGAAATTATTACGTTTTACTGCTCCACTTAACGTACTTGCGAATGTGTTTTTAAATTTTCCGTACGTTTCATATACAGCTTTAAATGCATCTTTGCGAACACGAGGATCATCACTTTCTAAAAACTGAATGTAACGGCCATGTGTAATTTCTATTTCTTCTCCGTCTTCCCCTTTAATAGATGGGAATTTTAAATCCGCGTTATTCAACATACCGAATGTATTGCTTGATGAACTCATTACTTCAGATGCTTCCGCTAATAAAGCTTCCTCAGCTTCTGATAATACGTGCGGGCGTTGACGTGTAATTTCTTCTAATGCATGTTCATATACACTTAAATCTCTATTTTCCTTCAAGAATGTTTGCAGTGTATCTTCTGAAATCGATAAAATTTCAGGAACAATATACGCTGTGCTACTAGATACTTGTGAATATAAATTTGTTGCGCGATCATTTAATGCTTGATATACAGAGTTTGTTGTATCTTGATCGTAACGCATATGAGCATATGTATATAACTTACCTAATCGCATTGAAATTTCATCTTCATATTGCAATGCCTCAAGTAAATTGTCCGCAGAGTCACTAAGTTTCCCTTTAAATTCAGTTAACTTCGGCAATAGCTCTTTAATAGCTTGGAATTCTTTTTCCCATTCTGCATCCGTTTGGAAAATATCTTCTAATCGCCACGTACTTGCTTCTTCAATCTCGTTGCGATCTGGTAATGCTTTCACTTTGTTTTGTTCAGACATTCTTTAAGCCCTCCTTTAAATATCTCTACTTAAGTACAATTCGTTTTTTCTTATGTAATTCCTTCACAATCATTCTTTATTATATCCCCTTTTCCTCCTCTCATGTTAAAATTTGCCTCAAATAAAGATAGCGCATGTATTAAGCAAATCTCATCATGTTTCATAATTTCCTCCTCTGTTTTTAACATCACGACATCCCTTATTTTCCGGTACGTATAAGTTCCCACTTTACACAAAACACCTATATAGCATAAAAATGTCATATATTCAGTAACTGCCACTTTCCATATGTGCTTTGAAAAGTACGGAAGTATCCGCCTTTTCGTATACCTTTTTACATAACTACACACGTATTGAAGAGAAATACACTCTCCCACTGCAAGCTCCCCTATACACTTCATATAGAGGAAAGCTTGCCATATAAATGGGTTTGTTTGTAAAGCAAATGCAGAAGGGAGTGGAACACCAATTTCAGAAGGAAAGCTTGCTGGGGTACATTTAAATTGATATAAGAGGCGTAATAATGACTTATAATTATAATTCCAAATCGGCAGGGCATTTTTGCGGAAGTAGTTCTTTCTCTTCTTCCACTCTTCACCCAATCTTTCTTTCCCGAAAGGAACGGGAGAAAAAAGCATTTCAAAAGTAGTCGTATCAGTTGGTAAATATATAGTATGTGAGAAAAAGACATTTGTAGAAAAGGGAGTGACAAATGCACATTTCATAAATGATTTTTGTTTCGGACAGAAGAAAATAAGAAGTGGCTGAGGATAAGATTGTAAGGAGAAAGCCATAAGTGAGGAAAATTTCATCCAATATGCAGATTGCTTTTTCAATTGATTTCCACCAACGATCCAAATGACCTGTATACCAGCTTGCCAATACGAATATGTTCTTTTGTACAGCTGCTCTATAGCGAGGTTTGCACATTGGTATTCAATTGCAATTTTTCTGCCCGCCCTCTCTACAAAAACATCTGGTCGTTGCTTAATTTCTGGAAGGTAGTACTCTATATCCACCTGAAAGTTTTGACGCTTGAACCATCTATATAACAATTCTTTACCGTGCATATGATACGTTGATTCCGCTTCATAAAAGGCAAGACATGAATTCACTTTTTTATGAGCAAAATGCCAACTTTTTTGTTTCCCTAATTTCATTTGCACTTCCTTTCCACAAGCTACACAAAAGAATCGTTCTTGTTGACGCATACGGCGCAAAAGCTTTTCATTACAATTATAGAGTAAATGAATTTTCTCTCCGTTTTCTCTTTTAGCGATAAATATCGTAATCACACCCTTTCAGCTCCTTATATTCTACAATTTGTTACAAATTCCTTTTAAAAAAGAGATGTCCCAATTTCGGACATCTCTTTTTATAATAAAGGTGATAATAAGCGGTATGTTGATTCAACAATTCGTCTATGAAGACGTCTTTTATGAAAATGATCAACATGAATTTCACTTGATTCTTCTAAATCATCTTTAAAGTCTTGAACAAGTTTTCGAATGCTATCTGTATCATATAAAAAGGCATTTACTTCAAAATTCAAATGAAAACTTCTCATATCCATATTAGCTGTCCCAATTGAAGCTAAATCAGAATCGACGATGACAACTTTACTATGAAGAAAACCTTTTTCATATTCATATATCTTTACACCTGCATCTAAAAGCTCTGGGAAGTAAGATCTCGATGCGTAAAAGACAGTACGCTTATCCGGTTTACTCGGCATTAATAAACGAACATCAATACCAGCAAGTGCAGCAACCTTTAATGCGGATAAAATATCATCATCCGGAATAAAATACGGCGTTGCAATCCAAATGGATTTCCGAGCAGAAGCAATCATGGCAAAATATAAATGCTTAATCGTTTCCCATTTATTATCAGGCCCACCTGCAACAAGCTGCACGCCTCCCCAATGCTCCCCCTCAACTGCTTTCGCTTGTAAATATTCAGGGGCTAGCACAGCCTCACCAGTCATATAAAACCAATCTTGAAGGAAAATAAGCTGCAAACTTTGTACAGCTTCACCACGCAAATATAAATGTGTGTCTCGCCAAAAGCCGAAGTACTTATCCTTCCCTAAATATTCATCACCAATATTTAATCCACCTACAAAGCCTTCATTTCCATCAATAATAACGATTTTTCGATGATTTCGATAATTAATTTTATCGTTTAAAATCGGAAAGCGTACAGGGAAGAACGGAATCATTTCGACTCCTGCATCGTTTAATTCTTCAATATACGATTTTGATAATTTAAAACTTCCAACCGCATCATACAAAAAACGAACGACTACGCCCTCTTTTGATTTTTGTATTAAAATATCTTTAATTTCCGTTCCAAGCTTATCATCACGCACAATGTAATATTCCATATGAATGTGATGTTTCGCTCGTTTTAATCCATCTAAAATGGCCTGAAACGTTTCATCTCCATTTGTTAATGTTCTCGTTTCAGTTTGAAATGAAATATTTAAAGCGCCTAAGCGATCCGCTAAACGAAATAACAGCTCTTGATGCTTATGATTGCGTAAAATCCGTTCTTCGTAATCTTCATGCCCCTTATATTGTAAAAACGCTTGTTCATCGAGCAACGCCTTCTTTTGGAACATTCTCTTCCTCCGAAAGTTCTGTCCGAATAATAAATAAGCGAAGAATCCAAATACCGGAAAAATACCTAACACAATGAGCCATGTAAGTGTTTTTGACGGATGACGGTTCTCTAAGAAAATAACGCAACCAATTAAAAACGCAGATACTGTAAATAAAATACTAATAATACCTAAAACCGAAACATCTTTTATCCCAATCACATCTGAATAAAATGCTACATCAATAAACATACGTAACGAAACAAATAATGCGAACAATAGCAGTATAAAGAAAATCAGCTTTAACGTATTTTTCATCTCTTACCTCCTAACTAAGAAAGCTTTCCTATTCTTCATATAAAAAGCCGATTTCATACTACAGAAATCGGCCTACGTTTTAGCAGGAAAATTATTGCGAATCGTTTCAAGCGCATGCTCTTTCACAATTTGTTTTCCATACTCACTTACACGATGAATTGTTAAAGTTGATTCTTCTCCATATTCTAAAATAATACTTAAAATACGATCGATTTCTTCTTCATCATGTAGCACTTCATCGAATTCCACATATACATAATAGCGGTTCTCAAATGAATACAGCTCATCTTTTATATCTTCAAAGATAAGACGATGACTTAATGAAATGACATCTTCAAAATCATTAAACTTAATTAAAAAGCCAAACGTACCATCTTCATTAAAGTTTGTTCCTGTTTGTTCTTCTACCTCTTCGACTAATTCTTGCTGGAATAATGATTCGATGCCTTCATCTAGAGGAATATCTATAATTTTGTCTACCCCTATCGGTAGTTCCAGCTTTTGCCCGTCCTTTGAAAGCTCTGCTTTCGTGACAAGTACTTCAATCCCTTTATCGACTGCTTGCACTTGAATCCATAACGGCCCATCAATAAAGAAATCGTCATGATCACGAGCTTCGTCCATCATCTCCCAAAAGAGCTCTTCACTTCGTTCGCGATCATACCAAATCTCTTCACGATTAAATCCTCTATCCTCTATATCAATGTACGTAATAAAAAATTTCATCGTATGATCATTAATTCTTTCAATATCCAAAATACAACTCTCCCTTCCTGCTTAGAATTGTTATGAAGGGATTCCCCACTCATATGACAAATCAATAGATTCTTGTACTCTCATTTTATGATAAGATTCTCCAGAATGGAAATAAAATCGATTTATTTTACAAAAATAGTTATATGCCTATCTTTACTCGATCAACTACGTAAATATATTATTATAGCGATTTCTTACTTACAAAAAATTTGGACATACATTTCCACATTCCCCCGTACACTGTAATAAAGTGAAACTTCTATTAGAAGAGATTATTTAACAACAACTTTCTTCATCACATACATATAGTTCGCTTATTAAAACATCATAAATGGAGGCAGACGAATGGACTTAGAGTTTTTAACATCCGTACTAATGATTGTCGGTATCGATGTTGTATTAGGTGGTGACAATGCAATCGTCATCGCACTAGCTAGCCGAAATTTACCTGAATCGAAACGAAATAAGGCTATTTTGATCGGTACTCTTTTAGCGATTGTACTAAGAATTGTCCTTACTATACTAGCTGTCTATTTACTCGACATTCCATTTCTACAATTGATTGGCGGGGTTTTACTTACATTAATTGCAGTCAATTTATTAACCGATAATAGCAACGATCTTTCTTCTATTCAAGGAAAAACAACTTTATTTCAAGCTGTGCGGACAATTGTTTTCGCGGATCTCGTTATGGGGTTTGATAATGTTATTGCCATTGCAGGTGCAGCTCACGGGAGATTTTTACTCGTCATAATCGGCTTACTCATTTCTATCCCGATTATTATTTGGGGCAGCAAACTTATTTTAATACTTATGGAGCGATTTCCATTCCTCATTTATTGCGGTGCAGCAATTCTTGCCTATACTGCAGGAAAAATGGTTACACATGAAGACAGACTTGCAACCTTTTTTCATAACAATCCAAGTTTCACTGCAAGCATTCCTTATTTGTTCATTTTCACTATTTTATGCATCGGCTTTATTGTACAACAAGTTCGATTACGCAATGTGAAACATTAAAAAACCTTCTACTATATAATAGGTAGAAGGTTTTCATATTATTATAATTAATTTACAAGACGTTGTGCTTCACGTAATTGGAACGTTCTTACTGTACGTGGTAAGAAACGACGAATTTCGTCTTCGTTGTAACCAACTTGAAGGCGTTTCTCGTCAATCATAATTGGACGACGTAAAATCCCTGGATAGTCACGAATCATCTTATATAAATCTTGAAGTGGTAAAGACTCTAAGTTTACATTCAATTCTTGGAAAACTTTCGAACGAGTAGAAATAATCTCATCCGTTCCGCTTTCTGTCATACGTAAAATCTCTTTAATTTCCTCAATCGTTAATGGATCTGAGAAAATATTACGTTCTGTATAGGGAATATGATTTTCCTCTAGCCATAATTTCGCCTTTCTACAAGACGTACAGCTTGGAGAACTATATAATGTTACCATACAAAGCTCACTCTCCTTAAAGAGTACAAATTCTGTACTAAATACAGTTTTAATTTCTAACTTCAGCAATTTTTCGTGATAACTTGTCTTATTGAAAAGTACAAAAATCACATTTCATGTAAGCAACAACTTATAATAAACAACAATTACTTTTAATAAGTAACTTCTATAATCATTATACAATAGATTTTGCAAGAAATATACAGTAAATTTCCTGCTAGTTGAGAAAACTCTCCCGTGTATTTCACTGCTATGTAACATGATTACGCTCATTTCAGCTGTACTTTAACAATAACTTTCAACCCTTTTACTACTCACTTCCCATAGATTTTTCATATAATATATAGTTATTTATCTATAATCTTCCCTATGAAAAAGAGAACGTTTTCTTACTTTTTCTTGATAAATCAATTAAGAAATGTAAGACTATACAAATGAGAATAAAAAGGAACATTTGTTCTTATTTTAACAAATATCCTCCCTCCTGTCTACATGATTTCTAAAGTAAATTAAATATTTTTCTGACATTTCTTTCTTTTTCATTTTTTATCTCATACAATAAACATACAGACAGGCAAAGGGGGAGTTTTCAAATGATTGCTTTTTTTATTGATTTTATTACGGTTGCTGCCCTCATCATCGGAATAACAGCATTGATTGGTGTCATTACAAATAGCATCGGCGAAAAGCTCTTTGGTGGAAAAGAAAAAATGAAGTTTGTTAACAAAAGTTTGGATGTACAATCTGGCTGGAACCAAGTTGGCGGAAAAGGCATTTATAAGAAACGAACGTATTAAAAAAAGCAGGTGGTTAGCCTGCTTTTTTTATTTTCCTACGGATGCCCACTTAAAGCTTAATTCACCGCCATATTTGTGGATATACACATCTTTAATCGTTTCTCTTTCTAATATAGATCTGCCGCGTTGGAATACTGGCGCAATTGCTGCATCCTCAAATAAAATTTTCTCTGCTTTTAACAGTTCATTCCAACGTCCTTTTACATCTGAGCCTTCTTGCTTTGCCTTTTTAATAATGTCATCATACTGAGCATTAGAATAAGCCATTTTATTTTGTGAACCATCTGTTATAAACATATCAAGGAATGTGATTGCATCAGGGAAATCAGGTCCCCATCCAGTAAATGAAATATCAAACTGTCCACTATCTTCAAGTTTTAATTTTTGCGCAAATGGTTGCATCTTAATTGTTACTGTTAGACCTGGTAAGTTCTTTTCTAATTCTCCTTTTACATACTCACCAATTTTCTTAGATTCTTCATTATCAAAGTTTAAAAATTCTAGTTCTATTTTATCCTTACCTAATTCTTTCTTGCCTGCTTCCCAGAATTTTTTAGCTTCCTTCACATCGACTTTCGAAAGCTTTCCATTTTCTTTTCTGAAATCTTGCTTATCTGGTCCCTTAACAAAATCAGATGGTACTAAACCATAAGCTCCCTTAGAACCGTTGTTTAAAATAACCTCTCCAATACCATCTCGATCGTATGCACTAGAAATAGCTTTACGAATATTTTTGTTAGCTAATGCCGGATTTTTTTGGTTAAAACGCAAGAAAAATACAGTTGGATCATTAATTGTTTTAAAGTCTTTTTGTCCTTTATACTTATCAACTAACTCCGCTGATAAACCAACTCTGTCAATCGCATTCGTATTATACAAATTAACAGCTGCTCCTGTATCTTTTACAACATTAAAGTTAACTTCTTCTAACTTCACTTCTTTTTGATCCCAATAATTTGGATTTTTCTTTAATTGGAAACTTTGTTCATGTTTCCATTCATTTAATACAAATGGACCGTTATACAGAGTTGTATTTGCTTCCAAACCAAATTTTTCTCCCTGCTCTTTCATATACTTCTCATTTAACGGGAAAAATAGTGGATACACTGTTAAATCGAGAAAGTATGGAACTGGATTATCCAATTCAACTTCTAATGTATAATCATCTATTGCTTTAACACCTAATTGATCTGGTGATAGCTCTCTTTTATTAATTTTTTCTGCATTTTTTACATCTAACATAATATATCCTGATTTTGCTGCCGTATCAGGATTAACAGCTCTTTGCCATGCATAGACAAAATCTTTTGCTGTTACAGGGGCACCATTCGACCATTTAGCGTCTTCCCGCAATTTAAATGTATATTTTTTACCATCTTCTGATTTCGTATGAGATTTTGCCACACCTGGTACTAACTTATCGCCTTTTCCAAGTCGATACAGCCCTTCCATTGTATTATTCATAACTTTTGAAGAAGCAGCATCCGAGGCAAGTGTTGTATCCATTGTCGGAATTTCAGACACTTCTGTTAGATTAATAACTTGCTTCGCGCCGCTTTTTCCGCTATCCCCTTTAGCGTTTGCTTGCGATTCATCTTTTTGATAGCTACATGCCCCTAACATCATGCTCATCGCTACTGTTGATGCTAC
This sequence comes from Bacillus sp. EKM501B, assembly GCF_011800505.1. Taxonomy (NCBI): domain Bacteria; kingdom Bacillati; phylum Bacillota; class Bacilli; order Caryophanales; family Bacillaceae; genus Bacillus; species Bacillus sp. EKM501B. The sequence goes on along the minus strand of NZ_JAALFZ010000001.1, from coordinate 373,500 downwards.
AAAAACTGGTATCTTTTTTTTCATACTTCCACCCTCCAAAAAAATGTTAACCCTTTCATTTTCAAACAAAAAGAAATATATATATGTTCTAATAATTCATATTATACACACAAATATATTTTTTGTATATTTATATTTCTATTTCATTAAAATTTTTCGTTAAAAAATATACCTTTGTAAACGTTTCATATTGCTGATTATTCATACTAAAGTGTTAAAAATAATATTTTTTATACTTTTCTAAATTATCAGAGAAAAATGAATTTTATATCTCATAATATTTTATGTATAATTATCCTTTTGTTTTTATCATAAAATAGCACTCTCTTCATAATAAAAATATGTAGGCTAAAATGAGTGCAAAGGTTAAGAAAGTATGTTACGATACATTTTGCTAAAAATAGATATCGGTAAAGAGGGGACGGACATGGCAGCAATTCAGGCAAAAAACGGGCCTACTGAGAAATTAAGTTTATTCTTATTAACATGGCCTATTTTTCTAGAAGTTTTTCTTTTTATGTTAATGGGGATCGCTGATACTTTCATGTTAAGTGCATTATCAGACGATGCTGTATCTGGGGTTGGTGCAGCGAATCAATATCTTCATATTGCGATTTTGGTATTAGAAGTCATCGGGAACGGCGCTGCTATCGTTGTATCTCAATACCTCGGTTCCAAACGCTTTATGGAAGCATCTAAAATATCAGCATTAGCCGTCACATTAAATTTAATAGTTGGGCTCGTTATAAGCGCTGGTTTTCTTTTATTTTCGAAACATATGATGCTCGCAATGAACTTACAAGGCGATGTACTAACGTATGCGCAAAACTACTTATCTATCGTCGGAGGAGCCATCTTCCTACAAGCTATTATTAACTCATTAGCCGCAATTATCCGTGTACACGGTTTTACAAAGCAAGCGATGTTTATTTCACTCGGAATGAATATGATTCATATCGCTGGAAACTACGTACTCATTTTCGGGAAATTTGGTTTCCCTGAGCTCGGTGTACAAGGGGCTGCAATTTCTTCCGCTATCAGTCGATTGATCGCACTTATTGTTTTCTTCTGGTTACTATACCGCGTTATGGAATATCGTGTGAAATTACAATATTACTTCACTTTATCCAAAGAATACATTGGGAAAATTTTAAAAATTGGCATTCCATCTGCATTTGAACAAGTGATGTATCAAGCTTGTCAAATCGTCTTCCTTTATTACGCAACGTACTTAGGAACGGAATCATTAGCTGCTAGACAATACGCTACTAACATTTCCATGTTCACTTATTTATTTGCAATTGCAATTGGTATGGGAACAGCCATTATTATTGGCCGCCTCGTTGGTGGTGGCGAAAAAGATGAAGCATACGAACGCTTGTGGAAAAGTGTAAAATGGGCAATTGGTGTAACTTTATGTATGGTCGCTCTCGTTATTACATTCCGTACACAATTAATGGGACTGTTTACAGATAATCCGCACATTATCGGGTTAGGCGCAAGTGTTCTTTTACTAAGTGTACTACTTGAAACAGGACGTACGATGAACATCGTCATCATTAATTCGCTTCGTGCAGCTGGTGATGCAAAATATCCTGTTTTAATCGGTGCATTCTCTATGGTGTTAATGAGTTTACCACTAGGTTACTTTTTCGCCTTTCATTTAGATATGGGGCTCGTTGGTATTTGGCTAGCAATCGCCATCGACGAATGGACACGTGCCATTATTATGTTCTTCCGCTGGAAAAGTAGAGCATGGGAGCGTTATGCGCTTGTTAAACCTGAAGAACAAGAGGAGAATGTTTCTGTTCAAGTTCAGTAATTTTGCATATGGATATCACTAATGATACATGAGATTTATATCGGCGATTCTTTAAATATATCGACTGACCGACAAATGTATACAATTCTTTTATATAGTAGAAAAAGAGCCATCCTTCCATAACAGAAGAATGGCTCTTTTTCTTATTGATAAATCTCTTTATATTTCTTGTACTCCGCTTCCGAACATAGTACGAAATGTCCTGGGCGAATTTCACGCATTGTTGGTGCTTCACTACCATAATTATGCTGTGATGGATCATATACGATACGTTTACGATTGCGCTCATAATCTGGATCTGGAAGTGGAATCGCTGATAATAGTGATTTCGTATATGGATGAATTGGATTCGCATATAATTCATCACTTGTTGTTAACTCAACGATTTGGCCACGGTACATTACACCAATACGGTCACTAATGTATTTTACCATTGATAAATCATGGGCGATGAATAAGTATGTTAAACCTTTTTCTTTTTGTAACTTTTTCAGTAAGTTTACAACTTGCGCCTGAATCGATACGTCAAGTGCTGAGATCGGCTCATCGGCAATGATAAATTCTGGGTCTACAGCAAGCGCTCGAGCGATACCGATACGCTGACGTTGTCCACCTGAGAATTCGTGTGGGAAACGGTTTGCGTGCTCTTTATTTAAACCAACTGTGTTTAATAGTTCATGAACACGGTCCATGCGCTCTTTTTTACTTTTCGCTAGTCCGTGAATATCGATACCTTCTGCAATAATATCCCCTACTGTCATACGAGGGTTTAATGATGCATATGGATCTTGGAAAATCATTTGCATTTTACGGTTGAATTTCTTCAGCTCTGCGCGTGATTTTTTACCATGTACATTTTCACCATCGAATAACACTTCACCAGCAGTTGCATCATATAAACGAATAATCGTTCTTCCAGTTGTCGATTTACCACAACCTGATTCTCCTACAAGACCAAATGTTTCTCCGCGGTAAATATCAAATGAAATATCATTAACCGCTTTGACAACACCACCACTCACGTCGAAGTGCTGCTTTACATTTTTTACTTCAATTAATTTCTCACGTTGTTTAGTCATGTTGTTCACCTGCTTTCATTTGAAGAATGCGTTTTTCAACGACTGCCGGCGGTTTTACTTCTGGAGCTTGCTCGTGAAGTAACCAAGTTGCCGCATAGTGCGTATCACTTACTTTAAATAAAGGTGGGTCCATTTCAAAATCAATTTTCAGTGCCTGTGGGTTACGTGGTGCAAAAGCATCTCCCTTTGGCGGCTTCAATAAATCTGGAGGCGTTCCAGGGATTGCATATAACTCTTCTTCTGAACCATCTAAACTTGGCATAGATGCGATTAAACCCCAAGTATATGGATGTTTCGGATTGTAGAAAATTTCATCTACAGTTCCAATTTCAACAACTTTACCAGCGTACATAACTGCCACTCGGTCCGCAACGTTTGCTACTACACCTAAGTCATGCGTAATGAAAATGATTGCTGCTTCTGTTTTTTGCTGAATGTCTTTCATAAGTTCTAAAATTTGCGCCTGAATCGTAACGTCTAGCGCTGTTGTCGGCTCATCGGCAATTAATAATTTCGGGTTACAAGCTAACGCCATCGCAATAACTACACGCTGTCTCATACCACCTGAGAATTGGTGAGGATATTGTTTTAAACGAGCTTCTGGATTTGGAATACCTACAAGGTCAATTAACTCTAAAGCAACTTTACGTGCATCTGCTTTACTCATCCCTTGGTGTTTAATTAGACCTTCCATAATTTGATTTCCAATTGTCATCGTTGGGTTTAATGATGTCATTGGATCTTGGAAAATCATCGCAATATCTTTACCGCGTACTTGCTGCATTTCTTTTTCTGTTAATTTTGTTAAGTCACGACCTTCAAATACGATTTCACCATTTTTAATGCGTCCAGGAGGATTCGGAATTAATCCCATTAACGCTTTAGAAGTAACTGATTTCCCTGAACCAGATTCTCCTACAATCGCCAATGTTTCTCCTTTTTTCAAATCAAAAGTAACGCCGCGTACAGCTTGTACTTCACCTGCATGTGTATCAAAGGAGACTTGTAAATCTTTTACCTCTAACAATGTTTTCATCTTTGCCTCTCCCCTCTTTTACTTACGCATTTTTGGATCTAACGCGTCGCGTAATCCGTCTGCCATTAAGTTAAACGCTAAAATTAATATACTGATGACAACCGCAGGGATGAACATCATATGCGGATACGTTTGAATAGATTTATAACCATCATTTACAAGAGAACCTAGTGACGCAAATGGTGGCTGAATTCCTAAACCGATGAAACTTAAGAACGCTTCACCAAACACCGCTGATGGAATTGTAAACATTGTCATTACGATAATAGGTCCCATTACGTTTGGAATTAAATGTTTCACAATTAATTGTGTATTTGTTGCACCTAATGTACGAGATGCTAATACATATTCTTGGTTTTTTAACTTTAAGATTTGTCCACGAACAATACGCGACATCCCTATCCAACCTGTAATCGCCATCGCAAGTGTAATTGACCAAATACCAGATCCCATAATGATTACCATTAAAATAACGATGATTAAGTATGGAATACCGTTAATAATCTCCATAATACGTTGCATAATGTTATCTACTCTACCGCCGTAGAATGCTGAAATACCTCCGTATGCAACCCCAATTACTAAGTCAATTGCTGCCGCTAAAAGAGCGATATATAATGATACGCGTGTACCTTCCCATGTTCTTGTCCATAAGTCACGGCCAAGGTCATCTGTACCAAACCAGAAGTACTCTTTAATATCACGTTTTTCATATTGGTCAACACCATATTGATCTGTACCGTCAAATGGTAACCAATGAACATTTTCAATAACTGGAATTTTTGGTGGTAATTTCGCACGACCTAAATCTTGCTCTTTATACGAGTGTTTACTTACCATCGGTCCAAAAATCGCTAATAGCGCAATGATAACTAACAATACAAGGCCAAGCATCGCACCTTTATGTTGGAATAAACGTCTTCTTACATCTTGCCAAAACGTTAAGCTTGGACGGGCAATGACTTCATTATCAACATTATTTTGATTGGCTTGTTGAAATAAATCTGGAGATAATTTTTGTACATCTTTCATCATTTTTTCCCTCCCGCTAAACGAATACGAGGATCAATAATTCCGTATAAAATATCGACAATGAAAATAACTAAAATGAAGATCGCACTATAGAAAATCGTAGTTCCCATAATAACTGTATAGTCATTTAAAGTAATCGATTTAACGAATTGTTCCCCAAGTCCTGGTACAGCATAAATTTGCTCGATAACAAGTGTTCCTGTAATTAATGCCGCAACCATTGGTCCTAAAATTGTTACAACTGGAATTAACGCGTTACGAAGTGCATGTTTGACAATGATAACGCCTTGGCTAATTCCTTTCGCTTTCGCTGTTAAAATGTAATCGGCTTGCATAACTTCAATTAATTCTGCACGAGAGAAACGTGCGATTGTCGCGATAACTCCCATCGATAATGCAATTGTAGGCATTACAGTAAACTCTGGTCCTTTCCAGAATGCTACTGGGAACCAGCCTAGTTTTACCCCTACGAAATATTGCAGTAATGCGGCGAATACGAATGATGGTACCGACATTCCGAGTACCGAAATAACTGTTGCACTATAATCTACCCACGTATTATTACGAAGTGCGGCAACAATACCTAAAATTAAACCGATAAATGTTCCTAATATAATCGCTTGTAAACCTAATTGGGCTGATGGTCCAATACGATCCACAATCATGTCTGTTACTGGGCGGTTATCATATTGGAATGATACCCCTAAATCACCTTTTGCTAAGTTACCTAAGTAACGTGCATATTGAACTGGTACCGGATCATTCAATCCGTATTTTTCAAGAATGATTTCTTTTTGTGCCGGTGATAGCTTCTCCTGGTTTTTAAGCGGAGAACCCGGAAGTAATTTCATCAAAAAGAAAGTCATTGTAGTAATTAAAAATAATGTCAAAGCCATGTACACGAAACGTTTTAATACATAACGTCCCATAGTCAAGCACCTCCCCGTTTTTCTCAAAAGCAATAAGATAGTTTAAAATATTCTTACTTTTATTTTTTTAAAATAAGAGCATATGCCCATCATAGGCATATACCCTTGTAAACGATGGAAAAAAAAGATTATTTTTGTTCAACAGATGCCCATTTGTAAGTTAATTTACCACCATAGTTAATTGGGATAATATCTTTTACGGCACCTTTTACTACATACGCTGAACCTTTTTGGAAGATTGGAGTGATAACTGCATCCTCTTTAATTAACATCTTCTCTACTTCTAGAAGGTTGTCCCAGCGAGCTTGTAAATCTTTTGTATCTGTTTTAGCTTTTAGGATTAACTCATCATATTTCTGATTAGAATACCCTGTTTTATTTTGAGAACCATTCGTAACAAACATATCTAAATATGAGATTGGATCTGGGAAATCTGGTCCCCAAATACCAAACGCAATATCATATTGCTGAGAATCTTCTAATTTATTTTTTTGTGCGAATGGTTGCTGTTTAATTTTAATTGATAAACCTGGTAAGTTCTTTTCCATCTCACCTTTTAAGAATTCCCCAACTTTTTTAGCATCTTCATTATCAAAGTTTAAGAATTCTAGTTCGATTTTATCAGTTCCAAGCTCTTTCTTCGCTGTTTCCCAAAGCTTTTTTGCTTCTTTTGGATTTGTTTCAACTAGCTTTCCATTTTCAGCTCGGAAATCTTTTTTATTTGGACCTTCAGCGAAATCTTTTCCAACAAATCCGTAAGCTCCAATTGCGCCGTTATTTAAAATAACTTTTGCAATGTTATCACGGTCAAAGGACATTGAAATTGCTTTTCTTAAGTTTTTATTACTTAAGTATTGATTACTTTGATTAAATCTTAAGTAAGCAACTCCTGCTTCTTTTCTTGTTTGGAATTCTGGGCTTTTTCTAAACTTATCAACAAATTCAGACGTTAAAGCCGCTCGATCAATCGCGTTTGTCTCATATAAATTTACATCAGTTGCTGTATTTTTTACAATATTAAAGTTGATTTCTTCGATTTTAACCGTTTTATTATCCCAATATGAAGGATTCTTCTTGAATTGGAAACTTTGTTCATGTTTCCAATCACTCATAACGAATGGACCGTTATATAATGTTGTATTTGCCTCTAAACCAAATTTATCACTTTGTGCTTTTACAAAGTTTTCATTTAGTGGGTAAAATACTGGATAAACTGTTAAATCTATAAAGTAAGGAACGGGATTGTCTAATTCTACTTCTAATGTATAATCATCAATCGCTTTTACACCTAATTGGTCAGCAGGTAATTCTTTTTTATGAATTTTCTCTGCATTTTTAATATCGAACATAATGTATGAATACGTTGCTTTTGTATCTGGATTTACTGCTCTTTTCCATGAATACACAAAGTCTTTAGCTGTTACAGGTTCCCCATTCGACCATTTCGCATCTTTTCTTAATTTAAATATGTATTTCTTCCCATCATCTAGCTTTTCGACATCTTCTGCAACTCCAGGCATTCTCTTTTGATCTTTGCCAATACGATATAAACCTTCCATCGTATTATTTAATGCTGTAGAAGATGAAGAATCAGATGCTAATGATGCATCCATTGACGGAATTTCAGATAACTCTGTTAAATTAAGAATCTGTTTTCCGTTACTACTACTCGTAGCGTTCTCTTTCCCTTTTGCTTTTGCGTCATCTTTTTGGTAGCTACACGCGCTAAGCAACATACTTGCAGTTAAAGTTGATGCAAGTAATAACGGTATCTTTTTCTTCATGTTGTGTTGCCTCCCCTAATTGCACTTCCTGTACCCTCACTTGTTAAAAAGTAGAATTGAAAGAATAATCTCCAAGTTTCTACAATTTTCATTATACATATAATATAACAATTGTGAATATAGTTTTTTGTTTTTTTGTTAAAATTTTTAATAAAATATTTATATTTTTAATTTTTCGTAAAGGGATACATTAACATTGCTACCATCATCTTAAAATCAGACCTTTAATTGCGTATAATTTTCAAAAAATTAATCCTAGTACTTATTATAGCTTTTATAGTATAATAATTCTAGTAATATTTTGACGGAGGGGAATATTTTGAATAAAGTTTTTTTTCATACTTGTATACTAATTTTTATAGCGATGATTGCTTCTAGTATTGGTGCATTCCTCATTTCATCTCAATTTTTGTTGAACTTTGTCAACATTTTGTTTTATATTGCACTGTTTTTTATTCTTATCGGCGGTTTTTTATACATATTTCAAAATGGTTTTTTCAATGTAACCATTTACGCATTCCAAAGAGTATTTGGTACGAACAAAAAGATTGACTCTTTAATTGAAGAAGTCGAGGAACCTACAGATAAGAAAGAACGTATTTATAAAACATATTCATTCAAATGGACATATCCAATTTGTATTACAGGTATCTTCCTTGGGTTGTTCTCGACCCTTATTAGCTTTACTATTTTGATGTAGTTTGCAAACACTATCCCATATGATATAATAATCAGCAAAACATTTTGTTATAAAACTTTAGTTCTTTCATATTAAAAGAGCTCAAGTAACAATAAATAAATTTATATGTATGCGATGATAAAGAAGAGTACATATTGAGGCAATTTCAGAGAGCTTGTGGTTGGTGTGAACAAGTAATTGTACAGTATGGAATGGGCTTTTGAGCACCAAACCGAACCGAAAGTAGTAGGCTTTGGCGTTATATCCTAACGTTATTATGGATTAGAGAGATTTCACAGTAGTGAAATAATTAGGGTGGTACCGCGGTCCATTCGTCCCTATAGTTTTTGGGATGAATGGGCTTTTTTGTTTGCCTTCTCTCCCCCCCATCACGCATTCAATTTTAGGAGGAATTACTTATGTCAGTTATCTTTTCTGGTATTCAGCCAAGTGGAACGATTACACTTGGAAACTATTTAGGCGCAATGAAGCAGTTTACAGAGCTTCAAAATGAACACGACTGTTATTTCTGTATTGTAAACCAACATGCGATTACAGTACCTCAAGATCCCGTCGGACTTCGTAAAAACATCCGCAGTCTTGCTGCACTTTATGTAGCATGCGGCATCGATCCTGAAAAAGCTACTTTATTTGTACAATCAGAAGTACCAGCACACGCTCAATTAGGATGGATCATGCAATCTGTTGCTTACGTTGGAGAATTAGAACGTATGACGCAATATAAAGATAAAGCTTCGGGTAGAGATTCAGTTCCAGCTGGATTACTTACGTATCCACCATTAATGGCTGCTGATATTTTACTTTACAACACTGAAATCGTACCAGTTGGTGATGACCAAAAGCAACATATGGAATTAACACGCGACCTAGCAGAGCGTTTCAACAAACGCTTCCGTGAAGTGTTCACAATTCCTGAAATTCGTATTCCAAAAGTAGGCGCTCGCGTTATGTCATTAACAGAACCTACGAAGAAAATGAGTAAATCTGATCCGAATCCAAAATCAATGATCAGTATGCTTGATGAACCAAAAACAATTGAAAAGAAAATTAAGAGTGCTGTTACTGACTCTGAAGGTATTGTGAAATTTGATAAAGAAAACAAACCTGGTATCTCTAACTTATTAACAATCTACTCTTCATTCTCTGGAAAAACAGTTGAAGAAATTGAAGCAATGTACGAAGGAAAAGGATACGGCGACTTCAAAGGCGACCTAGCGCAAGTAGTCGTAGAAGCAATTCGTCCAATCCAAGACAAATATAACGAACTAATCAACTCACCAGAACTAGACGAAATTCTAGACAAAGGTGCAGAAAAAGCAAACCGCGTTGCATTCAAACAACTACGCAAAGTAGAAAACGCAATGGGACTAAGCAGAAAACGTAGGTAACTTATATAAAGCGAAGGCGGCTCGTTCAGCTCTGACTGGCTAAGGTTCTTTCGCATAGAAGACGCTTTTTGTCTTCTTATGCGGAAGGTTGTTAGACACGAAGAGCTTGCCGCCGAAGCTAAGTTACAACAAATTAAAAAACCGCCAATTGGCGGTTTTTTAATTTACCTTTTGCTCATTTTCCATTTCCCATAACTTTTCAAAAAATGGCTGTCCTTTTACGAGACGCTCGCATAATTGTTCATGCTTATCAGACCAGCCTGTTTTCGCTTCATCATACAGCTTAACCCAAATATCTTCAAATTCCATATGTTGAACCATTCCATATGCTGATGGATCCCACTCTGTGAACCAATAGCGAATTTCTGCTGTATTTTTCGTTGTATGTAATTGATCTAACGCCATAAATAATAATTGTTTTAGCTGTCTTTCTTTACGAGTCAAGCCATTCATAATGAAAGGCGATGGTGATAAAATGTGATGTTCTTTTTCTGTTTCTTCTACTTGGAACTCATACTTTTCTGCTTGTACATTTTCTACCATCTCATATACCATCTGCTCTTGGCGTGGTATAAGTCTGCTTTTGCGAATTGGTACATTGTAACCAATTGTGTCAATCGCAATAATTCCTTTTCCATCTGTAACAACAAAGCAATACTCTTGCTGCAAACGTTCATGATTTTTACGAATATAAGCCTTATGATGTACGTCTTCCAGCATTTTTTGCGGAAGCTCTAACAATTCGTTCTCGATGTAATGATATAATGTGGCATCTACTTTTAATAATGGCACTTGATCTAATAGCTCAATCGTATCATCTTTCCGCCATTCGTAAAAATGACAAACGTTATACCCATTTTCTTCACCTTCAAACCAATTTACCCATACATCATGTAGATATAACATTCACTACCCCTCACTTCACTACTGTTTGTACCAATCATTATGTTCATTTTTGCTTAACTTTATTCCACTTGAGGAAATATATTCTAATTATTATTTTTTCTTCTATTAATACTAAAAAAACAGGAAATAGAACTCCTGTTTTTTTATATATGAAATGTACTTGCTTTATTCAATATTTCTTTTGCATCTATAGATAATAAAGAAAGTGTATCTTCTCCTTCCAAAGTTACACAATCTTTGACAATATGAAATCCAAGCGCATAACCAAGCATCTTCGGATAAGAGTGAAAGCCATTTAATAAGATGTCATGTTCCCTTGTTCCTCGTTTTATACTTATTCTTTCATGTACAATATTTTTCCAATAATAAATAGCCTCTTCCTTTGAAAGATACGCCGTCCACGGTGCATTGTTTTTTTCTGTATACCTTTCTGTTACTGCTTGTTCAGCTAGCCCTTCCATAATCATCGTATCAAGTAATGTATATTCTGTTTCTTTCGTCTCAATTTGATGTAACCTGCATATGTGATGATATTCATGCGCTAATAACACTTTTAATTCTTCTACCGAATTCCGTCCACATACGAATAAGAAAATAACATGACGCATAGATAATCCAGCCCTACCGTTATACTCTTCTTGTACAGTTCGATTATAGGAATCTGATAATAAAATAAAGACAGGGACATCTGGACCTTTTAACCAGTTTTTCAGTTTATCATACTCCAGGCTCAATTCTTTCCAAATTTCCTTTTCCTCTAATTCTTTAATTTCCTTTTCTCCGCGCATGATCGGGCGATACATCCCTTTTGAAATTAAAAAGCGATACAACCTTTCTTTTGGCAACGGAATATACTTCGTAAATTTCTCACAAAGTTTTTCTGGCCGCCCATAATATAAATGTAGCCATTCAGCTGTTTCAACAATCCCCATCTTTATCCCTCCTTTTTCTTATGTATATGCTACAGGAGAAAAAGGCGTAAAAATAAATAAGGAGTTTTTTCGCAATATATTGCGAAAAAACTCCTTATTTCATCTATTATTTATACGATTTAAATACTAACACTGCGTTATGACCACCAAATCCTAATGAGTTACTTAATACTGCATTTACTTCTTGGTGTCTCGCTTGATTCGGTACGTAATCTAAGTCACATTCTGGATCTGGTGTCTCATAGTTAATTGTTGGCGGAATTACTCCGTCTGTAATTGATTTAATAGAGAAAATCGCTTCAACAGCACCAGCTGCTCCTAATAAGTGACCTGTCATTGATTTCGTTGAGCTAATCGCTACTTTATACGCGTGCTCACCGAAAGTTTCTTTAATTGCCATCGTTTCATATTTTTCATTCGCATCCGTACTTGTACCATGCGCATTAATGTAATCAATATCTTCTGGCTGTAGGCCTGCATCAGCTAAAGCTTGACGCATTGCACGCACTCCGCCTTCACCACCAGGAGCAGGCATTGTAATATGGAACGCATCTCCAGTTGCACCATAACCAGCAATTTCCGCGTAAATGTGAGCACCACGCGCTAATGCGTGCTCTAATTCTTCAAGAATTAGAATACCTGAGCCTTCACCCATTACAAAACCGCTACGGTTTTTATCAAATGGACGGCAAGCCGTTGCTGGGTCTTCATTAAATGTTAATGCTTTCGCTGAGCTAAATCCTGCGAATGCCATACTTGTTAGCGGTGCTTCTGCTCCGCCTGTAATCATTGCATCAGCATCACCACGCTGAATTGCTTTAAATGCATCACCAATTGAGTTTGCACCAGATGCACAAGCCGTTACAGAACAAGTGTTAATTCCTTTTGCTCCTGTTGCGATTGATACTTGACCTGCTGCCATATCCGGAATCATCATCGGTACGAAGAATGGGCTCACGCGGCGTGGGCCTTTCTCAGTAAAAATCTTAAATTGTTCTTCGTATGTTTCCATACCGCCAATACCTGATCCAATCCATACACCAATTCGAGGTCCGTTTTCTTCTGTAATTTCAAGCTTTGCATCTGCAACTGCCATTTTCGCTGCTGCTACTGCATATTGTGTAAAGCGGTCCATACGGCGCGCTTCTTTTTTATCAATATATTTCTCGACTTCAAAGTCGTTAATTTCCGCTGCTACTTTTGCTGGAAATAGTTCCGGATCAATTCTTGTAAGTCGTCCGATTCCAGATACACCCTTTTTAATGTTTTCCCATGCTGTTTCAACATCTGTTCCGACCGGTGTAACAGCTCCTAGTCCTGTAATTACGACCCTCTTTTTTTCCATACAAAATACACTCCTTTTTTTCTCTCAGTCCTTATTTACCCCAACGAAGAGCGACTGCTCCCCATGTTAATCCGCCACCAAAACCAACAAGTATAATTAAATCACCATCTTGAATACGTCCATTTTGCAATTCCTCTACCATTGCAATTGGAATTGAAGAAGCTGATGTATTACCAAACTTTTCAATTGTCATACTCATTTTTTCTTGTGGTAAATTTAATCTCTCTCTTGCAGATTCCATAATACGAATATTCGCTTGATGCGGTACTAAGAAATCCACATCCTCTTTTGTAAGACCAGCCTTATCCAGCACGCGAAGACAAGATTCACCAAGTTGACGAACGGCAAATTTAAAGACTTCTCTGCCATTCATCATAACATACTCGTCTTGATATAGATGCTTACCGCCGCTTCCGTCTGCACCTAATTCGAAAGATAGAACGCCTCTTCCTTCTGAAACTGCTCCCATTACGATAGCACCGGCTCCGTCTCCAAATAATACCGCTGTATTTCGATCATTCCAGTCTACAATTTTAGATAGCTTATCACTACCAACTACTAATACGTTTTTATAAGTCCCCGTTTGAATAAATTGCTGCGCTGTAATCATTCCGTACATAAAACCAGCGCATGCTGCACCTACATCCATTGCAGCTGCATGTTTCGCTCCAATCGCTTCTTGAATGACACAAGCTACTGCTGGAAACGCACGATCTGGTGTTACTGTCGCCACTAAAATAAGATCGATATCTTCTCCGCTAACCCCTGCATCTTCAAGTGCTTTTTTTGCAGCCTCTACGGCCATATATGAAGTATCTATTGTATCATCGGCAATGCGTCTTTCTGCAATTCCCGTTCTCGTACGAATCCATTCATCGGATGTATCCATTATTTTTTCTAAATCGTGATTTGTGACTACTTTTTCTGGCACATATCTTCCGATCCCTAAAATGCCCACGTTCACATCGCAGCCCTCCGTTTTATATCAATTATTATGACTTGGTACTAATTTTAAAACATAAATGTATTTTTGTCTAGAATATATTTCGCATAAAACAGAAAGCTAACGCATTATCCACTTTATTTTTCATTAAAAGAAACAGAAACATACCTCTCAAATATAAAAAGACTCAAACCCTTCTGTTCACGGTTCGAGCCTCTCTTCCATCTAAAAATATGTTTTTTATTCTTTATCTGCTTTTCTTCTAAACTAGAGAGTTCTCCTCACTACCTTTCCTTTATCCTCTTCATATCTCTGGTTTTCCCCCAGGCGAGAATAAAAAAGGCCCTGACCGCTTCTATCCACAGTTCGAGCCTCTCTTCCACCTTAAAAAGATGCTTTTTATTCTTTATCTACTTTCCTTCTAAACTAGACAGTTCTCCTCACTACTTTTCCTTTATCCTCTTCATATCTCTGGTTTTCCCCCAGGCGAGAATAAAAAAGGCCCTGACCGCTTCTATCCACGGTTCGGGCCTCTCTTCCATCTTAAAAAGATGCTTTTTATTCTTTATCTGCTTTCCCAAGCTCGTAAGCTTCGTTCATAACTTTCATTAACAACTCTAACACCGGCTGTGCCTTCTCCATATCAAGTGCAATTCCATTATCATCTAAAATTGCCTTTGCTTCCGGTAAATGCTTCATTGCGATTTGTAAAAACTGCATGCTTTTTTCGTTCATATTATACTCTTCCTCTCCATTAAAACTTTCACATACAATAGTGTAACACGCGTACTACCCTTCGTATAACTCTTTATATTTTTTCATGTGTGCCAGTTGCTTATTTAAACCGTATTCTAACGGAGTATTTCTTTTTATTGAAATTACTTCGATAGCCTCATCTCTTACTTCGTTATTATTTTTATTTACTTTATCATCCGCGCGTAAAAGATTCATACCTTTTTCCCATAATGACTGTTTACCACTAAGTAAATTGTATATACCAAGATGCGCCCCGTTCGTTCCATGTTCCCATAAGTATTCACATACATCTTCAACGTAAAGTAAATCATTCCCCTTTTCCTCAATCGTACAACGCCACTCTTTTTCAACTAATTCTGATAAAATAAGCTGATGAAACATCATAAAGGACGGTTGCCACGGTCCATATAATGTTGGAACTCGAAATACACTATATTGTAAATTCCCTTTTTTCAATCCTTCTTCTACTTTCAAAAATAGGCGCTTATTTTCGGATTCATCTGTACTGCCTACTTCAATAGAAGAAATTAAATTTAACTTCACTTTTTGTTCTTCACACATTCTTATAATTCGCTTTAAATATTGTAATATGACTCTTTCATTCCGAAATCCACTTTGCTGATTTGGCTCATATAAGCAAAAATAAACAGTATCGAATCTCTCTTCCTCAACCGATCTCCATCCATCTTCATCTCTTATCGAATAATACGTAAATAACGCATTTCGCCCAATTAATAATAACTTCTCTTCATTAATTTTGGTCATACTATCGAATTCATCAAAATCAAGACCATAGACTTCCACTTCTTCTGCAATCATTTTATTTACAAGGTGATAACCTACAAACGTAAGTGCACCTATTATCAGCACGCGTTCCATACCACCAACCCTTTCCCTCTGAAACAAATAGCTCCTCATTTATGTATATGGGAGCTTCATAATTCTTCTTCATATTTTTTAAAGAAATCAGTCGTTTGCCTAACCATTTTATATTTCACATCTTGCAGATGGAACAAGACAGAAGTATCACATTGATTTAGTTGCCTCATTTTCTCATATCTACGCAACTGCTGTTTTCTTCCTCTTTTTTCTTGTGTTGATACGAAAATTTTAACAGGTACACAAGATGGAAGAAGCGTAAATGATTTCTTATTTATTTTTGATTCTAATTCTTCTTCTTTGGCATCATACGCCAAACTTAATTCCTTCACGAGTCTCTTGTAAAAAAATTTATGCTCTTTCTCAAAACTTACATATTCCGGTAAATCTAAACACGGATTTAGCATAACAACAGAACGAATACATTCAGGATATTTGTTCATCATTTCAAGTGCTACAAGCGCTCCCATACCATCTGCCATAATGTGCATTTTCGCATTTAACGTCTCTTTTCTCAAAACAACATCATATAAACGTTTTGCCAGACGAACAGATTGATCGTTTCCCCAATGTCTTCCGTATAAATTAGAGGAAAAGACCGTGTAGCCTTGTTCAATAAGACCATGTAAAAAATAAGATTTACCCGCATGTTGTGTCCATAAACTTGTACCATTCTCAATAAAGTAGTTATAATCACCGAGGAGCATAACAGAAAATCCATTTGGCTTCTCCGGTAAATAAATGACACATGGTTCTTTTTCTAAGTAAAAAAAACGTTCCGTAATACTCATTTTTCCCCCGCCTTATTTTCTAAACATATAAAAGTACTCTTTTATAATGTATGAACGGAATGCAAATTTGCGTTGAAAAATCTACAAATATTTTTCTATATTCTTTTTTCAATTGTGTTACAATAAGGACAGATTGAACGAATAGAGGTGTAAAATATGCGTTTCATTTGGGCATTAATTTGGTCGTTCTTACTTGTACATATGATGAGCTATGTAATCGGCTCTATGACTGGCGGTACATACGACTTTAACCAAGCGTCTATTTTCTCAGTTGTTCTTGCTGTGTTAGTACTAGCAATTTCAGCTGCAATTCCAAACGAGCCAGTAGAACAACACTAAAAAAAGAGTCCGGATTTTATCCGAACTCTTTTTTATTTTTATTTCACATGAACGACTAATTCGTTATTTTCTACATCAACAACTACGTGACTATTGTCAGTAATTGTTCCTGCAATTAATTCTCGTGCTAATTTCGTTTCCACTTGACGCTGTACGTATCGTTTTAACGGACGAGCTCCGTACATTGGGTCGAAACCAGCTTCTACAACAAACTCTTTTGCTGCATCTGTTAATTCTACTGTAATGTGACGGTCAGCTAGACGACCTTGTAGTTCTTTTACAATTTTATCAACAATGCCTTTAATTTCATTCGTTGTAAGAGGTTTGAATAAAATAATTTCATCAACACGGTTTAAAAATTCAGGGCGGAAATGTCCTCTTAATTGCCCCATTACAAGGTCTCTTGATTCCTCTTTAATCGAACCATCTTCTTCTAATCCATCTAGTAAATGAGCAGATCCGATATTTGAAGTCATAATAATAACTGTATTTTTAAAATCCACTGTACGACCTTGCGAATCTGTAATGCGTCCATCATCTAACATTTGTAATAAAATGTTGAATACTTCTGGATGTGCTTTTTCAATTTCATCTAATAAAACAACGGAATATGGTTTACGTCTTACCGCTTCTGTTAATTGACCGCCTTCCTCATATCCTACATATCCAGGAGGTGCACCAATTAAGCGTGACACTGCGTGTTTCTCCATATACTCAGACATGTCAATGCGAATCATTTGCTCTTCACTATCAAATAAAGACTGGGCTAACGTTTTTGCAAGTTCTGTTTTACCAACACCTGTTGGTCCTAAGAAGATGAAAGAACCAATCGGGCGGTTCGGATCTTTAATACCAGCGCGAGCACGAAGAACTGCGTCTGACACTAGGCTTACTGCTTCCTCTTGTCCGATAACACGCTCTGATAAGATTTGCTCTAAGCGTAATAATTTCTCGCGTTCACCTTCCACGAGTTTCGCAACAGGAATACCAGTCCAGCGTGAAACAATATCTGCAATTTCTTCTTCACTTACTTCCTCACGTAATAAACGATTTTCTTGTTTATTATGCCCGCCCATTTCTTCCGCTTCTTTTAACTCTTTTTCAATTGCTGGAATTTTTCCGTGACGAAGTTCGGCTGCTTTATTTAAATCGTAATTACCTTCTGCTTCTTCTAATTCACGACGCAGACGTTCTAAATGTTCACGTAAGTCACGAACTTTGTGAATTTCTTCTTTTTCTTTCTCCCATTTCGCTCTCATACCACTTGCAACTTCTTTTAAATCCGATAATTCACGTTGCAATGTTTTTAGACGCTCTTGGCTACCACGATCCGTTTCTTTTCCAAGAGCCGCTTCTTCAATTTCCAGCTGCATAATGCGGCGCGTTACTTCATCTAATTCTGTTGGCATAGAATCGATTTCTGTACGAATTGTTGCACACGCTTCATCAACAAGGTCAATTGCTTTATCAGGTAAGAATCGATCTGAAATATATCGATCTGATAAAACTGACGCTGCTACAATCGCACGGTCATGAATATTTACACCGTGATAAATTTCAAAGCGTTCTTTTAATCCACGTAAAATTGAAATTGTATCTTCAACAGTTGGTTCTTCTGCTAATACTTGTTGGAAACGTCTTTCTAGCGCTGGATCTTTCTCAATATATTTGCGATATTCATCGAGCGTCGTCGCCCCGATACAATGCAGTTCACCACGCGCAAGCATCGGTTTTAACATATTTCCTGCATCCATGGCTCCTTCTGTTTTACCAGCTCCAACTATTGTATGAAGTTCATCAATGAATAATAAAATGCGTCCTTCACTCTTTTTAATTTCATTTAATACAGCTTGCAGACGCTCTTCGAACTCACCACGGAATTTCGCACCAGCTACGAGTGCACTCATATCTAACGCAAAAATCGTTCTATCTTTCAATCCTTCAGGTACATCCTTTTTCACAATACGCTGTGCTAGCCCTTCAACGATTGCTGTTTTACCAACACCTGGCTCCCCAATTAAAACCGGATTGTTTTTCGTTTTACGTGAAAGAATACGAATTACACGTCGTATTTCACTATCACGGCCGATTACAGGATCAATTTTCCCTGCTCTCACTTCCGCCACTAAATCACGACCATATTTTTCTAACGCTTCATAAGTTGCTTCTGGATTTTGACTCGTCACTCTTTGATTCCCCCGAACTGTCATTAAAGACTGTAATAAGTTATCTTTCGTAATATGCAATCTTGTAAATAATTGATTTATATCGCCTTTTTCTTCAGAAAAAGCAAGCAACACATGTTCTACTGAAATGTAATCATCCTGCAGTTTTTCTGCTTCTTTCCCTGCTCTTACAAGCAGTTGTTGCAGAGCGCTCGTTACATACAATTTTCCAACTTCTGCACCGCTCCCCGTTACAGAAGGTTTCTTTTTAATTAAACTTTCAGCACCTTGCTTTAATGCTTCTATATCAACATTCATTTTTTGAAATATACGTACTGCTAATCCATCTTGCTCTTCTAATAATGCAAGTAATAGATGAACAGTATCCACCTCTTGGTGATGATGAGATACCGCTAAAGATTGGGCACTCATAATCGCCTCTTGTGTTTTTGTTGTCATTTGATTTAAGTCCATCTTTACAGCCCTCCAAAAGTTTGACTTTCTTTGACCTTTGATTTGATTATACGCCAACTGACTTTTTTATACAATAATTTTGCCTATGTATTTTCAAACTTATTATTTGAAAAAGAAAAAGAGAGCATTCATTATACTGCTAAAAATACGGTAAATGAAATTACAATGTGTAACGACAAAAAAGCCGCAATAATGATTGCGGCTTCTGTTACGGTTTTCTTTTATATGTCCACTGGCGGTTATGATTCGTGTTATCCGGAAACTTTTCACCGGCAGTTAATTTCACCATTTGCGGATCTTTCACCATACTTCCCGTTTCACCAATTTCTACGTAAATGCCATCATTCGGCGCTTTTTGTCCAGAACGAAACCTGCGATTTTGTCCCATCTTCATTCTCCTTCCATGACGTCTTGCCTCATTAGTATATCCATTTTAAAAGAAAGCTTTTCTGTCATGTTTAGGAAACAGTACTACATCTCATTCTTGTACATATATATGAATGACACAAGCGTAAGCAGGGATTTCTTTCCTACTTGTAGAAAAAAAAAGAAACCAACCTACTCTAGGCTAGTTTCAAAGGAGAGTCAAACATATACGAGAAGATTACATGTTCATTATATGCCTCACCACACGAGCAATGTAACCCTTTTCACAATTTGTACATAATGAAAGAAACATTGTTTGAACTTTCTAAAAAGATGTTGACTTTTCTTAATTTCCAACGATAAATAGTAGACACCACAGCACTTTGAGACGTAAGATGGATATATAGTGAAATTTCCATCTATGGTGATTTCACCGAGCCTAACCTCTTATTTCTGCATATTAAAAACGGAAATACAGATAGATACAAAAAATTATTATAAGAGGTGAAATTATGAACAAACAACATTTAATCGCATTAGACTTAGACGGCACTTTATTAACAGACAACAAAATAATTTCCACTCGAACGAAACATACAATTGCAAAAGCAAAGGAACAGGGACATATTGTTGTTATTTCAACAGGACGTCCATTCCGTGCTAGTTACGATTACTATAAAGAACTTGATCTTAACACACCTATCGTAAACTTTAACGGCGCTTACGTACATCATCCTCTTGATTCAAACTGGGGAACACATCACTCTCCTCTTGAGCTAGCAACAGCGCAAGAAATTGTCCGAGCTTGCTTTGATTTTGGCGTAAAAAATATATACGCGGAAGTAATGGACGATGTGTATGTTCGTGAAATTGATGAAGATAAAAAACATATTTTCGAATTCGGCTCTCCTAAGATTTTTACCGGAGACTTATTAAATATTTTAAACGATCATCCAACTTGCTTATTAATTGACGCACATGACGAGCATTCTACTGCAATTCGTCAACATTTAACGGATATGCATGCGGAAGTAATCGACCATAGAAAATGGGGCGCACCTTGGCCGATTATTGAAATTGTGAAAAGCGGATTAAATAAAGCAGTTGGATTACAAAAAATTTCTAGTCATTACAACATTCCACAAGAGCGCATTATCGCTTTCGGTGATGAAGATAATGATTTTGAAATGATTGAATTTGCTGGTCATGGCATCGCAATGGGAAATGCCATCCCTGAATTAAAATCACTCGCAAACCATACGACGTTAACGAACGAAGAAGATGGTATTGCTTTATATTTAGAAGAGGTTCTTGGGTTGTAATCTAAAAATTCCCTACTTATAGTTTCCTGCCAAATGTCCATACTATAAGTAGACGCATGAGACTTTGCGTCGATTGTTTTCAGCTAAATAAAGGGGGTTTTTCGAATGGGTAAAAAGAACAAATCAAAACGTTTTATCCAACAAGGAGCCGATGCTGTTATGAAGCATGATGCAAGATTCCCGTACAGAGGTACATTAGCTGAGGCAGAAAAAGCAAGAAGTAACTCTTCTTTTGGAGGGGTTTAAATGGGGAACTTACTATTCCAACAAGCTAGAGATGCTGTTGAAAATGCCGTATCTTGTTCAAGCGGTACTGAGCAACAAGATCTCGTGTATAGAGCAAAAAATGCTTTGCAATCCGCTTACGCAAACTCTTCAACTGCTGAAAAAGTTCAGCTCCGTGAAATGCAAGAGCAATTGCAAAACATTACGAATTTACATTAAAAAAGAGGACCAACTTTGGTCCTCTTTAATCTTTCCGAAACAATCCGAACACCCCAACTGTTTGCAGTATATTTGTAAATGCACCTGGGTCCACTTGTCTAATAATCCTCTCTAATTCGTATAACTCGTAACGGGTAATAACCATCATTAACATTTCTTTATTTTCATTCGTATAAGCACCTGTTGCTGGTATCGTTGTAATCCCTCTTACTAATCGCGAGTGAATCGCCTTTCTTACGTCTGCCCCATTCTTCGTAACAATTAATGCTGTAATCTTTACATGACGAGTATGAATTGCATCAATAATTCTCGTTGATACATATAAAGTCACTAGCGTATACAACGCTTTTTCCCATCCATATACATAGCCAGCAGCGATAATGATAATTGCATTAAAAAAGAAAAAGTATGTACCGACAGGCTTATCTTTTATTTTTGATAAAATCATGGCGATAATATCTAATCCACCTGTAGAAGCACCCCACTTTAAAGCAATCCCTACTCCAATTGCCGAAATAATCCCACCAAAAATCGCATTTAATATGATATCATTCGAAACCGCTCTAACAGGGATGATTTCTAGAAACAGAGTCATAAATATAACACAAAGAAAACTAAAAAAGGTGAAGGCCTTTCCAACCTTTTTCCACGCTAAAATAACGACAGGAATATTAAATAAGCTAAACAATACTCCCGTAGATATGTGAATCGATAAAAAATCACCTAATATTTGCGATAATAATTGAGACAATCCAGCAAAGCCGCTCGCATACACTTTTGCTGGTGTTAAAAATAAATTCATCCCAATCGCGTTTAATAAACCTGCGATGATTACAACGATTAACTTCTTTATAAGTTCAGTATAATTCAACTTCAAATCCATTTCGAATCCACCTTTACCCTTCATAAATGCACCGCTATACATAGTCTTTACGAAAAAGGAAATGATAAACGTACAACGTTTAGAAATGGAGTTGATACATATGCCACATACGAGTGATAACGACAAAAAAGCACGCGATAATAACGCAAAACGCACACAAAAAAATGAGCAAGAGCAAAAAAATATTCAGCAAGGTAAACGTGCATACTCTAAAAAGACCGATCACCTTTGATTCCATCGTACATCAACAATTATGTTGATGTACTTTTTTACATTTTAAAGGAAAAAAACATTAAAAATTCACTTCATGTTCACTTCTATATTCTACAATAGCGATAACATATTCGGATGAGGTGTTGGCATGAGAGGGAAACATATTTTCATTATTACTGCACTAATAAGTATATTGATGTTATCTGCTTGCGGACAAAAAAACGGCTCAGCTACAGTCGCTACAGCAACAGACTCGACCATTACAAAGGATAACTTCGAAAAACAATTGAAAGATCGTTACGGAAAAGACATGCTATACGAAATGATGGCACAAGACGTCATCACAAAAAAATATAAAGTATCTGATGAAGAGGTAAATAAAGAAGTAGAAAAAGTAAAAAAACAATATGGAGATCAATTCAAAAAAGTATTAGAAAATAATGGTTTAAAAGATGAAGAGGATTTTAAAAATCAAATTAAGTTCAAACTTGCTATGAATGAAGCGATTAAGAAAAGCATTACAGAGAAAGACGTAAAAGACCACTATAAGCCAGAAATTAAAGCGAGTCACATTTTAGTAAGTGACGAAAATGAAGCGAAAGAAATAAAGAGTAAACTAGATGCTGGTGCTTCATTTGAAGAATTAGCAAAACAAGAATCACAAGATCTACTATCAAAAGATAAAGGCGGAGACCTTGGATACTTCAATTCAGGTACAATGGCTCCTGAATTCGAAACGGCTGCCTACAAACTAAATGTTGGACAAATTAGCAATCCCGTAAAATCATCAAACGGTTATCACGTTATTAAATTAACTGATAAAAAAGATTTAAAACCTTACGATGAGGTAAAAAACTCTATTCGCAAAAACTTAGAGGAAGAACGTACTGCTGATCCTGTATTCAGCAAAAAATTGTTACAAGAGGAATTAAAAAAGGCAAATATTAAAATAAATGATAGTGATTTGAAAGATACATTTACTCTTGTTTCTCCGCAAGGAAATTAAAAAAAGCACACCCTTATCTTTTTAGATAAGGGTGTGCTTTTTAATCTTTCATCTTATTTCTTAAAGTACGTCCAACCTTCTTCTTGGTAAACCTTTTCTTCTTTCATCAACTTACCAAGTGCGCGCTTAAATGCAGCTTTACTCATGTTAAAGCGTTCTTTAATATCTTCTGGATGGCTCTTATCCCAAAACGGCATTGCTCCGCCTCGTTCTTCCATATATGCATAAATTACTGCAGCATCATCTTCCATTCCTTCTTCTTTACGAGGAAGAAGTGAAATGTTAATTGTACCGTCATCTTTTACGTCAATAATACGGCCCGTTACACGCTGACCGATGCGGACTTGTTCTTTTCTTTCTGTATGGTGTAGGAAAGCACGGAAATGCTCATCCGTTAGTATGAATGAACCAACTTGAAGTGAACGATATACACGTCCGTTTACGTTTTTATTACGCATAGATGGCGTTGCATCTACGATAATTTCTTGCATATCACTGTCTCTTGCCGGAAGAGCAATTAAACGATCACGATTCGTTAATTTTAACGTACAATATAATTCGTCGCCTACTTCTGGCCATACCGGCATATAAATCGGGAACTCATCAGCTGGAATTAGTATATCTTTTGACACACCAATATCAACAAACACACCTAAACTAGGAATAACTTCTACAACCTTTACCCAGTTCCAATCATAAGTTGTAATAATCGGTTCCTTCATTGTTGCTGAAATACGATTTTGGTGATCAAGGTATAAGAATACATCAATCGTATCGCCTTCTTCAATTTCTCCAGCCACTTCGTTTTTATGTAGGAAAATTTCTTCTTCTTCATTCCCAACCATATATCCGATTTCCGTTTCGCGTAAAACAGTTACCTGTTCAATCGATCCTATTTGCAAATACATATTTTTTAATTCCCTTCTATATATATAAAATTATCTTTTTTATCATTCCAAACAAAAGTTAATTATAACATGATTTTTCCTATATTTGTCCAACTGCCCAAAATTCACTATAATAAAATGAGGTTACATGAATATAAGTACGAAAACACTTAAGTCTAGACTCGTTTTCAGCTATACTTTAGTATGTACAGTACATAAAAAGATTAGAAATTTATTTGGAGGTGCTAACTATGGCAAAAGATAGTTCTTTTGACATCGTTTCGAAAGTAGAATTACCTGAAGTAACAAACGCAATTAATATCGCATTAAAAGAAATCCAAAACCGATATGACTTTAAAGGAAGTAAAAGTGATATTAAATTAGAAAAAGAAGTACTTGTTTTAACTTCTGATGACGAGTTTAAATTAGAGCAAGTAAAAGACGTTCTTATCTCTAAACTTGTAAAACGTAACGTTCCAATTAAGAACTTAGATTACGGAAAAGTTGAAGCTGCAACTGGCAACACTGTTCGCCAACGCGCAACACTTCAACAAGGTATCGATAAAGATAACGCGAAAAAAATTAACAACATCATTAAAGAAATGAAATTAAAAGTAAAAACACAAGTACAAGATGATCAAGTACGTGTTACAGCAAAAAGCCGTGATGACTTACAAGCAGTAATCGCAGCTGTTCGTAGCGCTGATTTACCAATCGACGTACAGTTCATTAACTACCGCTAAAAAGAAAACTCCTCTTAATTAGAGGAGTTTTCTTTTTTGTCTTGTAGAGACAATATTACGAGAACAAACTATAGAAAAAGGTATATGCGGTGAAAATCGCTAAGTGAACAGGGTCTAACCATACGCATACTTTACAAGTGACCGTATGATTAAACTAGGCCTTATTGTAGAATTTGTTTTATACATGTATTTAGCAGACCTTATTGAAAATAAGAAAAAGACACCTCAAGACGTTTCCCCCTTCGATTTGAATTACTTTTCTTAGTAACTACACCCTAGACCAAAGTCATCTTAAAAATCGCTGTAACTCATAATTCCTCCCCCCGCCAAAACGTAACAATTTATGAGTATAAGAATATTTCCCAACCTTTAATGTATTGTAAAATTAATAAGGAACTTAAAAAATGTTAATTAAAAAAGAGTTAGAAGTGGTTATATGAAGAAATTAATACTATGGTTTTTATTGGCCACATTCTCCCTAAATACTGTAGGATGTTCTAATAATGCGAATTCACTAACGGATAAGTCTAACTGTATCAACAAAGCTTGGTACAAAAAAACTATGTCATGTAATCATTTAAAAAAACATTAAATAGTTAATGATAAAGGTCTAAAGAAAAGACACCCCAAAGTGCCTTCCTCCGACTTGAACCAATAATATTCGGATGGATTTAAAAAGAAGCATACATCGTTAATAAAGATGCAGACTTCAAAATAAAAAGTACACTAAGTAAACTCTTATTCAAAAATTTATATTAAACACTAATATTTTAGAAGAAAGTTTATAAGTTTAAAACCTACAGGGATTTTCCCTGTAGGTTCTATTATATTTCAAGTAATCCCCAAATGAATTATGAGTGGCTTTTTTCATTTTGGTTTTCAAAATATTTTTCTTTAACCATTTTTATCAGATTTTCTTTTTCTGTTAGTTCAAATATAAATAATGCTTTTTTTATGTTATTTGCAATATCTTCTTCATTCTGTTGTTTAAATCTTAATAAATTCCATCCCTTTAAATAGTAAAGTTCACCTAATAAGTATAAAGTATTTAGATTAATAGCTAATTTGACTTTGTGAACATATTCCATGACATAATTCGGATTGTGATATATTTTTTTTAATTCTAAGCTCTTTAATGGTAATACCCAAATCGTAAAACTCCATTTTCCCACCTACTATTTAGCACTGTATTAGTATAAGAGTATTCTCTAACTTTTAATGTAATGTAAAATTAATATAGTTGCAATTATTGATTGTTTCAAAGATTCTTCCCTATCGGTGCTAACACAAAAAACAGGTTAGGAAGAAAATCCCCTTCCTAACCTGGCCCTCCTCTCACTAGGGACGTTTTCATTCTCACATCGTTTCTCTTAAGAAATTTCATATCAACAGAATAAACACTATCGCGCCAACGAACAAACTTACAAATCCAATAAGAAGACATGAACGTAGAGTGAGTAACTTCTCATCTCATCTACGTTTCCTTTTAACTGCAATTAAAAACGCAATAAATAATACATTCACACCAACGATTAAGGAGATAAATAACCAATTCACACCTGTTTCTCCGTTAACTTTATACACGTTTGATTCTTCACGCTTTAAAACGAGATAAAATTTTCCGTTTTCCTCTCTTATAATTTCATCCTGCAACAATCCTCTTAACTCTTGTTTTTCACCAATTGCACTTGCAGGTAAGGAGACTTTTTGTGTTTCTTTCGTATTATTAATTGCTACTAAAGTTACTTCATCTTTATATTTTCGTTTTAGTACGCTCATCCCGCTCTTATCATACAGAAGCTCAAACGTACCGCGTCGTAAAGACGGTCTCGCCTGCCTAAGTTCACCTAGTTTTGTTATGTGCTGCATAAATTTTTCGTCTGACTTAAAATCCATTAATCGTCTATTATCGGGTACACTTCCTCCATCTAATGCAATTTCAGTTCCGTAATAAAAATTCGGAATCCCAGGTGATGTTAACAAATATGTAAGCGCCAGTTTTAAACGTGATGGCGGATAATACATATTTTCTTTTGCAATACGCGCATATCTTTTTGTTTCTTGATCATCTAAAAACGTAACAAATTCCCCTTCTTTTTTACTCACATCGTATAACGATTTCACCGATACATCCGCTTTGGAAAACGATTCTACTATTTTTTCGTTGTATTCGCTATCCTCCTTTGTCATAATACGAAAATCTTTCTTTATCACTTGCATATTTTTTTGCGCGTTATCCCAAAAGGAACGCGGCTTTTTTTCACTATGTATAACATAACTTCCGTCTAAATCAACTTCTTTTATCCACCATTTCGTTGCATCAATTACCTGTTGTTCGTTTTCTCCAAGTGGAAATTGAAATACAACTTTCATTCCTTTTGCATGAGCTTCTTTTACAAGTTCTTTCACATCATTGTCTGTCCCGAAATGTTCATTTACCTTTTTAAAATTTCGCACGTCTAATCCATCGTACTTTCCACTTTCAAAAAGCGGCGAAAGCATGATGGTAGTAAAACCCATTTCTTTTATGTAATCCAACCTTTTTATAATTCCTCTTATATCCCCGCCTTGATACCCTTCTAAATTACCAACTTCTAACTGCTTGTCATTTTTCGGTTCTCCATTATTGAAGCGATCAATCATAATGGAGTATATAACTTCATCTTTCCACTCTCTTTTTTCGTCTGCAAAAGTATGTATTGGTACAAACAAAACAAAAGCTAAGCAAAAACAAATGAATAGTTTCCTAGTCCGTATTTTTCCCACACGCATCCCCCAAGTTTTTAATTGTAAGAATATTATACCAATTATCCAAGTGAAACGCATATGTCGATTTCAATCCTCACAAAATAATTCATGTTACATTTTCTAACATCATGTATATATTTTTCTGAATTTTTAGTTGATTTTTAATTCCTTTTCGAATATGATATGAAACATAACAAAACGATGTTATTTTTTCTAACATTACAGGAGGAGAGATCATGGATATGGGAGATACAGTTTTTATGTTTATGACGACAGTAATGGTCATGTTGATGACACCAGGATTGGCACTTTTTTATGGAGGTATGGTTCGCAGCAAAAACGTACTCAGTACAACGATGCATAGTTATAGCGCAATGGCTATCGTTTCGATTCAATGGATTGTTATCGGCTA
Organism: Bacillus sp. EKM501B; assembly: GCF_011800505.1. NCBI lineage: Bacteria > Bacillati > Bacillota > Bacilli > Caryophanales > Bacillaceae > Bacillus > Bacillus sp. EKM501B. The sequence goes on along the minus strand of NZ_JAALFZ010000001.1, from coordinate 345,176 downwards.
TTCTTTATCATTCGGACCAGATTGGCACGGGCTTATCGGCACACTTGATTGGTTCGGTCTAAACGGAGTTACCTACGCACCAAATCCAGACTACTCATCTACTATTCCTCACAATTTATTCATGATGTTTCAACTCATGTTCGCCATTTTAACTCCAGCTTTAATTTCAGGTGCATTTGCTGAAAGAATGCGATTTTCTGCCTTTCTTATTTTTATCCTTCTATGGACAACAATCGTTTACAATCCTGTCGCTCATTGGGTATGGGGCGTCGGTGGGTGGCTAAGGGAACTTGGCGCCCTAGACTTCGCTGGCGGAAACGTCGTTCACATCACTTCCGGAGTTGCTGGTCTTGTATTAGCTATTTTCCTTGGAAAACGAAAAAACATAAATGGTTCTTCTCCTCACCATTTGCCATTTACAATGTTAGGTGCAGGCTTATTATGGTTTGGCTGGTTCGGTTTTAACGTCGGCAGCGCATTATCCTTAAACGACGTAGCGTTAACTGCATTTATTAATACAAATATAGCCGCCGCTGCCGCCGCTCTAACTTGGATGCTTTCTGAATGGTTCTTCCAATCAAAACCGACCGCAATGGGAGCTGCTTGCGGAGTTGTTTCTGGTCTAGTCGCTATTACACCAGCTTGCGGGTTCGTTACACCTTTCTCCGCCCTTCTTATCGGAGCAATTGGTGGCATATTATGCTTTGGCGCCGTTTTCTTCTTAAAAACAAAATTCGGTTATGACGATACACTTGATGCCTTTGGATGCCACGGCATCGGAGGAACTTGGGGCGGTATTGCAACAGGACTATTTGCAACTACTGCCGTAAACGGGGATGGTGCGAACGGATTGTTTTACGGAAACGCCGCGTTACTGTTTAAACAACTTGTAGCAATCGGGGCAACCTATGCCTTTACAATCATAATGACGTACACCATTATTAAAGTTATTAGCTTTTTCCTCCCCGTTCGAGTAGATGAGCACGAGGAACACATGGGACTTGATATTTCGATGCATGGTGAGAAAGCTTATGAGTATGTAGAAGAATCGGCAAATTAAAACGAAAAAGGTGTACTCCGTTCTAACACGGGGTACACCTTTTTCGTATATTCATAACGATACAATTATCTCAAACTATTGGTATATAAATATCCTTATCTATCTATTCATATAAACATCTTACCTTTTCATTAGTGCATTTAAAACGAGTTGTACTGCAACCGCATCATCTAAATAGCCGATTGGAAATATATAATCCGGAATTACATCGACCGATAATATAAAGTAGATCAGCGCACTTCCCATTAAAGCAAGTTCTGCAGTCGTTCCCTTCTTCTTCGTAAATCTTTCATACAATTCTTTTAAATCATTAATAAACGGGCCAATACTGCTTACCTTTTGAATCTTTTCAAGAAACCCCTTTTCAATCGTTTCTTTGCCTTCTTCTGTTTGCGAATATTGTTCATAATTCGTTAATTGCTGCTCTACATTCGATATACTAAACTTTTGATCATAGAGCTGTGCGGATTCAAGTAAATGTTCAATGTTATTAATGGAAACATGAATATCCGATTGCTCCTCCTGTTTCGTTTCAATAGAATAGCCTGCTGCCACAAACAAATCACCAACTGGAACACCAAGACTCTCCGCGAACTTTTGCAAATGCTTCGGATTTGCCTTTCGCTTACCATTTACAATCATTGAAATAGTAGCCGTATCAATTTCAGTAAGCAAACTAAGCTTTCGCATCGATAAAGACTTTTCCTTAAGTAACTTTTTCAACAACAATCCAAGATTACTTTTTTCATTATCTTGAGACATATCTCATTCCCCTTTATTCACGAGAATAACCATAGTTATTATAAGAAAAACAACTATAATCTCTATACAATTCATATTAACAAATTTTTTTGACTATTTACAAGATAGAAGTCCTTTATATGTTTACATTTTGTAAACAAAAAAGCTATCTTAAAAAATTAAGATAGCTTTTTAACTCATTTTAACCATTTCCGTAATAATAAAAATACACTACCACAAATTATGTAAGAACTCACGAATGTGACAATTGCTATAAAAAATGAATGATGCATAGAAAAGGTCAGTACCATTAATAAGAAAGATACGAAGATTAAATCCAATAAAATAAAATACCCCGAACTTAAAACACTTTCTACTAATTGTAACTCCGATTCTAATTCCGAATATTTCAGTCTTTTATACAGTAATCTCACTTTCACTCACCTTCTATGAATTAATCAAAAAATGCAGCAAAGGCAATAACTAATAATAATGTTCCACTAATCAATGTACCAAACTGACCTAAAGTGAATTTACCGATGCGAACGTGAGCTATCTTTCTTCCCAACACAACTCCGCCCCATACTGTAATAAAACTACCAACTGCAGCTGCAATACAAACAGCAATTGGATTCAAACCGAACAAACCCGCTCCTAATCCATTTGTGAGCGCATTAGCAGATAAACCAATCCCAAGAAAAATAGACTCCACAAAACCGATTTCCCCAGATTTACCGATATTTTTCGTTAAGCCATTTATTTCAGTGTCCCCCACTTCTCCTTCAATCTCTTGCACCGAAACCTTCCGAGGAATTGCTAGTAAGATGATTCGGAGACCGATTATAATTAATAAGAACGAACCGATTACAACCGGCATTATCCCAGGTAAAATTTTTGATAGCCATAAGCCAAAATATATTCCTACTACACTAAATAAAAAGCAAATTACCGAAATAATAAAATTTGATAGATGACTAATTTTTATATTTCGAATGCCATAAGAAATTCCTACCCCTAAGTTGTCAATACTCGATGAAAACGTTAGTGCTAATACCATCATCCATGCTGCCATTTCGTTCACCCCTTCGTATTGTTGAACATCCCGGAAACTAACGTGACATACATAGCATGGAATAGGAATATAGGGAGAAAATAACTCCCTATATTCCTTCCACTTAACAGCTCTGTTTAAAAACGGGGTAGAGTGAACCACTTCATTATATTCATACGATGTACTTTTCCTTTTTCGCGAACGAATTGAAAAATATCTCCCGTAAAAGATCCCATTTTACTAGAAATTTCTTTTTGCATCGCTTTATTTTCCGATACCGCTTTTACACTTAAATCTAATGCTTGCTCAAAATGTTCTAACGCTTTCTCTAGGTGGTAATCTACATCTTGTTCAACAGCTTTATGCGTCATTTCTTACTTCCTCCTTTTCCTCAACCTTTGCAGCTGCTTCAATTATCTCTTGTTCATTAGAATGTTCTTCTTCAACATAAGAAAGTTCTTTCTCGAATTGTTTTTGCATTCTATCCATTTTCGCTTCTACAATAATATCTTCCACTTCTTCTTTAATCGTTTCAAAAGTAGACTTCACACCTTTTGCACTTGATTCAACAAGTGGACGGAGTGTATTTCTTACAACAGGTAATAAAGCGGCACTTGCTAACGCTAAAGTAGATCCAATAACAATTTTTCGTATCATTTTCATTACTCCTTTACACTGTTTTTAATAATGCTAGTTCATTAACTACCAACTTTTTCGAGTCATCATTCTTATATGAGATTAATTTAATAATAGGTTTTGAAATTTGAGACACTGTACCAGCTACAAAAAGAACAGGTACCCATTGCATAAATGTTAATGGAGCGGTATGGAATATACGAGCAAATGGCGGAACATATATAGCTGATAATAATACAAGCCAAGACGTTCCTAACGCCGTCACAAAGAAACGATCTTTTGACCAATCACGCATCGTTTCGTCCGATCCTTCTTGTCTCCAAGAGAATGTTTGAATAAGTTGACCGGCAACTAATGCTGCAAATGCTGATGTTTGCGCTACCGCAAGAGGCACGCCAACCGCTAAGCTCATACCGAATAAAGCAAGTGAACCTGCTCCAAGCAGTATTCCCCGCGTTACAACTTTTTTGTACAACTCTTTATCAACAATATCTTGACGTTTCGTTTGCTTCGTTTTGTTTCCAGGATTTACAGCTAAAATCATCGCTGGTAAAGCATCTGTAATAAGATTCATTAATAAAATTTGAATTGGTACTAACGGAATCGGCATTCCCGCAATAACTGCCGCACTTGTCACTAATACTTCAGCTAAATTTCCCGTCAATAAACATCCAACCGCTTTACGAATATTACCAATAATCGTTCTACCTTCTTTTACCCCTTCCACAATGGAACCGAAATGATCTTTTTTCAATATAAGATCCGCAGCTTCTTTCGTTACTTCTGTTCCTGTTTGCCCCATCGCAATACCAATGTTCGCTTTCTTTATAGCAGGTGTATCATTTACACCATCCCCAGTCATCGCTACAATTTGACCGTCCGCTTGGTATGCAGCTACTATACGTAACTTATGTGCCGGTGTTACGCGAGCAAAAACAGAAGTATTTTTTACAATTTCTTTTAATTGTTCATCTGTTACATTGTCGATTTCTACCCCTGTCAAAACACGATCATCACGATTCCAAATACCGGTCTGCTTCGCAATAGAAATTGCCGTAGTCGGATGATCCCCAGTAATCATGACAGGCTTTACACCAAGTTCAATCGCTTCACGAATACTCTCTTCCACTTCAGGTTTTGGCGGATCAATCATACCAACTAATCCAACAAAAATAAGGTCATCATTCTCAACATTACTATACGCAAAACCTAATACACGTAATGCCTGTTCTGCAAAACCTTCATTTTGTTGTAAAATGACCTCTTTTTCTTTATCACATAACGGATAGATTTCACCGTTATGTTGATACCATTTACATCTAGTAAGGATTGCCTCTACAGATCCTTTCGAAAACTTATACAATGATTCATTTTCCTTACAAACGACACTCATAATTTTCGTCTCAGAATCGAACGGTTCTTCATGATGTCGTTCAAATGATGCCATATCCTTATATGAAACACCCGCTTTAGAAGCAAAACTTAATAAAGCCCCTTCAGTTGGGTCACCTTTCACAATCCACTGATCGTCTTCATGTTCTAACTTACTATTATTACAAAGAACACTAATTTGCAGAACGCGAACAAAATCTGGATGTTCTAACGGCGTTTTTTCACTTTCATGATAAGTCGCTTCTTCTACTTCCATCTCTACAGCAGCTGCGACTTTAGACGACGTTACATCCGATATTGTACCAACTGGTTCATATCCATCACCCGATACACTCCACATACGATTTGGTGTGGCAATGACTTTAACTGTCATTTCATTCTTCGTAAGAGTACCTGTTTTATCAGAACAAATAACAGTTGTTCTACCTAACGTTTCTAAACTGGAAAGCTTCCGAACAAGTGCATTTTGCTTTTGCATACGAAAGATTCCTGCACTTAAAGCGATTGTAATCATAATCGGTAAACCTTCTGGCACAGCAGATGCTGTAAGAGCAACTGCTGTTGTAATCATTTGCGTAATCGGTAAACCGCGTAGCAATCCTGCTACAAGCACAATACCGCCAGCCACAAATGCTCCTTTAATAAAGGTTTTACTAATAGACGTCACCTTTTGCTGTAGTGGTGTAGGCTCTGTTTCTTCCCCCTTCATTAAGGAAATCATATAGCCCATCTCTGTACTCATCCCGGTTTCCACTACTATAGCTCTCGCCTTGCCGCGCGTTACGGATGTGCCCATAAAGAGCATATTATTCTGCTCCGCTAACGAAGATTCTTCCCCTACCGCATCCACTTTCTTTTCAACTGGTAGAGACTCACCCGTTAGCATCGCTTCATTAACTTCTAAATTCCAAGAGTCTATAATACGAAGATCCGCAGGTACGCGGTCTCCGGCTTGAAGGCAGACAACATCACCTGGGACGAGCTCACTACTTGCTACCTCTATCTCTTCCCCTTCACGGGTTACTATACAATTTGGCGCACGGAATTGATTTAAAGCTTCTACTACTTTTTCTGCTTTTCGCTCTTGAAGGGTTCCAATTACCGCATTGACGACGAGAATTGTCCCCATCGCTAATCCATCAAACACCCCGCCTGATAATACAGACAATCCAGCTGCTCCAAGTAAAATAAGCGATGTAAACTCTTTAAATTGCCCCATAAATGAAACAATCCAAGGAACAGACTGCTTCGGTTCAATTCTATTCATTCCATACTTTTCTTGTCGCATTTGCACTTCTCGAGCGCTTAGCCCTTGCTGTTTCTCCACTTGTAAATCTTTTATTACATCTTCTTGCGAGAGTGCATACCATTTTGTAGAAGTTTCTCTAGCTACCGAGTGGTTCATATTCAGTAACTTTTTATTAGAAAAAATCTTCTCACTTACTCGCTTCGCTCTAGATAAAAACGTTAAAGATAGAGCATTTGCCATTAAAGCGATAATAGGTGCCGTGAATATAGACCAAACAGCCAGCATCTCCCCGGCAATATTCCATATTTTCGCTACTCGAAAATGTTCTTTCACTAATAAATCGATTTGTTTCGCATAGGCGATTGACTGAAATATATTTTTCATTTCATAATAAGATACAGACGGAAATTCAATATTATCCTCACAAACAAATAATACTTCTTCCCCATCCGAACGAATACGCTCCACACGCTCTACAACATCACTATGTTGCCAACTTGCATCAATACCGTGCTGCGAAAGAACACTATGATTTACATGTAAACTATTTTGCAAAACTGCAAACTTCCACTGATTTTCACCTAATTCTTTCATTATTTCTGTGAATTCAGGTGTAATCGTCATTTTCGATCCAACTAACAATCCTACACATTTTTTACCTTTAGCAACGAACTGAACGTTAAATCCTTCTTTGCCAAGTCCTTTCGCTTCTAGCTCATAAGCACTTATATCTACACCATTTCGCTGCACAAATACTTTACTCCCGATAAAGGATGGAATGCCTTGTATGTCACCTTTTATCCCTTCGTCATCAACTTCGATTTCAAAAGCTTTCCTTAACGTTCTTCCTGTTTGCTTCGCTCGTTGCACAACTTCCTCTTTCCAATCATGCCCACTTTTCTCCAGCAGTGAGGCTGCCGTGCACCAAACTTGCCCTTCATCTTCTGAAATGCAGCTAATCTCCGCTTCTTCATGACAGAATATACGCGATACATCGTCAAATACGATTGTTCTCGTTCGGGACAGTTGAGATAACGATCCTTCATTTGGAATAAGATATCCTCTTTCCCTCGCAACGAGATCTCCTTGTCGCCATGCATACTCAGCAGACGAAACTGCAGGTTTCGGATTCGCAGCTAATAAAACCGCCATTCCGCGTAGTGGATTTCTCGTAAAGGCCCATGTTGCTCCCCCAAAAAGCATGCCCCATTTCGATTGCTTTTCACTGTATGCTTTAATCTCCGGGGATAAAATTCTTTCTTTATACGAATCTGTCTCTTCATTTATGTTCGCTTGACTACGCTTCCAATTTAAATAATTTAATAGACTAAGTCCCGCTAGTACGACGATATTTTCCCGCGCTAGTGCGAGTGCAAGCGTTCCTATGCCAAGCACTAGATCAGAATTCACTTTTTTGCTAGCAACCATTTTTTTGAATCCTCGTTTTAAAAACGGGTATCCCGTCAAAACAGATAAAGCCCCCGACAAGTAAAAAAGCCCTGGACTTCTAGCTAAAGCTGATCTTCCCATAAATAGTTGCTTTATACCGAACGCACCTAATCCAGCGACAGAAAGCGCTAGTGGCAATGGAACACCTTCACCTTTTTTCTCGTAAGAAATTACACTAGATGAAGAATCTTCTGCTTTCTTCGTTTCTTCAATATTGTTAAAGTTAGTATTCTTTGTAGTTTGTTCTTCTAGGAGTTTAATTATTTCACAAACGGTATGTAGAGAGGTCTTGTTGATATCGTAAGTAATCAGGGCTCTTCCTGTAGAGATAGAGGGACTCACTTGATAAATACCTTCCACGTCACGAAAACGTTCTACTATCAAGTTCGCCATGTCCAAGTTGTATTTTAGTTTATATATTTCAATTCGAATTCTTCCAGGTAACGATCGTATAAATCTCGTTTTTAATAATTTACTCTGCATCATCATCCTCCTTATCCTTGTAAAGGAAGTAAAATCACTTACTATCTAAGGAGTAACAGGTATGCTTTCGTAATCTACACTCTGCTCAGAATGATATGCATTTACACGAGACGCCCATTTTTCCTGGAATTTAGAAATAGTTGTCGGTACAGCTTCTACTGCTCCAATAATTGGCGATACTGTTTTTACTGCCACTTTACGTGCCGCTTCTTTTACTTTCGGTAAAGCTTCTTCCATTTCTGAACTAGCATTTTGAATTTGTTCTTTTGCACCGAGAAAAGCAGATACTGTTTTTACCGCTAGCTTTCTTAGCCCCTTTCTCGCTTTTGGTGACGCTAATATAACCGCTGCTACTCCAACCGCTATACCGATTGGTGATTTCATAAATTGAAACATGTACATTTCTCCTCACTTAATTTTTTTCGAATTTGTAAAGTGAATCAATCCTACCCTACCAAGTAAACATGTAATTCATTTCATCACATCCTTTTTTGTAAAAAGTATATATAGAGTATATATTTACGTTTGCATTATTTCAACAATTTATTAGTTTTTTGCAAATTTTATGTTAATTCAAAAAATATTTTTGTAAACACTCCTATTCCTATGCCATTAAACAGGTAATATATTCCATGTTTTGTTACTCAATTGTTGAGATTATATTGAGAATTTATTTTGTTTTTTCGCAAATCACAAACTAAGACACGCACTTTTACGAAACAAATTTTATATACTATAAAAAATGCTACAAGGAGTGATTTTCATGAGCTTATCTTATTGGAAATACGCGATTCTTACTCATATCACTGCAAATTTCCGTACCTTTTTATTCAATATCATTGTCGCTATTTTAGGAGAAATCGCCCTCTTTCTTGTCCTCAGTTTTATTCCAAAAAGATTTCATAAATTTTTTGCATAAAAAAGCCTGAGTTCCTATCTATCGTAGAACTCAGGCCACTTAGCCTTATTAAATAATGGGAACTTGTTACATAGATTTCTCAATACCCAATCTGGTATTAGAGAGAATATATCAGCGATTTTTTGGATATATCAACGATTTTTCAAATATATCGATTGTTTCTTTCAATATATCAACGGTTCGACACAACATATCGATTTACCAACAAATTCCGACATGTTTTACATGCGAAATACCCCACATAACTTTATACAAAAAAGACGACCGAAGCCCGGTCGTCTTTTCCTATTTATTTCGGAGCATTTCCTACATATTGCGTAATATCAACATTTAATGCCTGTGCTAAACGCATACCGTATTCTTGATCTGCACGGAAGAAGTTACAAACAGCTAATAATTTTGTGCGTTCATTTACGTCTTTTAGATCATTTGTTAAGTTTGCAATTAAGTTATCTTGCTCTTCTTTAGAGAATGAACGGTAACGCTCACCTGCTTGTTTGAAGTCATTTGGTTTCTCAATTTTTTCACGAGATACATAGCCTTCTACTTTCATAGTTGAATCGCGGTAAGCTTTGTCTTCAACTGGATTCTCTGCATGACGACTCGGTTCGTAGTTGATTGTAGATGGGTTTTGATTCACTTGCATCGCACCATCACGTTGTTGATTATGAACAGCTGCGTATGGGCAGTTTACAGGAATTTGTAAGTAATTTGCACCAAGACGATAACGCTGTGTATCTGGGTAAGAGAATAAACGACCTTGTAATAATTTATCTTCCGATGGCTCAATACCATTTACAGTTGCACTTGGAGAGAACGCTACTTGCTCTACTTCTGCAAAGAAGTTTTTCGGATTACGATTTAACGTCATTGTCCCTACTTCCATTAATGGGAAGCGATCTTCTGGCCATACTTTCGTTGGATCTAGTGGATCAAAGTCTAAAGAGTCCATTTCATCTAATTGCATAACTTGTACGTGTAAATCCCATTTTGGGTAATTTCCTTTTTCGATTGCATCGAACAAGTCACGAGTTGCATGATTGAAGTCTTTCCCTTGTACTTCTTGCACTTCTTTCGCATTTAAGTTACGTACACCTTGCTGTGGTTTCCAGTGGTATTTAATATAAACAATTTTACCTTCTTCATTAATCCATTTAAATGAATGGACGCCGAAACCCTCCATTTCACGATAGCTTGCTGGTGTACCGTAATCAGAAAATACCCATGTCATCATATGTGTAGATTCTGGACTTAACGTCATGAAATCCCAATAACGATCTGGCGTTTGAATATTCGTATCAGGTGCTGGTTTTAAGGAATGTACCATATCAGGGAATTTAATTGCATCACGAATGAAGAAAACTGGTAAATGATTACCTACGATATCGTAGTTTCCTTCTTCTGTATAAAATTTAACAGCAAACCCACGTGGGTCACGTGCTGTTTCAGGAGAACCTTGACCATGAATAACCGTTGAAAAACGAACAAATACAGGCGTTTCAGTTCCTTCATTTTGTAAAAATGCTGCTTTCGTATATTGCTTCATACTATTTTTCGTTACGAATACACCGTGAGCACCTGCACCACGTGCATGCACAACACGCTCCGGAATACGTTCACGATCAAAGTGCGCAAGTTTTTCTACTAAATGATAGTCTTCTAATAATACTGGTCCACGACGACCAGCTGTACGAGAATTTTGGTTGTCTCCAACTGGAGCACCTTGGTTTGTTGTTAAGCGATTATTTGGATTCATCTAGGGGGATCCTCCTCTTTCTTTCGTAGTAATCATTATTTATTTAAAATTATTATAAATTAATTATTATTCAAAACTAAATCTTTGTCAACTATTTCCTTCACTTTTTTGGAAACAATTTCAGCCAAACAGTCGATAAATGCAGATTGTGCATTCGGCATATTTGGTCTGAAATATTTGGCATTTAATTCATCCGTTACAACTTTACATTCATAATCGTTGTCATATAAAACTTCTAAATGCTCCGCTACAAAACCAACTGGGCAATATACGAAAGATTCGTACCCATGCTCTTCATATAAATCTTTCGTTAAATCTTGCACATCTGGACCAATCCACGGATCTGGAGTATTCCCAGCACTTTGCCAACCGATTGTATAGTTTTGAATATTTGCAGCTTCTGCAATTAAATCTGCCGTATGCTTTAGTTGTTCTACATATGGGTCTCCTGTTGCAATAATTTTTTCTGGCAAACTATGCGCTGAAAAAATTACGAGTGCTTTCTCTTTATTATCAATTTCTGTAAACGTCTCTTTTATTTGGTCTGCCCAATACGAAATAAATTTCGGTTCATCATACCATTGTTCAATTGGTTCAATAACAGGACCACCAATTTCTTGCGAAAGACGAATAGCACGGTCATTATACGCTTTAATGCTAAATGTAGAGTAATGTGGCGCTAATACGATACTAATCGCTTGCTCGATCCCATCACGCTTCATTTCTTCTACAGCATCTTCTATAAATGGTGCAATATGTTTTAAACCTAAGTAACAAGTAAATTCATACTCTGTAAATATGTTATTCATTGAATCTGTTAATTTATGCGCCTGTTCTTTCGTAATTTTTGCAAGCGGTGAAATTCCACCAATCGCTTTATAGCGCCCAATTAAATCTTCAAGCGCTTCTTCTGATGGCGTACGCCCGTGACGGATATGTGTATAATATGCCTCTACATCGTCTAATGATTCTGGTGTTCCATACGCCATTACGAGTAAACCTATTCTTTTCTTTGTCATCTATCTAACACCTCAATTTTATAAATGAGAATCTTTTTCAGAACGTTTGTTTCCAATTATAACAAGTAATAATAAGTACGTCAAAATAATAATTCTAATTAAGTATTATTTATAAGGTGATTTTGAATTTTATATGACAATTTCTTTAATAAAAAGCGACTTACATAATTGTAAGCCGCTTTTCCCTTATTCCTTAATATTTACCCCATATTCTTTAAACCAAACATGAATTTGTGCTAAATGAGCTAAAAGCTGTGGCCCAGTCATCAATTGACCAAACCATGGTGTTTGAAATGCACTGCCGCCAGACTGAATCAATCCGCTCAACTGCTCTTTATCAAACAGTTCGTGTAAAATTGAACCTTTATCCGTTAATATATTTTGAAGCCATACTGTTACTGCGTTTGTATAGTGTGGATTGTGCGTTTTCGGATACGGACTCTTCTTTCTATATAAGATGTCATGCGGAAGTACATCTTCTAACGCTTTACGTAATAGACCTTTTTCGCGGTTTTTATACATTTTCATTTCCCAAGGAATATTCCACGCATATTCGACAAGACGATGATCTGCAAATGGAACACGTACTTCTAAACTTGCCCCCATACTCATGCGGTCTTTTCTGTCTAATAATGTTGTCATAAACCATACCATATTTAAATAAAATAATTGGCGTCTTTTTGCTTCTAGCGGACTTTCCCCCTCTAAAATAGGAACTTCTTGAATCGACTCTTCATAACGCCTTTGTACATATTGTTGTAAATTTAATTTATTTCTCCATTCTTTTTTTAGAAGTTGTTCACGTGCCTCTGTAGAACGCATCCATGGAAATGCACTCGATTGTAAATCATCTTCTCTATAAAACCACGGATATCCACCAAATATTTCATCTGCACATTCTCCAGATAAGCCAACGACAAAATCTTGTTTAATTTCTCGGCAAAACCATAATAATGACGAATCGATATCTGCCATACCAGGCAAATCACGAACAAGTACTGCTTCAGTTAAATACTCTGCTAATTTTTCATTCGAAATGACGCAGCGATGATGGGTTGTTTGAAATGTCTCAGTCATTAAATTAATAAACGGAGCATCTGAATTTGGCTGGAATGCATTTGCTTTAAAGTATTTGTCATTATCTTCGTAATCAATAGAATACGTGTGTAATTGCCCTTTTCCCGATCTCTCATATTCTTTCGCTGCAATAGCTGTAATAGCGCTCGAATCTACACCACCTGATAAAAAAGTACATAGTGGTACATCAGAAACAAGCTGTCTTGTAATAGCATCTTGTAGTAAAAAGCGCGTTTTCTCTACTGTTTCTTCAAAAGAGTCTTCATGTTTTTTACTTTCTACATTCCAATATCTCCATATACACAAACCGTTCTTTGAAAATGTCATCGCATGACCTGGACGTAATTCTTTTATACCAGCATAAATACCGTGGCCAGGCGTTCTTGACGGTCCGAGTCCGAATATTTCTGATAACCCTTCTAATGTTACTTCCGCCTTCACATCTGGATGCGACAATATCGCTTTTAACTCCGAACCAAATAGTAAGCGTCCGCTATCATATTTATAAAAAAGTGGCTTTACACCTAATCGATCTCTCGCAATAAATACTTGTTCTTTCTGTTCATCCCATACTGCAAACGCATATATACCGTTTAAATGATCGACACATTCTTCTTTCCATTCAATATAAGAAGCTAATAATACTTCTGTATCAGAATGACCTTTGAACGTATACCCTCTTCTTAATAATTCCTTTCGAATGTCTTCTGTGTTATAAAGTTCACCGTTATAGCAAATGGCATAATTCGTTTCATCTTTTAAACAAGTCATCGGTTGTTTCCCCCCCTCAGGATCAACAACAATTAACCGTTTATGCCCAAATGCGACATTTCCTTTAATCCAAACTTTATTATCATCCGGCCCCCGCTTCGCTAACGTCTCAGCCATCTTCGTAACGACATCTCTTTCTCCTTCTAATGAGCGTTTATAATCCACCCATCCTGTAATCCCGCACATATAAATCATCCTTCCATCTTATTTCTTTTCTTGAACGTGCAGTAATCCCCACCCTAAGAGTGCGGATCAAAAAATGAAAAACTTGACGATAACCTACTATCCACATATGGAATAGCATTCTCACTCAGTAAAACGTGTTTTATTGTATGCCCACCTATGTCTAGATGTGTCTAGTTATAAAGAACGCACGAACTGTCTATAACAGGAATAACTACTTTTCATAAAGGAGAAATCGTATATGATACAACGTAAACATATTTTATATAACCAGCCCCGTGCTCATACAGTCGGTAATGTAGAATATATAAACAATGAATGGGTATTCTTTGATGATGAAAATGATGAAGCGTTTCTATTAGAAGATATTGCCGAAGATGGGTTTGAAATTTTGTATAATAACAATTGGTTACCAGCCCGTTTCTATGAACAAGATGTATTACAAATCGCCAACGAGCAACACCATTTGCAAAATGGTGAAATGGTACGTATTCGAAAAAAGTTACTTCTTAGCTATAATGAATGGCTCGAGGAATTACCTGACTCTGTCTTCACATTATTAACTGAATCATTGCAATCACTTCACTACTCTTTATATGATTGCATGTATTGTCATAATTATTTATCCTTCTTACCGAAAGAGGAGTCACGCGAAGGAGTAAATATTCTTTTGTTTGATAACGACGAAATGATCTGTACACTGCAGCACCATTTCGTACGTCACACTACATCAAATAAAAATATGTTCCGTTTTACGAAAGTAAATGGAGAAGAGTTGCATATCGATGCGACATAAAAAATAAAAACCACCTTATCTCCCAAGTCTTTGAGATTATAAGGTGGTTTTATTTTTATTTGAATACGTACCAGCCAAGTGGCAATTTCAGTCCTAAGTATAATACTGCTACTAGCGCAACAATAAATAAGCCCCAAACCGCCCCTGTTGGTTTGTTTTTGCTCATTTTTACAAGAACCATTTCCATTCCGCCGATAACTAAAATACCAGCTAACATTTTTAAGCCATACCACATGTGCATGCTACCTGTTGCTGTCTTCACAATACTCATGTACAACATGAAGCCTGTCACAATAATGATGATATACATTAGGCGAAGCCCCATATGTACACCTTTACCTTTTCTTCCTGCTGAATAAAGTGAATACGCAACGAAGAATAAAATTAAACCTAACGCCCATGCTGTAATATGCATATGTACCATCGTATTCCTTACCTCCTCTTTTCACACTTTTTCATCCTATATGATAACATGTTCATTTATTTTCAGGAAATGTTTCGCTTTTTTACATTTAAATGATATAATATTTAGAGTATTTACAAACTTCTTGTAATAACAAAAGGGGGAACAATCATGATTCAAACTAAGGATATTATCGAACTTACAGACACATACGGAGCAAATAACTATCACCCACTTCCAATCGTTATTTCTAAAGCAGAAGGTGTTTGGGTAGAAGATCCTGAAGGAAACCGCTATATGGACTTATTAAGTGCATATTCTGCAGTAAACCAAGGTCATCGTCACCCGAAAATTATTAACGCTTTAATTGACCAAGCTAATCGTGTTACGTTAACTTCTCGTGCTTTCCATAGCGATCAATTAGGTCCTTGGTACGAAAAAGTTGCGAAACTAACTAATAAAGAAATGGTACTTCCAATGAATACAGGTGCTGAAGCTGTTGAAACTGCAATTAAAACAGTTCGTCGCTGGGCTTATGATGTGAAGAAAGTAGAAGCAAACCGCGCTGAAATCATCGTTTGTGAAGATAACTTCCACGGACGTACAATGGGTTCTGTTTCTATGTCTTCAAATGAAGAGTACAAGCGTGGATTCGGTCCAATGCTTCCTGGCATCGTTGTAATTCCTTACGGTGATTTAGAAGCATTAAAAGCCGCAATTACACCAAACACAGCAGCATTCATTTTAGAGCCAATTCAAGGTGAAGCAGGAATTAACATCCCACCAGCTGGTTACTTAAAAGAAGCTTTTGAAGTATGTAAAAAAGAAAACGTTTTATTTGTAGCAGATGAAATCCAAACTGGCTTAGGCCGTACTGGTAAAGTATTTGCTTGTGACTGGGACAATGTAACTCCTGACATGTACATACTTGGTAAAGCACTTGGCGGCGGCGTATTCCCAATCTCTTGCGTAGCAGCAAACCGCGACATTTTAGGCGTATTCGAGCCAGGTTCTCACGGTTCTACATTCGGTGGTAACCCACTTGCATGTGCTGTTTCTATCGCAGCTCTTGAAGTGTTAGAAGAAGAAAAATTAACAGAGCGTTCTCTTCAATTAGGTGAAAAATTAGTTGGGCAATTAAAAGAGATTGATAACCCAATGATCACTGAAGTTCGCGGTAAAGGTTTATTCATCGGTATCGAATTAAACGAACCAGCTCGTCCTTACTGTGAACAACTAAAAGCAGCTGGTCTACTATGTAAAGAAACACATGAAAACGTAATTCGTATCGCACCACCTCTAGTAATCTCTGAAGAAGATTTAGAGTGGGCATTCCAAAAAATTAAAGCTGTATTATCGTAATGATAGAGAGGTTGTCCGACATGTTGGGACAACCTCTTTCTTTTTATATTCATTTATATTAAGATTTTTTGTAATTTTCTGTATTTTAAAATCGTAAAGGAGGTGCGATATGCTATTAAGATATGGTAAACATATTAACTATTTAGCTACATCTTTTATTTTAGTTACATTCTTTGGCTTCCTACTTTCCACAACATGGCTTACTCACTACTCAACTCCTACTACATTCACACTACTGAAAGCATCATTTTGGACTGCTGTTATTCTTACTATCATTGGTTTTGGACGAGAAAAAAGCGCACTTACGGTTATACTATTTGGCATTTGTACACTTGCATTCATTGGTCTTTACACTTTTTCCGTTATTGATTACCTCTATAACCCAAGGCCATAAAAAAGAGCTATCTTTTAACAAGATAGCTCTTTTCTTCACTTCACTACATTTCGCAAAGTACCAATTCCTTCTACTGTAATAACCACTTCATCACCAGCATGTAAAAACTTCGGTGGTGTGAAACCTTTTCCGACACCAGCCGGGGTTCCTGTTGCGATAATATCGCCTGGTTCTAAAGTCATTCCTTTACTTATCGTTGAAATAATTTCTTCTATTGAAAAAATCATTTTATTTGTGTTGGAAGTTTGCCTTACTTCTCCATTTACTACCGTTTCAATGTGTAATGCATTCGGCGCATTAACCACCGATTTATGAATTAAATACGGTCCCATCGGACAAAATGTATCGAAGCTTTTCCCAAGGAAAAACTGTTTATGTTTTCTTTGAATGTCTCGAGCTGTTACATCATTGATAATCGTATAACCAAAAACATGCTCAAGCGCTTTTTCTTTTTTTATTTGCTTCCCTCGCTTACCAATAATGATAGCTAATTCTCCTTCGTAATCTAGTTCGTCCGTTGCATGAGGGTGACCATTAATTTGCTCATTTATGCCAATAACTGTTGTTGGTGCTTTCGTAAAAATCATTATATTTTCTGGAATAGACTCTATTCCGCCCATTTCTATGGCATGCTCACGATAGTTTTTTCCAACGCACAAAATATTCTTTCTTGGTCTTGGAATCGGTGCTAATATTTTCACCTCTGTTAACGGATAATACGCCGCTTCCCCGTTCTCTTTTGCCCAATTTACAATTTCACATACTTTCTCAAAGCATTCAGTTCCTCTTTCAATACACTCTAACATTGTAATAGGGATTGTAACCTTTTCCCCTTTTTGTCTTTGCGCTTCTCTTAAGTGTAATACCTTTTTTTCTTCTTCATCCACAATACCTACAAATACCTTTTCTTCTTTCTTCGCCGTTACAAAACGCAATATTTCCACTCTCCATCCTAAAACTCATGCCCTTTAATTGTATTCGCATCCGTAAGAAAAAAACCTTCTCATACACGCTAATTTTTACAATATTCTTCTCATACCCTATTCGTTACGCCTTTATATTTGGCATAAAATGTAGAAATTTTACTTTTTTTAGCGAAGGTATTTCTTTTTTATGGAGTTTTTGTATAATATGTACTACATATATACTAAAAATTTCATTTAGAGATGGAGCCGATTTCAATGTTTGAGCAAGCGATTGAAAAAAAACGTGAAAAAATGATTTATTTTGCTGAACGCTATGGAATGACTTCTCAAAAAACAGTGGATTGTAGCCAAGAACTGGACAGGCTCTTAAATGTAATTTGGCATGTACATACGGATTTTCACCCAAATCAAACACTCGACACACACACGCAATAGCGTGTGTGTGTCTTTTATTTCAAAAAAACACACATTTTATTGAAAACGCCCATACAATAGTAGAAAAGAAAATTTTAAAAACGAAGGGTGTTTTATATGCCAGCTATGGTCGGACATATTCGTATCGTCAATATTGGATCAAGTGGTATTTTTCATATTGGAGATGTATTTGCGATTAGGCCTATTAGTTACTCACGTGCTTTCGCCGGGGCCGGCTCTTTCAACGTTGGAGACAATGTTTCTGTCTACAATTATCAAAGTGCAACGACTGTCAACGATTCAGATGTAATCGATCAAGCGATAATTGGCTCAACTTAAAGGAGGCAATTGCATTGAATTTTTATGTAAACCAAAGTATCATCATCAACAGTATTAAAATTGATAGCATTACAACCTCTTCTGTGTTCCAAATTGGTACTGCCGGAAGTATTAAAGCCCTATCTAAATTTTCAAATACGGGCGGATTTACGGAGCCGCTTCGCCCATTACAGGCGAAAGGACAAATTATTTCTATCAAACCATCAACTAGTTCTTCTTAAGACATCCTTGTCATAAATATATAGCAGGAATATTTTTACCCTCCCTATTGAAAAGGAGGTTTCACAAATGAATCAAGATATATATACTTACTTACACCAACTTCAACAAGCTCTTCAAACACAACAAGCAGCCATCCTGAATTTAGAAGATCAAGTGCGCCAACTCCAAGAAGAGCTTAACGAATTAAAAAATCGCCCCTCCTCTTCTGTAGGAAAAGTGGAATACAAATTCGATCAATTAAAAGTCGAAAATTTAAATGGTACTTTAAATATTGGTTTAAACCCATTTTCAGCAAAAGGACAACAAATTGAAGATTTTCAAGTGGATACAGAAACATTGAAGGTAAACCCTGAAACTGAAACAAACCCAGACTTTTATCAAGGTATCCTCCAAGAAATGCATCGATACTTAGATGAAGAAGCATATAATCGTATTCTCCATTTTGAACAAGAAGAGCGAACACCGCTTGATGAAATGTATCGACAAATGATGGTGGATGACATAAAAAAACAGATGGAGCATCGACTCCCTTATTATTTATCACAAGCGCAATCATATGAAGGTATTTCAACAGATCCAGATTATTTACGAGATATCATTATTCAGGCAATGAAACAAGATATTGACAAAGCCTTTCTCTCCTTTATTCAGCACATACCGGGAAATTTCCGAAAGGAGTAAGTATGTATGAACCTTAACGTTGTAAACCGTGAGTTAAAAGTCGGACAGATTAAAATGAACGGTGTATCGTCGTCCGCACTCTTTTTAATTGGAGATGCAAATCTCCTCATTCTATCTTCTATTCTCGATACACCATTTGAAACAGTTACAGAGGGTCCATTTGTACCATTAGTAACAGATGTCCCTCCTACTCCAGGTTAAGGAGACTGAGAAATTATGTTGCATCATGTGTCTATTGTCCAAAATGTTTCTATTATTTCTTTAGGGATTGCTGCTGTATTTCAAGTTGGAGATGCAAACCAAATGGAATTAAAAAGTAGAGCTATTGCCGTCCACCGTGAAATTCCTTTTTATATACGGGGAGAAGGTCGCTTTGATGCTTTTGAAATCTTTACAGATGAACACATTACAATTCCAAAACGAACGACAGATGTAAAATTAAACATTGTAAATGAATGCCCTTTTATTGAAGTTAATAACGTTGAATTACGCACACTTTTAAATTCTGGTTGCTTTCAAATTGGAAATGTTGATTATGGTTTTAATAACTCTCGTATTATACAAATCCGCCAATATATTACGGATGAACCTTCCGCACAATAATTCATATAGTAATTAAAAAGCTTAGTAAAGTAGGTGGATGGTATGCCTTCGGTTGTAGGAAATCTCGTCGTGCAAAACAGTAACGGCTCTTTCAACTTAGGAGATTTTTATAACGTATCTCCGAAAGAAAACACGAAAGCCTATAACGGATCTGGAGCTTCCAATGTTGGGTTTGTCGTGAATACGTTTAACGGTGTTAGTGCAACGAATACATTTGATTCTGATGTGGCAGATCAAGATCAGATTGGAACAGCGTAAAAAAAGTAGGAGATATTCTCCTACTTTTTTCTTTTATCTAATTCAAAATTATTAAAATAAAATTTTAATAAGCAAGAACTTTACTGTCCACAAATAGTGGTATAAACAAGTAAGTAGTGAAGAGGCACTATTTCATTTTATTTAAATGATAACCCGCTCTCCTCCAAAGCCCTCCTAAGCTTCGGCAAAGACGCAGGTCCCATACCATGCAGTTTTAATATTTCTTTTTCACTATATTTTGAGAGTTCTTCTACAGTTTGAATTCCATGGTGTTCTAATGCCCTTCTTGCTGGCGCTGAAAGAAGAGAGAGAAAACCTTCTTTTGGTTTTCTCTCTTTCTCACAGACTGGGCAAGTTGGACAATCGCTACTTTTATAGTACTCGTGTCCCTGTTCACAAGTTCTTAACGTTTTTTCCGTTACCATTTTCAAGCCCCTCTATTCTTCAATATTTACAACGTGATTCCCATCAAAGAAGTATAAACATTTCTCTTTTACAGGATGTTGTAAGCTTTTCTCCAGTGCTTTTGCATATAACGAAAGCTGCACTTTATATCGATCTTCTAAAATTGGTTTCGCTTGTTCGAATCCGCCTGGAAATTTCCCTTCAATCGTATCTGTTTTGAAGTCGATTAACGTAATGCCATCTTCCTCTTCAATCATGCAGTCGATAACCCCTTGGACAAGAATCGATTCCCCGCTATTCCCTTGCCAATCTTGATATGCTTCTTCTGCTGCAAGCATCATCGTAAATGGAACTTCACGCTCAACACTTTTCGCCGCTAATACCCTTTTACCTAAGTCACTGTCAAAGAATGAAATTACTTTTTCAATCGCTATTTCTTCCGCCTGCTCGAATGTTAATAATTCCTTATTTACCATTCCAGCAATTTGCTCTTGAAGAACTTCAACCGTAATCGGCTTCTTCAAATCAACATGCTGCATAACGGCATGGACTGCTGTTCCGCGCTCTGCGTACGTTAACCCTTTTTTCTCCATAAAGCGCGGACGTGTTTTAATTGGTGCACGTAGTTTTTTAATAAAGGCGTTATCACTACCATCTTCTGATTGATAATTTCTCTTTATTTCTGTAACAGATTGCTTCGCACGGTGAGATGTTGCTTCCTCATATCCGTACTTCCACATTAATCTATCGTACACTTCATCTTTTCGTTCACTTTCTAACGGCACAGCCTTTTTCTCACGAAGCGCTTCTAACAATTCTTGTTTCTCTTCTTGAACTGGCTCTGGTGCAAGTAGCGTATTACCGTCCACAACTTCTACTTTCCAGCTAGTGTCATACCCGTAAATTTCATCTGGAATACTTCCTTGTCCTAATTCAAGAAGCATTTCACTATCACGGTGTCTATATAATGAAGGTGCAATCCAGTCTAAATAACAAGACGCCCCGGCACGTATGTGATCTGGTAATAACCATTCACTATGTTCCCTCGCATCAAGCCATTTTTCCATTTCCTTATTTGCATCCTTAACTGTTCCGATTAAAATTAACTTCTCTTTCGCGCGCGTCAACGCTACGTATAGTACGCGCATTTCTTCCGCAATTAATTCCATTTTCATTTTACGCTTAATCGCAAGCTGTGATAATGTTGTATATTTAATTCGTTTACGCGGATCGATAAATTGCGAACCGAAACCGAAATCTTTATGCAATAAGAAACGTTTCATTAAGTCTTGTGTATTAAAACGACGACCGAGTCCAGCTACAAATACAACCGGGAACTCTAACCCTTTACTTTTATGAATCGTCATAATGCGAACAACGTCTTCTTGTTCACCGAGGGCCCTCGCCGTACCCATGTCATCACCGCGTTCTAAAATACGTTCAATAAAACGTAAGAAGCGGAATAATCCTCTAAATGATGTTGCTTCGTATTGTCTTGCGCGGTCATATAGTACGCGTAAGTTTGCCTGCCTTTGCTTTCCAGCTGGTAAACCGCCAACGAAGTCGTAATAACCTGTCTCACCGTACACTTTCCAAATTAAATCAGAAAGTGATTGTTGGCGCGCGAATTCACGCCATCCTTGCAGTAAGTTATAAAACCACTCTAATTTATCATGAAGTTCTTGCTCCTCTTCAAGTGGTGCCCCTTTTAAGAATGAGCTCATTACTTCATAAAACGAGCCTTTCTTTCCATGAGCACGAAGCGTCGCAAGTTCTTCATCGCTCAATCCAACGATTGGAGAACGAAGTACAGCTGCAAGCGGAATATCTTGCATCGGATTATCAATAACGCGGAATACGTTCATCATAATATTTACTTCTGTCGCTTCAAAGTAACCAGTCGCAAGGTCAGCGTACACTGGAATTCCTTGTAATTTTAACTCTTCCATAATTTGCGGGGCCCACGGCATGGAGCGAAGTAAAATAACGAAGTCGCGGTATTGTACTGGGCGCATACTATCATTTTTACGGTCATACACTTCATAACCTGAATCAACCATCGCTTTAATGCGCTGCGCCATAAGACGAGCTTCAAGCTGTGCTTTTTCGACTTCTGCACCTTCTTCTCCGTCTATTACTTCTTCTTCCGTTTGCTGAATGCACAGTAGTTCTGCCGCTACATCTTCACCTTCTGGATAGGTAGCACCTAACTTTAATTCAGCGTCTGCATCGTAGTCGATTTCTCCGACTTCTTCACCCATAATTTGTTTGAAGATAAAGTTCGTACCTGCTAACACTTCATGACGACTACGGAAGTTTTTCGCTAAGTCGATCTTCATTCCACCGCCCAATCCTTCTTGTGTGAAGCGTTTATATTTTCCTAGGAATAGTCCTGGTTCGGCTAGTCGGAAACGATAAATCGACTGCTTTACGTCACCAACCATGAACAAGTTTCCTTCACTCTCAGAATCTTTCGTTACGAATTTAATAATAGATTCCTGTACAAAGTTCGTATCTTGATATTCATCGACTAATACTTCAGCAAATTTATTACGATATTGGAGCGCCACTGCTGACGGATTCATTTCACCATTTTCACTTTGTTCACTTAAAATTTGTAAACAGAAATGCTCTAAATCTGTGAAATCGACCATTCCTTTATCTCGCTTCATCGCTTGGAAACGCTCTGTAAATACTTTTACAAGTTGAACAAGCTTTTCTAATACTGGGTGCATATCTTGAAAATCTCGTAAGAAACTTTCAGGTTTTCGGCTAAATAACTCTTCTTGTAATTTCTTCACTTCATCTTTCGCTTTATTACGAAGAGAGTCTACTTGTTTTACAACATCTTCATTGTAATCACTTTTCTTAATACGCTTTAACGTTTGCCACGATACATTTTGCATCGCTTCATACAAACTTGTCCACGACTCATGAGCAGCTGATGATAGCGTTCCAAGTAAAGCTAGATCTGCTTGCAGGGTTTCAATGCGAGGCGCTGGACCGTCAGGAAGCATTGCGAGTTCAGTTGCCTTACGAATATGCTGTTCCGCTGTTTCAAGCTGGAATTTCACATCTTCTAATAAATAAGAAGCATATACTAAATCTTCAATTGTCTTTCCTTCTACGTCATATGCTTCTACTAATTTATCAAGCCATTTTTCCGGATTTGGATGCGCTCTTGACTCTGTATGAAGCGCTAAAATCATACGTTGTAAGTCATCATCACTACGGTCACTCGTATAACGATCAACAAGTTCAAAGAAGATTGTATTATCTTCGATTCCGTACTCTTCTTCTAATATGTCATCTAGCACTTCTTCTTTTAACAATTCATTTTCTGTTTGATTCGCAATACGGAAACGAGGATCAACATCAAGCATGTAGTAATATCCTCTAATTACTTGTAAACAGAATGAGTGAATTGTTGAAATGGAAGCTTTATTTAATAGGCTCAGCTGCTTTCTTACGTGTTGAGAGCCTGGTTCATCAATTAATACCTTTTCTAACGCTTCCCCGATTCGGTTTTTCATCTCTTGCGCCGCTGCATTCGTAAATGTTACAACGAGCAGGCGGTCGACATCGACTGGATTCTCTTCATTAATAATCTTTTTAATAATACGTTCAACTAATACTGCTGTTTTCCCTGACCCAGCTGCAGCCGCAACTAAAATATCACGTCCATTCGCTACAACAGCTTTCCACTGGTCATCTGTCCATTGACTACCTTCTGGTTTTTCAGGCCAATTTTCTATCATTCTCCGCCAACCTCCTCTCTTATTTTCTCCATCGCTTCGCTATCTTTCATATCTTTTAACGATCGGAACTGATTATCTTCAAGTGACTCATCAAATTGACAAACAGATTTGAAGTTACAGAACGTACATGCTGCTTTATTTCCCATTTTATAAGGAGCAATATCGATAACACCTTCTGTAATATCTTTTCCGATATTTTCAAACGTATGGTGTACATATTTTTGCAGTACGTTAAACTCTTGCTCACTTGCAATACTTGAACGCGCACTAAAGCTACCGTCTTTTTTCAGGCCAGCAGAAATAATATCTGAACTTCCTGTTGAAAGTTTGTTATCCATTAAACGAACAACGTCAGCATCTCCTAATACGAGTCCTTTCATTTTAAATTTCTTTAAAATTTCTTTTTCAATTTCAGCTTCAGATGCGTCACCTTTCATCTCAACGATTGGGTTATGAATATGGAAATACAATACACCAGCTGGTGATGCTGCGTGACCTTTTTTCATCCACGTCTGCGCATTCGAAGTAACAACATCTAAATACGTTAACATTTGAAGTGCTAATCCGTAATACACTTCCGTTAAATCTAACGCTTTTGAACTTGATTTATAATCAATAATACGTAAGAACGTCCCGTTTTCATCTTCTGCCTTATCAACACGGTCAATACGGCCGACAACTTCCATCTTCACACCATTTGGTAATGAGAATTCCATCGGCGGAAGTGATCCTGTACCACCCATACCGAACGGCACTTCTAAATCAACTGGTACGAATCCGCTTGACTTCGCATGTTCACGAAGAATGATTGACGTACGGAAAATGATTTGTTGTAGTTTTTGTTTTAAATAGAAATGACGGTTTGAACTTAATAAAATTTGTCGTTGTAATAACGGTGCGATTTCTTCTATTACTAAAACAGAAAGATGCTCACACTCTTTTATGGATAAATCCGCCCAAGTACGGTTTTCACGCAATAGCTTGTCCGCAATTTTCTTTAATGCCGCATGGAATAATTCGCCGATGTCCGGCGCATCAAGCTTGAAAATATCACGCTCTCTAAGCGATAAACCGTGCTGCGCAAAATGAGCGTATGCACAACGGTTAAATAGTTCCATACGAGAGACGCTTCCTTTAATTATATCTCCGTATAAATCTCTACTTACTGCTGTACTTAGTTTCTTCGCACGATTTCGATAGAATAAACTTGATAAGACGCGGCTACTTTTTTGTTTCCATTCATCTGAAGTTACGTAGAAATTATATACGTCCCACCAAAAGTCTAAATTCCCTTCAAATCCGTATCGCTTCCACGTTTGTAGTTGCTGCATAACGTAAGATAACGTTACTTCTGGCGTTGCTACGTATGAAATTTGTTCTGAACGTGATAAATCGTTTACGTCATTGGTAATAAATGAATCTTTCACATTAGGGAACATTCTTTTTATTTTCTTAATAAAGCTAGACGCAAGTAACGTCTTTCCTTCTTCATCTGCAAGCGGGCATGAAATATATAACTTCTCAGATGCTCTCGTTACCATTTGATACATAACGAACTGTTCTTCTAACAAAGTTTGTCTCGTCGTTGGCGCTAATTCAATCCCTGCTGCACCAAGAACTTCTCTTTCTTCATCAGAAAGCATACCTTCGTCCATAGGTGCTGCTGGAATAACACCCTCATTTACACCTATAATAAACGTTGCTTTCACGTCAGATAACCTGGAGTGATCAATATTAGCAATTAACACTTGGTCTAATGACGGCGGAATGTTAGCAAATTGAAGTGCCTCAAGACCTGTCGACATAACGTCCGTAAACATAGAAAGAGACATTTTCTCTTCACCAAGCATCTCTACAAACGTATCAAGAAGGCTCATTACTTCTTCCCATACTTGTTCATGATCTGTCGCAAATAAGAAATCTCCACTTTCTTCTGCACGTATACGTAATTCTTCTAGTTTTTTCGGAACATCCAGCTCTTCTAGAAATAAGTAAACTGCTTCACACATTTGCATAACTGTTCCTGCACGCTTTAACCTTTTTTGCATGCGAATAACAGGTGTTCTTACAACGTCACGTAACCTATTTATTTTCTCTTCCATTTCACGTTCACTGTCTGTAATCATCCCGTTCGTATCATCAAGAGAACGATAACGGCGATACATCCATGGATCCTCTGAAGTCCACCTCTTTCCTTGTACACCGTACGCTAAACAGTAATTTTCAAATTCATCCATTTCTTCACGCATCGTTTCTTTTCTTACGTCTAATGGATATAAAAGCTCTGTTTTCACGCAGCGGAACACCGCATCATAACGCCAATTCCCACTAATAATCTCGAGTGCAGAACGAATACATTCTACTAATGGGTGGTGTGACATCGGGCGCTTTTCATCGATGAAGTGCGGGATATTGTAATCTGTAAATAACGTGCGCATCACATCGTAATAACTTTCCCCATTACGAAGAAGCACTGCAATATCTCGGTAACGATATTTTTCATTCGCAACAAGTTTACGAATTTCACGAGCAACACCTTCTACCTCCGCTCGTAAATTCGCAGCTGTGCTAATCGTTACACTCGCTTCACCGTTAAATTTTTCATTCGGACGCGCTTCATAATGAGCTTCTAAATGCGCTAATGCGGGAGAATGAAAACGCGGCTGTTCCATAAGTGGAATTGTTTTTTCAATTTCTATTTTCTCTTCACGCGCTACTTGTTTGATTTTTTCATACGTTAACGTCGTTTCATAAAATAAATCGAGTTCATTTACTGGCTGTGCTAACGTTTTTTCATCTATCGTTAACGTGATCGTAACTCTCGCTCCGCAAATCATAAGCTGTCTTACAATCTCTAACTCTTGCGGGGAGAGTGAATGAAATCCATCTATATAAATTTCCGCACCATTTACATATTCAGACTGCGGAAGCTTTTCCACTAGCAATTGTAGGTAGTCTTCTGAATCTAAATATTTTCCAATTAAAGCACGTTCAAAATCATCGTATAGTAACTGTAAATCATACACTTTATTCGCTAGTAACTTTTGTTCGGCACTGCTACTATGCGCAT
Organism: Bacillus sp. EKM501B; assembly: GCF_011800505.1. NCBI lineage: Bacteria > Bacillati > Bacillota > Bacilli > Caryophanales > Bacillaceae > Bacillus > Bacillus sp. EKM501B. Next base: position 317,759 of record NZ_JAALFZ010000001.1, on the reverse strand, counting down.
CCAATTGTTTCCACATTTCATATACGTTAGATGGCGTTACATTGTAACGTTTAAACTCTGCAATCATACTGCCAAGATGTTCAAAGAAACCGTTTTGCTCCGCTGCTTTTTGGAACACCGATAATCCATCTTTACGAGACTCTACAATTTTACGGAGTAACATATGTACACCCGCTTCATCAATATGAAGACGACTCGCTCCGCCAACTTCTTGTAGTACCTTCCACGCTAATCGTGAAAAACTAAAAACTTGTGCCCGAATAGAACCTCTTACATCCTCACTTCCAATTAACGCCTGCTGCGTCTGGAATGTCATCTGTTCTGGCACAAGATATAATATTGTTTTCCCTCTCGGGCGTTGTTTTAACTCTTCTTGCACTTCGCGTAAACAAAGTGTACTTTTTCCACTTCCCGCTCTACCAATCACAAATCGAAGTGACATGTAACCCCACCTTTCACTTACATAACGAACGTTAGTTTGCTACTATAATTGTATTATAGTACACGAAAAAAGACAAACTGAGTTGTTTGTCTTTTCTATACTTCTACTTCATTATATCAACCTTTTGAAAAATTCGTTTGCACCTCTTGAATTGGCCAATATCGCAAATCAACTTTACCGACAACTGTATCAGCTTTTACAAAGCCAAAGTGTCTACTATCCCAGCTCCCGAGCCGGTTATCACCTACTACAAAAATAAACCCGGGTGGCACCAGCTTTTCTTTCGTTAACTCTTCTAATGTAAAGTCGCCTGTTAGTTGCCTTCCATTTATCTCTTTCTTATACTTCTCTAAATACGGCTCATCAATAAATTGACCGTTTATATATAACTTATCCTGCTTATATTCAATATGATCTCCAGGTAAACCGATAACCCGCTTTACATAGTCCTCTTTTTTATTCGCATGAAATACCACAACGTCAAATCTGTTCAAGTCCCCAACTTGATAACTCACCTTATTTACAACTAGCATATTGCCATCCTGCAATGTCGGCATCATTGACTTCCCCTCTACAACATACGTTGAAAAGAAAAACGTTCGAAAAAATACAGCTAATAATACACCAATTAAAATTGTTCGTATCCACTCTATGCCTTCTTTTTTCAAAGTTTTCTTCATCTGCTTCTCCCCTTATCCTTTAATACTGAAGCTTTCCTTTACAAAGAAGACTATTCTTAATGTAGTTCTAACTTTACTTCGATTTTCTTACCGACATACCATAAAATAAAAATACCAATCGCTACAATAACTGATTTCACTGGATTATGAATAAATGACATTAAATCATGACCGATATACGTTAAAATAAAAATCATCACAAGTTTTCCGAATGCTAACGCTAGACCAAACTGTTTTACACTAATTCGGGATAAACCAGCGACAACATTTATTAGCGCTGACGGTGTAAACGGAAAACAAAATATAACAAAAATCGGTGCGAATCCTTTCCTTTCAATCCACCCCATTGCTTTTCGTACTCTCTCATGCTTATTTACAAACGAAAAGAAACGACTGCGACCAAAATGGCGGATGATGAAAAAGACAAGTAATGCACCCATTACTGATCCAAGCCATGAATAAAGAAAACCGAGCCAAAAGCCAAATGCAACAGCATTCGCCAGTACAAATACAATAAGCGGTAATGCTGGAATCAACGCCTCTATCATCGGTAAACCAATACCAAGAAGTGGTCCGAACGCTTTATAACTCTCAACAATATGATCCATATTTTCTGGTGAAAAATACTCTTTGATTGTCTGAAAATCCATTCTACACTTTACCCCTTTACTCTAAATACTATCCCTACTGTATCATTGCTTATATGAAAGAGGAAATGGTAGATACGACATACGGAGATGTATTTATTAAAGTTTCCATATCTTTCATAAGAATTCCTTCATTATTTAGCTATGATAATCTATCAATATTCGACAGGACGTGTCGTTCATTTTGTTATTTAGATTGTTTTTCGGTTTTTATCGGTAAATGAAATTATACTGGTGATTTTCTAAATATATCAATTACAACTCGTTTTTTCTAATATATCGCCTGATCTACAAAGACTGACTGACAAACAAAAAAAGAATGGGGATTCCCCCATCCTTTCACACTTCGCCTTCCTTCACAAAATACACCTTCTCATAAGCGGGTCTTAATGTTGATTCCTCTTTTTTATCGACCTCTTTAAAACAAGGATTCCCTTGTTTTTTCCTACGATCTTCATATTCAGTACGTAATTTCGCTGTACGATTTTGTTGATTTTCAAAACTAGTTTTTGATATTTCTAATTTCACAGCAAAGCCATTTATAAATCTAATAATAAGATTTCCATCTTCTAATTCTTTATTACTTTCAATATAAAAATGAGACAACCAAGCGCACTCTTTTCTAGAGTAAGAATAGGTAGGGAAAAAATAAAGTTGATCTGCTGGACTAATCGCAATCGGTGCTTTATGTGTAATATGAGTTAACTCTTTCGTTCCTTCTTTTCTGCCTAAGAAACTAGAGCCATGCTTGCGGCAACTTCTTTCTATAATATCTAGAGGTTTTTGAAATACGAAAAAAGAATCATTCATTTCAACGACTCGCGTAACAATTTTCTTTTCACTTAGAATAACAGGAAGTAAGGCCATCGTATTTTTCGTTACAACATAATTTTCGACATAGCGTTCCACTTTACTTTCCATACTCCATTATCTCCTTTTTTCCATTTATATTAGCAGCTGCATATATAATTTTAGCATCTATGAAAAGGAAATAGCTTACAAGTTCCGCTTTTTTACAATTTTTTATCATTTATCAAACATTTGTTAAACAATAAAATCACAATATAGAAATTAATTAATTTTAAAGTTATAAAAACAGCATTTATACTACCTATAAATATTTATTATCCATTCCTCATTTCACATCATTACAACAACTAACTTTGCTATAATTAAAATGTAAATCCAATATATGGAGGGCCACTATGGAAGAAAAAGAGATTCAACCATCGATTCAAATGAAAAATAGTAGCGTCATTATCGTGAAAAACTCAGCTAGTATTATATTCGGTTTATTTTTCATTCTGCTATTCTTTGCCAAACCGTTTCGTAAATCAAAATGTCCAGAATGTAAAAAACGTGAGAAGAAAAAATCAGGGCAAGAACAATAAAAGGCCTTCCTTTATGGAATGCCTTTTTACATTCGTAGTATCATTTTATTTATTCTTCTTCCCCCTAAAAAACGACTATATTTTCTTCCAAGGTTCTCTACATCTTTTTTGATTTGTAATATGATCCTTATATAAAACATGAGAAAGAGTATTTGTACTTGTTATCCGCTTTTAATTTTTATTAAAAAATTCAAATTTGCACATCTTTATCCATCACTAACAATTCGTTAATTAGTTAACTTTGTAATATAAGTTTTGTATATAATGTCATTCAAAAACACAATATATATAAGTAGCTATTTATAATTACATTGCTTTTTATCGAATTCTAAAAAGGAGTTGTATACTATGGATAAAGAAAATCCATTAAATCAGCAGGTTAATAGCATTCCCTCAGATGCTCTGAATACCCCTAGTAAGGAACAAGAACAACTGTTAGAAACATCATCTCAAAACGTACAAAATTCCAACAACAACGCTAACAAAAAAGATGTTACTCAAGGTCTATCTGGAAAAGATTTCCCCATTTCAACAGAGAATACAAATTTATAGTTATTTACTATCATACGCAGCAAATGCTCTTGCTGAACTAATTCTTCTACAGAAACTAATACGCATTCTAGATAATTTTTTACCAGTTGTAACATCGAAAAAGAGATTTAGATATAAAAACAGGCTCTAAAAAAACTTTCTCCACAACAAAAAAAGGATGGCATTAGCCATCCTTTTTTCCATCATCAACTATAAAATTATAGTTTGATTACGTTTTTAGCTTGAGGTCCACGGTTACCGTCTTCGATTTCGAAGCTAACTTTTTGACCTTCTTCTAAAGATTTGAAACCGTCAGTTTCGATTGCTGAGAAGTGTACGAATACGTCGTTTTCGCCTGGAACTTCGATGAAACCGAAACCTTTTTCGTTGTTAAACCATTTTACTTGTCCTGTTACTGCCATAATTATTTCCTCCTAAGAAAATACAAATTTTAAATTTTTTAGTCTTCCTGTCTAAAAAAAGAATCCACACATTATCAAATACGAAACATAAACTAGTTCTCACATACTTTTTCTCGTTCGTTTTCAGCACTTGATAACATATGGATTGCTTAATTTAACTATTCAACTGACATCATCATAGCACATTAAAATAAAATGTACAATCTTTTTCGAAAATAGAATTTCTAATTTTTAGTATTTCTTATAAAATATAATTATCTCTATTCTAAATAAGGAGGAGTTTATGACCAATAAAATTCCTAAAAAAACATTAAAAAGAATTGAAGAGGATATTGAAAATAATAATCTTGGAAAAGCAAGAGATAGATTGCATGGCCTCATCTTTACATACCCAAATGAATTACATCTTCGAAAACAACTCGGAGATATTTATTATAAATTACAATATCCAGAAATGGCTGGACGTTACTGGTATCTAGAAGAGCATAAAACAGGTATTATGCATGAATCATGTTTATTATTTGAAAAATCAATGGGAAATAGTCCTCATCATATTGCACGTGCTTTAAAGTTTAAAGGCGATTCTAACCATATAAAAGGTTTGTATAAAGATCAACCTTTATCTTCAGTGCAGAAGAAAGTAGCAGAGGAGTTAATTTATGAGTATAAAGAAACATGGAAAGATAAGCTAGTTCCTTTTGGCTGTCTAGCATTGCTTGCTTCCCTTCTCTTTTCTGCCGTTGTTGGTCTATTCACTATTTGGAATTGGATTTTTTAATCACAGGGGGAATTTTCACATGTCAAACTACGCTAAAGAAGAAAGGCTAACAGGGGGAAACGTCTCAAGCGTATATCGTTCTGAAAATACTGTTCGGCGAGAGTTAAAGCCAGACAGTGAAAAGATTCATAAGCTATTGCAACATTTAGAAAACAAAGGATTTCATTATGCTCCAAAGTTTTTAGGTGTAGATGAAAAGGATAGAGAGATTTTATCCTTTATTGAAGGAGAAGCTGGCAATTATCCTTTAAAAGAATATATGCGATCTAATGATGTATTAAAAGAAATAGCAAAGATGCTCCGCCTTTACCATGATGCTGTAAGTGATTTTCCGTTATTAGCTGATTGGAAACCGATGGATCATACTCCAAATAACATTGAGGTTTTATGTCACAATGATTTTGCCATATATAACATTATTTTTAATAATAAGAAGCCAGTAGGGATTATTGATTTCGATGTTGCTGCTCCTGGTCCAAGACTATGGGATATCGCTTATACACTCTATACTTGTGTGCCTTTAAGTAGAGTGTATTATACTGAATCCGGTGAAGCCGTTCATTATGACTCATCGCAACATGCAGATCGTATTAAAGAGAGAGTGAATTTGTTCGTTCAGTCCTATGATAAAAATATGGATGAAGATTACTTAGGAATGGTGTTGCTTCGATTAGAAGGGTTATGTACATATATGAAACGAAAAGCTCAAGAAGGCGACTTGAATTTCCAAAGAATGATCGATGAAGGACATCTAGAGCATTATGAGAAAGATATGAAGTTTATTCGTGATCATAGGGCTGAGTGGAGTTGATTTAGTAATAAAGAAAAGTTAGTATCGTTTTTTGCCGACAACTCAATCTCTCTTTTCGAATCGTTTAGAAAATAACAAGGGGCACCTTTCAAAAAGGTGCCCCTTCCTTTTATTTCGTAAACTGTGCTTCTTCCGTAGATCCTTTTAACGCTGTCGTTGATGAAGTTCCGCCTGTAATCACTTGTGCCACTTCATCAAAGTAACCTGTTCCTACTTCGCGTTGATGACGTGTTGCAGAGTAGCCATGTTTTTCAGCTGCGAATTCTGCTTGTTGTAGTTCAGAGTATGCTGCCATGCCGCGCTCTTTATAGCCACGTGCTAGTTCAAACATACCGTAATTTAATGAATGGAATCCAGCAAGTGTTACGAATTGGAACTTGTAACCGTAAGATGCGATTTCCTTTTGGAAGCTTGCAATTGTTTTTTCATCTAGTTTTTGTTTCCAGTTGAATGAAGGTGAGCAGTTATATGCAAGTAGCTTCCCTGGATGCTCCTTATGAATTGCGTCCGCAAATCGTTTTGCATCTTCTAAATTTGGTTCTGACGTTTCACACCAAACGAGGTCTGCGTACGGTGCATACGCTAAACCGCGCGCAATTGCTTGATCAAGACCTGCATTCGTACGGTAAAATCCTTCTGGTGTTCTTTCTCCTGTAATAAATGCTTTATCAACAGGATCAATATCGCTCGTAATTAAATCAGCTGCATCCGCATCTGTTCTTGCAACGATAATTGTCGGCACTCCCATTACATCTGCTGCAAGGCGTGCAGAAATTAAATTGCGTACTGCTGTTTGCGTTGGTAGTAGTACTTTTCCGCCTAAATGGCCACATTTTTTCTCTGAAGATAATTGATCTTCAAAATGCACGCCTGATGCACCTGCTTCAATCATACCTTTCATCAGTTCGAATACATTTAATTGCCCACCAAATCCAGCTTCTGCATCTGCTACAATCGGTACGAAATAGTCTGTATCATCGCTTCCTTCCATATGCTGAATTTGATCCGCACGTTGAAGCGTTTGATTAATTCGTTTTACTACAGCAGGTACGCTGTTCGCTGGATATAAACTTTGGTCTGGATACATATGCCCAGAAAGGTTTGCATCAGCTGCTACTTGCCAACCACTTAAGTAAATCGCTTTTAACCCAGCTTTTACTTGTTGCATCGCTTGGTTTCCTGTTAATGCGCCAAGTGCGTTAATATAGTCTTCTGTATGAAGCGATGTCCAAAGCTTCTCAGCACCACGACGCGCTAACGTATGTTCAATATCAATTGACCCGCGCAGGCGAATTACATCTTCTGCCGAATATGGACGTGTGATCCCTTTCCAACGCTCATCTAATTCCCAGCTTTCTTGTAACTTCTCGATTCTTTCGTTTTTCATTTGTTCCATCCCCTTTTCATTTTTTATAAAATTTCATAACCCGGTAATGTTAAAAATGGTACGAATTCATCATTTCGAACGAGATTTGTAAACAACGTTGTCGCCTCTTGGAATCTCCCTTTCTTAAAGGCTTCCTTACCAATCTCTCTTTCTATTTTTGCTAATTCTTCTTCTTTTAATTCTTCCATTAATTCAAGCGTAATATTACGACCATCATTTAGTTTTCCACCTTCATGACGAATCCATTGCCATACTTGTGCTCTTGAAATTTCAGCTGTTGCCGCATCTTCCATTAAGTTATAAATGGGTGCTGCTCCCCGTCCGCTTAACCAAGATGCAATATATTGAATACCTACGCTAATATTCATGCGAAGGCCCTCTTCTGTAATCGTTCCCACCGGTACCTCTAGTAAATCGTTTTCTGTTACACATATTTCTTCACGTCTTCTAAAAATTTGATTTGGTGTTTTCATAATGTGATTAAACACTTCCATTGCAACCGGTACAAGTCCAGGGTGGGCAACCCAAGTCCCGTCATGACCGTCTAAAGCTTCGCGTTCCTTATCAGCACGCACTTTTTCAAAAGCTGCTTCATTTGCTTCTGGATTATTTTTAATCGGAATTTGTGCCGCCATTCCTCCAATTGCTGGTGCATTACGGCGGTGACATGTTTGAATTACTTTCAAAGAATACGAACGCATAAATGGCGCCGTCATCGTGACTTGTGCTCTATCTGGTAGTAAGAATTTATTATGATTACGGAAACTCTTTAAAAAGCTAAAAATATAATCCCATCTTCCGCAGTTTAAGCCAGCAGAATGATCTTTTAGCTCATACAAAATTTCATCCATTTCAAACGAAGCGTGAATCGTTTCCAGTAACACAGTTGCTTTAATCGTTCCATTTGGAATGCCGATATATTTTTGAGCAAATACGAATACATCATTCCATAATCTCGCTTCTAAATAACTTTCCATTTTCGGTAAGTAAAAGTATGGGCCGCTCCCTTTTGCTAAAAGAGCTTTCGCATTATGGAAAAAGTACAAGCCGAAGTCTACTAAGCTACCCGACATATTTTTCCCATCAACTTGCATATGCTTTTCCTCTAAATGCCATCCTCTTGGACGTACAATGAGTACAGCTGTTTTCTCATTTAATCTATATTCTTTCCCTTTATCATTTTCATGTGAAATCGTTCCCTTTACTGCATCTCGTAAATTGATTTGGCCTTCCACTGCATTTTCCCAAGTTGGTGAATTCGAATCTTCAAAATCCGCCATAAAAAGATGCGCTCCTGAATTTAAAGCGTTAATGACCATCTTTCTATCTACCGGTCCAGTAATCTCTACACGGCGATCCTCTAAGTCTTTTGGCAGCTTGGCAATTGTCCAATCCGCTTCACGTATGTGTTTTGTTTCTTCTAGAAACTTCGGAAACTCCCCTGCATCAATTCTCTTTTGTTTTTCTACACGTTTTTGTAAAAGTTCTATGCGGCGCTCATTAAAATTCTCATGTAGTTCCTTCAAAAAACTAAGCACCTCAGGTGTCAATATTTCGCTGTACGCTGGTAACATTTCTCCAACGAGTGTAACCCGTGAAGTTTGCGTCGACATATTAGCATCCCCTTCTTAAACTGTTTTATAACAGATTTGATTTCATGTTTTATATTATATAACAAATCTTCAGAAAAGGAAGTTTTTTTTGAAAATTCATTTCGTTTTTTTTCAAAACGCCATTCTTTCGCGCTTTATTTCATACAAAAAAGGCCGCTGTTATACAACAACGACCTTTTTGTATTATTTTTGAATTTCACTTTGACTAGTTAAACTTTATTACTGCCCTTGTTCCATATCATGCAATATTGCTCTATGTAAAAACTGTGCGTATTGTTCTCTCGTTACCTTCATAGACGGACCGAATTTACCTTCTCCGATTCCCATTGTAATACCATTTGTTTGTACTGCACTAATTGCATTCGTTGCCCATGAATTTGCTGAAACATCATTAAAGTTATGAGATCCCTTTGCCTGTAGGTCAAAAGCATTCGTAAGAACTTGTGCCATTTCCGCACGCGTTAACGTCGCCTTCGGTCTAAAGTTTCCATTCTCGTCTCCCTGGAAAATTCCGATTTCCGTTAGAGCCAATATCTCCTCGATAAAGCTTGTTGAATTTTCATCGATATCTCCATATGGGTTTTCATATTCATCTTGTTCTTCCATATCAAACACACGGTAAATTAAAGCTGCAACTTGCTCACGTGTTACATTATCCCCAAAACCGAATATTCCATCGCCATATCCCAAAATTATTTCTTGTTCCGCTAATTCATGAATTGCCTCATATGCCCAATGTCCTTTTGGTACATCTTTAAATACAATTGTATTTGCTTTTTGCAACGGTGCACTTTCCGCTTTTACACTATTACTCTCTGCTGAGAATAACACCCCACCCATAATTGTTAATGCTGTAGCTGTTTTTAATAATTTTTTGCTCATCAAATTATCTCCCCAATATGTATATGTTTTTTTAAAAATATACAGAATAAATGGTATAGTGACAATATATTTTCCGACACATTTCGTGACGGTTTTGTGAATCATATTACACATCATGTCTTTTTCATCGGGTTGATTATAAAGCTTGTTTATAACCATAAAAATACATAAATACGAATAATAATTCTTTTTTAAACAAACAAAAAAGCACAAATTTTTCTATTTGTGCTTTCATATTTCACTCTACTTCCAATCCTCTTTCAAATGATAATTAATAATCGCATTATTAATAAACTGAGCATATTGTTCTCTAGGTACAGGGCGATTTAATTCATACATGCCATTCCCAGTTCCTCTCACAACATTATTAGATTGTAACGCACTAATTGCATCTTCTGCCCAGTGACCTTTTGGAATATCTTTAAATGTATGTTTTTGTTTCGTTTCAAAATTAAATGCTCGTTTTAAAATGACAGCCATTTCCGCTCTAGAGATTGGTGCTTTCGGCCTAAAATCCCCTTGGCCATCCCCTGTAAAAACACCACGTTTTGTTAACGCTAAAATTTCCTTTTTAAAAGTGGTTGTACTATCAGAAACATCTTTATATGGATTCGCTACTGGCCCTTCTTCTTTTATCTCAAGTGTTCTGTAAATAGTCCCAGCTACTTGTTCACGTGTTATAAGATCGCCAACACCATACTTCCCGTTTCCATACCCTAATATAATTTTATGATACGCTAAATCCATAATAGCATCATATGCCCAAAATCCGTATGGAACATCTTCAAACACAATCATTTGTGGATACTCTTCCGCTTTTACAGGTGTCACATTCGCCCCTGCAAATATACCTCCTGCCATTGTCGCAATCATCATTACACCCAATATTTTTTTCTTCATTATCCTCTCTCCCTATTTCATTCAAATAAAATGAACTTCATTGTTTCAGGAGTACTATTTTTTTTGTGAATGTAAGATAAAATGCAAATCTTCTAGAAGAAATATTCCCACTACCTTTCTGCTTTATACCCCCTTCTTTCTTTTTCAAAAAGGAAGTTGTCACATCTAAGGTGTTATATACTAAAACATTCTACAATCTCTTTATAAACTCCTTTTCACTTTATAACTTCCCTTTATTGGCACCTAAAGGAGATGCCTAATGGAGATTACTATATTCATGGTTTATATTTCAGAGGTAGCATCCCCCTTCACTGATAACTCGCTTTCGCTGAATTTTGAGGTGGGGGTCTTACTGCCCAGCAAATAACGGGATAAAAAAATCATCCTTTTTTCTTAAAAGAGGATGATTTTTTTATATTTATTAACACTCAAATATGCTACTACTTTTGAAGAGTAAATTGGGCAACTATTTGTTTTAATTTTCCTGCTGCGTTATGCATATGTTCAATTGAAACCGAAATCTCTTGAACAGATTTTTCTTGCTGTTGAATAGACTCTTTTACCCTATCAGTTCGGTCAGATGATCTTTGGGAAATTTGAGCCATGTCTTCTGCAGAAGCCGAGATTTCCTCACTACTCGCTGCAATTTCATCTGTAGACATAGATACCGTTTGAATTTGCTCAGATACTTGCTGTACTTTTTCTGTAATTGTTCCAAATACTTTTTCTGTATGCATTACTACTTGTGTACCTGCCTGTACCTCATTATCTACTTTCCCCATCATATGTACCGTATGGTTCGTTGTTCCCATAACTTGAGTAATAAGATTCTCAATTTGTTTTGCAGAATCACTAGATTGTTCTGCTAATTTCCGCACTTCATCTGCCACAATTGCAAATCCTCTACCACTTTCACCAGCACGTGCAGCCTCAATTGCGGCGTTTAATGCTAATAAGTTAATCTGGGAGGTAATACCTTGCATAACATCAATGATTTTAACAATTTCTTCTGATTGTTCTTTCATAGTCTCTACTTGTTTCACACCGCTATGTACCGAATTTTGGATTGTATCCATCTGTTGAATCATTTGTTTCATTAATTTGTTACCACTCTCTGCATCTAATGCTGATTGAGCAGATAATTCATTTACAGAGGATGATGTATTGACTATACTCTGCATTCCTTGCGTCAACTCTTCCATCGCACCCGCAGTTTGTTCCATTGCTTGCATTTGACTCTCTGCACCATTTGCAACTTCTTCAATATCCATAGTGATTTTCTTCGCTGCACTACTAGATACTTCTGATGCAGATACTACTCCGTCTGCATGTTGGAATAAAAGCTGAATATTATTCTCTACTTCTTGCATATTTGTTCTTAGCCCTGCAATCATCTCGTTAAAATTACTTACTAATACACCTAATTCATCCTTAGCAGTATAATCACCATGTACGGTTAAATCTCCTTCTTTCGCTCTTTCCATCATACGACTAACCGTTTGTAAAGGAGCAACTATGAGCTTGCTAATAATATAACTTACTATACATATAACGATTGTAGTAACTACTACAAGAATGATAAAGGTAATAACGGAACGATCAATCATTTTTTGAGAATCTTTAAATACTTGGTCAGCTAAATTTGAAACATACGATTCTAGATCCACTGCATAACCAGCTAACTCTATTCCCTTCGGTTTTAATTCCTTCTGAAATTCATTTACCATTTGTGGCTCATTTGTTGCCTTCGCCTTTTCAAATAATTTTTTATATGTATCTTTATAACTTGGCAAAGATTTCTTCATCTTCTGAAATAGTTCATCCTCTTGCTTACTTAAATTAAAACCATCATCATATTCTTTTAATAAAGAATCATATTTTTTAAGATCCTTTTCAATATTATCAATTATCCCCTCTTTATTTGCCACTTCATTTTGTGATGCCGTAATTAATTCTAGTAAGTTATATTCTAATGAATTTTGTGTACGAAGCATTCCTTCTAATAAAATTGCAGAATATTGATAATCATCTACTACAACCTCTGTATCGTGCTTAATCTTATTAATAGAATTAATTGCTACACTGCTCATAATTACCATACCTAAAACTGCTAATGAAATAAGCGCTAATAATTTATATTTCACTTTTAAATTTTGTAAAAAATACATTTTTCCACCTTTATTCCTTTATATATAGATTTTTAGAATTTTATAGCTTATTATTTACAAAATCGTAATAAAAAGCAATGATAAATATTCCCAATATGAAACTTATATCTCTATAAAAAAAGAAGTAGCTATCATGCTACTCCTTTTTGCTTTGTTTCTCATATTGTTCAAACGTATGAATTCTTTCAAAAATTGGTGGGTGCGTGTATAAGAAAAATTTTACTAACGCAGGCGGATTTACTTGGCTTAAACTTGTTTTTGATAAATATTGAAAAGTTTTCACACCAGATTTCCCATCCTTCGTCATATTTAAAGCATATTGATCTGCCGCTCTTTCTTCTATACGTGAAACGTAGTTTGTTGCTGGTTGTGCTGCAAAAGAGAGGACAGAAGAAATTAAGAAAAATAAAGGTAAAATGGAGAAACATGCCACTTTTGAAATTTGCAATGTATCTCCCCATTTGCGAATACACATATTTATAATACGACTAATTAAAAACATACCTATAAACGATAGCAATACATAACTTGCAACGCCAAAATATATATGTTTCATAACATAATGCCCCATTTCATGGGCCATTATAAATAAAATCTCTTTATCTTTTAACTGCTTAAGTGTTGTATCCCACATTACAATACGGGCGTTAGGGCCAATTCCTGTTACGTAAGCATTTAATGCATTCGTTTTTTCTGACATATTTACTTCATATACGTGTTTAGCAGGAATGTCCGCTTTGTCTGCTATCGCTAAAATTTTCGTTTCTAATTCTTTATTTTTCAGCGTCGAGAAGTCGTTATACAGTGGATCAATAACGACAGGCTGTATGAATGTTAAAAAGATTGTAAATGGAACAGAGAGCGCCCATCCTGCGAGCCACCATCTCTTCGGAAATTTACGGATAAGCCATAATAGAACGGTAACTACGATTAACATAGTCGCATAACTTTCCCAAAAACCGATAACATGATCTTTTATCCAGCTTTGTGTACTTTGTGTTGAAATGCCGTAATCAACGGACACTTTCCGGCCAATCCATTGCATCGGTAAGGCAAGCACTGTTGTCAGTAATGATAAATAAAAGAAATAAATCGCAACTTGCAAAACACTTATTTTAGTCGTTTCCTTCGACCATTTCTCAAACTTTCTTGAAATACCTAGCACAAGTACAAATAATAAAATAATCCATTCAAGAGGCGTCGCTAAAAAGTATAGTAAATTTTTCACGCGCGAATAATCTTGGCTTAGCGTAAGCTCTCTCGTACTCATAAACGTTTCTGGATCTGCACTCGTTCCCTTATACATGTCCGGAATAAGTTCATGATTCCATCCAAATAAATACCAATATATAAGTAACGCAAATCCAACGTACAAAAAAAGCGACCAACCGATAACCTTCTTCACGCTATTCCCTCCTCTATGCTGCCTGTCTATTATTATTGTAAGTTCGTACACGCTAAATTAGAACAAGCTTATTATGTGAATTGCTCTGGATCTTTTTATTTACATAAAAAAACTCTTCTACATAAGAAGAGTTTTACCTATCTTTACACACTTTCTTCGGTTCACAATCCGTACACTTACAAACCAACACGTACCCTACTTCCTTTTTAGATAAAATAAAAAGCCTCTTTAAGGAAGTACATCTATTAATAAACTAAAATCTTGTAAAGAGAAAGAACTATATTTCATAATACCCTGTACGGCTAAAAGTAAAACAAGACCGATCACACACATATAGTTAACGCTTTCTTCATTCTTTTTTTCAGTAACGACTCCACCACTTATACATAAAATCCCTAGCAAATGGAGCGCTAAATACATGAAAAAATAAGCTTCCTCCCAGCGCAAAATAACATTCACTGTCGTTATTAACACTAGACTAAGTAAAATCAAATAAAAAAACTTATTTGATGATATCGTTTCATTCATATAATTTTATACATCCCTTTCAAATTTCGAATTAATGATGTTTCAAAGCTATAAAGTAAATGATTGTTTTTATACCATAAAACAAAAGGAAAGCCACCATTACTTTCTCGAATACTTTATGAATCCACATATACTTCTCTTCATTCTTTTTGAAGATGCGCTTCATCATTTCTTCTACAATTAGACCAAATATTAGTAAAACCCCGAACACAATAAGAAGAGAAATAATATTTTCTTTTAAATGAGTACTAGAAAATAAGTAATACTCTGGAAACACAATCGTATCTACTACAGGTTGAAGCCAATGCCAAACGCTTTTATCACACATATCTGTAATAGACGTAGAATGTATAATGTCTTTTAATATTTTTTCAACCGTCTTCTTCATCTTATTTACTCCCGACTACATCTGAAAAGCTCTTTTCCTGCTCTGCATATATAACCGGCACTTCTTTACTCCAATACTTGCGATTAACAAATAAAAAGATAAGTACTAAGTTTAATCCTGTTATAAAAATAATAAGTCCAGGAAAGAATGTCGTATAATTTGAGAAATCGGCAAAACTAATAATTTTTTCTCTACTTATTAGAAAAGACGCACCTATTACAAATGCATTGTTTAACATATGTATTGCAATTGGCATGAGTAAACTTTTCGTACGAATATATACGATTGACAATACGATGCTGAATATGGCTGCACCGAGGAAATCAACATGTAACAACGCAAACAATATTGCTACAACGATGGTCGCTATGCTCGTTCCCCATTTTGTTGCAAAACGTTGAAGTAAAAATCCGCGAAAAACAAATTCCCCGATAATTGGTGCGATGAATACGACCCTAATGACTTGAGATACATATCCCCCAGTACTATCTACAATTGGTTCATGCAGGGCGTTCATAATAAAGTCCGGTGTAATCCATGCAAAACTATACATATACAAAATAAGATACCCGTAACTAAACATGCATAACATAACCGTAATGTATAAAACTTGTACCAAGTTAAATGTTTCATTTTTATTAACAAATAATGAAAATGAAATGTGGTGCTTTCTATACTCATAAGAAATCCATACCATCGGAAGGATATAGAATATAAGGATATTTATAAAAGAAGAATTTTGTATATGAAATATACTTGTTAGCAAATCGCCACTACTTCTCGCTATTAAAATTAATAGTGCAAATACAATTAAAAAATATCTAGCTCGCATCACTTGAAACGGGTTCACACTCATCTCCTCCCCTATGTTACTTTTATCATATCATTTGATTCTTAATTTTTTGCGAAAGAAAACCTTAAAATTCCCTTAAAAATTCCATAAGTTACAAAATGATGATATGATATTCGAGAAAATTAGGAGGGATATTTATGTACCAAGCAAATATTTTACTCGTTGATGATGAAACAGCAATTTTACAATTACTAACTACCATTCTTGAAAAAGAAGGCTTTTCTCATATTACAACTGCAACATCAGCTGAAATGGCTTTATCTCTAACTAAGCAAAACAATTACGATTTAATTATTTTAGATGTAATGCTTCCTGGACAATCTGGTTTTGATATTTGTCCAATCATTCGCCAACAAACAGATTGTCCAATTTTCTTCCTATCAGCAAAAGCATCTGATTTAGATAAAATATCCGGATTTTCATACGGTGCAGATGATTATATTACGAAACCATTTAATCCATTAGAAGTAGTAGCACGTATGAAAGCACAGCTTCGGAGACATATGAAACAAACCGTACCACACGAACAAAAATCACACTCGATTTCATTTGGAAGATTTGAAATTGATCAGCACTCTGCAGAACTAACAGTAGATGGGCACATTGTCGAATGCTCCGCTCAACTCTTTCAACTACTACTCTTCTTTTGCGAGAATCCGAACTACGTATTTTCGAAAGAGGAAATATACGAAAAAGTTTGGGGAGCACCTGCCTATAATGGCGATGACAACACTGTTATGGTCCACATTCGAAAACTACGTGAAAAAATTGAACATGATCCAAGTAAACCAGAATATATAAAAACCGTTCGCGGGCTTGGTTATAAGTTCGTTACAAAGTAGGGTGACGATATGAATTTTAATAAACGACTTATTATTCAATTTATCATGCAACACGTTTTTGTTTTAGTTACATTACTTATCGCTGTAGTTGCTGCTTTTACTTATTTAATTTTTCTTCTTACTAGTACTTTATACGAACCTAACATTCCGGATTCTGATAGTTTTACAATTTCAAGATACATCTCTTCAGAGGATGGGCATATTTCGTTACAATCTGAAGTGCAAGATTTAATAAAGGAGAAAAATGATTGGCTCCAAGTTGTAGATGAAAACGGAAAGATCCTCTACCACTTTAATACACCAAATGATGTTCCGGATGCTTATACGAAGACATCTTTAGTCGCATATATACAACATCATATCGAAAGCAATTATAAATTTACATATTGGGAAATTGAATTAGAAGAAAAGAAAGCACTTGTTATTTATGGTGGTATGTTAAAAAGCAATGCGTTACTGACAGCAATTCAAAAGGAGCATTCCTCTTTAACGATGGATTCGTTCGCATTAACAGACCAAGAAAAACAGTTACTATCTAAAGAAAAAGCAACACTTCAAATATTTAATCAAAATGGCGAAGAGGTTTTTTCCTATCCAACTGGAAAGAAAAAAACATTTTCAGCAATACAAATTGCCCTTAATGAAAAAGAACCGTGGAATCATAAAGAAAACACGTCTAGCTTTTACGATGCAAATAGTGGCAACCTTCTCGTTGTAACTGCAAAAAATGAGCACTACTATCCAGATGACGAAATTGAAGATGTATTTACTAAGAAGTTTCTCATCGGATGCGGATTAATCCTTCTTATCGTATTTGTTTATTTAGTCATTCTTTCTATTTGGTACGGTAATAAATTCGGAAAACCGTTATTACATGCGATGCGCTGGCTAAAAAATATCGCTGGTGGAAAGTATGAAGAACCTATTAGTAAAAAAGGAAAACCTGTCAGGTTCCGGCGATCTGGTAAAGAAAAATGGTCATTCCGTTTGTTTAGAGATGTAACAAGTTCACTAGAACACCTTTCTATTACACTCAAAAAAAATGATGCGATGAGGCAAGTCCTCCAGCAAACACGAGAAGAATGGATTACCGGTCTAACACACGACTTAAAAACACCACTTAGCTCTATATATGGCTACGCATTATTACTCGAATCGAATCAATATAACTGGACTGATCGTGATATTCAGCAATTTGGTAGTGTTATGAAAGAGAAATCTCAATATATGACGACATTAATTGATGATTTAAGCTTAACGTATCAATTAAAAAATAACAGCCTTCCTGCCCAACACGTAAACGTTGAAATCAATCAGTTCGTCCAAAAAGTATTATTGCAATTTATTAATAATCCAACACTTCAAAATCAAAATATTGAATTCGTACCGAGCTCAAATAAAATTCAATATTTCATTGAAGAAAAATGGTTCCAGCGTATTATCGAAAACTTACTAGTAAACGCGGTAAAACATAATAACGAAACAACTACTGTCATCGTAAAATTATCACAAAACGCTAATTCCTTTACACTCTCCATTTCAGATGACGGAAAAGGAATGGATGAAAAAACGAAAGAACTTCTATTTGAACGATATTACCGCGGAACAAACACAGAAGAAAGCAACATCGGAACTGGACTTGGCCTAGCCATTACAAAACAGCTCGTTCATGCTCATAACGGGACAATTTCCGTTGATAGTGCACTCGGAAAAGGAACGACGATTATTCTTGTGTTTCCGTTTCGTTCGTAGGAAAGACGCTATGTGGCGTCTTTTTTTCTTTTCTGGGAGAGTTTTGCGGTAATTGAAATTATGCAGATCGTTTTTTTGGGGTGTTTTAGCGGTATATGAAATTATATCAGCGATTTTTTGAATATATCAGCGCAACTCGAATTATATCAGCGATTTCCGAAATATATCGGCGCAATTCAAAATATATCAGCGATTTTCTAGATATATCGACTTACCGACAAAAATCGACAATACTAACCTACTTCCTCTACTACTATACAAAGTAAAAATAACCCTTCATAACTCACTATGAAAGGTCACTCCATATTTCAGCTATTTCCCTACTAACACAAACACATTCTCATCAGGTGCTTCCATTACTGCAACATGTCCTGATTCTGTTGGAAATGGTTCGCGAATCCACTTTACATCTTTATTATCTTTTAAACTCTCATACGTTTGTTGTACATCTTCTACTAATACTTCGACTTCCGTAAAATTAATATCCGGATGATTGCTTATTACTAACTCCGAACTTTTCTCATCTGGAAATTTCAATCCTATTAACGTCCAAATAGCTCCTTCTTCTAGTTCTCTTTCTATCATCCAGTTTTGCTTCATTCCCATTTCTTTATAGAAAGAAACTGATTTTTCTATATCTTTCGTATGTATAGATACACATTCTAGTTTTTTGAACATTTTCCCATTTCTCCTTTTATGAAAAAGCGAACCATCTCCCAATGATTCGCTCTTACCCTATTATTTTTTCTTCACCGGTATCCAAAGCTCTACTTGTGCAAACTCACTCTTATCTTCGTGGCAACGCTCATCGTACAGTTCAAACTCTGTAACTCCGCAATGTTCATACCCTGAATGCGGGAACCATTCTGAGAATACTGCATTCCACGTTTGGTGAATAGACGATACCATTTCTTCATGAGGAACTTTCGGCGTTGTAAATACAGCATATGTCGCTGCAGGGAAAGTACGCTTTGCAATTTCATTTGGTACATTTTCAAAGTCTGTAACTTCCATTCCAATAATATAAGTGAAGTCCCCTGTTTCTAAATTAAAATCAGTACATAATCCAAGCTCTACCCATTGGCTCGTATCTTTACGATTCGGAATCGTTGTTCCAAGATCTTTTTGTAAATATTCTTGCCAAAATGCTGGGATGTCTTGATGGTTCTTCCCCTCTTTACTTGTCGTCTTCAGTTCATAACCTGCCATTAAAAATTCTGGTTTATTTACAATACGATATTCCATTTGTATGCCTCCTAAATACGGATTTAATTTTCTTTGCTTTACATTCACGCTGTAATACATCGGTGTTTCAATTTCTTGTTTTCGATATTCACTCGGTGTCATTTGAAATAATTTCTTAAAGGCTCTCGTGAACGTTTCGTGAGATTGAAAGCCATGCTCAAATGCGATATCAATAACTTTTTCATCCGTATGAGAAAGTTGATAAGCTGCCCGGGCTAACCTCCGCTTTCGAACATACTCCATTACTGTATCACCTACTAATGCCTGAAATACACGATGAAAATGCGACTCAGAAAAACCTGCAATACGTGCTAAATTACGCAGCGTCTGTTTTTCCATTACATCTTCCTCAATATAATCAATTGACCTTTGAATTTGTGTTTCATAGCTTTCCATCTCTGTTCACCCGCCTTATATGTATTATGATAAAAGAGAATCCTATCCAATTCTTGACGTTTTTTACTATAATTCCATAAAAAATTGTAACTTTTTTATATGTATTTCGTTGTTATGTATGAAGGGAGGGAAATGTAGTGAAACGCAAACAATCATTAGAAGACATTTACTCCGAGCATATGCAAGATTTATTTCGCTATCTTCTCTCCCTAACCGGAGATTCCCACTATGCGGAAGATCTCATGCAAGAAACCTTTTACCGAATGCTCGTCCATATTGACTATTATAAAGGAGAAGAAATTAGGCCGTGGTTATTTACAATTGCCTACAATGCCTTTATCGATTGGTATCGTAAAGAAAAGAAATATAAAAAAACAGAAGTTGCAGAATTCCATTTACCAAACGTTCCAAGTACAGAACATGCATATTTCGTAAAATTTGAGATTGCTAGTTGGTTAGAAAGTGTATCCATTCTTCCGCTCGAAAGACGAAATGCCCTGCTACTACGAGATTACTATGGATTCTCCTATAAGGAAATAGCAGAAATGACTGGTCTCTCATTAGCGAAAGTGAAAATTGAATTACACAGGGGACGAAAAGAAATAAAAAGCATAAAGGAGTGATACAGATGGGCTGTGCAGAATTTAAAAAACTATGGAAGAAGTATGAAAATGGAACGCTCACGCATGATGAACAAGAACTGTTAGAAAGTCATATTGAGTCATGTGAAGAGTGTGAAGCTTACTTAGATGAGCTGTTAACAAAAACAGAACCAATTAAGAAAAAGTTACCTCCAAAAGATCTTAAAATTCCTTTTTGGAGAATTAAGTGGAAACATCGTTTACAAACGTTTGGTTTTATATTATCAATTTGCATCGTTATCTATATAATCGGCGGGGTATTATCAGCCTTTTATTTTCAAGCTAATAATGATAAAAGGCTAAAAGAAATTAGAGAGGTTCCTTCTCTGGCACTTGAAGCAACTATTCCAAATAGCCGCGTTATGGGAGGCGGAACAAGTGTAGAAGCTTTTTTCCGTACGAATAGTCAATTTGATTTAGTAAGAACCGTCGGTAAAAAAGAAATGCCCCTCGGTACAATAGAAACAAAAAGCTTCTTATCATCTGTAGATATCACGAAGCAAACTTGGATGAATCCGTTCTATCAACCAAAACTCTTCTTTGTTCATCCAAAAACAGAGCAGGGTGATTATTTAAAGGATTCATCAAAAAAAGTATGGGATACACTTGCAAAAGTACATGATGGAACCGTTGCAGAAGTAGCAATTTCTTTTGATAAAGCTTACACTTTAAAAGAATTAGAACCGCTTTTATATAGCATATTCGAGGCACAAAAACTCCCTCCAACTCCTGTATGGTACGCTTTAGATACAGGACAAGAAAGAAAAAATGTAGATGACTATATCCTACATGGCGGAGAAGCTATAGGATTTCCAGAACATGTAAGATTCCTCGATAATGAAACTGACGGGCAGAAAACGCAAGAAGACAAAGTAACCGAAATGATGCGCGTCCTTTCTATCCATAAAAAAACAGTAAGCAAAATAGCAGCGCTTTCTGAGAAAGAACTAAACTTAGATAAACGTTATCAATATGTAAAGGATAACGGTGTAAAAGTATACGGAATTGTTATTACTGGCCCATCGAAAGAGTTATTAAAATTACAAAACTCCCCGCACGTACGTTATGCGACTCTTGGAGATATTGAGATTTGGAATTGGTTTGATCATTAATAAAAAAGAAGTAGCGCTCTAAAAAAGATGCGCTACTTCTTTTTTATTCCGAAATCAATTTCACATACATCCCTCTCACCGCTTTTTCATAAGCAATATCACTCATCTGTCTTATGTTTTCTGACACAACAGACGACTGAACGATTTTTCCTTCACGAAGTAACGGCGGATCAATAAGACGCACTTTATTTTTCTGATGTAAATCATAATCGTTTCTATCTTCTTTTACTTTTACATTTCGATGAACTTTGCTTAATAAAGCTTCTACTTCGGGGTCATTACATTGTTGCAATTTCGAAATAAGCTCCTCATCTTCAAGAAGAAAATCATCTGCATGAATAATCCTTTTATGAAGAGCTACCTTTAACGTTTTCGCTAACATATCATTTCCGTAAATATTCATTGGTTCCATAAAGAAATCGATTACTTCCTTGTAATACGTTTCTGTAAACCATTCTGCCATTTCGACACTTTGAACAACCATTTTCCCATCTACAGCGATGACATCTTCTAAAAAACTGTGAACTTCTTCTAAAGAAACATACCCATATGTATACATATCTCGTAATGTATAATCCACTCTGTCTGCGCATAATTCTGGTGCTGACCTTTCGAGTAACGTCCATTTCGAATCATCTAACAAAATATCTTCATAGTTATAACCATACTTCGCAAGAATCGCTGGAATTTCTGAGTTTTTCACAACAGAACTAAATATCTCTTCATGATAACTTTCATCTTCATTATCAAAAACGTAATCAATCACATGGGAAAAAGCAGTATGCGATACGTCATGCAGTAAACTAGCAATCTGTTCTTTTACTGAACCACCTAATTTTTTAACTAATAACATAACACCAACTGAATGATCAAAGCGCGTTACATTCCATTTCTCGTTCATTAAGTAACTTGCGCCATTTTGATGAATACCTTTTAGCCTTTGCATAGACTTACTTGAAATTAATTCTTCTACTACTTGATCCACTTCAAATTCTCCGTATAGTACATCTGATATGATCACTTACAATCCCCCTTTATTTTAATCGAGTCTTATAATCTTATCTCTTTTATGAAATTAGCACCAACATAAATATTTATTGTTATTTGTTTTTATAAAAAAAAATAGAGAGCCATCAGCTCTCTATTTCATAACCCCTATTCAAATGTAACTTCTACCTGCACAATCTCCGACCTACTACCAAGTCTAAGCGGTGGTCCCCAAAACCCAAATCCAGAAGAAACAATTGCGTGGAACGCGCCTTTTTGTGCGTATCCCCAGTCTAGCTCGTACATTCTTCTCGTTACAATATGATTGGGCGCCATTTGTCCGCGGTGCGTATGACCGGATAATAATAAATCTACACCTGCCGCTGCTGCTTGTTTCAACTCAAATGGCTGGTGATCCATTGCGATAACAGGCATCGATTTATCTACCGTACTCATTAATTGTTCAAAGCTTTGACGATCTCGCTCTGTTTTATCTCTTCTTCCAACGAGATAAAAGTCATCTTCAATTGTAATTACTTCATCTAAAAGAATACGAATATCAATCTTATCCATCTCTTGTAAAAACTCTGGAACCGCTCTACCGTAGTATTCATGGTTCCCTAAAACACCATATACGCCTAATGGTGCTTTCATTTGTTTCATGATTGGTCCCATATTCTTTTGAATGAACACACCTGGATGATCATCGATAATATCACCTGGTAGCAAAATAATATCGGGCTCCATCTCATTTACATGACGAACAAGTCTTTTTAAATGCGAAACGCCAGACAGTTTACCGAAATGCATATCAGAAGCCATCGCAATGCGTAAACTTTTACGTCCCTCTACTTTTTTCGGTATGTGCACCTCGTACTTTCTAACTACTGGGCTATATGCGTTGAATACTCCGTATGCAAAAATAAAGATAAACGCAAGTAACACGGCCGTTCCTGTCCAAATAATTGCCGCTTCTTTCTCTACTGAAAACTGTAAAAGAAAGACCATAATATTAGCTAATGGCAACAGCATAAGCGCATATTGTATAACCGCAAACCAAATCGAACCTATCGTTCGCAGAAATGGCAAAAACTTAAACACTTGCACGAGAATGTACGCATATGAAATAAATGCAACTATAAAAGCATAATATCCCCAAGATTCCCAACCAAATACCGCATGAAGCCAAACCCAGCCGTTCCAGCCAATGTAAAACATAAGTAGTGTGTATATAATTAATATCGTAAATATATTGAGATAACGAAGATTCTTCACAGCCAGCCTCCTTATTGATTTCTTTTATTATAACTTGTTATGCACTTATAACGTAAATATTAAGCACTTCAATCTTCAGAATAAGAACATTGATAAACATATTGTCTTAAAATTTTTAAGAACGGCTGTAATGGACATTTTTGAGTCTTAAGTGTTGGATGAAATTCTATTATCTTTATCCTTCAAAACTCATCTATGCAATTATGCATAACCATCCATTCCGTTTTATTTTCATGTTACGATATAAATGTAATACGACATATATCGACAAAGATAAAAGGAAGTGATTGTATGAAACGTTCTAAAACATACTTAAAATGTTTAGCATTATCCGCTGTTTTTGCTAGTAGCGCTGTAACTCTTTCAACACCTGCTGCTTATGCTCAAACAACATCGCAAGTTGTAACAGATATCGGACAAAACGCAAAAACACATACGAGCTATAATACATTTAATAATGATCAAGCTGATAATATGACA
This sequence comes from Bacillus sp. EKM501B, assembly GCF_011800505.1. NCBI lineage: Bacteria > Bacillati > Bacillota > Bacilli > Caryophanales > Bacillaceae > Bacillus > Bacillus sp. EKM501B. The sequence goes on along the minus strand of NZ_JAALFZ010000001.1, from coordinate 293,203 downwards.
ATGTCTTTAAAGGTAACTTTTATCGATGACCCAAGCGCTGATAAACAGATTGCCGTTATTAATACAACTGGTAGTTTTCTAAAAGCAAATCCTACTATAAGTGATGCACCTATTGATAACTACCCAATCCCTGGCGCTAGTGCAACATTACGTTATCCTTCACAATATGATGTTGCATTTAACCTTCAAGATAACAGCGCTCGTTTCTTTAACGTAGCACCTACAAATGCTGTAGAAGAAACGACTGTAACATCTAGCGTATCTTATCAACTTGGTGGCTCTGTTAAAGCTTCTGTAACGCCTAATGGCCCTAGCGGTGAAGCTGGTGCAACTGGTCAAGTCACTTGGTCTGACTCTGTAAGCTATAAACAAACTAGTTATAAAACAAATTTAATTGACCAAACAAACAAAAACGTAAAGTGGAACGTATTCTTTAACGGATATAACAATCAAAACTGGGGTATTTACACACGTGACTCCTATCATTCTTTATATGGAAACCAACTTTTCATGTACTCTCGCACATACCTATATGAATCTGATGCAAAAGGTAATTTAATACCGATGGATCAACTTCCAGCGCTAACAAATAGCGGTTTCTCTCCTGGTATGATCGCTGTTGTTATCTCTGAAAAAAATACAGATCAATCTAACTTACAAGTCGCTTATACAAAACACGCCGACGATTACCAACTTCGTCCAGGCTACACATTCGGAACTGCAAACTGGGTTGGAAACAACGTAAAAGACGTTGATCAAAAAACATTTAATAAATTGTTCACACTAGATTGGAAGAATAAGAAATTAGTAGAGAAAAAATAAAGAAAACCGAACCTCCATTTAGATGGTGGTTCGGTTTTTATTTAAATTACAAAATCCTCCGGAATAAACACTTTCACTTCTTTCGGCTGTACGTATACGAAATCACCCGCTTGAATGTTCAGCTGTTTGAACTGTTCTTTCGTAATTTCTGCTTCTAAATATTCATCTGTTTCGTCTCGTTTTAATTCTACATATACGACAGGTCCGACTGCGTGAGAATAAGATACTTTTGCGGGGATTGCATCTATGCTTTGTTTCGTACGAGAGATTGATAAGTCATGCGGCCTTACGTAGGCTATTCCGTCTACGTTGGAAACGTGCTTATGCTCTGGTGCTTCTAGTTCGACCGATCCTACATTTAGCTTTCCTTTATGAACGCGGCCGTGAAATAAATTTACATTTCCTAAAAAGTCATATACAAACGGACTTGCTGGGTTTTCATATACTTCTTCCGGTGTTCCCATTTGTTCAATGCAACCTTCATTCATTACAACGATGCGGTCTGCAACGTCTAACGCTTCTTCTTGATCATGTGTTACGAATACGCTCGTAATTTGAAATTCGTCATGTAATTTTCGGAGCCATCTGCGTAATTCTTTTCTCACCTTTGCATCAAGTGCACCGAACGGTTCATCGAGTAATAAAATTTTCGGTTCGACTGCAAGTGCCCGGGCTAGTGCAATACGTTGACGTTGTCCACCAGATAATTGCGCTGGATAACGTTTAGCAAAGCCATCCATTTTTACGAGCTTTAATAATTCTGTTACCTTTTCTTCTATCGCTTCTGCTGACGGTCTTAAGCTTTTCTTTCTTACTTTTAAACCGAAAGCGACATTCTCAAATACATTCATATGCTTAAAGAGCGCATAGTGCTGAAAGACGAAACCGACTTGCCTGTTTTTCACGTGAATGTCTGTTAAATCTTCTCCATCAAATGAAACAGAGCCTCCATCCGCTTCTTCTAATCCTGCAATAATGCGTAATAACGTCGTTTTCCCAGAACCTGACGGGCCTAATAAGGCAACAAGTTCACCTTTTGGAATATCCAAATGAATGTCTGTTAGTGCTTGAAATGTACCATATTGCTTTGATACACCTTGAATTTGAATACTCACCGTAATCCCCCTTATTGTCGTTTTTCCATTCGCCATTCAATCCAGTTTTTTATAACGAGTGTAAACACTGCAATTAATGACATTAACGTCGCTACTGCAAATGCTGCTGAAAATTGATATTCATTGTACAAAATTTCAATATGGAGCGGCATCGTGTTCGTAATGCCACGCACGTGACCTGATACGACAGAAACGGCTCCAAACTCACCGATAGCACGGGCATTACATAGAATCATGCCGTATAAAAGACCCCATTTTATATTTGGAAGCGTAACGCGCCAAAACATTTTCCAGCCACTTGCGCCAAGTGATAAAGCTGCCTCTTCTTCACTTTTCCCTTGCGCCTGCATAACCGGAATTAATTCACGTGCAACGAACGGGAAGGTTACAAAGATTGTTGCGATAATAATGCCTGGTACAGAGAAAATGATTTTCACTCCATGTTCAAGTAACCATTCGCCAAGAGCACCCCTCGGTGTGAAAAGTAAAACGAATACTAATCCTGCGATAACTGGTGACACAGCAAACGGCAGTTCAATAAGAGAGAGTAATACTTGTTTTCCTTTAAACTGAAACTTTGTAATAAGCCACGCGGCCGCTACCCCAAATATCGTATTAAGCGGCACAACGATTAACGCAACGAGAAGCGTTAATCTAATTGCTGAAAATGCTTCTTGATCTGTAATAGCGGCAATGTATACATCCATCCCTCTTTCAAAGGCTTTTAGAAAAATAGTTATGAGTGGCAGTAATAGAAAGAGAGATAAAAATAAAACTGTAATCGTAATTAATACGCCTGGTACAAGCTTAGATTCTTTTTTAGCTGATACGCTTTTTACTATGTTCTTTTCTAATAATGTTGGTTCCATTTTCTCTCCTCCTATTCACTTTTTAGTTCATGCCTTCTACTCCAGCTTTGAATCATATTAATAAGAAGAAGGAAAAGGAGGGAAATAATAAGCATCACGGTCGCTACAGCTGTTGCCCCCGCGTAATCATATTGTTCTAGTTTCGTCATAATCATCAGTGGTGCAATTTCTGTTTTCATCGGCATATTACCTGCGATGAAAACGACAGATCCGTATTCTCCTAATGCTCTTGCAAATGCGAGTGAAAAACCGGCAAGAAGAGCGGGAAAGATTTCTGGTAAAATGATTTTCACAAATATTTGTAAGCGGGATGCACCTAAACTCGAAGCTGCCTCTTCTACTTCTTTATCAATATTTTGCAGCACTGGTTGCACCATTCGAACGACAAATGGTAAACCGATAAAAGTAAGCGCAACGATAATTCCGAGTGGTGTAAAAGCTACTTTTATATGAAACAGACTAAATATTTTCCCAATCCATCCATTTTCCGCATAAAGCGTTGTAAGTGTAATACCAGCTACAGCTGTCGGAAGTGCAAACGGTAAATCAATGAGTCCATCTAATAGTCTTTTTCCTGGAAATTTGTAGCGTACGAGCACCCATGCTATTAATAAACCGAAAATGGCATTTACAATAGCAGCTGCAAATGAAGTTGTAAAACTAACTTGATAGGAATGCAACACACGCTCGTTCGTTATAACCCCAGCGAACTTCTTCCAACCTAACTGTGAAGTTTGAATAAATACGATAGAAAGTGGTATAAGTACGAATAAACTCATGTACAACATTGTAAATCCAAGCGATAATCCAAACCCTGGTAAAACACGTTTCTTCCTCATCCTCTTTCACCTCATCCCCCTTTAGCAGTACGCATTATTTTTGATAAATTTTATCGAATACGCCGCCGTCATTAAAGTGTTTCTCCTGCGCTTTTTTCCAGCCACCAAATAGTTCATCTACTGTAAATAATTGAACTTTCGGAAATTGAGATGTATATTTTTCTGCTACTTTTTCATTACGTGGACGATAAAAGTTTTTTGCCGCAATTTCCTGTCCTTTTTCTGAGTACAAATATTCAAGATACCCTTCTGCTACTTTTTTCGTTCCTTTTTTATCAACGACTTTATCTACAACCGCTACTGGTGGTTCTGCAAGTACACTAATAGAAGGGGTTACAATTTCAAATTTATCTTTTCCAAGCTCTTTTTGGGATAATAACGCTTCATTTTCCCATGCGATTAATACGTCACCAATTCCTTTTTCAACAAATGTTGTCGTTGCTCCGCGCGCTCCTGAATCTAATACTTCTACGTTTTTATAAATTTGGCTAACAAACTCTTTCGCCTTATCTTCACTATTATTATATTTTTTCAGTGCGTATCCCCACGCCGCTAAATAGTTCCAACGTGCCCCGCCTGATGTTTTTGGGTTTGGTGTAATGACAGACACACCTTTTTTCGTTAAATCATCCCAGTCTTTAATACCTTTCGGGTTTCCTTTTCGAACAAGAAATACAATTGTTGACGTGTATGGAGTGGAATTATTCGCAAGTCGCTTCTGCCAATCTTCTGCTAATTGTTTTTTCTTACTAATCGCATCAATATCATAAGCAAGTGCTAGTGTAACAACGTCTGCTTCTAAGCCATCAATAACAGAGCGCGCTTGACTTCCAGATCCCCCGTGTGATTGTTTTACATTTACTGTTTGCCCGTGCTTCTCTTTCCAATACTTCGCAAAATCTTTATTGAAATCTTGATATAACTCCCTCGTTGGATCATAAGAAACATTTAAAAGCTCAACTGTTTTTTTATCTCCACTTCCTTCAGAATTACTAGTGGATGTTGCCGAACCACACCCTGATAAAAGTACAACTGCTGATAATAAAACACCTGTACTTTTCATAAACGCTGTCTTACCCCACTTTTTCATCGTTAAGCCCCCTTAGTTTATACAATAGAAAAAGGCACACAATATATTCACAAATGTGAACATTGTGCGCCTTCAGTTTATCTGATTAGCTTCTAATGTATTCTATTCGATTTCTTTTCATTTTAATTCTGTAATTCACATGTGTCAACTTGGAATTTGAATTTTCTTATTAAACTAAAATATTGGCATACGTTGAGCCCAATGATTTTTCAAATCAGCAAATTCTTTTGGTAACTTACTATTTTCATTCCATTCTAATTTATATGCATTTACTAACACCGTAGCCATTGATTCACAGTCCACTACTCCATTTTGATTAAAATTACCGTTCTTATCACTTTCAGAGTTCATCCATAATTTAACAAATAAGATATTGCACCCGACGTAAGCGTTAATTTCTTCTGTTCTACGTATGTCCCCTCCTTGTTGGTCATATACAGGTTTAAATATATGGCACCACCGCTTAATCAATACAAAAAAAATGAGGCAACCACCTCCAAAGATGGTTGCCTCATTTTTACACTTGCATCGCTTTCTCTCTCAATGCTCTTCTTAACAACTTACCCGTCGTATTCTTCGGCAATTCTATTAAAAACTCAATGCTTTTCGGCACTTTATATTTCGCTAAATGTAACCTACAGTAATGCATTAGTTCTTCTTCTGTTACGTTTGCTTGCTTCAAAACGACGTACGCTCGCACAGCTTCTCCTAAGTTTTCATCAGGAACACCGATTACGACAACTTCCGCTACTGATTCGTGCGTATATAATACTTCTTCTACTTCACGAGGGTATACGTTATAACCGCCAACTAAGACGATATCTTTTTTACGATCCACGATATAGATGTAACCTTCTTCATCCATTTTCGCCAAGTCACCTGTATATAGCCAGCCGTCTTTCAATGTCGCAGCTGTATCTTCTGGTGCATTATAGTATCCTTTCATAACGTTAGGTCCGCGAACAATTAATTCACCGACTGCGCCGACAGGTACTTCTTCCCCAAGTTCATTTACAATTTTATTTTCTACATGCCAAATATTTGTGCCAATTGATCCTGGTTTCCGAGGACGATCTAGCGGATTGAAACAAGTAACTGGTGATGCTTCTGATAAACCGTATCCTTCTGAAACAATAACGTTAAAACGTTTTTCAAAGTTTTGCAGAAGAGCAACAGGCATCGATGCGCCACCGGAAATACAAAGGCGAAGCGTCTTCACATCTTCTGCGCTTGCTTCTTCAAATAAATATAAATAATTGTACATCGTCGGTACGCCAGCAAAGATCGTTGGTTCGTACGTGCGACAAATACGGAATACTTCTTTCGGACTAAATTTCGGTAACATTAAAATCGTTGCCCCGTTCACAATCGGTGCATTTACCGCAACTGTTAAACAGAATACATGGAACATAGGCAGTGCCGCAACAACGCGGTCATCAGCCGTATATTGTAAATACGACGCCACATCGTTCGCATTACTATATAAATTTTTATGTGTTAACATAGCGCCTTTCGGTTTTCCAGTTGTGCCCGATGTGTATAGAATAACCGCTACATCTTCTTCATCTAGTTCAGGACCTTCGTAAGTTGTATCTCCAGTCCCCACAAAACTAGTAAACGTTTTCATTTTTTCGGTTTCTGTATGGTTAAAATCTGATGAGGTTTCACATATGATGATGTTTTCTAATGAAGGAAGTCTTGTTGTAAGAGATTGTATAACAGGTAGAAGGACGTCGAGTACGATGATTGTTTTTACATCTCCATTTTGTAAAATATAATGCATTTCGTCTGCTGTATAAATTGGATTAACTGGAATAACAGTTGCTCCGGCTTTCATTGTTCCGTATAAACCGACCAAAAAATGTGGTGAGTTCCCAACAACTAATGCGACATTGTCCCCTTTTCCAATGCCCATTTCTGCTAAATTGCTAGAAAACCTTGTGACCATTTTGTTTAATTGGTCATATGAGACCGACTGATCCATAAATATATAAGCCGGTTTATCCCCCTTCTTTTTTGCCGTTTCAGCCAAAGATTGAACGAGATTCACAAAAACCCCACCTTTATAAAATTTAGAATATTTAAAAATTCTAAATTAATTATATTAAAAGAAAATTAAAGTGGCAAGTGATATTCTATTAACTGCATATAGACAGATCACCTTCTCTTAGTTTACTTTGGAAAAATAAGGGGATTTTATTTACAAGTAAGTTATAACACTAGACCAAAAATCATTTTAGGATAATATGCACTCATCTTTTCTCTAAGTTTATCAAGTTCTTCTTTATTTAATGTCGTATGCTCCCCGTGCAAGTTAAGAGCATCCGCTCCATCTTCATGAAAATAAACGGTAACATATAATGCCGGTAACCCTGTATTGTCTTCATCTATTGATAAGACGACATCTGGTGTTTTATTAACAGTGCTGAATGTTTCATTTCTTTTCCACTTCTTATTTTGAAACATGTCTTGTATATCATGTATCTTTCGTTTGTTATCTGTATGCGTAAAATATATAACATTATCCTCCGCTGGTTTTCCGATAGACAAAATTGTACGACTTGAGGGCGATCCACTGCTACACGCTGTCATTCCGACGACGAAGCTGAGTAATAATACAACGTACATTACCCTTTTCATTTCGATTCGCCTCCTTTTGAATATATATATTCCTTTACGAGGGGCAAATGTCCTGTGATTTTATGTTTTGTGGTAAATGAAATTATATGAGCGATTTTTCAGTTATATCAGCGCAACTCAATTTATATCGGCGATTTTCCAAATATATCAGCGCAACTCAATTTATATCAGCGATTTTTCAGTTATATCGACTTACCGACAAAACCTGACAATCTACGCAAAAAGAAAGAGGCTGCCCGTGATGGCAGCCTCCCTCATTTTTAGAAGAATAAATGTAAGAAATCTTCTGTTGTAATGTTACCGAAGTAGCGTGCGATATCTACGCCTTCTAAAGCTGCAGTGAATGCATCTTTATCGAACTGAACACCTGTTAGACGCTCTTCGATATCATGAACATCTAGTGAACCGAAGAAGTCGCCGTAAACTTTACATTCTGTTACTGTTCCTTTTTTCACTTCAAGACGAACGTCAACTTGTCCAACTGGGAAGCGGTGTGAATGTTGTAAGTTGAACTTCGGTGATTTTCCGTAGTTCCAATCCCAATTTTGGTAACGTTCTTCAGAAAGTTTATGGATCTCTTTCCAATCCTCTTCTGTTAATTCATACGTTGGGATTTCTGTTTCTCCTTCGAAAATTGTTTCTAGAAGAAGTTGTCTAAACTCTTCTGTCGTCATTTCTTCGTTTAGAAACTCTGTAATGTTCGCAACGCGGCTACGGATTGATTTAATACCTTTTGATTGAATCTTATCCATTTTTACTTTTAATGCCGATACGACGTGATCGATTTCAGAATCAAATAGTAACGTACCGTGACTGAACATACGACCTTTCGTTGAGAACTGCGCGTTACCTGAAATTTTTCTACCTTCAGCTAAAATGTCGTTACGACCACTTAGTTCTGCATTTACACCTAATTTACTAAGCGCTTTCGTTACAGGCTCAGTAAATTTTTTGAAGTTGCTGAAACTGTCTCCATCATCTTTTGTAATAAAACTGAAGTTTAAGTTTCCTAAATCATGATATACTGCGCCTCCGCCTGATAGACGACGAACGACATGAATACCTTTTTCTTTTACGTAATCTGCATTAATTTCTTCTACTGTGTTTTGGTTTTTACCAATGATAATCGAAGGCTCATTAATGTAAAACAGTAAATATGTTTCGTTAATATCTAAATTCTTCACACAATATTCTTCAATCGCTAAGTTTATTCTAGGATCTGTAATCCCTTTATTATCAATAAATAACATCGTATCACCTCATGAGTTCCATACGTAACCACTATGCGCTAACGTAATATGGCCACTGAAAATTTGTTTTGCTTCTGTTACTAAATCAGATGGGTTGCCTGTATGCGGTAAGTGCGTTAATAAAAGTTCTTTTACATTCGCATCTTTTGCAATACTTGCTACTTCTGTACTATTCATATGCCCTGCTTTTGCAGCCTCTTGATGTGCATACATATTACACTCACAAATGAAAAGATCAGCATCTTTCGTGAATGGAATGAATTCAGGAATATAACTTGAATCAGCGCTGTATACTACAGCATCATCTCCAGCTGCAATACGCATCGCAAAGCATGTAACAGGATGAACAGTTTTTAAGAACGAAATCGAGAATGGTCCAACTTGAAGTGTTTCTTCTGGATTGTACGCGATTCCTTTCGTATGTGGTTCATGCGTTAAAGAATGGAATCCATTCTCGTCAAAGGTATGGCCGTATATTGGTAATTCCGGTAGTTGCCCCTTCGCCCCGCTCATAATTAATCTCGCATATTGCAATACCCCGATATCCGCAACATGATCATGATGATAGTGTGACAGTACAACTGCATCTATATGAGATGGTGTTATATATTTTTGAAGCTGTGCTAGTACACCACTACCACAGTCTACAAGTAAACGAAAACCATCGTGTTCAAACAAATACCCCGACGTTGCTTCTCCCGCTTCTGGAAAGCCGCCCCAAAAGCCGACAACAGTCATTTTCATATGTATCCATCCTTTCTAAAACCGAGTAGAAATGCATGTTTTACTTACATCCTACATTGTTAACTATAATCCATTTCCTAAACTTTTTCATTAATTTTCAATTTTGTTATAAAACAGTTGTTGACTTTTATTTTTTGTACTAATACAATGATAGTAAGAAATGGAAATGGAGGGATTGACATGATCGATCAACCAATGGAGTTTTTCAGAAATTTACCGACGAAAACTTGTGCGCACTGCGGGAAAGAAATTGATGAGCAACACGAAGCATACCATAACAAATGTGACGATTGCGTTCACGAAGAATAGTAGTTTGTGAACATAAAAAAACCTAGCAGACATAGTCTACTAGGCTAATAACATCTTATCCTTCATCGTTGAACCTTTCACCAAGAGCTCCAGTTCAAACTCATACAATTCTTTTTTTCGATAATTTTTCGTATGGATTTTATCCATCATCAGGTCGACAACTTTTCGGGCCATTTCATCAATTGGCTGTTCAATTGTCGTAATACCTGGTTCTGTAATCTGCGATAATATTTGATTATCAAAACCGATAACAGCGAGATCATCTGGAATGCTCCAGTTATGGCGTTTCGCCTCTGAGATAATTCCAGCTGCTACCTCATCGCCTCCTGCCAAAATCGCGGTAGGATTTTTTTTGTCCTTTAATACTTCATGGAATATTCGTTTTCCATCTTCCCAAGAGAAAGCGTTTTCAAGAAAGTCAATCGCTTCTACTTGGCGGCTCTTCTCAGTTATTGCACGTAAAAAGCCCATTTTTCGCTGCTGGCTAACGACTTTGGTTTCGTTACCACGGCAAAAAATAAGATTACGATATCCTTGATCTAACACATGCTTCGCAGCTATGTATGCTCCTTGCGCATGATCAAACTTCACTGTTGGAATATTTGCTTCCTCAATATATTCATTACACAACACGATTGGACCGTGCTGTAAGTATGGCTCTACATCTTCCCACGGATTTTCTAGTGAACATAGAATAATCCCATCTACTTGTTTCGTAGATAATAATTGTAAATACTCCATCTCTTTTTCCGGTAAATATCTTGTTTGACAAATAATCAGTTTATATTTATGTTCAGAAGCAGCAATCTCGATTGCCTCAATAAATCTACTGAAGAAAGGATTTGTAATCCTTGGAACTAGCACCGCAATTGTTTCCGTTTTTTGTTTACGAAGCCTTCTCGCCGCAGAATTAGGAACGAAGCCTAAATGCTTCATTGCTAATTGAACCCTTTTTTTCTTCTCATCTGAAACATATGGATGATTATTAATCACCCTAGAAACCGTTGTCCTTGATAACCCTGCTAATTTCGCCACGTCCTCTATAGTCGACACGAAATTCTCCCCCTTTGCATGAAAACGTTTTCTTAAATTGATTATATAGTATATTATTGGAAACTGCAATATCGGTTGTTATGATTTTACTATATTAATATTATACATAGGTAAAAGTCTGTTAATGCATGGGCAATATACTGCTTTTAGAAATTTACGTTATGTACATTCCTTTTCTTAATACCATATATTCTTTATTTAATATAAAAGCCCATCAATACATCATCTCCATATGATCCATCTTCATATTTAATTTGCTTTCGTTGTCTTCCTTCTTCTACAAAACCCATACGTTTGTACACTTTAATTGCCCGATCATTAACAGAAACTACACCTAAGCAAATTTTCTCTAAACCTTTCTGCCCTTTAGCCCAACTAATAAGAAATTCAATTAATTTCGTGCCGATGCCTTGATTACAATACGCCTCTTTAATCCCCATTCCCATTGTGCCTGCGTGTTGTAACCGTTCTAGTTCATATCGGTTGAAAAGTAAAAAGCCTACCACCTTATAATCTACTTCATACACAATATAAAGATTACCTTTCTCATTACTTTTCCGTATCTTTTCTCTTTCTGCATCAATATCATTCGGTAATTTCTTTGGAGATACTATGAAAAACTTTGTAGTATTTTCCGATAATATAATTTCTTTTCTAATGTTCATTATTGCTTCTGCATCAGCCTCTTTTGCTAATCGTATCATTGAATCACCTCGTACTTTTTCTTTTAAAAAATAATATTAAAACTATAAAACGTCCAATATGCAATATTGCATATTGAGAATCTTTTTACTCTTGATACAATATTCATACATCAAAATAAAAGGAATGTATGCAATGAATCCAATCTTAACAGCTGCAAAACAACTATTACATAAAGAAGAAAAGATTTTATCTACTTTAAAATGTTCACTTACTGGCTATATGATTACGCATAAAGTCCCGTATCCTGGCATGTTACTTGCTACTAATAAAAGACTTCTCTTTTTTAGCCAATATAAAAACACATTTATTGCCGAATTTGATTATGAAAAAATTCTATCCATAGAAACGAAGAGAAGAATCTTTGACAAAAAAATAATATTTTACTATGAAGATGAATATATAACGCTTGGATACATTACAAGTTCGAATGTTGAAGCGTTCATAGACTTACTACAAAGAAACAGCAAGACTAGCACAGGCTTATAATCAGCGGGGATCCCCTCGCTGATTCATTATTTTAACTCCTCCCACTTCGTCCAAACTTCTCTCCCGTTTATACGGTACATATTATCCTCTCTATCCATAAACCTATGTACAATAAATTCACGTCTAATTGTACAAAAATCATCATGATATTGTTTTATAAATGTATTAATTTCTTTTTCTGTATATTGATTTCCAGCATCTAACTTGCTAATTAAATGCTCTAACAATACTAGTTTCTTCTTCTTTTGACCTGGAATCGATTTTAAACGATCCTCTTTATCGAAAAAGTTACGAATGGTCGTATCACGGAATTTCATTTCACTTTCAGTCATTTTTTATCCTCCATCACTTTTTTTCTTTATCTTTTCACTTAAAATATCAATAAAGTAATATCCACCCATTAACACATAATAGAACGTGAGTATTCCAAATGCATCTTTCACACTTGTATATACTTCTTTATCAAACAATATAGGTGAAAGGGCATAAACAAGAAAGATTATTAGCGGATTTACGATAAAATAATAAGTAAGATTGCCTTTCATCATATCAACTCCTCTACCCTATGTTTCTCTGTAAATTGTTGTAATTCCTTTTCTTTCGTTTCTATAGCTTTTAGAAAGATTTATAGATGAACTAAGGAAAAGATGCCCTCTATTAAAATAAAAAAGCACCAAAAAGGTGCTTTTATCTACGCTTCAACCGATTGATTTTCAGCAACATTTTTAAATTGTCGTTTGTGCATCAAAGTTAAGGAAGCGATTGTTCCAAGTGATAATACAACGATAAAGATCATGAGCATTCCTATGTTTTGCCACATGAAGTCAAAGTCTCCACTCGATACGACTGCTTTCAATCCTGATACAGAGTATGTCATCGGTAACCAAGCATTGAATGGTTGTAAAAACTTCGGAATCAACTCTAACGGGAATGTTCCAGCACTTGTTGTAAGCTGCATAATTAATGTGATGATGGCGATAAAACGGCCCGCATCACCGAATGCTGTTACTAAACATTGAATTAATGCGATAAAGGCTAAACTTGTAATGATGCTAAAGAGTATGAAGTATGGAATGCTTTGTACTTCTACACCCAATCCGAACAGTAATATAACATCTGCTACTATCGCTTGAATAATACCAACTGATAGTAGTACGCCGAACTTACTAATAAACCAACTAAACCCTGATTTCGGAACGCCGACTGTATCACGTAATGGATATACGATTGATAATAGTAATGCCCCAACGAATAAACCGAGTGATAAGAAGTACGGCGTAAATCCAGTTCCGTAGTTTGGAACTTCCGCCATTTTCTCCGTCTTCACTTTTACAGGACTTGCAAACATATCATACGTTTTATCCGTCCCTTTTATTTCACCAGTTTTTTCTGCTCCTTCGCCAAGTTTCTCTGCAAGTTCACCTGAACCGTCGTTTACTTTTACGAGACCATCTGTTACTTTTCCTGAGCCATCTGCTAGTTTATTTACGCCGTCGATTAGCTGGGTTGAGCCATTTGACATTTGATTTAGGCCACCATTTAGAGTACCTAAGCCCGTTGTTACTTGACCAGATCCATCTGCTAATTGATTTACGCCACCTGCCATTTGGTTTGCTCCTACAGATAATGTTCCTAAACCGCCTGTTACTTTACTCGAGCCATCTGCTAATTGATTTACTCCACCTGCCATTTGGTTTGCTCCTGCAGATAATTGGCCTAGGCCGCCTGTTACTTGACTTGAGCCATCTGCTAATTGATGTACACCACCTGCCATTTGATTTGCTCCTGCAGATAATGCACCTAAACCGCCTGTTACTTTACCCGAGCCATCTGCTAATTGATTTACTCCTGCAGATAATGTTCCTAAACCACCTGTTACTTGGCTTGAGCCATCTGCTAATTTCGTTACACCTACAGATAATGTCCCTAAACCGCCTGTTACTTGACCAGACCCATCTGCTAATTTGGATACTCCTACAGATAATGTTCCTAAACCGCCTGTTACTTGACCAGACCCATCTGCTAATTGATTTACTCCTGCAGATAATTGACCTAATCCTGCTGTCACTTTTCCAGAGCCACTTTGCAATTGCGTTACTCCATCAATTAATTGAACTGATCCATCTTTTAATTTATCGGCACCTATTTTTGCATTATCTAATCCCTCACCAAATCCATGAAACTTACTAACAAATTCATTTTGTGCGCTCGTTAGTTTCTCAATAGCACCTGCTAGAGTTTTTATCCCTGCTGGATTTGGTAAGTTTTTTTGCAACCCATTTGTTGTTTGATGTATTTCACCTTTTAATTGTTTCACTTCTTCATTTAATTTATTTGTTCCACCTGCTACTCCGGCAGCTTTTTGCTGAACTGTCGCTGTACTTTTTACAGCACTTGTTACGAATGGCTGTAACTGCTCTTGATATTCTTTTGGTAAACTTTCAATTTGCTTTTGTAAATTCGCTACCTCTTGTGCTGCATTTTTTGCATCTCCTGCTGTTGATTGTGTAAGTTCATTTAACTGATTTACATTCGCCCCAGCTCCATCTATTTTTTCATTTACTGTATTCAATATAGAAGGAACTTTCGACTGCATTTCCTCTAAGCCTGCAGCAGACTTTTGTACGTTACTATTTAACTCTTGCAATCCCTTTTGGATCGCTTGAGAACCTTCCTCTAATTGGCTTTGCCCTTCAACAAGTTTTCCCATACCATTTGATAGATCCGTTGTTCCTGTTTTTAATTCACCGGATTTACTTACTAATTTGTTCAAGCCACCGGTCACTTTCTCAGATCCATCACGCAACTCACCCGTTTTACTATTTAACGTATTTAAACCGTCTGTTACTTTGCCCGATCCGTCTACTAACTTCCCAATACCTGCATTGCTATTTAATGCATGTAAACCATCTGTTACTTTGCCTGATCCATCTACTAGTTTCCCAATACCTGCATTGCTATTTAATGCATGTAAACCATCTGTTACTTTGCCTGATCCATCTACTAATTTTCCGATACCTGCATTGCTATTTAATACGTGTAAACCATCTGTTACTTTGCCTGACCCATCTACTAATTTCCCTATACCTATCTGCATTTCACCTGTTTTGCTATTTAGTGTATTTAAACCATTTGTTACTTTGCCTGACCCATCTACTAATTTCCCTATACCTATCTGCATTTCACCTGTTTTGCTATTTAGCGTATTTAAACCATTTGTTACTTTGCCTGACCCATCTACTAATTTTCCGATACCTACCTGCATTTCACCTGTTTTACTATTTAGCACATTTAAACCGTTTGTTACTTTGCCTGATCCATCTACTAATTTATTAGATCCATCTGCTAATTTCTGAACTCCATCCTTCATCTCCCCAGATTTCCCTTGAAGTGTATGAAGGCCATCCGTCACTTTACTTGAACCATCATGCAGCTCACTTGATCCGTCGTGTAGTTTATTTGCTCCTTCCGCCCCATCTGCTAATCCTTTTGAGACGTCTTGAATGGAATCAAACATTTTCTCTGCATATGTTTTCGTTAACGTGCTTGATACTTCAGTTTTAATCTTTTCAATGGCTGTTCCTCCAATTTGTGAAGATAAGAAGTTTAAGCTTTCGTTTGGAATGTACTCTAAGTTTAATGGCTTTGGATTGTCTTTTAGTAACGTTGTAGCGTTACTTGAGAAGTCATCTGGAATGCGCACTAACATGTAATACTTTCTACCTTCCATTCCTTTCTTCGCTTCTTTTTCACTTACGAACTCCCATTTAAAACTTTTATTATCTTTTAAATTATCAACGAGCCCTTTTCCGACCTCAATTGATTTCCCATCAAATACTGCGCCTTTATCTAAATTGACTACTGCAACTGGTAAGTCATCTAACTGTTTATACGGATCCCAAAAGGCCCACAAAAACATCCCTGCATATAAAATCGGTACGAATAAGACCGCAATAATTGGAATTAATATTTTTTTACTTTTTATAATTTCCGTGAACTCTTTCCGAAGTAACTGATTCCCTTTCATAATTTCTCCCCCTTTTATAAAATGACCAAAATGTTCATATAGTCATTTTTACCCAAACAAAAAGGCTATACTTGTTCATACATATGCCTTATCCCCGAATTTATTACTATGCAACTTTTTCTTATTATGATTATAATTTTTCTATATCCCCCCTTAACTTAAATATATGACCGTATTGTTCATTTGGTCATTTTTTATAAAATTAAAAGGATTATCTTAGTTTGACAATCCTTTTAGTAAATAAAGTTCAAATAACTCTGCAATTTTTTCTTTTTCTAGCGGTTCGTGATTTTTTTCCCAATCAAAAATAAGCGATACATATAGACGAAGCATAATAAATGCTGTAATTTCTGGATCACATTTGCTAATTTCACCTTTTTCAATCGCAATCTTTAAATACGATTGAATAACAGAAACGATTTCCACATCAACTTGTTGCATCACTTCTTGTACTTCTTTCGTTCCCATATCGCGCTCTTCTTGAATTAATTTAATCATGAGCTGATGTTCTTTTCTAAATTCCAAGATGCTATATAATGCTCTATGTACATTTTCAAAAAATGAAACATCTGAACGAATTGCACTTTCTGCAACTTGCTTCATTTCTGTAATTAAATTAGAAATAATTTCACCAAATAGCTCTTCTTTATTTTTGAAAAAAGTATAAATCGTTCCTTTTCCTACATTCGCTAACTTCGCTACTTGATCCATCGTTGTTGCTTTATAACCGAACGCTGAAAAAGACTTTGTTGCAGCTTCAATAATAGAACGTTTTCGATCTATCGCCACATTGTCACCTCCAAAAATGACCAATTGGATAATATAGTCAATCAGTACATCTTTGATATTACCACACGCTTACATTCTATACAAGTTCTCTTTTTATTATTTCCAGTATAAAAAAATTTCAGTCAGTGTATATCATACTTTCCATAGTTTATCAGAAGAAAAGAGAAAAGGAAAAGATGTTCTAGAGATATACATCTTAAGAACACCTTTTTGCTATTTCAACATAGAAAGCATAATTTTCTCTAATTCTTCTTTATTTACATTCTTATCGAATACTGCTTCTCCTGGGTTCTCTAAACTATGATTAATAATAACGATTTGGTATGCACTATTTTTCCCTTTTGCTGGAACAATCATCTTCATACCTTGTAAATTACTATCCGAGTGATGAGTAGCGTAGAATATTTGATTCCCTTCTAGTTCGTACTTTTCTATATTTTCAGGCACTATAAACTGGTGGCTAAATGGGTCTTTGCTTTCCCCAAAAACTTGCGATTGAGAAATTGTATAATTTCCTTTTCCGTTCGTATATTCTAATTCAATAGTGAATTCCGGTTTTATCTTAAGATAATAATTCACTCTTTCGTCTTTTTGGGTATATCCTTTAATTGTATAAGTTGGCCTCTTGATTTGGAAATCAACATGTTGCTGCACTTCTTCAACTGTATATGTTAAATATTTCCCTACCTTATCCTCATAAGGAGTTGTTTTATTATGAATTTCTTTTAATTTTTCACGATTTTCTGTACTTAAGCGCTCTTCTTTCACCTCTTTTATATCCCCTTGGAAATTTTCGGGTAAGTTTAATCTAACTAATCCTTTTTTCTCGATCTGCAATACCTCTTTATATAACTGCACATAATTCTCAAACTCTTCCTTTGTTAAAGCTTTTTCAGCATGATATAAAAAGGCTGTTCGGTTTTCATATTGCCATTTTGACATCCCCCACTCTTTTCTCGCCTTTTCCTCTGTACCAAATAATGTATCTACAGCATTTTGGAAAGCATCCTTTGACTGCTCTACTTTATCCTTTTGTTTTTCTTTCCCTTCCGTTGCACGTGCGTTGAATAAAGAAAGAGATGCTATAGCAACTATGACAATCACTCCAAGTAAAGAAAGACGATACGATTTCTTTTGGAATTTTTTAATCATAATGATTCTCCTTTTTAGTGTTCGTTTATTTCTACTTAAATTTGCTAGGCTTGGTACTTGATAGGAATAGTGTTCTAAAAGGGTAATAATTGTATGACCGTATGCAATTTGTTCCTCTTTATCTATAAAAGTAAGTGCATATGCATCACAGGCTAATTCTTGATCTTCTCGCATACAAAAATAGGCGTACCAAAGAATTGGATTGAACCAATTTAATAGGATTAAACTGTACATAATCCAATTTACAGCTACATCGTTTCTCTTAATATGAGCTAACTCATGGTAAAAGACATATTGTAATTGTTGTTCATTTAATACTTTCATATGTTTTTTTGATAGTAATACTTTCGGGCGAAAGAAACTAAAAACCGTTGGACTTGCAATCTTTCCTGCAAGACGTAATGAAACTGCCTTCTTCATTTTCATAGACTGCTTACAGCGATTAAACACTGTAGTGACCTGTTCGTCCGTAATATCCGGTTGTTTCTTTATGTAAGAATATAAACGTCTATTTGTAAGAAACGTGATGGCTGCTAATATGATTACCCCAGCTAGCCACACATACAAAGCAAGTTTGTATAAAGAAAATGTAGTCTGTTTTTCCGAACTGACTTTTACTTCCGGTTCGCTAGTTTTTGTCACCATTTTAGAATTTGATTCCAATTCCACTTTTCGGTCGCTTTCTATGTTCACTATATTCTCAGTAGCCGGCATATTTTTTGGAATAACTTCCGATACGCTAGAACTATAAGAAAGTAATGAGTAAATGCTATAAGAGCTATCTGGCGACCACGGTAAAAGGAGTCTTATCATTAATACGATCCACAGCATATATTGCCACCGGGGGGTTAATTTATTTCTAAATAGAACTTTTATACATAAAATAAATCCGACTAATATGCTAGCCATAAGTGACGTTTCTATAAGCCAATCAAAAAAATGAGGAAGGTATACATTTATAAGCGTGTTTATCATTTTTATCGATCCTTCCTCTTATTCTCCTCTGTCTTCTCATCTAAAATGCGTTTTAATTCATTAATATCTTCTGAAGATAATTTCTCCTCTTTTAAGAAATTAACAAGTAATGGCTTAAACGCTGCACCGCAAAAACGTTTTAGTAAAGATTTCGTTTCCACTTGCAAATAATTATCTTGTGATACTAACGGGTAATAAGCGTACATACGCCCTTTATCTTGATGGTAAGAAACGGCTTCCTTTTGCACTAATCGATTAATTAATGTGCGGATTGTTTTCGGTTTCCAGTCCATTGCATCTTCCAGTTCTTCTATAATTTCATTCGCTGTTTGCGGAGAATTCGACCAAAGCACTTTCATAATTTCTAATTCTGCTTCAGATATTTTAGGTAATTGATTTGTCATAGTATATTTCACTCCTAAGTATTACATTTGTAATCTATAATTAAGATTACAAATGTAATACTTAATTGTCAACCATATTTTAGAAAAATTAATTTCAGCTAAACCTTACTTACCAACAACAAAATTCCTCTTTTTCAAATAATCAAATAAAAAAACAAGAAAATCTTTACAATTAATAGTAATATAGAAAATAGACAAGTTTATCAAAACAGTGGAGGCTTTTTCAGTCATGATGCGTGCACTTCGTTTAAATATAAAGCAAGCTTTTTGTAATCGTGTTTCTTTAATTATTATGTTTAGTGGACTAGCTCTTATTTTTATTTACCATTATTATTATGTAATTCGTTACATTGGGGATGGAACGGATGCGTTTGTAACAACAGCTTTTAAATGGATTGGATTTCGCGACAATGAAATGGATGTTTATTTATTATTAATGCCCGTTATTGCCAGTTTCCCCTTTAGTACAAGTTACAATTCGGATAAATCAGATGGTTTTAAACCGTTTGTAAGTAAAGGGATTTCTTTGTTCCCTTATTCAGTAACGAAATATATTGTTACATTCTTTTGTGGCGGACTTCTTTATACATTTCCGTTCATCTTATCGTTATTATTTTGCAAATTAACCATTCCAGACGGAGAACCGACGGCTGGTTCAGGCATTATAAATGATAATGGGATGTTTGCAAACTTATATTACGAATCTCCCCTCACTTACATTACTGTATATATTGGAATTAATTTTTTATTTGCAGGTTTAATGGCCCTTTTAGGACTTGCTGCATCTGCGTGGTCACAAAAGGACTATATGGCGATTCTTTTCCCATTTGCAGTTGCCTCCATTCCATACGTCCTGCTAAATACGATATTCCCTACAATAGGCGGAGCTCCTTTTCATTTATATGACCCAAAACAACCTTTGCATGGCATGTCGCCGTATATTTTGACAATACAATGTGCATTCTTCCTCCTCGTTAGCTTAATCATGTATATACAAGGAGTAAAACGTGATAAAAAAAAATATAGAAGAAGGTTGCAAAAAAGAGAGCGGTGTAGAAAAGCGTTTCAAGTATAATAAAACCCTAATTTCCTTACTATATTGGAAATTAGGGTTTTATTTACTATTCACTTACGGTGTACCAGCCAATCCCCATAAAATAACAACCGCTACAAAATAAATCGCTTTAATCGCTATTACTAAACATAATGAAACAATTGCATATTTACTTAATTCTCTTCTTGCACCTATTAAAGTGAAAATAACCGCCAAACTAAATGTTATATAAGAAGCTGCTGTATGTATTAAGTTATACGTAATATCTAGATTGCTTGTAAGTCCTGTTATATCAGCTACAAACTGAAGCATGACGATCGTACTAAAAAAAATTGCAAACTGATTCATTACCTTTCCATTTATTTGTAACTGCATTGTTGTCCCCCTTATTAAAAACTAAATATTCAATCAATTTTATCGTTAGATTACAAAAAAAGGAATCATCTCTTTATACTATTCTATAACGATGCAAAAAAAGAACGCTTAGTCACCTAAGCGTTCCCCACTTTAAGAAGCCTTCTTCAAATCAATTTGAGCAAGTACTGGGTCGTGGTCACTTACACGTCCGTGTTCTTTCATAATGTTTGAGTTTAAGTGTACTGGGTCTACAATTGTGTGTGGTGCGATATTGTTTGTTACTAAAATATGATCTAACACTTGTGCATTTCCTTCGTGAATGTACGTGTAACGATTCTCTTTCGGCACTGTGTTTAACATATCTTTTAAGATTGTTCCCTCTAGTGTTTTTAGTGGTTTAGAGAATTCGAAATCGTTCATATCACCTAACACAACAACTGGTGCATTCGTATTCTTTTTCTGAATTCCTTGCACAAAATGATTTACTTCTTGTGCTAACTGAATTCGTTTGTCTTCACTCTTTAATACGAGCGGCTGCACTTTTCCAAATGGCGTTGCATCTCCTAGTTTTGAGTTTAAGTGATTTGCAACGACAACAATGTTTTGTCCTTGGAACGTAAATTCTGCCGCTAGCGGTTTACGTGTACTTTCAAACAATGGATTTTCGTCTCCAATACGAACAACATTCTTATCAAGTAACTTCGGTACCGTCGCTAATTTCACGCGTGATGGATTATAGAAGAAGCCGACGCGAATATTCGCTCCTGGTGCTCCTCCATCTTGATTATTGTTTGGAGCGATTTCTACATACTCATACTTCGGTCCACGAATTTCTAGAACTGCATCAATGATACGTTTTGCGCTTAATGACGCATCTGTTGTACCGTCATTAATTGATCCGTTATTATCTTGCATTTCCTCTACACCGATAATATCTGGCATTTTTAAATTGTATTTAATAGAATACGCTAACGCTTTTACTTTTTCATCTGTTGTTTCTTTTTTATTCGCTGAGAAGTTTTCAATGTTATATGTAGCAACCGTTAACTTATCAAGACGTGGCTGAATATTTGCCCCTACTTGCTTAAATCCACCATCCACCACAGCTGGCAGTTCTGTTATTGGTGAAATACGGAAAGAACCGTAATCATATCCTACTACCCCTGTTATATCTCCAGTGAAAGTATCTCCTACTTTTGCTACATAATCGCGAGGTACTTTTACAGAAAGGCGCTCTGGGTTTAATTGATTTTCATCTAATAAAGGTGTGCCATATTGTGTTACTATTTTATCTCCACCATTTTTTACTGTTACATATAAATTTCCGTTTTTCTGAGGTGCAATAATTTTTGGTGTTGGCATCGTAACACGCATACCTTCAATACTTTCATAGAAGTCGATTGCATCTTCACTTGGATCAAATAAACCAAATGCATCATTATCAATAATCTGGTCCGGAATTTTCACACCGTTTTCCCCGAGTACAATCGGTGCCGGCAAAGATTGATCTTTTGCGATTACAGCAACGCGGCTCGCTTTAATTTCAGTCGTCGTTAAGTCTGTTTCAAATCGCTCTGCATATCCTGGTCCAACATATTCTTCTACTACTCCATCGACTTGAATAAGATCTCCTACTGCTACATTCGCATCTTTTTTATATACGTACATACCTTCTGAAGTAGCTGGATCATTATCTGGCTGATTATCTTCTATATAAAAGCCGTTTTTATCAAGCGCTGTGACAACGCCTTCCACATTGTTTACTTTCTTCCCGTTGTAAGGAGAGATATGTGATTTCCCTTGAATGTCATGAATACGAACCTGTTCATTATTTACGATAATAAATGAAAATGTCGAGATTGCTGAAGAAGTAAGTCCTTCTTTTTCTGCGATTGCTTTCACTACACTATTTTCATTCACTATAATTTGTCCATTATAACGAACGCTTTTATTAGTAGGATTAGAGCCATCTAACGTATAGTAGATTGTTGCGCCTTCTGTATTCGTCGTTAATGTTACCGCTGTTCCTTTAGCAACTTCTCCACCGTTCGGTGAAGCTACTACATCGCTAACACGGTTTTGTCCTTCACCTTGAAACTTATAAGCTGTTACTGATTTTAGACCTGGGTTACTAAAATATAATTCAAGAGTCCCAGTCAAACTAACTTTCTTCCCGATATTTTCAGGGTGATCTTTTACATTCACTGCCGTTCTCACATCACCTTTTGGCAACTGAACGGGCATGATTTTGTCTGGATTCGTTTCGTTTGGTGAATCTGCAATTGCTACGTTTGTATCATCAAACTTAGCTGGATCCTTCGTATATTTAGAAGAACTTTGCGTATATCCAACAATATATCCTTCCACAATCCCCTTCGTTTTCCCTTGCTGCTTAAATACTTGAATTGCTTTTTCTACTGACATAGAAGCAGTTTCTTCTGCTTGCGCTAAAGTTCCAGTAAATGAAAACAATAGCAAGAATGATAAAAAGACACTTAACAATTTCTTCACAGCCATTTTCCTCTCCCTATTTCATATTTTCTCAGCATTTCTATCATATCAAATGATTCGTTATATAGAATGATATTTCGACAAATTTTACAAAAGATTTATTTAATTTACACGCTTTCAAACTACAATACAAAATAATTATTTTACACCTTCTATGAATGCACTCTATAATGTTAGAGAGAGAAAACAGAAAATATCGAAAGTTTATTGGCATGTAAAATGGATTCATTTGAATAGGAGTGATTGGATGGAAGTGCAAACAGAAACATACCGCGCAGCTATGAATGGAACATTAGAACGTCATTTTTCAGATATGATTGCCGTTATACCAACTAGAATTACAATTGAGCAGTTAAAACAGCGACTAGAAACGATCGCTACTAAAGTTGATGATTTAAAAATTGTTTATAGTGATGAGACAAGCCTTATTGTTGAATTACATATGGGTGAAACAGTCATACCGTATGAACTGCATATTGATGAACCGAACGATCCAGAAGGATATAAAATGTACAATAGACAAGATGCTACAATCGTAGATCGTAATTTTGAAGATGCAGCTTTCGGCACTGAAATTTTCACTCGTACGCTATTTGTAGGCGATGTACTGGACTGCTTTTTCCAGCAGTTACAGTTCTTATGGAATCTCTCCCCAGATTTGTTATTTGTAATCGATTCAAGTGCAGCAATGAAAGTGATATCTAGAAGCTATATTGAATATCACGTTGAAAATGAATTATTACCTGATATTCCTGACTTATACGTTATTCATTCCGTTTATGAAGACGATAAAGACGGTGAGCCTACGCAATATTGGTTTCATACACATGGTCTTTTAAGAGCAGGCGTAACTGAAATAGAGTTAATTATTCCAAATCGCATTTCTTCCTACTACGGCATTAGCGATCTCTTTCAAACATTTGCTAATAATGCCGTTGAGAATGGACAAGTCCCTATGAATGAGCCTATCGTTATCGCGCATAGTCAGCAAGGTTCTATACATACAGTCGCTGTTCCGTGGGAAAAAGGATTATCTTATATAGGGCATAAAACGAGTATGGACCAATTATCTTCAATCGAGGATGAAGAAGTGAAACTACAACCAATAGATGCACAAAATACATTCTTAGGCGGTATGGATGACCGAGATGAATACCATCAATCTCCATCTGTTCTCTTATTCAAATTTAATACTTCAGAAGAATATATTGAAAGTTTTTTCAAAGAACACGAGGAAGCTACAGGGCTCATGTTCTATAAAACAAATAGTGAAACCGATCGTATGGCTTACAATGCGAAAAATACTTTTGGGTATTTCAGCAACATTTTTCACATTGAACAATCAAATGAAGATTTTCGTTTCCTTGCTAAGTTTGGTGTCTCCTACGAAGAAGGAAAAAGTGAACATATGTGGTTTGAAATGCAAAACATTACGGAAGATTTCATTCAAGGAATACTCATTAATGAACCATATTTCATAGAAGATATGAGTGAAGGAAATAGTTATCATTTAGATTTTGATAACTTAACAGAGTGGGTTATTTATGCAGGAGATGCTGTTATAAAGCCAAATAACTTATATATGTTTATTGGCGAATAAGTATTTTATATAATAAACGAAACGCCTTCAATATGATTGAAGGCGTTTCTTATAATTTATTGTGCGATTAATTCAGCATCTATTACTTTCTCCAAATGAGATAATACACGCTTTGCAGCTTCCTCACCTTGATTAATACAGTCTGGAAGTCCAGCGCCAGCATAGGAGCTACCTGCCAAGTATATACCTGGCAACTCTTTCTCCATAAATGTTGTGAGCTGTTTCATTCGCTCGTTATGGCCTACTGTATATTGAGGCATCGCTTCTTTCCAGCGACTTACGATTGTAAACTCTGGATCCTCTGTAATATCCATCGTCTTCTTTAAATCCTCTAGTACGAGCTGAACGAGTTCTTCTTCAGTTTGTTCTACAACCGCTTCATCACCAGCACGTCCAACGTAACAGCGAAGGAGTGTTTTTCCTTCTGGCGTTGTATGCGGCCATTTTTTATGCGTCCACGTACATGCTGTAATGGTGTAATCGCTATTTCGTGATACGACAAATCCTGTACCATTAATATCGCGCTGGATTGCAGACTTTTGGAAAGCAAGTGCCACATTCGCAACGGATGTGGATGGAATATTACGGAAGAAACGAAACTGCTTGTACTGAGCAAACATGGACGGCAATACTTTATGCGAAGTTGCCACTACGATGGCGTCCGCTTCTATTTCTTTTCCGTTACTAAGAGTAATTGTATAACCATCACCCTGTTTTGCAACTTTTTCAATGCGAGTTCCCTTTATTATCGTACCTTCATGCATCTTTGCTTCGAGAGATTTTACGATAGATTCTAAACCTGTTTTCACTGTTTGGAACATTCCCTTTTTCGGTTCAGCTTTCTCTTCTTTCGGAGCGAGCGTACGCATACCGAGTGAAATACTGCGATGTTTCTGCTCAATCTGATACATTTGCGGGAATGTTGACATTAAGCTCATTTCATCAATATCCCCTGCATAAATACCCGATAGTAACGGTTCTATTAAGTTTTCAACCACTTCGTTTCCAAGACGATGTCTGAAAAATTGTCCGAGTGATTGGTCAGATACTGGCTTTGACCTCGGCATTAATAGATCAAAACCAGCTCTTAGTTTACCAATTGGGGAGAACAGCCCGGAAAATAGAAACGGCGTAATTTGCGTTGGAATTCCCATCATTGATCCATTCGGCATTTTATGTAACCGATTGTTTACGAGGATAAATGATTGACCGGCTTGATTATTTACAAGTTCATCGCCAAGACCTAATTCTTTCACTAATCTAGCTGCATTTTCTTTTCGTGCTAAGAAAGAATCCGGTCCGCGCTCAATTGTAAATCCATCTTTTCGAACGGTTTGAATTTTTCCGCCAAGTTTACCCGATGCTTCTATAAGTAATGTATCAATCGGCAAGTTTTTTTCATGAATATTTTTTTGTAAGTTATACATTGCTGTTAATCCAGTGATGCCTCCGCCGACGATCACAACTTTTTTCCTCAAGCAGGCTCCCCCTTTCTTCTTACAGTACAGATTCTTTTTTCTTTAATACAACATCTGTTAAACAATCAATAAATGCGTCCGATGCATTTGGCATTTCTGGACGATAATATTTCGCACCAATTTCATCCGTTACAACTTTACACTCAAAGTCGTTGTCATATAAAACTTCTAAATGTTCCGCAACAAATCCAACTGGTGCATATACGAATGAAGTATAACCGTGCTTTTCATTTAGTTCTCTCGTTAAATCTTGTACATCTGGACCAATCCAAGGATCTGGTGTGTTTCCTGCACTTTGCCAGCCTACTGCATAGTTTGCTACTTCAGCTCCGCGCGCGATATAATCCGCTGTTTCATTTAATTGATCTGGATATGGATCGCCCATTGCAATAATTTTCTCTGGTAAGCTATGTGCAGATACGATTAATACTGCTTTTTCACGCTCTGCATCTGACATACCGTTATATATACCTTTCACTGCATCAACCCAGTACTGGATGAATTTCGGCTCTTTATACCAGCTATCAATGCCGTGAATTGTTAAGTTTCCAAGTTTCTCAGCTTCTTCTTGTGCTCGTCCAACGTATGATTTCACGCTAAACGTAGAATAGTGAGGTGCAAGAACAAGTGCGATTGCATCTTGTATTCCGTCGTTATGCATATCTTTCACCGCATCTTCAATAAACGGTTCAATATGTTTTAAACCAAGATACATATGGTACTCTACTTCATCTTGTACTTCATTTAAACGCTGTTCTAACTTCTTAGCTTGCTCTAATGTAATAGTAGCTAAAGGAGAAATACCACCAATTGCACGGTAACGCTCTGTTAAATCTTCCAGCATTTCAGGACTTGGCTTTCTTCCTCTACGAATATGTGTATAGTAACGTTCAATATCTTCTTCTTTATATGGCGTTCCGTATGCCATTACAAGCAAACCAATTTTCTTTTTCATACAGCAATTCTCCTTTACTTCGCTAACTGCCCTTTAGAGTATTCATGAATAAATGTAGTTAAACGTTTTAATGTATCCGGATTTACTTCTGGGAATACACCGTGACCTAAGTTAAAGATATAACCCGGCTGTTTCATCCCTTGATCTAAAATACCTTTTACATGTTCTTCAATAACAGACCATGGTGCAAGTAAGAATGAAGGGTCCATATTACCTTGTACCGCCTTATGAACGCCACGTGCACGTGCTTCTTCAATCGGTAAGCGCCAGTCTAAGCCGACTACATCAAGCGGTAAGTCGTGCCACTCATTCACTAAGTGTGCAGCTCCTACGCCGTGCATAATCATCGGTACACCCATCTTACGAACTTCTGCAAAAATACGCTCCATTGCTGGTTTAATAAATACGCGATAATCTGCTACATTTACTGTTCCAACCCAAGAATCGAAAATTTGAACTGCTTTTGCTCCTGCGTTTATTTGCGCTTTTAAATATGTAATAACCATATCTGCTAGTTTATCCATTAAAGCGAACCAAGCTTTTGGCTCTGCATACATGAACGCTTTCGTATTATGGTAGTTACGAGATGGACCGCCTTCAATCATATAGCTCGCTAATGTAAATGGAGCTCCTGAAAAACCGATTAACGGTACGTCTAACATTTCTGTCGTTAATAAACGAATTGTATCTAGTATGTACGGTACGTCATCTTCTGGATTGATTTCCCCTAGTTTTTCTACGTCTTGTAAAGAACGGATTGGATTATCAATAACTGGGCCAATACCTGATTTAATTTCTACATCCACACCAATTGCAGGTAGTGGTGACATAATATCTTTATAAAGAATTGCTGCGTCTACGTTATATTGATCAACCGGCAATTTTGTAACGTAAGCACATAACTCTGGATTATGTGTAATTTCAAATAAAGAATACTTTTCTTTAATCTTTCTATATTCCGGCTGTGAACGACCTGCTTGACGCATATACCATGCTGGTACATAATCGGTACGTTCCCCCCTACATGCTTTTAAAAATGTCTCATTTATAGTTCTTACCAAGACCCTTGCTCCCTTCCTTACCAATGCTTCGAATACGTTCGATATTTATCTTTTTTTACTATACAGCTTGTAAAAACAAAATGCATAATATTATGTACGTTGTTCATTAAATTGACACAAACATTCTTAAAAACGCTTACTATTTTCACAACATTCTTATTATAACACAGAGAAAAACTATGGTTTAGCTACTTTTGACTTTTCTCCTTCACGATTCGTTTGTGTATTATATGGTACAACGTAAAAGCTCGGTTTTGAAAATATGTTAACGAACTTTTCCTCATATTCCCCAGCACCATTTACAGTGCTAACATGTGTATGAATTCCGTTCTCCACTCTATAGATTCGGTACATAATTCTGTTATCTGGAAGTGGCGTCCAACTTAATTTTGCTTTAAATAAACCGAAAGGGCTAAATGATAGTTTCATTTTTACATCTTCAATTTTGCGCAGTCGAATCGGAGCGCCGATTGTTTCCACACCTTCAGGCTTCATAAACTTCTCTTTATGTTCTACATTAGCCTTCGTTAAAATTTTCTTAAACAATTTTGTCGCAGATGCACTTTCTCCTTGCAACTGATGCTCCTTATCCGTACGGTCATAACCAATCCAAACAGCGCCTACTAAGTTAGGTGTATAGCCGACGAACCACATATCTCTTGCTCCCTTATCGTCATTTGGCAATGAAGTTGTACCCGTTTTTCCAGCTAACGCACCGTTATATACACCAGCTCTCGCTGTTCCTTCCTTCACAACTCCTTCTAACATTTTCGTCATATACCATGCTGTCTGCTTCGAGAAGATTTTCGTCTCTACTTTTGGAGATTCCCCAATGACTGCACCGTGTCTATTTAATACTTTATCAATAACGTGCGGCTCAATAATATTTCCATTTGCTAAAAATGAACGATACATTTTTACAAGATCAAATGTTGAAACGCCATTTTTTAGTCCCCCAAGCGCTGTACTTAAACCAGCATCTGCAATATGGACATTTCCTTTTTCTAAATATTGCTTTCCTTCTTCTATCCCTAACTCATTTAATAAAGAAACTGCCGGTACGTTTGCCGACTCTAAAATTGCATCATACATCGTCATTTCTTTTGAATACTCATGATTATAATTTCGAGGTTCATACCCTTCAAAAGAATTTCTTTCATTTGTTAATAAAGAATACGGATTATACTTTTTCGTTTCTAGTGCTGGTGCATAAACGATAAGTGGTTTTAAAACAGATCCGGGCTGCCTTTTGGCAAAAACACGATTAAATCCTCTCGGGACGTACTTTCTTCCCCCAATCGCCGCTTTAATCCCTCCCGTACGATTATCCATTAATAAGAAAGCACCTTGCGCCCCTTCTTCTTTCCCAGGAAAATTCCTTGCATCTTGAAACTGGTTATATGCTACCTTTTGAATCTTTTCATCCATAGGTACGACAAACGTATATCCTCCGCGAAGTACTTCTTGATGAGACAACCCGTATAAACGAGCGGCTTCATCTATGACCATATCAATATACGGCATATATGCAAGCTCATTCTCATCTAAATTTTTATATAGAGCAATTGTCTTCCCTTGATAACGAACGCTTTCTTCTGCAGTCAAATAGCCTTGTTTATGCATAAGTGACAATACTAGATCGCGGCGTTCCTTACTCTTCTCTGCAGAATAGTACGGTGAATATCCGTTTGGTGACTTCGGAAGGCCTGCAAGCATTGCCCCTTCCTCTACTGTTAAATCCTCAACATTTTTATTAAAATACAACTTTGCTGCCGCTTGAATACCGTAAGCCCCATGACCAAAATAAATATGATTCATATACATTTCAAGAATTTGTTGCTTCGTATATTTTTGCTCTAATTGAAGAGAAATTGCGACTTCCTTCAATTTGCGCGTAAATGTTTTTTCACGAGTTAAAAAGACGTTTTTAGCGAGTTGCTGCGTAATGGTACTACCACCCTCTACCTTCTCTCTAGCTAACGTATCTTTATAAAGAGCACGGAATATAGACGGATAATCAATCCCTTGATGCTCATAAAAACGAGAATCTTCCACCGCAACAAACGCCTGCTGCACATACTTCGGAATTTGCTCGATCGGTACGAGGTCTCTATTTTCTACGTATAATTTCGTAATTTCTTTCCCTTTCTGGTCAACGATACGTGATGAAGAGTGGAAAACGAGCTGCTTTTCATCCATCATATAGCCACCAGCTAACACGATAAGTTTATAGAGTACAATCGCTACTACGAACGTTGCGACGCCGCCTAATAAAGTCCACTTTACTTTCTTCATACATCGTCCTTCTTTCCAAATGATGGTACATTTATTATTTGAAAAAGAAGTATCTTTATGTATATAATCTTCGAAGTTTTTTAAGAGAGTTGATATAATAGAAACAAACTAGTAAGGGGGCATTAAAATGAAGGCTATTATTTCATACGAAACACCTCTAGAACAAGCACATTTCACTGCAAAAAATGATGAAAAAAATATGTTTTATAAAGAAAATACAGAAGAATCTGTAGAAGGTTCACTTCAGTATGACGTACTAGATGCTGTCGGCGAATTTAAAGGACAACCTGGCTATATCGTTTGTAACAACATTTCTGTAACAGACGAAGGTCGCCCTGTATTTGAAAACCGCTTTAAAAACCGCGCAGGCCTTATCGAAAACGAACCAGGATTCCAAGCGATCCGTGTTCTACGCCCATTAAGTAACGATACATATGTCATCTTAACGATGTGGGAAACAGAGCAAAACTTTAAAGACTGGACAGAATCACGTTCATTCGAAAACGCTCATAAAAAACGTCCCACGCAAGCAGAAGGACAACCTCAGGCTCAAGCGCATCCACATGCGGAACAGCAAAAGAGTATTTTCTCTCGCCCTTCTTTTGTGACTACTTTTGATGTGTTAGTTTAATTTTTTTGAGTTTGGAGTTCGGAAACCGCGGTATGTGAAATTATATCGGCGATTTTTCGAATATATCGGCGCAACTCGAATTATATCAGCGTTTTTCTGAATATATCGGCGCAACTCGAATTATATCAGCGTTTTTCTGAATTTATCGGCGCAACTCGAATTATATCAGCGTTTCTTCGAATTTATCGGCGCAACTCGAATTATATCAGCGTTTTTCTGAATATATCGGCGCAACTCGAATTATATCAGCGATTCTTCGAATATATCAGCGCAACTCGAATTATATCAGCGATTCTTCGAATATATCGACTTATCGACAAATCATGACACAAAAAGGAAACACCATTACACACCGGTGTTTCCTTTTTCTTTGTACCAATTATATATACGAAGTGAATCTTTTTTTCTCATATGCTTTACTTCATAACCCCGCCCCGCTACCGCTACAAGAGTTGTACATAATTCATCCTTTCTTTGAAAATACGATTGATTATAACCTACTGCTTGAACATGTCTTCTTCGCATTATTCCTGTATATTTCGAAAAATTACGATATACAACCGTTAGTTGATTTTCTCTTAATTCATAACCGCCACTTTTATATCTAGCATACGCAAGTAACGAAAACACGATAAATAACGGTAAAATAAAAAATAACGCAATATATTGTTTTAAATATATACTCACGCTAGCAATTAGAACTGTGAGTATGATACTTATTAACCAGCCCATAATGAAATAACGACGCAACGCTGTTTTTGGTAAGTGAGCGATCTCCGCTTCAATTTCATAAGGTAACTCTAAATATGTGAGCAGGTGCTGTACATCTTTTTTCTTCATAAAAGGATGCAGCATCACTTCATTACTTGCTGCTCCAATACTGTGAATTGCTTCCACTTCAACAGCGCAATAACCAAATGGCTGGCGAAGCATACATTCTTTTACAGTAATCGCTTGAATTCGGTGCAATTTTAAGACAAACTCTTTCTTTTCAAATAACCCTTGAACGATACGAATTTCTTCCCCTTTTCGCTCAATTTTAAAGTTTGCATATTTCAACACATATCCAGCCGTGGAAATAATCCATGAAATCGCCATTAAAATTAATGCTATTACAATTAGTTTATAAACACCGTTTCCCATCACATACGCTTCTACTTTACTTGTGAATCCTTCAGGAAGAACAAAATCAAACTTTGTGTAAAGAAGTACCAGTCCAGAAAACACTAGTCCGAACCGACCAGATGTAATCGCTGCTGCTAAAACCTCTTTCGCTGTTAACTGATAAACCGTCTTGCTTTCTTCCTCTTCTATTTCTTCTTTTACAGTAGTTTCTTTCTTATGTAATAAAGAGATTAAATGTTTTGCCTCGTCTTCTTTAATACCAGCCAACATCACTTCTGGTTCACTACCACCACCCGCTACTTCTATATTTAACTTCATAAGCCCAAGCATCTGATAAATGACGTTAGAAGACGTACTAACATTTTGCACACGTTCTTTATTTAAATAACTTTCCTTCTTTACAAAAACACCGTGCTTTATATGTAAAATATTATTCTCAATCCAGTACACTTTAAAATACCATTTAATTGCTGAAAAAATAGCCATGATGAATAAAACAACCAGAAGGAAAAGATAAAATAAATACCAAGGTTCCACTTGTTCATCAGGTTTAAATAAAACAAGAATAATAAGTGGCAACAAACTCGCAACTCTAATACCTAACAATATCGTAATCGGATGTTGCCTCTTATACATCCTTATCACTCACTTTCGCAAGTTCTCCAATTTGTCTTTTTAGCTGTTCTGCTTCTTCTTTCGTTAAACCTGGAATACTATGAGAAGTTGCGGCTGTTGAAATGTGTAATTCTGCTAAATTATACTTTCTCATGATCGGCCCTTGCTCAATCGTTACGTGCTGCACACGGATCATCGGAATAAGTACGCGTTTTACAACGAACATTCCCTTTTGAATCTCAATCTCTTCTTCATTTAATCTGTAACTATAATAGCGCTGACGTAAATTTGGAAACACAAAATAATCAAGTGGAATAAATGTAATAGCTCCTGTTACTAATAGTCCAAACAACCAGCCCCACCAGTTAAAGTTAATCATAAAAAAGAAATACGCAATTACGACTGTTAGTATAACTGCCGTCCCAATTAAAGCGTGAATTCGCCACACTTTCAGCATATTAGAATGAATCTCCCTTTCTAACGGCTGCATCTCATCACTCCAATTCTATGAATTTATTACTTATATATTATCAAAAAATAAGATTTCATATACATTTTTGTAAATTTATAGTCAAATAAAAATATATGAATCAAAAGCATATTAAAGAAACACACACCTCAGTTTTGAAAATTATGTATTATAAATATGAATTATATTGAACTAAAATAAACCTTACATGATTCATGTAAGGTTTATCGTTTTATACACAATATATTTCATTATTGTTGAGATATACTAGCATCGCTTTCAATTCGCTTTTCTTTTTGGCTCAGTTTTTTATCTTTAGATTTTTTTAATGTTAAAGTCATACCAATAAAAATAAAAAGAATTCCTGTTATTTGCATTAAAGTTGGACGGAATCCAGTAAGTACAGTATCTAATAATATTGCCACTGCCGGATCCAAAAAAACTAATATTGAGATTGTTTTTGTAGATAAATAGCGTAAACTATCAAAAAACAGATAATATACTATCCCTGTGTGAATAAAACCAGTAGCTATAATATATGTCCAATTACTTTGAGTGAGGCCACTAAAAGCATCTAAATCTATAAATGGTATTAAAAGAAATATCCCCAAGAATGTTTGTAAAAATGTCATTGCATACGCACTCATTTTGTTAATCCCTTTACCAAATAAAGTTGTAAATGCATAAAAGAGAGCTGCAAGAAATCCCCATATCATACCTGAAGACATTAATGAACCGACAGAGAAACTTCCATCGATACCAGCAATTAATAAAGCTCCTGCAAAACACACAATTATTGAAATGATAGATATGAATGTTAATTTTTCTTTAAAGACGATACTTCCAATTAACAGTACAATTACGGGTGCAAGATGATAAACCGAGATAGCAATTGTAACTGACATATTTTCAAAGGCTTTAAATAAGAAAACCCAATTAAATACTAAGAAAAAGCCACATATTAAAACTTGAATAACTTCTTTTCGTTCCCATTTATCTTGTTTATATTGCCCTGTAAGCAACCAGCATACACTTAAAAATATTGTCGCAAAAATACACCTTACAAACACTAATTCAAACGAAGGTAAGTTTGTTTGAACTGAAAAAAATCCAACTGATCCAAAGATAACCATTGATGCTATCATCTTTAAAGCCGGTACCGTTTTCTCTTGCTTAAAACTTTTTTGAAGCAAATTAATCCCCCTCCAATAAAAACTCGGTTTATAGTGAGAAAAACACCAGCCTAAAAAAGGACAGGTGCTTTTCCTCAAAAACACTCAATTATAAATTTTTCCCAGCAGTCCAACCACCATCAATTACAAAATTAGAACCAGTAATAAAGCGGGCCTGATCAGAAATCAAGTACTCAATACATGAAACAATATCCTGCGGCAACCCCCAAGTATCTAAAGATTGATTACTTTTTATCATAGACATCAAGGCTGTATTACTAAAGTATTCTTCTGTAAGTTCAGTTCTAATAACACCGGGAGAAATGCTATTCACCCTTATATTTTGCTTTCCAAATTCCATAGCCATCTGTTTAGTCAATCCGATTAAAGCATGCTTTGATGCAACATAAGCAGCTCGCTCTGGTTCAGCCATTAATCCAGAAACCGATGCTATATTCACAATACAACCTTTTATTTTCGATTCACACCATCGCTTAGCTACTTCCCTAGAAAGGATAAATGGGGCTACTAAATTTACATCAATTACTTTTTTAAACATATCATCAGATAAATGTAAAACAGGTGTTATCTCTCGAATACCAGCTGCATTTATTAATATATCAGGAGAAAGCTTTTCTAAATCTAATTGAGTAAAAAGATTATGAATCGCTTCGCTATTACTTAAATCAATTTGCACTACTTTCAAAGGCATATCTGTTTTCATATAATCTATTAAATTATTATTATTAATATCAAGCGCTATTACATGAAATGATTTTTCTAAAAAGTATTTTATACAAGCATGACCTATACCGCTATTGGCTCCAGAAATCATAATTATTTTATTCTCTCTCATTTTGTCTCCTTATAAGAAAATGTTACTAATAAAATATCACGAAAAGCCTCCGTACTACATTCTGTTCCAAGTGGCGTTACGGCATGGAAGACCTTTTGTCCAAATACTAAAGTTTCTAAAGGCTCCTTCAAACTTATAAACTGATTAATTTCCCGAGGAGAATTAGCTATTAAATTATCTCCACCAATAGCTGTATTACTTAAATTCATAAGGTGTAAAAACACTACTGGTTCATCATCTTTATGTAACCAAATAGGTGAACTAAAAGATGGTCTTTCTTTAGTAGCTTTATATCTTACTTGATGTAAACCTATAATTAAGTCTTTACTTGTATCTATTATATTTGTTTTAAATGCAAATTCAGTATCGAAGCGCACGATATTTTGAATTAAAGGATTACATAAAAAGCTATCATTTATGCTATTGAACTGTCTAACTTTCCCGCCATCGTCATAGTTATATTCTTTAGATTGGAAGTAATCATTACTATTATCTAAAATATAATCTGGTGAATCAACATACTTTATATACCTTGAATAAGATCTAGCACGGCATTCACCGTATGCATCATCTTCCAAATTATAATAATCTAACTGTGCTTGTGTTAATAGACGATGATTCTCTTCCTCTTGTAAAAAGATTTCATTTGAGATTTCAAGGAATCCTTTAGATTCAAATTCATGTACCTTTTCTTCTATGCTAAAGCCACTCATTTTACTAAGAACAAACGTCATTATAAAAACCTCCACACTATTGTATTTTTCTATCTCACCCTATGTTAGAAATGCAATAAGTAACCGAGATTCTTGCTTGATAAAATTAAAAATTATGATATTCAATTAATACACCAAATGAAATATACGTAATTCATTAAAATTATTTATTAAGCAATATTATATATCCTTTCGGGTATTTTTTCTAATTATCTGAAGATTTATCAACATTAGTCTTAATATTCAAAAATAAAGAAATAGATTTTTCAGAAAGATAAAACTGCGCGTATTGCAATTATTTAAAATATAACTTTTTTAAAAATTATATTTTAAATATAGCTAGTTTTTTATAAATTTTTTGATATAATTACATACGGGAAAAGGGAAGAACTTTGTCTTCCCTTGTGTTTTTATTTGCATCTAGTACTTTTGCTAGATGCTTTTTTTTATGCTAAAAAAGGTATCCTCAAATACTTTGAGGATACCTTTTCACCTTTATTATCTCTGCTGTTTTCTACCTAATATGAGTAATCCAAAACTCATCATTACAAGAAGTGCTCCCATATATGGTTCCACAGGCATTTTCTGCCCTGTCTTCGGTAATTCTTTTTCAGGTTTCTCTGGATTCGGTGTCCCAGGCTTTTCTGGATCTGGTGTCCCAGGTTTTTCTGGATTTGGTGTTCCAGGCTTTTCTGGATTCGGTGTTCCAGGTTTCTCCGGATTCGGTGTTCCAGGCTTTTCTGGATCTGGTGTTCCAGGCTTTTCTGGATCTGGTGTTCCAGGTTTTTCTGGATCTGGTGTTCCAGGTTTTTCTGGATCTGGTGTTCCAGGTTTTTCTGGATCTGGTGTTTCTGGGCCTGGTGGCGCTAAATGATTCAATTTGTTTAATACTTCTAATTGAACTGCATTTATCATTCCATTTGTAATTTCAAATGGAATTGGATTAGTTAATTTTTCATATCCTTTTGGTGCTTCTACTTCTACTAGTTTGTAGTTACCTACAGATAGATCTGTGATTTTTGCCTTTCCATCTTTATCTGTTGTTACTTTCACTACTACTTTTCCCTTTTCATCATGAACCTCAAACACAGCTCCTGATAAGACTTCCTTGCTTTCAGCGGCCATTTTTGTAATCTCCACTGAACCTTTGTCTAACTGTTCATTCTCTACTTGCAATGATAAGACTTTCGTCATACCTTTTGTAATTTCGAATGAAACTGGCTTTTCTAGTGGTTTGTAGCCTGCTGGTGTTTCTACTTCTACTAACTCATACTTTCCAATAGATAAATCTGAAATGTCTGCTTTTCCTTCTTTATCCGTTGTTACTTTCGCAACTACTTTGCCTTTTGAGTCACGTACTTCAAATACAACATTTTCTAATGGTGCTTTACTGTCTTTATCTATTTTTGTGATTTCTACATTCCCCGTATCTACCATTTCATTTTCTACAGTGAACGCTAAAGATTTTGTCATACCTTTTGTAATTTCAAATAGTACAGGCTTTTCTAATTTTTTGTAGCCTGGTAAACTCTCTACTTCTACTAACTTGTACTTTCCTACTGATAAATCTGCAACTGTTGCTTTTCCAGCTTTATCTGTCGTTACTTTCGTTACTACCTTGCCTTTGTCGTCTTGTACTTCAAAGACTACACCTGCTAACGGTGCCTTATTATCTTTATCTATTTTTGTAATTTCTACATTTCCCGTATCTACCATTTCATTTTCTATGTTTAATGATAGAACTTCTGTCATACCCTTTTTAATTTCGAATGATACTGGCTCTGTTAGTTTTTTGTAGCCTGGTAAGCTCTCTTTCTCTACTAATTTGTACTTTCCTACAGATAAGTCTGAGATTTTTGCTTTACCATTTTTATCTGTTTTTACTTCCGTTACTACTTTTCCTTGTTCGTCTTGCACTTCGAAGACTACGTCTTCTAATACTTTTTGACTATCTTTATCCACTTTTGTGATTTCTACTGAGCCTTTGTCTACTAGTTCATTCTCTACTTTTAGTGATAAGACTTCTGTCATACCTTTTTTGATTTCAAATGATACTGGTTTCGCTAGTTTTTTATATCCTGGTAAGCTCTCTACCTCTACTAGCTTATATTTTCCTACTGATAAATCAGCAATCTTTGCTTTTCCTTCTTTATCTGTCGTTACTTTTGTTACTACTTTGCCTTTTTCATCTTGTACTTCGAAGACTACACCTGCTAATGCTTTTTGACTATCTTTATCTACTTTTGTAATCTCTACTGAGCCTTTGTCTAACTGTTCATTCTCTACTTTTAGTGATAAGACTTCTGTCATACCTTTTTTGATTTCGAATGATACTGGCTCTGTTAGTTTTTTGTAACCTGGTAAGCTTTTTTTCTCTACTAATTTGTACTTTCCTACAGATAAGTCTGAGATTTTTGCTTTCCCTTCTTTATCTGTCGTTACTTCTGTTACTACTTTGCCTTGTTCGTCTTGTACTTCGAAGACTACACTTGCTAATGCTTTTTGACTATCTTTATCTACTTTTGTTACTTCCACATTTCCCTTGTCTAACATTTCGTTTTCTACTGTTAAAGCAAGAGATTTTGTCATGCCTTTTTCAATTTGGAAAGTAATCGGATCTACTAATTGTTTATATCCTTTTGGTGCTTTTACTTCTACTAACTTGTATGTGCCGACTGATAAATTAGTAACTTGTACTTGTCCTTTTTTATCTGTCGTTATTTTAGCGACTACTTGCCCTGCTTCATCTTGAATTTCAAAGACTGCATCAGCTAAAGCATCTTTATTTTCTTTATCTACTTTTGTAATTTCTACATTTCCTGTATCCACTAATTCATTTTCTACTGTTAGCTTTAGCGCTGTTACTCTACCCTTTTCAATTTCAAATGAAATTGGCTTTTCTAGTGGTTTGTATCCTGCCGGTGTTTCTACTTCTACCAACTCATACTTCCCGATAGATAAATCTGAAACGTTTGCTTTTCCTTCTTTATCCGTTGTTACTTTCGCAACTACTTTTCCTTTTAAATCACGTACTTCAAATACAACATTTTCTAATGGTGCTTTACTATCTTTATCTATTTTTGTTATCTCGACATTCCCTGTATCCACCATTTCATTTTCTACTTTTAATGATAGGACTTCGGTCATGCCTTTTTTGATTTCAAATGATATTGGTTTTTCTAATTTTTTATAACCAGGTAAACTTTCTACCTCTACTAATTCATACTTTCCTACAAGTAAATCTGAAACATTTGCTTTTCCATCTTTATCTGTCGTTACTTTTGTAACTTCATTACCCTTTTCATCTTGGACGATGAATGTTACTCCCGCTAACGGTGCTTTATTATCTTTATCTATCTTTGTTATCTCTATATTTCCCGTATCTACCATTTCATTTTCTATTTTTAATGATAGAACTTCGGTCATGCCTTTTTTGATTTCAAATGATACTGGATCTGTTAGTTTCTTATAGCCTGGTAAACTTTCTTTCTCTACTAATTTGTACTTTCCTACTGATAGATCTGAGATTTTTGCTTTACCATCTTTATCTGTTTTTACTTCCTTTACTACTGTTCCAGCTTCATCTTGCACTTCAAAAACTACGCCTTTTAATGCTTTTTTGCTGTCTTTATCTATTTTTGTAATTTCTACTGAACCTTTATCTAACTGTTCATTTTCTACTTTCAACGATAGGACTGTTGTCATACCTTTTTTAATTTCGAATGATACTGAATCTGTTAGCTTTTTGTAGCCTGGTAAACTTTTCGTCTCTACTAATTTGTACTTCCCTACTGATAAATCAGAGATTTTTGCTTTACCATCTTTATCTGTTTTTACTTCTGTTACTACTTTTCCTTGCTCATCTTGCACTTCGAAGACTACGCCTTCTAATACTTTTTGACTATCTTTATCTATTTTTGTAATTTCTACTGAGCCTTTGTCTAACTGCTCGTTTTCTACTTTTATTGCTAAAGCTTTTGTCATACCTTTTTTTATTTCAAATGGTACTGGTTCTGTTAGCTTTTTATAACCTGGTAAGCTTTTCGTCTCTACTAATTTGTACTTTCCTACTGATAGATCTGAAACATTTGCTTTTCCATCTTTATCTGTTACTACTTTTCTTACTACTTCATCTTTCTCATCTTGGACTTCAAATTCGACACCCGCTAATACTGCTCCGTTTTCTTTGTCCACTTTTGTAATTTCTATATTACCTTTGTCTACCATTGCATTTTCCACTTGTATTGGGAATATGCCGTCCCCTGTTACACTTACTTCGAACTCTGTTTCTTTTAATTGGTAGCCTTCAGGCGCTTTCGTTTCTTTTAAAATATATTTTCCTAGTGCTAACGGTTTAGAGATTGCCTTACCATCTTTATCTGTAACAATATGTTCGACTACTACACCGTCTTTTACTATATCAAACTCTGCATTTGCTAATGGTTTTTCACCATTTTCCGAATCAATTTTCTTTATTTCAATTTGACCCTTTTGCACAGTATTTTTAATTTCAATTGTTTTTGTTTCTCCAGCTTGAAGTGTAACCTCTACTGGGCTTGTTAATTTTTGATATCCTTCTGGTGCTACTGTTTCATAAACTTTATACGTCCCAGGAGCTAAAGTTTGAGGTACTGAAAAACCTTTTTCGTCCGTTGTCAGTTTTGCAACAACTTCATTTGCACTATTTCGAACTTCAAATTCGGCACCTTTTAACCCTTTGTTCGGATTCTCAGAATCTATTTTATGAAGCGATACTGTACCATCTTTTGGAGCTTCAGGCGGTGTAATAGTTACTTCTTTTGATGTTAATGTTTTATCATCAAAATGTAATTTCGCTTTATTAGGAATCTTCTTATCTACGTAAGAAGATAAGTCTGCATTATTTTTAATTTTCGCCTTGATACTAAGATTAATTATCTGGTCTTCATATGACTTATAATCAAAATTCTCACCAAACGTAAATGTTACTTCACTTCTTTGTTTATCTATATTTAACGTCCCTTTAGAAGTAATATCTTGGCCATTTTTATCATACACTTTTGCCTCTAATACTTCTAAAACATCTTCTAAATCATCACTAATTACCATAGATGTGTATTTAGAAGGATCGTTCGGTATATGTGTACCAACTTGGTATTGAATAACTTGATCCATTTGTGTTAGCTGCTCATTCTCTACAAGCTTGCCATTCTCATCAACTATATTTTTTTCAATGCTAGGTGGATTATTGTCACCTGAACCAGATCCTCCCCCACCACTCACAAATACTTGTCCTACTTTTTCTTCAGTTTTAATATTTTTACCTTCTAATTTCACAGTATTTTTATGAGGTTTTGCAGCAGGATTTGTAACCTTTGTTTTATATCTTAAAATATAGCCTTTTGAACTGTCTGGAAATTCAATTGTAAATCCAGTCTTTGTTGCATTTATTTTAATGTTAGATAAATTTGCTGGCTTAATATTTGTTGGTGCATAACCATCTTCAAATACAGCCTCTTCTAATACTACGCTGTCTGTAATTAACTCATGCCCAGGTCCTAATGTATCTGTTAATTTAAGATCTTGCATTTCTGTTCCAGTTGCATTTACATATACAAGCCAATCAGCAATAGACGGATCTTCTTGATTATAAGAACCCCATTTCAATAGATTTTCCGTATTGGGTTGTGGCTTCGGTCTCTCTGTCGTATTACTTACATTTACTTCTTTATTTACGATTTGACCATCAACGTTAAATTCTAATGGAATTTCTTTAACACCATCATATGCTTCTAGACCAAAGTAGAATTCTACGAATAAAGAACCTTTAATGTTGTTCTTTCCTTCTACGTAATCACCCATAGTACACGTTAATAGACCCTTTTTCATCTCACATGTACCAACTGTTTTTCCTTCAGCATCTTTTAAAGGAAAACTCATATTCATAAGGTCTTTTCGAAACTCTTTTGGCATATCAATTGTGAATTGATCTCCACTTTTTATTTTTTCTTTAGCTGACCACTTCACTTCTACTTTCATACCATCTGAGGCTTGATATGGTTCAGATGTCGTGCCATCAGTACGGGAAATATTAATTTCGTCCACTGGACTTTTCATAACAGCAGCTTGAATAACTGGAGCCCACACATTCAGCACTGAAAATAAT
The DNA here is from genome assembly GCF_011800505.1 of Bacillus sp. EKM501B. NCBI lineage: Bacteria > Bacillati > Bacillota > Bacilli > Caryophanales > Bacillaceae > Bacillus > Bacillus sp. EKM501B. The sequence goes on along the minus strand of NZ_JAALFZ010000001.1, from coordinate 250,897 downwards.
ACTAGAAAAACTAATGAAACCATTGAAATATGTCTTTTAGTACTTTTCATTTGCATAGTTCCCTCCTAAATTTTTATATTTATATAACAAAAAAAGATCGTCCGGTTGCATCAAAAATGTGCAACCAGACGATCTTAGTAACCAATATGTATTACCGTAGACTCTAAGCTTTGCGGCCTATCCTTTCGAATAGTGTGCTAAAAATATCTTTTATTCTTTTTTTGTTTCATTTTCCTCTTAAACCAAATATTACTATACCGTCTGGACGGTTATAATTCAATACTCTATAAAATTGTTCTATTTTTCTAATAAAAAAAATAATTCACCACTACATTAAAGAAGAAATGGTGAATTATTTTCTCATTATATAGTTCGTATATTCTATTTATATGAATTACTAATAAGAGCTTGAATCACTTTTTCTCTTAACTCGGGGCTTAGTCTTCCAACCCCTAAATATTCCGAATACCATAATCCATCTGCTGCTAATCTAATAATTGTTGCACAAACTGAATCTATCTCATCATTTTCTATATTTTTTTGCAGTTGCTGAAATGATTGTTGTAATGGCTCAAGTAATTCAGGTTTTAACATGAGTGCTGCCATCATACTGCTAGACAACTCTTCTGTTCTTCTCTCATTACTTAATCTTTCCTCTACAAAAGAGCGAACCCATCTCCCTTTCCTCTCTGAGTCTTCCGCTACTTTATTGTAAATGGCCCCTTCATAACCCTCTACCCCTCGGACTATCATACCTTCTATTAAAGCTTCTTTATTTGAAAAGTGATACAATAATCCACCTTTGCTTAAACCCGCCTCTTTTGCCACTGCTTCTAAAGTTAATTTAGCAACCCCTTTACATTGTACAATTTGAGAAGCGGCCGCCAAAATCTTTTGCCGCGTTATGCTTATACTCATTCCTTTTTAAAACCCCATTTCTACTAAATTTATATAAATACGAATCTTATTTTTAATATTGTTGATTACTACTAAGTATTTTCTTTATACAACAAAAGCTTCATTACCTTTGAATTTTTAGTTACTTATTCTATTAAAAATTTCCATATCATTCAATATGATAACATTAAATACACAAAGCTGACTATACATCTATACTTTTGTATTTATTGAAAATATATCCATTAATAAAATTTACCGATTTATTCCTTCTTATTACTTTAAGACAGCAGTAATTCTTTCAGTACTAAATAAAAAATGTTATTACTCCCATTAAATTGAGTAATAACATTCTACTTAACAAATTCGCTGCCAACTAGCATCCTTCACATCTTCACTAGTCGGTTTTCTAACTGATCCAATAAAGTGAAACTTTATATCCGCAACATGGACAGGTGTATTTCATTTTGTCACTCCATTATTAACTTGTTTTCCCATATATTCCGACTCACAAAGAATGTAACAGCACAAATCATAGTTATCCCCATGAAAAATGTATTAGAATCTTCATATGTAGTTGGAATGCCTACCGTTACGAAAACAATACTAAAAGCTAAAAATAGATATAATAATAAAGATATAATATAGCTTAGTTTAAATCGTAAAATGATACCTCTAAACAATAGCTCACCAAGTAGACAGCCACCTAAAATAATAGGTACTCCGAAATACAATGTAAGGACTCCCATTTGCGCAGTAGATTGAATTATCTTTCCAATTATGTTCGGCGAAACCAGCTCACTATCGTTTCCCATCCTATCATATAAATCAAGTGCTGTTGCTGAAATAAAGAAACTTAATATAGAAAATGAATACGGTATTAAAAATTTGCTCACTCTCATTCACCTCGCTTTTTTCTTTACATATATTATTCATTATTTCCTATCATTTTTACATAAAAAAATAACCCTCTATGATAAAACATAGAGGGTAGCATTTCTATATAAAAATCTATACCTTATCCTGAAGTGAATCCCGAAAATAGGACAAATATCAAAACACCTAAACCATCTGCTATCTGCTCCCTACATTCTTTAGGGTAGATAGTTTATATGTTTTATTAGAAAGTAGTGCCTTCTTTTTTATAATATTCTTTTGAAATCTCTTCATAAAATGCGGCTGATGTCGCGTAGAAATAAGGTGCTAACCATAAGAAACCGATTCCTACAGTAAGAATACTTAAAATGAACCAACCTAAGAAACTTAAGCATAGTAAAAAGTAATCCATTTTATGTCCATTCATCATATGACGACTCTCAGTAATCGCTTGATTCGCTGTATATTCTGGATGATCATTCAAAATAAAATATGTCATAGAATAAGAAAATGATTTAATAATACCTGGAATAATAAGAAGTAATGTCCATAGAGTCAAGTATACATACATTAGTAAATATGTTAAAAACGACTTCATCAACTTACTTCCATCGCTAAACCATCTAAATATATGACCAATGCGAGCATCAGTCCCACGAATTGCATTTAAAACAAGATAATAGGCACCTATTGTTAATGGACCAATAACAAGCATTACTATAATACTTACTGTAAGTGAATCACTTGCTTCTTCCCAACCCCAAAATATCGAGAAAATACCTGTTGTTAGCATTTCAACAGCTCCAATAAGGATTCCAATTAATAAGGTTGCCCCTACCGCTAGTCCCCATCTTCCTTTTAATGCATCAAGTGCTTCTCTTTTCAACTGACTTATCATATATAACCTCCTAATACTATTTCCATTTTATTATACCATTTATATCAAAAATCCCACATATTTTCCTAAAACAGAAGCATATTACCTTTTTTCATACGTATTGATACATGTGTGCTGTAGTTGTACTAATATATGGATTAAACGACTCTTTTCCCTATAACAAAAAAGCCTGCCTTTCATAATAGGCAAGCTTTCTCAAGTTACATCTCATTTATTTTCTTCTTATACCAATCCTGCATTCTCTCCGCATCTTCTACTCTCGTATGCTCTATTTTATAACTAGATGATGCACTCGAAAACTTATACGTACATAAATCCGCACGGCGCTGGAAATATGATTGTGTCTTCTCCATTGATTGGACGTGTCTTCTTCTAATAAGTCCTGTATATTTTCCGACGCTACGATAGACAAGTGTAATTTGTTCTCCGTTAACACTGTAGCCATTTGTTTTAAATGTTGCGTATCCAAGTGTAAAGATAAGGATTGCGAGCGGTAGTAATGCCCACATGATGTAATACTTTTCAAAGTATATGCTTATTCCAGTAAGCGGGATTGCGAGCATAGCGAAAAAGATAAAACTATCAATGAGATAGCGGCGCAATGCTGCTTTTGGTAACGAAGTAATATTTGCATTCAGTTCGTATGGTAATTGTAAATGCGCGAGTAATTGTTGCACTCGATCTTTTCGAATGATAGGATGCAGTGTAACTTTTTCTTCTTTCCCTTCACTTTGAATGACTTCTACTTGCACAGCACAATAACCGAACGGTTGGCGTAAAATGCCTTCTTTTATCGTAATCCCTTGAATTCGGTGCAATTTTAGTACGAGTTCTTTTCTCTCCAGTAACCCTTGCGAAATACGGACTTCATCATTTTTTCGATTCACTGTGAAGTTACCGTGTTTTAACGCGTAGCCAATTGTAGATATCATCCAAGAAACGACAAGTAAAATAGCTACCATGTAAATCCAGCCATATATATCGTGGTCCATTACATATGACGTCACACTATTTTTTATCCATTTCGGAATATACTCATCTACTTGGTGATAAACGAAAAAGATTAAAGAGAACAATACTCCAAATTGACCAGATGTAACAGACGCTATTAAAATCTCTTTCCACGTTAACTTGTACTCTGTCGTTTGTTTTTCCTCTGTAACAATTGCTTTTTCTACTGTATTTTCTGCTGCTTCGTCTAACGTTTTTTCTGCTTTCACTTCTGGAGTTGGCTCATTTAGCAAAGTAATAAGCTCCGTCGCCTCTTCTACCGTAATTCCAGCTAAGCTAACTTCTGCTTCATCGCCCCCGCCAGCTGTTTCAATCTGAATTTTTTTCAAACCGAGCATTTGGTATAGTACGTTAGAACTTGTATTAATTGTTTGAACACGTTCTTTATTTAAGTAGCTCTCCTTTTTCACAAAGAGACCTTGTTTCACATGTAATACGTTATTTTCGACCCAGTATACTTTGTAATACCAGCCTACGATAGCTGAAATAATTGTGATCAACGCAAAACCAATAGGAACTAAATACCAAAATGGAAACTTTCCCCTTAAGCTAAAAAGAAAAATAATGAGTGGTATAAAATCTGTTATTTTTAATTCTAATAACATCGTGATTGGATGCTGCCTCTTATACATCCTCATCACTCACTTTCGCTAATTCTGCGATTTTCGTTTTCAACATTTCAGCTTCATACATCGTTAAACCTGGGATGCTATGAGAAGTTGCCGCTGTTGAAATGTGTAATTCTGCTAATCCGTATTTTCTCATAATTGGCCCTTGTTCAATCGTAACGTGCTGCACACGAATCATCGGTACTAATACGCGCTTTACGACGAAAAGACCATGCTGAATTTCAAGTTCTTCTTCATTTAGTTGGTAGCTGTAATAACGTTGACGTAGTTTCGGAAACGTAAAGTAATCAAACGGTGTATATACAATTGTTAATCCGATGAGCACATAGAAAATCCAAGCCCACCAATTAAACTTAATCATAAAGAAAAGATATGCCAAAATGACTATAATACTGATTCCTAGCTCAATTAAAGAACGCGCTTTCCACACCTTGACCATGTCAGGGTGAATTTCATTTTTCAATGGATCCATGTAACCACTCCAAATCTAGTAATCTAATATATAAATACTCTCAATCTATATTTTACGTAACTTTACAGAAAATTGAAATTCAATCTTCTTTCTTCTCAGGAATAAAATATCCGAACCAAAGTAGCCAAATGAAACCGATTAACTTCATCCAATTTCCATCCGCTTGAAAAGCTTCAATCATACCTGGTATTTTATAAACCCCAATAAATCCAAGAAAACCGAGCCACCAGTTTTTTTGCATTTTCATCTTTACTCCTCCTTCATGACGTTTTTCACATTTCGAATCCAAATTTCTTTATACTTTAACTGGAATCCCATGAGCATATAGTTGCTCATATTATCAATCACGAGTGCTAGCGTATGAGCATTTTCTTCCGTTTCATGTTGTGACACTACGTCAAGTTCTACGCCTTTCTTCAATAAATCGTGGAAACCATTTAAGAAATCTTCTTGTATTTCAAATAAGCGTTTCTGATACTTTTCATTTCGCGATGCAGTTACGATAAATTCATTGATAACGCGTAATATCCCTTCTTGCCCTTCATATTCAGAGAGCATATGTAAACCATCAGCAATTAACTTTTCTGCAAAGTTTTCTTTCGTATATTGCTCTTTATCGAAATAACTCACGAAATGATATCCAGAGAAAATTTCTTCAAATAAAAAATCGATTAACGCTTCTTTAGAAGAAAAATGATAATAAATAGCCGGTTTTGAAATACCTACCTCTTTCGCAATCATGGAAAGACTCATCTTCTCAATGCCGTGTTCTGCCATAAGTTTAAATGAAGCCTCTACAATGTTTTGCGATGTTTGTAAATTCTTCGTCATACTGTACCTCACTTATTTTTACTTACCGGTCGGTAAGTAAATTATAAAACAAAACGAAATGATTTTCAATTTAGTTAGCACTACAGAAGGTGTTTATCAGAAAATACAGAAAGTTATAAAGTAAAAGCAACATATAACAATAAGGAGGATATCATATGGGACTTGGTGGTAATGGCGGTAGTGGTGGTAATGGCGGCGGTGAAGCAGGACAAGCTGGTAAGAGCGGATTTTCATTAATCATTGTACTTTTTATCGTATTGATTATAGTTGGAGTTAGCTATATCGGACTTGGCTTCTAAGAAAAGGCGTCCTACGTTACACATGTAGGACGCCTTCTTTTTAATCCCTATTCAGCAATCGCATACGATAACAATTCATCGTCACTTCTCCGAGTCTTTGCAGTAGTTGATAGTTCGCATATGCGCCTACCGGGGCACCGATTATTGGTACGAGCTGCAGCATTTTGGCTAAATCGATATAGTCTCGGTACTCTGTTTGGAACTTTTCCCAGTCCATATGATTTTCTTCTTCTGTATCCCACGTTTCGATTGCTTTCCATATTTCTTTTCGGTGATCGTCACTTGAAAAGGCAAGCTGAAAAACATGAAGGATAAAAAGGCGCTCTTCTTTGTTGCTCGTATCAAATCCGTACAATGTCGCTGCATCGAATAAAAATTTAATTTTAATGCCGAGTAAAAGCGGAAAGTCAGCAAGACCGAGGAGAATACCGCCAGCCCCCGTCCCTGCCCCTTCTGCCGCTGCTATTTTTTTATACTCATCCATTTTTTTACGAACTTCATCGTCACGTCTTTGCAGTGACCATGTCGTCTCTTTTAGCTTCGGCTTTATAAAGTTTGACCCGGCGCTGATCGTTTGCACCATCATACGAATCGTCTCTGTTAATACCTTTTGTACTTTCGCCGGAATGAGCTGTTGCACTTTCGTCTGCACTTTTTTGGAGAACCGTGTCATCATAGAAGAATCTTTCATGAATGTAGCTTTCCACTGCTCCAATTCTTTTATAACCTTCTCTTCGTATGTAATCATAGGTTCATTCCTTTCAATTTAAACGCTCAATGCGCTTCGCCCCGTATTGGTAAACGAAACCGATACTAAATAATATGCTTACGATAAGTAAAATTCCTGTCATCATGAAATCTTTCGTTGCTAGTGCAAATATAACTGTAAAGATTACGCTCCCTATGATTAGAATCGCGTTTAATAAAGTAAGAAAGTCTTTCTTCTTCTCTTCTCCCCCTACCGGATACAAATCAAGCCAAATCTTCATGCGGTGATGTTTCCATAAAGTTAATAGCTGATAGCCGATTAAATATAGGAAGATAAAACTTACGATAAATCGCCCGTATAAAAATGGAATGAAGTAAAGAATAACTCCTCCAAGAGCAAGCAAACGCACATATAATCCAAAATAGTTACCTGATCTTAAAAACGTTCTCGTATATAAGTATAAATATGTACGCTTTTCACCAATCATCGAAAGAATGAAATCGAGCCATTTTCTGCGTGCTACTCTTTCTTTTAATGCTGGTACATCAACGAACATGTTCGCGATGCGGTATAGCAGCATCATCTTCTTACCTTCTTCAGAAATTAAATACTCCCAGTTTAGTGGCTTTCCCTTTACCATTTGATGCATGATAGCAAGGTATAACACCATGAGAAGGACGATTCCACCAATGAAAAGAACTGAAGTACGTTCTACAAGGAAATATACAAATAAACCGTTTAGGATAAAACGAATGAACCAATCCGCTCTTTGTATATTTTGATCTGTTAAAAATGACTTTTCCCACGCTACAAATAAATTCCACGCTTTTACAATGACAAATGCAAGTACGATCCATATGTAGCCAGCTCCTGTTTGCTTCATTTGTTGGAAGTATAACGGAGCAAGCGCAGCTGCTACGATTGCGATTATGTATAACTGAATCATAAATGTAAAAAGAAATGCCTTTGTGAAGTAAGGTTTTAACTTTTCTTCAACTGGCAGTAAGTAAACGAGATCCGCTTCTTTTAATAATGTTTGAATGGATCCAGCCGTTAACACGAGTCCAATTAATACTGCCATTACAAGCGCCGCCGGAAACGAAGGTGTTAACGTTTGTAACCATTGCTGGTAATAATACGCTCCCGCACCAATGATGAACACGAAAATAAATTTCAAATGATCATTAAATACGTATTTACTATATGTACGAACTTCTTTTAGAAAGTGACGAAATCGTTCTTTCCATAACGCTGTGCTATTCATAATCTTCTTCCTTTGTTAGCGCGATGTAAATATCATCTAACGTTGCACCTGGCATATTAAACTGTGATTGCAGTTCAGATAGCGTTCCCTTCGCTCTTACTTCACCTTGATGCAAAATAATGAACGAATCACAATAACGCTCTGCCGTCGCTAAAATATGTGTGCTCATTAAAATACCGGCACCACTCTTTTTCATTTGGTCCATCATTTGAAGAAGGGATTGAATCGCTAACGGATCTAATCCAACGAAAGGTTCATCTACTATGTAAAGAGATGGCTCCACTAAAAATGCGCTCATAATCATTACTTTTTGTTTCATTCCTTTTGAGAAATGAGATGGAAACCATTTTAAACGATTTTTCATACGAAACTCTTGTAGTAGTTGTCCTACACGTTCTTCATATTGTTTTTCATCAACCCCATACGCCATAGCTGTTAATTTCAAATGCTCTTCTAACGTTAATTCATCATATAATACCGGCGTTTCCGGAATGAATGAAAAGCTAGAACGGTACGCTGTCATATCATCACGAATTGTTTTCCCATTAATTGTGACAGTTCCTTTTTTCGGTTCCATTAAACCGATAATATGTTTAATCGTCGTACTTTTACCAGCTCCATTTAAACCGATTAAGCCGACAAGTTCGCCTTTATTAACAGAGAACGAAACGTCTTTTAATACAGGTCGTTTCGTATATCCTCCTGTAACATTTTCTACACGCAATAACTCGCTCATACGACACCACTTTCTTCATTAGTATTCATTCTATATTCATCTTACCAAAAATTATGCTGTACTACATAGTATCCATGTACTCAAAAAAAATTTTTAAATTTATTAGCATATATTTTTCCGAAAGCGGACATCATAATTATTGAAGAAGGAACACATTGAAAAAGCAACCACCTATTGATGAGTACAACAACATAGTGAAGTCATCATGAAATGGGGTGTCCAAGTTGGACAATGAAATTTACACATAACCAGATCATTTGTTTCATTTTCGAAACGGGGTGTCTCTGAAAGAGCATATACTGTTTTAAAAAATAAACAATTTCATTTTAAAAAAGATTGCAATTCATTTCACTTGAAAATGGGGTGTCTACGGCAGAAACTTTAGCCGATTTACCGTGCATTTCTTAAATAAATGAGGTGTCTGCGAAACGTAAATTACGATAATGCTTTTTCAATCCCTCTTCAGAAAACAGGAAGCTGAGTCAGCTTCCTGTTTTTCGTGTTTGTTCTCTTATGTAATTATGGTAAAATACGGCTAAGGATATTTGAAAGGATGAGATCAATGAATCATACAGCAGACAATTGTATTTTTTGTAAAATCATTGACGGGCAAATCCCTTGCTCAAAAGTATACGAAGATGAACATGTGCTTGCATTTTTAGATATTAGTCAAGTAACAAAAGGACATACTCTTGTTATTCCGAAAGTTCACAAACAAGACATTTTTGCGTTAACGCCAGAAATCGCATCACACATTTTTTCTGTCGTTCCAAAAATCGCAAATGCGATTAAAGCAGAGTTTAATCCAGTTGGCTTTAACCTACTTAACAATAACGGTGAAAAAGCTGGACAAACTGTGTTCCACTTCCACCTTCATTTAATTCCACGCTACGGTGAAAAAGATGGTTTCGGTGCTGTTTGGAAATCACATCAAAATGAATACACTATGGAAAATTTACAAAACATCGCAAGTACAATTGCAAATAGTGTGAAATAATGACACTATAAGAAGGCGTAATACATAACAAGCCACTTCCCTGAAGTCATCAAATTCCGCATGGCTTGTTTCTTTACTTAAAATGCTCAGGGATGATTGTTTGTGCATAGCACATATAAGAAAGATATGCATATTTTTCCCATCATGAATACGAACAAAAAATAAGGAGGTCTCCTTTTATGTCAAAAGCTAAATCCTTTATTACAGGTGTTATTTGCGGCGGAGCAGTTGCTGGACTAGCTGTTCTTTTCTCAACTCCTTCTTCTGGTAAAGACATGCGCGGCAAGTTAAAAGAAAAAGGAAATGATATTAAAAAGACTTTAGCTGATATTACAGCTGATACGAAATTATTAAAGCGTCAAATTGTTGAAACTGCTTCAGAAGGTAAAGAAGTGTTTCAAGAATTAAAAGATGACATGCAAGACACGCTTTCTAACTGGAAGCAAGATATTTCTCAAAACAAGCGCCATATTGAGAAAGAAATTTTGGACATCCAAAAGTCAATTGAGAAACTACAAGAAGCTGTTCCAGAAAAAGCGTAAACAAATTCCTGCTTAGTTTTTTGCATATAACAAATATTTTTTATATAAATTGACCTTGACACGGCATATCGTATAGATATGCCGTGTTTTTATGCATTTACAATATATGTTATCACTTAACATGTAAGGACAACGTATGTATTCACGACTCATAAAACGCTTCCATAGTTATGCATGATTTGTATAGAATGTCATTTTTCCGAAAAATTTTCACAATTCTCACAAAAAGACTTTATTAATTTTTATTTTACTGGCATAATAGATAGTAATGAAAAAAGAATGTTAAAGTGGGTGAGTAAATGAAAAGTGGAGAAAAAGATTACTCGGTAAAAGAAGCGATGATTTTCAGCCAACGCATTGCTCAATTATCGAAAGCGTTATGGAAATGTGTAGAGAAAGATTGGCAGCAGTGGATTAAACCTTACGATTTAAATATTAATGAACATCATATTTTAACAATCGCTTATCATTTAAAAGGGGCTTCTATTTCTGAGATTGCTAAGTTTGGAGTTATGCACGTATCAACAGCGTTTAACTTCTCGAAAAAGCTGGAAGAACGCGGCTATCTTGTATTCTCAAAAAAGGAAGATGATAAACGAAATACGTACATTGAAATTACAGACAAAGGGGAAGAATTACTACTTCGCTTAATGGAAGAGTATGATCCTGAAAATAATTCAGTGTTTAATGGGGCTCTTGCACTTCGTAATTTTTATGGGAAGTTCCCAGAAAATATCGAACTGATTGCAATCCTGCGTAACATTTACGGACAAGACTTTATCGATATTTTTGAGAAATCATTAGAAGATATTGAAGAGAACTTTACAGAATCCGATCAAAAGTTAGTTAAGAAATAATCTATTTATTTTTTCGCAATCATGCTTAAGAATTCATTCATAAGCGGCTTAAATAAACCTTGTTTTGCTAGCGCTTCCGCAGTTTCGTGTACTTCGAGCTGATGTGGAAGCGCTTTTTCAAATTGATCTAACAGCGCATCGAACAAAAGAAGCCCTTCTGCTTTCTCCACTACATATTGCTCGTTCAGTTTTTCACAAAGATTTAGTATACGTTCAATATCTTTTTTACGAGCTTTTTTCTTTATGATCAAAGAATAAAATGGACACTTCTCTTCATCAATCATTTTAAATAGTAGGTCTACATAGTATTCAGCTTGTTCTAATCTTCTAACAACGTCCATTTTCTCCCTCACTTTCTAACACAAAGTCTTCTATTTCTGAATTTTGTAACACGAACAAAATATCGTGTGATACAATATATGTATATGTATTTTAGCCAAAAGGAGGTCTCGCCTCATGACACTTATAACAGTTGTTTTTGTCGCATTCGCACTTCTTGTTATATTTTACACGAATTTCATGACACATACACTGTGTGAACGAAAACAAATAGCTGCGAGCCGCCAGCCCGGTGTCTTTCGGGTTATTAATGTATGTATAACAATTTTATTAATTTCTAGTTATATAGAAATTATATTTCATGGAAAGTGAGGAAGGAAAGCCCCTTCCTCACTTTTTTCCTCTATAAGCAAATTATACCTACAATAACCAATAAAATAAACAGTACAAGTAATAAAATAAGTTGAGAATTCATCCCCATCCCCTCCTCTATTCTGTATATGCGGCATACGCCCAATATGGCACACTTTCAAAATCTGACACGTGCTGGTTAATTTTTCTTTATCAATATGAAAACGGTTCGAAATATGATATATTAAATTTTGTACATATTGCTTATACTATAGAACAAAACATTCATCAAAACTTTATCCTCAGCCACGGTAAGCCCTGTTAAGCGCGCTTTACCAATATAAAAAAGCAAAAGTATCAGTGAGACTTAATCGGGCTCTTATGAATCAAAATTCATTGGTGTAGGATAAATTAAAAATACATAATAGTAGGAGTGTTTATCGAATGAAGAAAGCTATGCTTGCCTTAGCCGCAACAAGTGTAATCGCATTATCAGCATGTGGAACATCATCATCAGACAAAATTGTTACATCTAAAGCTGGTGACATTACAAAAGAAGAATTCTACGATCAAATGAAGACACAAGCTGGTAAACAAGTACTAAACAACATGGTTATGGAAAAAGTACTTATTAAAAACTACAAAGTTGAAGACAAAGATGTAGACAAAAAGTTCGATGAAATGAAAAAACAATACGGTGATCAATTCGATACACTAATGAAACAACAAGGTATTAAAGAAGAAACTATTAAAAATAGTGTGCGTGCTCAATTAGCTCAAGAAAAAGCGGTTGAACAATCGATTACTGATAAAGATGTAAAAGCAAAATTCGAGGATTATAAAAAAGAAATTAAAGCAAGTCATATCCTTGTAAAAGATGAAGAAACTGCTAAAAAGGTGAAAGATGAACTTGCTCAAGGTAAATCTTTCGAAGAATTAGCAAAACAATACTCTGAAGATACAGGCTCAAAAGAAAAAGGTGGCGACTTAGGATTCTTCGGACCAGGGAAAATGGTAAAAGAATTTGAAGAAGCAGCTCAAAAGTTGAAAAAAGGTGAAGTAAGCGAACCTGTAAAAACACAATTCGGTTACCATATCATCAAAGTAACTGATAATCACGCAGATGCAAATTTCGATAAAGCAAAAGCTGATATTAAAAAATCACTAGTTCAAGAAAAAACACAAGATGCTCAATTTATGAACGATCTTATGATGAAAGAAATCAAAAAAGCTGACGTAAAAGTTGACGATAAAGATTTAAAAGATCTTTTCGAAGAGAAAAAAGCTGACGCTAAGAAAGACGAAAAGAAATAATGAAAAGCTCGGGATTAGCCCGAGCTTTTTTTTATCCCCTCTTCTCCCAGTAGTTAATCTAGATTCGGTAAATGAAATTATATCGGCGATTTTCAAAATATATCAGCGCAACTCCAATTATATCAGCGATTTTCGAAATATATCGACTTACCGACAAAAAACGACAACAAGCGTGACTCCCTCTTCAAACACAAAAAAACCTTGATCCACGCCACGTAGAACCAAGGTTTATCTTATTATCATTGATTAAATGAAAAAACTATGTTAAATTAGAACAGAAACACGTTTTACAAAACAAAAGGAACGTATTTATCCGTATCTTAATTGTACACCAAAACACATCTTCAGTCAACCTCTATTTTTCACTTTTAAAGGAGTGCTTACCGTATGAACAAAAAACTTGATCTAGAGCAAAAAAGATTGGATACCGTAATTGAAACAATTACGGAGCAAATTGATAAACTGGAAAACGAAACTGGCAGACGCCGAGCAGAAGTAATCAATATTCGTAAACACTTTTGGGATGATGTGAAAGTGAATACTGATACTTTCGATGATTATCTTGAAACAGTTATCAACTTAAGACAACAAGCTCAGTCACTAGCTGTCACACAAATTACCCATAAGCACACCTTTAATCGACTTGCCGCATTAAGACGCATGCATAAAGCACCTTATTTCGGACGAATTGATTTCAAAGAAGAAGGAGAATCTGCCGCGGATCAAATTTATATCGGCGTCGCTACACTTACTGATGCAAGCGGAGAAAACTTCCTTATATATGACTGGCGCGCACCTATTTCGAGTGTGTACTATGATTATCCACCAGGACCTGCTGAATACAGTACACCAGGCGGCGTAATCCACGGTAATGTGGAGAAAAAATTACAATACATTATTCAAAATGGCGAGATTGATTCTATGTTCGATACGAGCCTTACAATTGGTGATGAAATCTTGCAACAAGCGCTTGGAAAAGGCACGAACAAACATATGCAAAGCATCGTTGCTACGATTCAGCGCGAGCAAAATGAAATTATTCGTCACGATGAAGGCCGACTCCTTATCGTGCAAGGAGCCGCTGGTAGTGGTAAAACATCAGCTGCATTGCAACGAATCGCCTACTTACTATATAAATATCGCGAATGGCTAAAAGCAGATCAAATTATTCTCTTCTCTCCTAACTCTATGTTCAATAGCTACGTTTCTAACGTACTACCTGAACTCGGTGAAGAAAATATGCAGCAAGTTACATTCCAAGAATATTTAAATCATAGACTAAGTAAGTCATTTGAAGTTGAAGATCCTTATGAACAATTAGAATATATGTTAACTGAAACGAATAATCCTACCTATAAAACGAGAAATGCGAGTATCCGATTTAAAGCATCCACTCAATTTTTCGAGATGATTAGAGCGTACAGACAATCTCTTGAATCTTCAGGCATGCTATTTAGAGGAATGAAATTTAGAGGAAAACTGATTGTTTCTGCGAAAGAAATTACAGAACAATTTTACAATACCGACTCCTCCCTCCGCTTCCATAGTCGAATTGAGAAGTTAACGGATTGGCTAAACAAGCAAATAGATGCACTTGAAAAAGCAGAACTGAAAAAGCCTTGGGTAGAAGAAGAAATTGAATTACTTAGTAAAGATGAATACCAAAAAGCTTATAAATATTTACAGAAAAAAGGCGAGTTTGACGACAACTCCTTTAATGATTTTGAAAAAGAAACGAGAGTACTTGGACGTATGATTGTCCGTAAAAAATTGAAGCCACTGCGTAAAGGCGTTCAAACATTACGCTTTATCAATTTCACAGGCATATATAAACAACTTTTCACAGATGCATCATGGGTTACTGAGAAAAAACCGAAAGAGTGGGATGACATTTGCTCCTTAACAGTAAACATGCTTGATGAAGGAAAACTATATTACGAGGATGCGACTCCATTTTTACTTTTAAAAGAATTAATTGAAGGCTTCCAAACGAACAGATCGATTAAACACGTACTCGTAGACGAAGCGCAAGATTATTCGCCGTTTCAGTTCGAGTTTTTAAAACGTCTCTTCCCTGCTGCAAGAATGACTGTACTCGGAGACTTTAACCAAGCGATATTTGCTCATGCGAGTGAAACGGTTAATTTCGATACACTTACAAATTTATACGGTCCAGACGAAACAAACGGCATTAACTTAACTCGTAGCTACCGCTCAACAAAACCGATTATTGAATTTACACGTGCTCTCGTACCGGAAGGCAAGAACATTCACGCCTTTGAACGTGACGGCGAGAAACCTACAGTGACGAAAGTATCGAATTACAACGAACTGCACGAACGTATTACTGCCAAAGTTGCTGAACTACAAAAAGAGCAGCACAATACGATCGCAATTATATGTAAATCTGCAGCTGAAAGCGCAGCTGCTTACGAAGCACTTAGTCATATCGAGAATATTAAACTTGTGAAAAGTAACTCAGCCGAGTATGAGCAAGGCATCGTCGTTATTCCTGCTTATTTAGCGAAGGGTATTGAATTTGACGCTGTTATTATTTACGATGCTTCTAAAGCTGTGTACAGTGATGAGAGCGTACGTAGATTGTTCTACACTGCTTGTACAAGGGCGATGCATGAGTTGCAACTTTATAGCGTTGGCGAGG
Source organism: Bacillus sp. EKM501B (assembly GCF_011800505.1). Taxonomy (NCBI): domain Bacteria; kingdom Bacillati; phylum Bacillota; class Bacilli; order Caryophanales; family Bacillaceae; genus Bacillus; species Bacillus sp. EKM501B. Next base: position 235,273 of record NZ_JAALFZ010000001.1, on the reverse strand, counting down.
TTAGTCCTTTTGTGCTTGGGGCTGATTCGGAGAGTTTTGAGCTTATAATGAAAACACCTTGATAATTCAAGGTGTTTTTCTCATTCTAATTGAAATATCCTTACGCCTATACACACTCAGCACAATCCCCATTATAAGCGCATGAAATACAGTCGGCGTTAATCCGTAACTAATAAAAGGTAAGGATATAGCAGCAAGCGGCAATAATCCTAGTATCATTCCAACATTATAAATGAACTGGAATACAAAAAGAGTCAATCCACCAACGAGTAGCAATTTACCGTACCGATCATTTATTTTATAAGAGATGACTATTAATCTTGCTACAAAAAGAGAAAGAACGAAGACAAGAATTAATGCAAGCCAATACCCATAATAGTAAGTCCAACTTGCAAATACAAAATCAGTATCCGGAGCAGGGATGAATTTCATATCTCCATATGTACCAAACCAACCTGCTGATGACATTACCTCTTTTAATCGTATATACATAAATCCTGCACCACCTGCATCACTCTCCGGATTTAAATACCCTAAAATTCTATCTAAGTGATATCCTGAAGACCAGGATACCGATGCCCTGATAATAAATAAACAAATGGGTACAATCGTAATAATCAACGCCGTTTTCTTTCCTAACTTACTCCACCAAAGCATAACGAATACCATTGTCATATAAACAAAAATTGACGAAAGGGTTGATACAATCAAAAATAAATACAAAGAAAATAAATATAAAACCACAAGATGCATAACCTTTAACCTACTATTATTGAAAAAAGACGCCCACGCTAGAAAAAAGAACGGTACTGCTATTAAACAATCAATTTCAATAGGACCGATTTTTATTAACGGTTCTCCAGTCAACGAAGCGTTCGGAAAACAGTATAGCATTAACAGAATGAGTACCCCGATTGTGTAAAACAACCCTCCCATTCTCTCTAATTTCCGATAATCAATCAGCATCATCCCAAAAGCTGTTACAACACCGAGAATAACAAATATCACCTTATTCATTATTACATCATTCGTATATCCAAAAGCTATAACTGGCAAAAATCCTAGCCCCATCGCAGCCACTAATAAACCAATTAAGAACCAATCAACCTTTGGCTTATGTAGTTTATTAAGTTCCTGGCCAAGCTTAATTGGACTTCCCATTTGTTCAACAGCCTTATCTTCAGCAACTTCCTCACTTAAGCCTTTCTCTATCCACATATTCTTCGTCTGTTTCAAGTGAAAGTCTAGTTCTGTTGCCACCAAGTCCTTTGCTTCTTTTGATTTAATATGGTTCGTAACTTCTTTTAAAAAACGCTCCCCTTTTTTGCTCAATTTTTTCTCACTCCTGTACTAATCCTTTTAATATAAATCGTGCCTTCGTAGCATTCTTCTCTGCCTTTCGCAGCATTTTATTTCCTTTATCATTTAATTGATAATATTTAGCTCCCGCGTGATCCCAGCTAGATTGGATAAAGCGATTTTGTTCTAGACGATGTAATAAAGTGTATAGAGACCCTTCACCACCTTCGAATTTTTGAATCCCTCTCCCTCTTAGCAACTGCATCAATTCATAACCCGTTTTTTCATTCATAAGAAGTTGTAACACTGCTAAAAGGATATCTTCTTCCTTTTCGGACGATTGCTTAATTTTTTCGCGCACCTGCTTCTGGTGCTGATCAGAAAAACTCAAATGTTTAAACGTTGTGTTCTCCATTGATTTTCGCAAGCCTTTTAATCGATCTTCCATTTGATTATCCCTCCAATCCTTTCTTCAAAAGTTCCTTCGCTTTTTTCAGTCTCGTTTTTATCGTATTTTCCTTTACGTCTATTACCGTAGCCATCTCTTTAATTGATAATTCTTCATAATAAAATAGATAAATGACTTCTCGATATTTTATCGGTAAACTCATTACCGCAGAAGCCAACCTACTATCCTCCGCATTTTGAATGACAGTTTGTTCGACACTATCATTTTGAATCCCAATATACGCAAATTCATCCTCTGTAACGATTACCTTTTTGTTATACCAACTTTTTATATAGTCCTTACATTGATTAATCGCAATTCTCCATAACCACGTTTTCACATTCGATTTCCCTTTATATGTATGAAGAGATTTATAACATTTCACAAATATATCTTGCGTTACATCCTCCGCAACCTCTTTATTATTCACATATGAATACACAAGCTGCAGGACTTCTTGTCCATACTTGTTCATTATTTCGTCGATAAGTTCCTCCTTATCTTCTATTTCAAACGCTTCTATCGTTAATTCATCCACATCATTTCCTCCTTCCCATATATTAGACGACGCACTGCATGGAAAAGTTTTATAAATACATAAAAAAATACGGATGGTAATGTCCATACCGCTTTTTTATGAATATTTATTTACTTCTTGTCCCCTGACACTAATGTTCTGCTTAAAAACAGGAATTTTCATCCATATATCTTGTTCCCTATTTTAAAACATAATACAATGAATACGTAACTTAATAAGCTATAACTAGTAGGTGTGGCAATCATCTCTTCCATTTTGAAAAAAGGGGGGAGGTGATAATATAATCGCGATGTTTATAATTAAATTAGTGTATGGTATCCTAACCGGAGCTGGCGTTGTCATCGGTAGAAGATACGTCGGTCCGTGGCTAATTTCTGTATACAAAAAAGCGAGAACCACCCTGCTTCGTGGAAAAGGTAAGGGCGGTTCTCGGCTAAAACGTTAATGTAATTGTCTTATAACCGCACCTACTACCACCACAATAGCAAGTTAGGTTACACAAGGCAGAAGTTTCTCAGGCTTCTGTCTTTTTTATTTTATGCAAAATTCACACTACATACTCTATCATTATTGTAACACATTTTATTTATTTTTAGTCAAGAGAAAAACTACCTAAAGGGCTCCCCTTCAGGTAGTTCTCTATTTTACGCTAACGCAGCTAGACTTTTTCAAGTTCAGCTGTGCCGCTCTCATCATTTATAGCACCAATAAAGACGGATTATGTACCCGCTTCATAACAGTATGAGTAAACAAGGAACAACACCTATTACGAATATAAAAAATCCTCTCACTATATAGCACCTATGTTTTCAGCAATACTCTATTACCATCAAACTAAATTTGTATAATTTAAACTACAGAATAGCAAGCTAATTTTCAAATATCTTCTTGCGCATTATCCTAAATTTATTATCTATTTGTATCATGCTTATAAATAAAAGATATCCTACCGACGCACCGAGCATATTTATAGCAATCCGCCACACATCAAAAACATCAGACAAAGTTAGTAAATGTAATATCTCCCAAACAAGAAAGGTCATAACATACCACTTACGAGCTTTCTTATAGTTAGAAGAATATTCCATAAAAAAAGAACCACCTAAAGGCTCCCCTTCAGGTGGTTCTCTATTTTATGCTAACGCAGCTGCCTGTTCTTGTTGATCTACAGGAATAACAGCGTCTGTTAGTGCTTTTTCTAGTTCTGCTGTATATTTCATTTGTTCTTCTTTGCTCCAGCCTAGTTTCGCAGCCATGTAGTTGATTACTGCTTCTTTCCACTCATATACCCAGTGGATGTTGAAGAATACAGCGCCTCTGCGGCGTACGAAGAAGTCAACTGGTTTTGCTGTCATTTCGTAATCCATTGCGTATACAAGCGGGATTAGAACGTCAAGCGGCATGTTGTATTCTTTCGCTTCGTCTTTATGTTTTTTCGCTAAGTCAAATAGTACGTCAACGTTAGAACCATAGAATTTCGCGAATTCTTCTGCTTGTGCTGTTGTTAAACCATATTTCGTACCTTCGCCAGCTTTTTTCGCAACGAATGCTGGGAATCCGTGTGAACCATCTACATGTCCACCAGAGATTGGCATATGTTTCGTGTCGCTCTTCGGATATGCGCTATGACCTTCTTTTTGTAGTAAGTTCGTTACGTAGTCTACTACCATTTCAGCCATTTTGCGGTATCCTGTTAATTTACCACCTGCGATTGTAATTAAACCAGATTCAGAAGTCCAAATTTCGTCTTTACGAGAAATTTCAGATGCACTCTTACCCTCTTCATAAATTAACGGACGTACACCAGCCCAGCTTGATTCAATGTCTTTCTCTGTAATTTTCACGCTTGGGAACATGTAGTTAATCGCATTAATGATGTATGTGCGATCTTCTGTTGTCATTTGTGGTACAGCTGCGTCTTTATCGTAGAACGTATCTGTTGTACCTACATAAGTTTTTCCGCCGCGAGGAATCGCGAACACCATACGTTTATCTGGTGTATCGAAGTAAATCGCTTGACCTAATGGGAAACGTTTTTGGTCAATTACTAAGTGAACACCTTTTGATAACTGAAGTACTTTTCCTTTTTTCGAGTTATCTTTTTCACGAAGTGTATCTACCCAAGGGCCAGCTGCGTTTACAATTTTCTTACCGTAAACTTCGTATACTTCTCCGTCTAGTAAATCGATTACACGTACACCGCATACTTTTCCATCTTTATATAAGAAACTGTCTACTTTTGCGTAGTTAACAGCTTTTGCGCCGTGCTCAATTGCTTCTTTCATTACTTCAATTGTAAGACGCGCATCATCTGTACGATATTCTACGTAGTAACCGCCGCCTTTTAATCCTTCTTTTTTTACAAGAGGCTCTTTGTTTAATGTTTCTTCACGGTTAAACATCTTTCTGCGCTCGCTTCGTTTTACACCTGCTAAGAAGTCGTATACACGAAGACCAATTGATGTACTAAATGATCCGAACGTACCACCTGTATGGAACGGAAGTAACATCCACTCTGGTGTTGTTACATGGGGACCGTTCTCATATACGATCGCACGCTCTTTACCTACTTCTGCTACCATTTTCACTTCAAGTTGTTTTAAATAACGTAGACCACCGTGTACAAGTTTCGTTGAACGACTTGATGTACCTGCTGCAAAGTCCTGCATTTCAAACACAATTGTTGATAACCCGCGTGTTGCTCCATCTAATGCAATACCAGAACCAGTAATACCTCCACCAATTACGATCACATCTAATTCTTGTTTGTTTACTCCGTTTAATACGTCTTTACGTTGTTTACTTGAAAATTTCATGGTAATTCCTCCCTTTGATAACGAAAAAAGAGACCACAAACTCCGCTATAGATTTCGCCTCTATAGCGTGTTGTGGTCTCTCCAAATCTCCTACCGAATTATTAACTTGTCACCATTATAACACTGTTTATGATTATTTGAAAGCTTTTGTTGCTTCAATTGCTTTTTTCCATCCAGCATATAGCTCTTCGCTTGTTTTCGCTTCCATCGTTGGTTCAAAGCGTTTGTCCATATGCCACTGTTCTTTAATTTCATCTTGGTTTTTCCAATATCCAACCGCAAGACCAGCTAAGTATGCTGCACCTAGAGCCGTTGTTTCATTGATTACTGGACGCTCTACAGGAACATCTAAAATATCACTTTGGAACTTCATTAAGAAATTATTTTTAACCGCTCCGCCATCAACGCGTAATGTTTTCAGTTCAATACCTGAATCTGCTTCCATTGCGCATAATACATCTTTCGTTTGGTAAGCTAAAGATTCTAGCGTTGCACGAATGAAGTGCTCTTTCGTCGTACCGCGTGTTACACCAAACATAGCGCCGCGTACTTCACTATCCCAATAAGGTGTTCCTAGTCCAACGAATGCTGGTACAACGTATACACCGTCAGTTGATTCAACGCGATTCGCGTACACTTCACTCTCACTCGCATCTTTAAACATGCGCATTCCGTCGCGTAACCATTGAATTGCAGAACCCGCTACGAAAATACTTCCTTCTAATGCGTAGTTTACTTTACCATCTATTCCCCATGCAATTGTTGTTAATAGACCGTGCTCAGAAGCTACTGCTTTTTCACCTGTGTTCATTAACATGAAGCAACCAGTTCCGTAAGTATTTTTCGCCATACCTTCACCGAAACAAGCTTGTCCAAATAAAGCTGCTTGTTGGTCACCAGCTACACCTGCAATCGGTACATTTTGGCCGAAGAAGTGGTAATCAATTGTTTCTCCGTAAATTTCAGATGATGGACGTACTTCTGGAAGCATGCTCTTTGGTACTGTTAACATTTCTAGAAGCTCATCATCCCACTGTAAGTCGTGAATGTTAAACATTAACGTACGTGATGCATTTGAGTAATCTGTTACGTGTGCTTTACCACCAGATAGTTTCCATACAAGCCACGAATCAATTGTTCCGAATAATAGATCGCCGTTTTCTGCTTTCTCTCTTGCACCTTCAACATTATCTAAAATCCATTTTACTTTCGTACCAGAGAAGTATGCATCAATTAAAAGACCTGTTTTTTCGCGAACAATTTCGCTATAACCTTTTTCTTTTAACTCATCACAAATTTCAGCTGTTTGGCGAGATTGCCATACGATTGCGTTGTAAATTGGTTTACTAGTTGTTTTATCCCAGACAACCGTTGTTTCACGTTGGTTCGTAATACCGATACCAGCGATTTGTTCTGGTTTTACATCTGCTTCACTTAAGCAAGTTGCGATAACTGCTAAAATAGATCCCCAAATTTCTTGTGCATTATGCTCTACCCAGCCCGGCTTTGGAAAATGTTGTGTAAACTCTTTTTGAGCTGAATGAACAATTTCACCTTTTTTATTGAAAAGAATTGCGCGTGAGCTTGTTGTTCCTTGGTCTAATGAAAGAATATATTTTTTCATATCGGTTTCCCCCTTATGCTACTTTTCTACTATTTGTATTGCTTCCGCTTTTTTTACTTGTCATATAAGAGATTGCTAGTACAATCACAGTTGCGATAATCACATAAATAAGTGCTGAATTTTGCTTTCCTTCAAATACAACTTGATGGAATAAACCTGCAAGTGATCCACCTAAAATTGGACCAACTACTGGAATCCATGCATACTTCCAGTTTGAACCGCCTTTTCCTGCAATCGGAAGGAAGAAGTGTGCGATACGCGGACCTAAATCACGTGCTGGGTTAATTGCGTATCCTGTTGTCCCACCTAATGATAAACCAATACTTACAATTAAGAAACCTACGATAAATGGATTTAATCCATCTGCAAATTTATTTGCACCAATTGCTAATATACCAAATACTAAAACGAATGTTCCAATCATTTCACTTAAAAGGTTTGCAAATGTGTTCGGAATTGCTGGACCTGTTGCAAATACACCTAACTTTGTTCCTGGATCTTCTGTTTCTTTCCAGTGTGGTAAGTAATGTAAATATACGATAACTGCCCCGATAATTGCCCCAATCATTTGTGCTGCGATATAACCAGGTACGTCACTCCATGGGAACGCTCCCTTAAATGCTAATCCTATTGTTAAAGCTGGATTCAAATGTGCCCCACTAATTGATCCAACCGCATATGCTGCAACCGCTACCGCTAAGCCCCAGCCCATTGTAATTACAATCCAACCAGAATCTTTCGCAAACGACTTTTTTAAACTTACACCAGCACAAACGCCGCCACCAAGTACGATTAACAACGCAGTCCCTATTAACTCTCCTAAAAATGCTGACATAGTATCCCTCCACAATCAATTTAAACGCTTCCAAATGTGATAGAGGTAAAATGAATGGCCATTCGTTTTTGTCAAAAGAAAAAGACCCACAGCTTGCACGCTTCTATATAAATTTATATAGAAACAATGAAATGTGGATCTCTACTTTTCTCCGTCACGTTTATTAACTTGTCTATAATGTTAACCGTAAATGAAAGCGGTGTCAACGAAAAAATTCACATTTCCGTCACTTTTTTTGGTAATGTTTCCATAGTTCGCGTTTTGATGTCGTAATTGCTGTCGCACCAGCGTTTAAAGCTCTTTCCACATCTTCTACAGTACGAATAAAACCACCTGCTAAAATCGGTACACCAGTACGCTCTTTCACTTCAGCGATAATATCCGTCATTGCTCCAGGAAGTACCTCAATATAATCCGGTTTCGTCTTATCTAAAAGATTGCAGCTCTTCTCCATCGCACTCGAATCGATTAAAAAGATGCGTTGTATTGCCACAACACCTTTTTGCTTCGCCTTCATAATAACGCTCGCCTTTGTTGAAAGTAACCCGTACGGTCTAAACTCCTGACATAAATATTCCGTCGCATGCCCATCACTCTGCAAACCATGAATTAAATCCACATGTAAAAACACCTTTTTACAATATTGCTTCGCAAGTGATATAACACTCTTCAATTGGCCGACATGAATATCTAAAATAACAATATATTCATACGAACTATGTAATAGCTTTTCCAAATCTTTAATTTGCCTCACTGCCGGCAAAATCTTCTGTTCATGAAATTCCATTCTATATGTCCCGATACGATAAACTTAACTAAATCTATACAATTCAATCAAATTTACACGAGTTAGTGCTTCATCGTGTTCTCGCAGCCCCAAAGGGACGAGGGGTATAACACTCCACACGAGGCAGTATCGTTACCTCCTATTATCAAGCATTTATTTTACCCATCTTGATAAATTTATCGACGCATTTACATCCCTATCGTGATGGCTATTGCATGAAGCACAACACCATTCACGAATCTTTAAACTCCACTGTCCTTCTGGTTGAACTGAATGGTCGTATTTTACTCCGCAACATGAGCAAATCTTGCTTGAAGCGAACCATTTATCAGCTTTTACATACTCAATGCCGTACTTCTCGCACTTGTATGACAAACATTGAAAGAAGAAGTTTAATTTTTGAAATGAAAATGCTTTCGATAGTTTTTTGTTTTTTAACAGGTTTGAGATAGATAAGTCTTCCACAACAATTCTCATTGGTTTGTTTTTCACCAATGTAGCTGTTGCTTGATGGATATGGTTATTTCGGATATTCGTAATTTTCCTAGATAACCGCAGGTGCTCAGTTTTCGCTTTTTCATATCCGGCAGATTGAATTTTTACACCTTTTTTAAATCTCCTAGACATATCTCTTTGCGCTGACTTTTTCCTTTTCAAAAGGTTTTAACCTTAGCATCTTTGTTTATATTTCGTTCTTTCATACCATTAGAAGCTACAAAAAGCTCTTTTAAACCAACATCCACACCAATCGACTCATCGGTTAGTTCTTGTGATTCAAAGTCTTCTTGGAACCCTACACTCATCCACCAGTGACGACCGTCAAAGGTAACTCTTGGATTTGATGTTTTTTTATTTCTTGGTAGTTGTTGGCTTGTTTTCACTTCTCCAATAGACTGAATATGAACTACTTTCTTTCCTATAACCAGTCTTTCATAATTGGCATAAAATCCTTGAATTAAATCTTTTTTGGATTTATAAGAAGTGTGATAACCATTTTTGTACTTTTTGAACGAATGTTTTCTCGCCGTATCAAAATCTTTTGAAGCCTGTTTGGGAACTTGTGCATTGATGTCTTTTAACCACTCATATCTCTTTCGCTTCTTGATCTTTGTAAATCGTTTCTGTAAAGCTAACTGTGAAACAGATTTTCCAAATAGCTTATAGTATCTATCACTCATTCTTTTACAATAGTTATAAGCAAATCTTGCAGCACCAGCATGGTTTCTAAGCACTTTTTCTTGTTCAGGCGTTGGGATTAGTCTAACTTTCTTCGCCAATATCATCAGAATGTAACTCCTTTAATGAAAGATTTGTTCTTCTGAATCGTAGCGTGTTCCACCAGCATTCTCCTGAGATCACTCGGATGCAAACCTGTTAATTCTGATACTTGACTAACTCGTAAAAATTTCATTATTATTCTTACCTCATTGAACCTAACATAGCACATACGTTCGATATATTCAATGAGGTTTGATAGATTTAATTAAATTTATCTCGTTCAACTAAGGGCGCAACTCCTTAGCCAGTTCTCTTATGAACTTCTCATGTTTTCACATGAGCGCAGACTATATGTTTATCTCTTTAGAGATAGAGGATTTTTCCACCACCATAGGCTTGTGATGTACTCTCGTCAGTTATACGAGATAGTCGTTGAACGTTCATCCTATCCATTTTGACTTAGATGATTCGAGGCGGAAGACCCATTGTTCTAGTGTTTAGGATTTAACCTTGCACCATCTGATTGATTTTTTCTGCTTTCGCAACATTCACGCTCGCCATTTCTAGCCACGTTGTAGTTCAATCAGCTTTAGGGATTGCCCGCAGTTAACCCTCACTACTAGCCAATCACTTGACTAGCAGGGCTTACTGATATATTTAATTAACTTTGGTTATAAATGGTTAAATAAATCGTAACAGTTAGTTACCCTTCCTATCTATCCTTTATAGTACACAATTTGAGTAGAAAGAACAGCTAGTGCAGAGAAATTATTTCCTCTATCTATATATTTTCTTCAACTTATCCGATCCCATACCACCTATAATCATGAATGCAAGGGGTAAAAGATTCATTACATATGGCGCATCTGCTACAATTGTAATACTTGCTCCTGCAAACTTATTTAGCATCCATACAACGATTTTTGCAATAAACAAAAATACCCCTATCATAAATAGACTATCAAAAAACACCTTCCATTTTGGATACGCCAATTGCTTACTATCTTCAATTACTTTCTGCGTCAATTCTTCATCACCCCTTAGCAATTCATCAATTGTAATACCGAACAAATCACTTAAATGAATAATAATTTCAATGCTCGGATAGTTCTTTCCCGTCTCCCATTTCGAAACAGATTGCCTACTCACATGAAGTTTTTCAGCCAAATCATTTTGTGACCAATTTCTTTTTTCCCTTTCTTCTTTTAAATGCTCACTAAAAATCATACTGTGTTTATCACCTCTCTATACCCATTATGTTCAAATAAATGATGAAGAGTAAAGCTAGTTATCGTTGCATTTCCTGCGCAACTTATGCGTTACAGCTTATAATGGCGCTCTTTTATATGTATCTCCCCTATACTATGCTCCAATAATAATTTCCCGAACAATAATACAAGGGACGGATACTAATAAAGTGAAACTTTAATCAGCCCTCACTAATCGGGCTTTTACGGACAGCCCGCGCCCCACCTAACTTCTTTGATTCCGCTGAATTTTGAGGTGGGGTCTTACTGCCCGGCAAATAGCGGGATAAAGACTAGATTAGGCATAAGAAATACGCCATCCCTTCTTATCAGTCTCCAGAAAGAATAACGCAAATTTTCATTTTTACTCATCATTTTTACTCATCATTTTTCGGACTATATGAAAACCCTGGATATTTCACAATAGGCCCCTTCTCCTTACGCAGGGAATCCATTACTTGCGGGCCAACATGTATATTACTCTCCACTATTTCTTTAGGAGTCAGTGCCATCCATTGATTTAACGATACATCTTCAAAACGATTACTTCTGAACATCTCTAAAAACCATAATGTTTCGGTACCTGTATTTTGAATATAATGCCCCGTCGCAAACGGTACATATCCGACATCGCCAGCTCTATAATCAAATGTACGAGCGGTACCATTTCCAAGAAACACAGTCATTCTCGCTTCCCCTGTCAAATAATATTGCCATTCATCATTATTCGGGTGCCAATGAAGTTCTCTCATTCCGCCAGGCTCAACCTCAACGAGCGCTGCTGCGATTGTTTTGGAAATAGGGAAATTTGTAGAATCTACAATTCGAACGCTACCACCAGGCGTCTTAATCGGCTTTTGTTTTAACAATTCATGTTTAAATGTTAAAGGGACTTCTCCTTTCGGCGATTGAATTTCCTGACTTTCAAGCGAACCTGGCACCTCTCCTTGATAAATATAAACTTGATCTGAAGGAATAGAACGAAAAGCACTCTCAGGTACTCCGAAATTAGCCGACAACACTTCTTTTGGCGTATGCGCAAACCAATCAGAAATAGCTAAAGTAGATAAATCAGAAAAATGCCCATCATCGAAAACGAGTAGAAATTCACAATGTTCCAATCCTTGAATGGAATGCGGAATACCAGGAGGAAAATACCAAAGATCACCTGGCCCAACATCAGCAATAAAATTACGCCCATTTTGATCAACAGCCGTTATGCGCGCCCGTCCTAAAAGCATATACGCCCATTCCGCTTCTTTATGCCAATGTAGTTCTCGTACTCCACCGGCCGTTAAACTCATATTTACTCCCGCAATCGTCGTCGAAACCGGTAGTTCCCGAGCAGTAATCTCCCGAGACCACCCGCCTTGTTTCAAAATCATAGAAGTGTCCGAAAATGAAAACTTCAAGTTAGGAACTAACCCTGCATCGGTTATAGGCGGAACAAGCATATTCGGATTTTGAATATCCCGCATAACATTACGAGGTCCAGAATCAATCGCACCTGCTCCGTCGCTGCGGATTGGTTGTGGCACATTCCCTCCCGCTTCATTAACAGTACGTTTCTTCATGATTACACTCCTTTTTCATCCGATTAGTAAGTAAAAAGCCTCCATCATAGTGTATGAATTGGGCTTTAGATGGTTACAGTTACTATGGAGTTACATCATCTGCCTATCATTATTGTTTTGTTCATTTCTCAACTTATACTAGTATGCTTAGCGCTTAGGAAGACAAAAAAAATAAACTAGAACTAACAAAAAACCCTGTAAAATTTATTACAGAGTTTTTCACCAATTATTTATTGTTTTACATATCGAATACGAACATTATCTTCCATTTGATAAATTTGTAATGTGTTTCCATAACTAATTCCTAACTCTTCACTTACACCAACTGCACTTACAAATACCCCTTTAAATACTTTATTTTTAGTTGGTTTTACTACCGATACTCTTCGCTGCCTCTTCAAACAGTTTCGAACCTTCTTGTGCTTTACTTACTGATTGATGCATTTTACTTTCGTCTTCTTGGTCCAATGCATCAAAGAGAAGTTGAAAACAATCCGCATATAGTTCCATCGACTGCTTTATCTTCGCCTGTTCTCCCTGTAACTCTGGAGGCGCTTGTAGATTCTTCAGCTTTGTAGCAGTTGCCTTTGCTCCACCTAAACTCAGTTGTACTTCACTTTTCTTTTGTTTGTATGATTTTACGTCTGAATCTGCTATTCCTTCAATTAATTTCATTGCATTTTCAATTTGAGTAGCACTATTTATGATATCTGCCTTGTACCTTTCAACATCTGAACCAGTTACCTTACCAGTTGAAGAACTAGAAGAAGTTGAATTATTTGAAGAAGAACTTGGTTGACTACTTGATGAACTACTGTTTGTACCTTCACCTTTCGCTACAGATAAGCTATCCTCTTTCTTGCTATCAGTTGACTTACTCTCTTTTTCAGAAGTCTTATTCTCTTTCTCTACCTTTTGCGTTTCTTCTTTCTTTGGTTCAGCTTTCTTACCATCAGTTTCAATTGTAATACAACCACTCAATAACATAACTGGTAATGCTAAACTTACTAATTTCTTTGCTTTCATGATTACTAATACCCCTTTATTTGTAAAATGTAGTGCAAACAAGTTAATATACTTAACTAATAAATTTCCCCCGAATAATTTATTAAAATCTACTATCCATAGATTTCCTGTATATTCATAATCTTTCCATATATATCATTTTACAAAGAATTACATATTTGGTCAAAGGGATTTATGTAGTCCTTAAAAGAAAATTTTAATCCCAAAGAAAAGAAGCTAACAATAAATTGTTAACTTCTCGGCTTAAGGAAAAAATAGTATCTTTCCTTATCTTCTAATATCTAGGTTGTGATTGAATATTTGTAAGATGAACATCATACATATCAATGATTTCAAGAAATCTATCAGCTTCACGGAAAACATGGTCTGCTAATAATGGATGAATGATACTCTTTATTTTACATTGCTCAATTAAATCACGTGCTGTTTTCTTAAAATCCCGAAGAGATGCAACCGACACACGATTTTGATCTAAAAATTGATCTAAAAGAGGGGCTGTTTGGGATTGTGGTTTCATAGATTCTAAGTCAATTGCTTGATACATCAATTCATCAAAATCATTGCTAAAATTCCGCGCTGTATCTACAAGCTTTCTTTCCGATGGATCAAGAAGATGGCCAATAAATTTAGCATGGTCTGCCATAATCCGTAAAAAGAAAACATTTTCTTTAATAATAGCATCAGGAAGAGCATCTAATTTACCTTCATTTAATTGTATTAAACGTTTTCTAAAATAATCAGCTTCCCTACTTGTATGGTCAACTAAAAGTGGAAAGTTATTTTGTCCTGGCAATTTACATGTGAGAATTAACCCTAAAATTTTTCGTTTAAATCCCCAAATATTAGTTGCGGCTTGTTGTACTTCTGCATTAAATCTTTTTATTTGCTCAGGATCTGTTTCATTTGTATAGGAATGCGCTATTTGTTCAATATGTTCAAACAATCGATAAAATTGATTCGCCTCTTCGATTAGTTGAGTATCCTCGCATCTAAATCCTAAACGAAGAAAAAAAGAATGCTCCTTCATGATTCTAGACCAAAAACGAATTTCATTTAATGAACGCTCAACAAACATTACAGATGTAACACCTGTATCCGGATGTAATGAAGTTTCATCCCTATGCATTGTTAATCCCCCCCAGTAAAATCCCCACTAGTTCCATTCTTATGAGTAAAAAAATATATAAATACCATCAATAAAAGTTTATGATGACTCTCTTATACATGTAAAATTAAACTAATATAACCTTAGCTTGATGAACATATACTGCTCCCTGCTCCCGCAGAAGAAAAAAAGCTACCACCTAGATGTAAAATCCTACTAAGTGGTAACCTTTCAAAAGTTCTATTAAAGCAATACCGAATCTTTATCACTATCCTGATTACGTTTCTCACGCTCTTCTTCTAAACGCTTCATATATACTTCGCCTTCTTTTTCGATAAACTCATTATCCATATCTTGCTCTTTTTTCGAAGTATATAAAACCATGTAGCCACTTAATACAATCCCAACAATTACAAGATAAACCCACCATGGTAAAGTTTCCACTCTACTTCATTCCTTTCCTTAGACAAGCCTTATTAGTTTCACTCTATGAGGAAAGAAGTGGATTTATGCTTAAAATTTTTATTGTGGATGCTTCGCGAAAAATGCTTGTACATATTCCATAAACTCAATTGGTTCTTGACGAAACGGTGCGTGGTATCCTTTTTCAATAATATGAAACGTACTATTTGCAAATAGCCCATGATACAGTTCACCATTTTTCCACGAAACACTCTTATCATGTCGTCCCCATATAATTAAAGTCGGTACCTTAATTTTATCAGCTTCCATCGCAATGCGGCGCTCTCGCATTTTCGTAAGCTGATCATAATGCTCTTTATCATCACGACTATTTTTTACTTCATTTTTATTATACTTCGTAATCTCAGTTACAGTTTGTAAGTCCGTCGATAGCGGTGGTACTTCATAACTTTCTTTTTGCTGGAAAGACTCTATCCCTGTAGAATCCGCCAAGATGAGATGCGTCACTGCATCCGGATATAAATACGCTAAATTGAGAGACATCTCTCCGCCCATCGAATGACCAAGTACTGCGAATTGATCATACCCGAGCTTCTTCATTAACTTATAATATAAATTCACTTGCGCAGGAAACGAATACTGAAAATCAACCGGCTTAGAAGAACGCCCAAATCCTAAAATATCAACCGCAATAATCGTATGATCTCGCACTAGTTCCGGATAAATATCACTAAACCCATCAGAAGAACCACCAAACCCATGCAACATGAGTAACGGAGGTTTCCCCTCACCAATTTGCTTAAAATAAATCGTCTGCCCATCAATTTGCGCCATACTCTCTTTCGTATTCAGCTTCATCATAACAGTATCTTTCACTTCTTCAACCTTCGCAATCGGCTTATCAACGAAGTTACATACGATAAGCAAAACAAGCACAATACCGCTAATCAAATAAAACTTAAACCGTTTCAAAGTTCCCGTCTCCTTTCTTGAGTTGCTATTTAAAGTTTTTACATTTTTTGGTTGTTTTATGTTCTCTTTTTAATTGTAACTAAAACAGTTACAATTATACTAAAAAAATATAACTCACTTCTATTACTAATGGTTATTCTGTAACTATTATAGTTACATATTTAAAGTAAGTCAATTCTTTTCTCTACATGGCCTAAAAATAGAAAAAGGGACTTCATGTTGAAGTCCCTTTCTTTGTTATTATAGTTGGCTTACTCCGCCGTCGCCTCTATTATCTGCTGGTGCTCCGCCTGTGTCACCAATGTTAACGTAGTCTGGTCTTGCTGGTGCTGGAACATCACCGTGCTCCGCTTGTTGTACAAAGGAACTATTTAAACCGACAGATACAATACCAACTAACACTATACCAGTTACAGCCATACCAATTTTTTTAAACATTATTTTAATGCTCCTCTCTCTATCTTCTTCTCTTTTGCCTGTAATGCTTTGTAAAAATAATCACTTGCTTTCATGTAATTAGCATCCTCACGAAACTTTATTGCAAGTTTTTCCACATATTCCTGAGTGTAACTATATAAAGATTCTTTATCAAAATAAGTAATTCCTTTAAGGATAATTTGCTCTAATTCTTTAATAGGAACATTACCATTTACTGCTTTTAAAATACTAAAATGATGTATATACTCTTCATTTTCTAACTCCATACAAATGTTTAATCCTCTATCAATTAATTCTTCAGCAATGTTTGTTTCTCCCAGTTTAAAATGTTCCCTAGCTTGTAGGAAAATCGCTTTGAAATGTGCTGGGAATTTCTCTGTTACTTCTGAAAGATGTCGAATAGCTAGTGCAGAAAGGTTTTGACTTGCGTATAGCCATCCTAAATTATGACGTACCCTTAAAAGCAATATAGCGTTATCCTGTTTTTGTAGAATATCTATCGCTGAATTTAAACACTCTTCTGCTTGTTCATATTGCTTTATTTGTATGGCAGTTAGTCCTAAAAGATTCTGAGATAAAGCAATATTCATATCTTGTCCTGCTTGTTTTGAAAAAATTTCTTTAGCTTTATTTACATATTTTATTGTATTCATTGGTTGCCTTGTATTGTAGAAAAATGCAGAAAGACGATAACAGAATTCCCCATATTCTAATTCATCAGGAATATATTTTATTAGTGTTTTGGCCTTCTCATAACATCTACTTGCATCATTGTAATTTGATATTAGAGTTGCATGCATTGCCTTAAAAAAATAATAGTAATATGACAAACGATTTTCAGACGTTTTATAAATTTCATCAATTTTATCAAAACTATTTTTAGTAATTTGTAAACCATCCGCCAGCACTTTATATCTAAAATCTAATAAAGAGTAATATAGCCATAAATCCCCATCCTCTTTTACATTAGAAAATTCACTCTCAATATCTTCCTTAATTTCCATAGCTTTCTCTATATTTTGCTGTAACATTACACGATACCAATCATCTAAAGAATGTTTCATTTGCTCCCGCGTTACTACATCTGCTCCCATACACTCGCATCCCCTTTTCTCCAAAATTACAAAATTAGGATTTTTATACAATTATCAAAATTGTATATTACCACTCCTTTTCTATGTATTGAAAAATAATTATCAGAAAATTAAATATTTTAATTAATTATACCAAACTTTTCCTTTTTAATAACTTGAGAAACAATTGTCAGAAAACTTAACAGGACAAATAAAAAGCAAGCAGTTCCAGCACTCCGCTAAAACTACCTGCTCTCCTACTTACTATCTCTATTTTTACTCTTTAATAAATTCCTTCGTACTTCTCACTGTATCAATTGGACGAACTAATTTTTCAATTTCTTCACGTTTTGGCTCTAGGAATGGAGGTAAAGATAATTTTTCGCCAAGTGTTTCGTATGGCTCATCTCCCATAAACCCTGGGCCGTCTGTTGCAAATTCAAATAAGATTTGTGGTGCAACTCTTGCATATAATGATTCAAAGAAATGACGGTCTACATAACCAGATGAAGGAAGTCCAACGCTACTGATTCTCTCAATCCATTCTTCTAATACAGCGCGATCTTCTACGCGGAATGCAGCATGGTGAACCGTACCAAAACCTTGTCGTGCTTCTGGAAGAACCGTATTATGTTCTACAATGACAGAAGCACCGTTTCCACCTTTATTCACTTCAAATAAATAGAATTCTCCTTCTTGCGCAACCTCTTTAAATAATAAAACTTTTTCTAACACTTCTTTGAAGAAACTAAAGTTTGCAATACGGATGAATACAGGCCCTAAACCAGTAATTGCATATTCTAATGGAACTGGTCCGTTTTGCCATGGTGTACCTGATTCAATCCCTTTATCAAGTTCATCTGAGATTAATTGATAGTGTTGGTCATCAAAGTCAACGAAAGAAAGAGTTTTCTTACCAAATTGCTCTTTAATTCCTGTATGTTCTACTTCAAGACGGTCAAAACGTTTCACCCAATATGCTAACGCTGCATCAGTTGGCACTCGGAATGAAGTTTTTGAAATTTCATTCGTACCGTGTACTCCTTTTGGAATACCTGGGAAGTCAAAGAATGTCATATCTGTTCCTGCACTACCTTTATCATCTGCAAAGAATAAATGATACGTTTGAATGTCATCTTGGTTTACTGTTTTTTTAACTAAACGCATTCCTAAAACGTGAGTGAAAAACTCATAGTTTTTTTCTGCACTACTTGTAATCGCTGTAACGTGGTGAATTCCTTTTAATTGGTTCATTTTATATTCCTCCAATGGGTTTCATTTATTTGTTAAAGTTGTATATTTTCTTCTATTACTTCTCTTCAATCGGTGCTAAATTCGCTTCAATTTCTGCTCGCTGATCTTCTAAGAATGGTGGTAAATCAAGCTTTTCTCCTAGATGTTCCACATCTCCATCAACTGTAAATCCTGGTCCATCTGTCGCAATTTCAAATAGGATTCCGTTTGATTCGCGGAAATATAAGCTTTTAAAATAGAAACGATCAATGATTCCTGAAGACTGGAAGCCTCTTTGTTTCACCTGTTCTTCCCAATAGGCAAGCTCTGCATCGTTTTTCACACGAATTGCTAAGTGGTGAATGCTACCGCGGCCCGGCTTTTCAGTAGGACCATCTAAATATTTCACAACGATTTCTCCAAAAGCCTCTCCTTTAATGGACTGAAAAATTGCTTCCTCTTCGCTGCGGCTAACCTCTGTATAACCAAACATCTCTGTAAGTGTACTCGCCATTTTATCAAGTCTACGAACTGTCATTTCTACAGAACCCATTCCTTGAATTTGATGCTTTGCAGGAACTTCTGATTTCTCCCAATTTTCCCAGTGCTCTACTTTTTCTCCGTTTGAAACGAGTAGTACTAAGCGAAGACCTTCAGCATCCTCAAATTGTAAAGCAGGACGATTTGCATATGTTGTCATCTCACTATGTTTCACATTAAATTTCTCAAATCGTTCTTTCCAGTAATGTAAGCTTTCCTCTGAAGGAACGAGTAATCCAATTCGAGTAATCGCATTTGTACCGCGATATGTTCTTCCTACTAAAGGAATTTCAAAAAATGATAACTCTGTACCCGGACTTCCTGTTTTATCTCCGTAAAATAAATGGTACATTGACGGATCATCTTGGTTCACTGTCATTTTCACACGACGTAATCCAAGCACATTTTTATAAAAGTGATTATTTTCATTTGCATTTTTCGTAACCATTGAAATGTGATGATGCCCTTTAATTTTATACATTTTTAATTCCTCCGCTTCGTTTTACTAGTCAAGTGATGATAAAAAAATAATATGTTTTTTAGCTGTTCAATTTATTCTCATTATGTTTTTGTAAATTCATCTTGGTTTTTACTGCATAAGTTACTTTCGTTTTTAACTCGAAAACAACTGAGTGTATGTTTTTCATATGACTCAATCGCTTTCGTTACTATCACTTTACAACTCAAGTGATTAAAAAGCAAGTAATTTATCTCAAATTCGAGATATTTTTTTATTAAATAACATTTTGGACTAAAAACACGAGAAATTCTTGGTTTGAGGACATTATAAAATTCATAAGTTGATGGATGTGAGATATCGCCAGCATTTTTGAAAAAACACGCTAAGAGTATGCGAGATTTTATACAGTTTTTTCGTTAATCCAATAACAGACAAGAACCCTAAAACCGCACCAGAATAGGAATGTATAAAAAATTGCATAGATTGATAGAACAAAAAAAGGAGGTTCCCTTGTGAGAGTAGGGTTCCTCCTTTTTCCTTGCTACCGATAATAGGACGTTATGTTAACTGATCATGTATAGGATATTCATATAGGAATTGTTTCTATCAATGCTGAATTATACAAAGAAGGAGGCATGATAATGAAAAAAGAACAATTAATATTAATTGCTAGTCTTACTCTTTTATTTCCTGTCCTTGAATTTTTCTTCCAGAAATATGATTACTTCAATTTTTACGCACATATAGGTATTATAGCCATTGCTGTATCAACTGTCGTATTCACACTCCATTATATAAAACAAATTTATTGGAAATTATCGATCGTATGAGGAAATTATGAAAGAATAGAATTTAATTGAATATGTTTTCTATTACCCGTTTCAAGCTTTTCCCCATACCTTTTACTGCCCATACTAGTTTAAGGAACACTTTAAAGATAGCATCCCATACGTGTTCATTAATAAAAAATTCGTATACTTTCTTTAACCACTCTTTCGGGGATTTACTCTTACGTTTAAACCTTTGCCAATGCGTTTCTTCACTAGTTTTCATAACTACCCCTTCTTTCTTAATCGAATATGCTTTCTATTAGAAGTTTTAACACCTCGCTATAATGATGAAAAGAACGAGGTTTATCATATCTGGCAATTTAATCACTCCTAATTTTAAATTAAATTCATTATATAACGATTTCTAAATTTTCAGTTAATTACTAGTGAGAATTAAGCAAAATTTAAACAAAAACACCTATGTTAGGCTTTAGTTACAGGTTTTCCCCCTATAAAATCAACTATTTGCGCCACCAACTATGGGGTACGCGAATTACTTTGATATTATCTTTGAACGAACAAAATAACTCCTTTCGAAAAACAAATGAACTGATATTAATCAACTTCCAATATCGAGAATTATGTAAATAAGCTGCCCATATGGACAGCTTATTGTATTTTTTGCTTAACATATTTTTTCTGAAATGCTGGCGGTACTCAATTTAAAAGTTGATATGCCCCCATTCTAGTGGCAAGATATGTTTTATTAGTTCTTCGTTACACCCATGCGTACTTCTTAACTATTTTATTTCATTTTTAATAAAGTGAAACTTTAATCAGTGGGGGTTTTCTTCACCCCCCACTGATTATCAGCCCTCACCAATCGGACTTTAATGACTTAACATTATGCTTATCTTAGGAGCAAGGTATTTTATCGGTGAGTGTATACAAACCATGTAATGCTTGCTGTTAATAATGCTGACGAAATCAAAGCTGTAAGAACACTATATGTTTGCCACATAAGTATTGTTGACCAATCGAAAGCGCAGCACAGTATACCCAGAGCAATCGTAGCGATCAGGAAAATAACTGTTACGGTTATTCTCTTTTTTGTCATTGGCTGTCGCTTATTCGTTCTCCTTCTGCGTAATCCTAAGAGAAATAGCAAAACGGCCAATAGGCAAAAAATAATTGTGATAGACGACAAAATGATATCCAAAAGCTGTGTGCCGCTTATTTCATATGACTGAGTTAGATTGCCTTCTAATATATCTTTAACTTTTAGTACCATGTTTGTATTGGTATTTGTGCCGTTGCTCAGCAAGGAGACGGCTGTTCGTTCATTTGGCAGTATGACTACTTCGGTTCTGAAATTTGGATTGCCCCCAGTGTGTTCTATAATCGTTTGTTCGGCATTTACGGACCAACCTGCCGCATAATACATACCGTTGACAGCCGAAACAGACATATCACCCCTATGTGATTTTTCGATAACCGTGTGAAATATTTCGGGTATGTCCTGCACGATACCCATCTGTATGCCCAGCCAACGAGCCATATCTTTTGTATTAGAAATGATGTAGCCTGCGGGTTTATTCCCAGCATAATCCGGAGCTTTAAATGGAGTTGTCATAAAAAAGGAAGAACGGTAGCCCTGTGCCAACTGTCCAGTAGCTTGAGCATCTTCTTTATAAACATACGTCTGGTGAAGACCTAGCGGCTGAAATACCTGTTCCTTCATAAAGTCTTCATAGCTTTGTCGCGACACAATCTCAATAACCAAACCCAATACGTCATAATTAACGGTTCCATAGTTATACTGTTCACCGGGAGGGAACGCCAATTCAGCATCAACGAGCATTTCCACAGTCTTTTGCAACATATCCGGTGTATTGCCTTGTGGAATATTTTGAAGATGCCTAATATTTGTTAGACCACTGGTATGGTGAAGAAAGTTATTTAGTGTAAGACTTTGCATATCAACAGGTTTCCCTTGATACTTTAATGTAAACCAAGGTAAATATTTTTGGACAGGGTCAGTCATTGAGAGCAGCCCTTGCTCTTCCAATAGCATAATACCCATACCGGTAAAAGCTTTACTGACCGAGGCTAACTCATAGAGTGTATTTTCACTTGCAGACAACCCCTTTTCACGGTCTGCATACCCTGAAGAAAAGTAGAACACTTCATCATCAGCAAGTATTGAGATTGACATTCCCGGCACACCTGATATACGACAGGCATCATCTAGCAACGCTTGTATTGCCGCAGATTGCGAATCTGACAACGCATAACTTTGTGTTGCGAATCCTGAGAATAATATAAATATCGTTAATACAAAAACAATAATCTTTTTCATAAACTCTCCCTTTTGGAAAATTATAAGAGAATAATATAAATAACCTCCTTTTACAACTACGAAACTAATTTTTAATGTATCTTTCTATTCACCTATATAATATCAAATAATTGCGAATAGTTACACTTGAACGAACAGATGGATGTAATTTGAAACAACTTTAAAGAGCCTTGCTACGTAGAATGTAGTAAGGCTCTTAGCTTTTTAATAATCAAAATTCAATAACTTTATTATCATTATACAACAGCCCCACTAAGCTTATTACCACTTAATGAGGCCATTTGATTCACATTATTAATTATGGAACGTCGGCTTATAGAACGAACGATTATCAAGTGCGAAGACACGCTCTGTGTATTCGCCTGGTTTTGTGCGTCCTAATGCGCGGTCCATCATGTTCATTTTTGCATCTAAGTTATCGATGTAGTGCAGAATTTCTGCTTCTTTTACTAATGGTGGTTTTGGGCTACCCCATTCCGCTTTTCCGTGGTGCGAAAGGACGATGTGTTGAAGAATTAATACTTCTTCTGCATCGATTTGCAATTCGTCTGCTGCTTTACCAATTTCGTTCACCATAATAGAAATGTGGCCTAGTAAATTTCCTTCTAACGTATACGTTGTAGAAATTGGGCCAGATAGTTCGATTACTTTACCAAGGTCATGTAAAATAACGCCTGCATATAGTAAGTCTTTATCTAAAGATGGGTATAGATTTGAAATAGCTTTCGCTAAATCAAGCATTGATACGACGTGATAAGCTAGTCCAGATACGAACTCGTGATGGTTCTTTGTCGCTGCTGGATAGTCTAAAAATTCGTTTTGATGCTTATTTAATAAATGTCTTGTTAGACGCTGAATGTTCGGGTTTCTCATTTCAAATATGTATTGCGTAATTTTCTCAACCATATCTTCTTTTTTCACTGGTGCTTTTTCTACGAAGTCTGAGATGTCTGTTACTTCATTTTCATTCGCAACACGAATTTGTTTCACACGTAATTGAATACGTCCTTTGTAGTTTAAAATATCACCAGCTACTTTCACGATTGTTTCCGCTACATATTGTTTCTCAACTTCTGGTGATACGTCCCACAATTTCGCTTCAATATCTCCACTTGGATCTTGTAAGATTACTGTTAAAAATGGCTTTCCATTGCTTGCGATACCTTTTGTCGCTGTTTTAATTAACAAGAAAATATCGACTTGTTCACCAACTTCATACTCTGCAATTTTCTTTTTCATTCGAATTCCTCCACCAAATCAGTTACTTTTAGTATAGCACACTACAACTCATTTTCTTTACGCATATGTGTTAATTTTATAATCTGTTTTTCTGGAAAATACGCAAGTAAATGCGCATGACATGTAAAGAATATGACTTGTCTATCCTTTGCAATTTCCTTTATAAGTTCAATCGTACGATTCGTCCTTACCGCATCAAAATGCACGAAACTATCATCAATAATAAATGGATAATCATGTTCGAATGTTTTCGCGAGTGCAAATCTCAGCGATAAATATAACTGCTCCGCTGTCGCTTGGCTTAGTTCATGACTGTAAAAACGCATACCATCGTTACGTTCAACGATAAACGGTTCTGCCTCTGACGGTGAAAAGATTTTACTATAGCGTCCGCCTGTTAAATAGACGAAATACTCTTCTGATTTTTGTAAAATACGAGGAAGATGAACTTCATGATAATAGTGCTTCGTTTTCGTTAACACTGTCTTTGCGGCCGCATAAGCAGCCCACTTCTTCACTTGTTCACGCACTTGCGCTTTTTTCATTTCCCATTCATGCATTAAATCGCCGTACGTACTACCTTCTTCTAAATTCGCAATTTCCATACGATGTTTCGCAATGCGCTCTGTCAGTTCTTTCTCTTTCGTAAGACAGTTTTGGACAGTTGTAATTTCTTGCTTTAATTTTCCTTCATACCCGTCAGCTTCATAATGTTCAGCTAATGATAAACTCGTTAAACGCTGTTCCAACAGATCAATTTGCGGTAATAAACGCCCCACTTGTTTCTCTGCATCCTCACGTTTTTCCGCCAGTTTACCTGCTTCTAAAAACATCTCTTCATCTGTAGACTCTGCAATATGCCATAAACCATCTCGTTCTATTAGTAATTGCTTTAATTGTTCTTGCATAAACTCATATTCTTCTTGCCATTCCGCCAGTTTTTCTTTTAACTGCTTACAAGTTTGGCGCTTCTCTTTCTCATTTTGCATACGGCTTTGTGCCTCGTGTAGCTTACTATACTCCGCACTACCGATAACAGTTTCTAGTTTATGTTCAAATTGCGAAATCATTTCATATAATGAAGATTTTCGCGTACCTTGCTTCTCTAACTCCCGATATAATTGCTGCATTTTTTCAATACGCTCAAACGCCGGCAATATGTGTGCATACGTATAAAATTCAGGAAACATATAGCGCGTTTTATATGCATCGACTTGTTCTCCCGCCTGGAACGTTTCTCTCTCCCATTCCTCATACGATGAAACGACTTTATCATACGCTCGTTCCAACTGCTGTAACTTATAAGACTCGCGCTCAAATAACTTCCGAATCTCTTCATCTTTTTCTAACTGATAACGAACAGACATCGCTTCTTCACTTTGTCTCCCGCCAGCACTTTGCTGAAGTGTAAGGAGCTCTTCTTGTAATCCACTTGATGGATCTTTATATAAAACAAGGGCGAGAACAATCCCTACAAAAACAATGACACTAATAAATAAGAGCGGTCGATTGTCTATAAATAAGCTTGTGAATAAAATGCCTGTGTTAATAAGGAGTAACAGAAGACAAACTCTTTGCCACTGCTTTTTCTTTTGCTTAGCTGCTCCTGCTTTTTCCTCATACTTGCGCTTCATTCTCTCTGCGCCCATACCGATAAACGCCGCATCTTGGAACGATTTCTCTTTCTCAACTAACACATTTCTCTCTTCATCCACTAACATTTGTTGCTTAATCTGCCTTATGTTTTCTTCTTGTTCTTCTAACTGCTCCTGCGCTACTTTAAAACGATCATCAAGCTGTGCTTTTTGCGTTTCTAATTCGCGCGCCTTTTGCACTGTTTGCGTAATTAACTCTTTCGTTGCCAAACTCATATCAAATGAAAGAACTGTTTCCTTTTCAAAAGTAGCACCAATTTGTTGTTCTAGTTCTGCGATTTCTTCTTTTATATTCGTAATACTTCCTGTCATATCACGCATTTCTTGGCGTGCATTTTCGTAAGACATATGCTGCATACGAAGTTCTTCTACATAACTTTCTTTTTGTAAAAACTCTTCATCTATTTGAATAGAGGCAATTTCCGATTGCACTGTCTCAATTTTCTTGTGGAGCGAATCAACTTGTAATTGAAGCGGCTCCATCTTCGCCTTAATTGCTTCATAACGCGCCATTCCGTTTACAGGAAACTGCCCGCTCTCGTTCTCTAACACTTTCTCGTGCGCACGCTTTTCAATAACGAGAGGCTCAAGCGCTGCTAATATTTCATAATCTTGCTTCCGCTTTTCTGCATTCTCTTTTTCCACGCGAACAGAAGCAAGTTTCTCTTCACTTTCTTTTAACTGCTCCACTTGCTTTTCATACGTGCCAATTTTCCCTTGCCACTCTTTCATCTTCTCTTCAAGTTTCTTCATCTCTTGCAATGACACGTTAATTTCTGGTTTACGACCACTCGGCTTGAAGCGCTGGTCCATTTCTTTTTCTAGCTTTTTATCTAACTGCAGTAGCGCATCACTTCCGACTGCACTTGCCGAAAATAAATAATTGCCAATATCTGCTTCGCCAAGCTGATGAATGTTTTGAAGGCCATGCATATCAAATGAAAAGACAGATTCAAATAAATTTTCATTCATCCCGCTTAATATATCGTTTAAAATTTCTTCTCCGCCCGTTTTCCCGTCTTCAAAATAAACGGTCACCTCGCCAGCTGCCGTCTTTGGCAATCGCTCAATTTTCAAACGACCGTACTGCTCTGTTTGCACAGTGATCGCACCGCCATACTTCCCGCCTTCTTTCGGCTCATAACGGCGCTGTCCTCTCGTCGGAAAACCGAATAAAATACTTTTCATAAATGAGCGAATTGTCGATTTCCCCGCTTCATTTTCACCGTATAACACTGTCAGCAAGGAAAGATCCATTTCCACATTTTCTAATTTTCCGTACCCATAAATATGGAGTTTTTCAATTCTCATTTTTTATCCCTCTCTTGCTGGAATAATTGTTCTAAAATAATATTTTCTGCTTCCTTTTGAATCTCTTTCTTCTCTTCTTCTGTAAAAGATTCAATACTATTACGCGCTACAGGAGATGTCCAAATAGTGCGCAATACTCCGTCCATATTAGTGAAAGCTTCTAACTCCTTTAGCACACTACCGACGAAATGATTTTCCGCTTTCAAACGTTCGATTTCCGCAAAAGAAACCGTCTCATTTTTCCACTTCATTGCATATACGAAATCTTTTCGCTCTTCTCCAGATGCTAAAATGTGAAAAATCTCTTCCACACGCTTTTCGTCGCGCAAATAAGGTGAAAGTGGGCCTTGTCCTGTAAATACGACAGTTAATAGCGTACCTTCCTCTTCTCTTCGGCATTCATTCATCGCAGTAGATATGCTTGTCATAAGTTCATCAACAGTGTCAAGTCCATCAATACCAACCTCGATTTCGTCCCATACAACATCTGCCGTATGGAAAAATGAACACTGCGATCCTTTTTTCGTAAGTTCAATAAGGTATGCACCCTTCTCGCCTGTTTCCTTACGATGACGACCTTGTATGTTCCCTGGATAAATAATGTATGGTTCTTCTGATAAAATTTCACGTTTATGTATATGGCCAAGAGCCCAATAATCAAACTGTTTTTCTTTCAACTCACGAATTTGAAACGGTGCATAGCGATTATGCTCTGCATCTCCTTCCACACTTCCGTGAAGCATACCAATATGAAAAGGCGCATCACTCATTTTCGTATACTGCGCTGTCATATTATCCGTTACCGCTTGCTGCAAATAACTAAAACCATAAATAGAAGCTAATAGCTCACCATTTTT
This sequence comes from Bacillus sp. EKM501B, assembly GCF_011800505.1. Taxonomy (NCBI): domain Bacteria; kingdom Bacillati; phylum Bacillota; class Bacilli; order Caryophanales; family Bacillaceae; genus Bacillus; species Bacillus sp. EKM501B. The sequence goes on along the minus strand of NZ_JAALFZ010000001.1, from coordinate 207,426 downwards.
ATAAAATGATTTCTCTTCTACATAAGGCTCAGTAAATACATGAACATTTTCCGAAAACTCAATTGCTGCCCAGCTTCCCCCTAAATGATCATGGTTACCGTGAATAATAAAAACAGGGATATCGTATTGCGAAAGTCTCTTCATTTGCTCACGCACAAACACTTGCGCCCTCAAACTTCTCGTCTCCGCATCATACAAATCCCCAGCTAGTAATACGAAATCAACGCGCTCTTGAATCGCTTTATCAACAATACGCTCAAATGATTCAAACGTACTTTGCTTCATTCTCTCCCACACAGACTGCGTAACATTCATCTCCATCCCTTTAAACGGACTATCCAAATGCAAATCAGCCGCATGTATAAACTTTACTTGTTTCACAAATAACGATCCTTTCTATCTTTCAAAAGTTTCATTTTATCAAAATTTAAATCGCTGAAAACTAATAATCATCGAGAATAAAAATATTCTCGATGATTAAAGTTTCATTCTATTTTACCACGCAATGTCATATATTTCTTTGCATATTGTAGCATTTTATGTCAAAATAATTATAAGATTCTGATTTTAAATATTGGAGGGAATTTTCATGGGAGTATACGTTCTAACAGTCTTTGAAAAAGATGGTTCAAAAGCATTAGACGAATCATTCGAGGCGGCAACTGAAAAAGAAGCGAAAGCAAAAGGTGAATCTATCTTACAAGAAAAAGGATTGTATGAAAAAACACATCGCTGTACATCTACTGCAGGTAAGCTCGTTTTATTCCAGCGCTAAAAAAAGAAGCGTCATCCGCTTCTTTTTCACTCTACTATATCTTCGTCACACCACGTAAACACCACATCTAGAATACGATTACCGATACGTACGCGTTTATTCCATTTACCTGTTTGGATCTGATGTTGCAATTCTGCTTTCATCTTTTCCGTCCAGTCGTGAATTGTTTCACTACCGTCGTACGGATATACGCTTGGAAACTCTTTCTGCAGTAGATGCAAGCTCTCTGCATCAAAATGAAAATGGAAGAAGTAGTTTGCTGTAAGCGATGGTTCTTGCAATCGTAAAAAATGATCATCAATTTGCTTTCTATTTCGATAGAAAGTAAAGATATTCACTTTACCGCTAGTAATTTGGTCAATTTGAATTTCGTGCTTCTCTATAATCACGTCTTGTCCACCTCGTTGTATACTATCTTTAGTATATATGTCTTTTGCAACAAAGTTAACCATTTTCGCGCGAAATTCATTTCCTTCATTATATTACCTGTACCTCCATATGCAATCAGAATAAATAAAACAAAGTTGAAGGGGAGCGATCACATGTATTTCGGAAGCAAAGGTTGGTATGTAAAAGAACTTAAAAAATTAGGTATCCGTACTTATGAAGGTAAAAAACTAGAATCGTATCGTACGCATGTGTTGTCTAGTTTACTTGAGAGAATGAAGAAGGCTTCGGCTTAATAGAATAGCAAGAAGTAAACCTGAATATTGATAAATGATAAAAAACACCTCCTAAATTCGCATACTAAGTATGCAAATTAAATGGAGGTGTTTTTATTAGTTTCACTTTTTCAGGGGCTCTTTAGTTTTCATAAAATATTTTTTGTTTCCGCTGAAACGGATAAGTTTTAATCTCAGCTGTATCTAAATTTTCATGGAATAAATGAATAGCTATAATTTGTCTACAATCGTAAGTATGGTAATAATATGTTCCAGATTCCATACACATTGCACTCGTATAGATGGTATTATCTAATGTTCCGTCTTCTGTTATTACTGCCCCTTTAGGAACCTCACAATTTGATAAGATATGAAAAATAGCAGATATCCCCTCTTCTTCGTTCTCTATACCTTGAATGTTTTGCTTTCCATATGCTGCCCGCACAAATCTTGATGGCGGGGTAAAATCTCCAGGAAGTCCCATCGTTCCTGAACCTTGGCCAAAAGCACTTAATGGTACATCTCCCCACTCCGTTGGCGCAAATGGCTGCGATTTAAGTCCAATATATTGTCTTAAATTTTGTAAATGCCAATTAAACTCCGGACTATTAGTCATCACTCCTAATGGATTGTCATACATTTTTAGTCCATCAGTTGTCGGCTCAAGTACAATACAATCTCCCCATTTATCTGCTAAAATCCAATGTAGCGGTGGGGTAATTCCTAAAACTGGTAATGGTATATCTATAAGGGAAATGTTATCAACAGATTTTTTTAACTCTTCAACAGAATTAAATTGCGTGAGGCTCCAAGCTACAAAATCAAATGGCGCTAAATTCGTTTTATGGTTATCTATACTGTTACTATAAGTAGCGAATCCCGGGAAATAGAGAGTGGCACACGTCATACCAGCTTCATTTACTCCGTCCGCCATAATGACCCTTCCTTCATGATTAATTCCCATTCCGACAACAGCCTTTTTCGCTCGGATAGTTTCACCAGTTATATTGTTCCACTGATAACGCCGAGGAATGATTATTACTTCCTGATTCATATCTAATGTGAAATCCATTGTTCTCGCAAAAAGATGTTGGAAATTTTTAGTTTGTAACGTCAAACTAGTACACATGAAGAAATCCCCCCATTTTATAGTTATATACATATTTTATAAAATTCTGATAAATACGTAAATTAAAAACCCTATTTATCACTAACAAAGTAACCACCCAAACTAAAAATGCTATAATAAACCCAATCAAACTAAGGGGGCAAATTACTTTGCTTGGAACATGCATTCAATTTCATAAGTTTGGCAATCCAAAAGACGTATTACAAGTTGAATATAAAAATATAGAACCACTGAAAGATAATGAAGTTTTCGTCCGTATGCTAGTTAGACCGATTAATCCATCTGACTTAATTCCCATCACAGGAGCGTACGCTCATAGAATTCCTTTACCTAACATACCTGGCTATGAAGGTGTTGGTATTGTAGAAAATGTTGGCGCTTTTGTTTCTCGAGAGCTTATCGGTAAACGAGTGTTACCTTTACGCGGGGAAGGTACTTGGCAAGAATATGTGAAGACATCAGCTGATTTTGTAGTCCCTATTCCTGATTCCATTGATGATTTCACAGCGGCACAAATGTATATTAATCCCCTTACGGCGTGGGTTACTTGTACAGAAACGTTAAACTTACAGCGTAATGACGTTTTATTAGTGAATGCTTGTGGGTCCGCTATTGGACATCTATTTGCGCAGTTATCCCAAATTTTAAATTTCCGATTAATTGCCGTTACAAGAAATAATAAGCATACAGAAGAATTACTGCGCCTTGGTGCTGCATATGTAATTGATACTTCCACTGCCCCGCTTTATGAAACTGTTATGGAATTAACAAACGGGATTGGTGCGGATGCTGCGATTGATTCTATCGGAGGACCGGATGGAAATGAATTAGCTTTTTCCTTACGTCCAAACGGGCATTTTTTAACGATCGGTCTTCTATCAGGAATACAAGTGAACTGGGCCGAGATTGTCACAAAAGCAAAAGTGCACGCAAACATATTTCATTTACGACATTGGAATAAAGAGGTATCACCATATAAATGGCAAGAAACGTTTCGTCACTTAATTCGCTTAGTAGAAAATGAGCAATTACGTTTTATGAAAGTCCATTCTACGTATGAATTAGCGGATGTGAAAGCGGCCGTTGATGTTGTACAGTCTGCTGAGAAAACGAAAGGAAAAGTGTTTTTGACGAGTTATTGAATGCCATAAAAGAATCTCTTTTAGTATCTCGGCTTCAACTACCTAAAAAATAACATTGTCAACACAACTTAAATTGGTTATCATAAAAACGAATATAACAGGAGATGAGCAGATGAATATGAACGAAAAGAAATCCTTTTCAAAAGTTTCTCGGCGAAAATTAGTCGATGAAGTATTGGAACGTCTACAAGAGAAAATCTTTTCTGGCGAGTATGAAGTTGGTGATCGCCTCCCTACAGAGCCGCAATTAATGGAAGAGCTAGGGGTAGGACGTTCAACGCTGCGAGAGAGTATAAAGATATTAGTACATGCTGGCGTATTAGAAGTTCGACAAGGACAAGGCACTCGTATTGTCTCATTAAATACAACGCAAGATTCATTTGAAAAAAGACTGCAAGCAGCTAATATAAATCATGTGTATGAAGCACGAAATATGTTAGATAAAGAAGTAGCAATGTTAGCGGCACAACGCCGAAGCGAAGAGGATCTTTTATATTTAAAAGGACATTTGAATAAAAGAAAAAATGCCCTTCAAGAAGGAAATTATGTAGCATACATAGATGCAGACATTCAGTTTCATCTAGCCATTGCAAAGGCGAGTAAAAACGAAGTTCTATTTGATTTGTATCAATCTTTCGTACCTGCCCTTCGCCATATTTTAAGTCAATTAATATTACATACAGCGAACTATGAAGACAACTCTGGCATTCATGAAAAGTTATTCCAAGCTATTTTAAAGCAAAATACCGAAGAGGCGCGAACATACGCTGTTCAAAATTTGGAGCTGAAATAAGCTCCTTATCTATTACACAAAAACATCAGATGATATACTCAATAACATCTGATGTTTAAGAAAGGAGAAAATGAAATTGAAACAGCAAGAACGAACTTATTTGTATATACTAGCACTATTTTTTGTTTCCATTAATTTACGTATCGGAATTACATCTGTTTCACCTTTATTAGAAACAATCCGACAAGACTTAAATATAAGCAATTTTTCCGTTAGTTTTTTAACAGCTATTCCTGTTTTTTGTATGGGGACATTCGCCTTACTGACTGGGAAGGTAATTAAAAAATACGGGGCAGAAAAATCAATTATGACTTGTCTTATTTTAATCGGCTTGGCAACATGTATGAGAGCTTTTACCTTTTCCTTTTCCACATTATTCGCGAGTTCTTTATTTATCGGTATTGGAATTGCACTGGCAGGTCCTTTACTATCAGGTTTTATTAAAGAAAAATTCCCTACAAAAATTGGCTTAATGATTGGCATATATTCAGTAGGTATGGGAACTGGCGCTTCTTTAAGTGCAGGTTTAACAATCCCTTTACAACATGTATTAAAAGGATCTTGGAATATGGCACTCGCTTTTTGGGGTGCACTAACTATTATCGCTATTATGTTTTGGTATCCTGTTATGAAACGAAAAAAGAAGACGAGCACACAAAATAAAAAGAATAATAAATTGCCTTTAAGAAATAAAAAAGCATGGTTATTTACAATCCTTTTCGGGCTACAATCAGGAATCTTTTATTCCATTACGACTTGGCTTGCGCCGGCAAATCAAAGTATGGGTGTGAGTAGTGAGCAAGCAGGTACTCTTATAACTGTTTTTACCGTGATCCAAATGATATGTAGCTTTTTAATTCCGACATTAGCGGATATTTATAAAAACAGAGCACTTTGGTTATTAGGGAGTATATGCTTTGTAATCGTAGGTTTATCGCTTATGATTTACCCACTAACTACACCATGGATCCCTTCTATTTTACTAGGTATCGGGCTCGGCGGCGTATTTCCACTCGCTCTTATGCTGCCGCTATATGAAACAAAAACTTCAGAAGATGCAAGTGCATGGACTGCTATGATGCAATCAGGAGGATATATTATGGGCGGATTCATTCCTGTCCTAGCTGGGATAGCTCGTGACTATTTTGATAGTTATACGCAAGTTTTTATTATAATGGCACTTTTAAGCTTAATTTTACTCCTATTAACTTTAGTCATGAATAAAAGGAGAAGAAATGCAGAAGACCTTCTCTCCGCTTAAATTTAAAATGTTAATATATGGTATAATTTAATTAAAAAACGAAGGAGCTTCTAACATGTGGTTCATTTCGGCACTCGCACCTATTGTAATAGTTGGTGGAATTGTAGTATTTGTAATGAAGAGAATGGAACGTCAATATAAAGAAGAAACATTAGGAAAGAAAAAATTAAAAGAAGCTCAAAACTTATTAGACATTTTCATACCTATAGGAATGCTTGTCGGCTGTATAATTGGTTTGATTTTCGGCATGTTTTCCCCAGATTTCTCACTACTTTCAATTAGTTTAGGATCCGGAATAGGCTATTTATTTGGTTTTTTCGCCTATGAAATTTATAGCAAGACAGGAAACAATTTTTCCTAATCCAAAAGGAATAAGCGGGACAGTACATAGTAATCATATAAAATATGTAACTGTCCTTTATTTTTGCATCAATGTTATCACCTTACCTTTCGCCTACTATACACCTCTTTTATTGATTTTTCTCTCCTCCCCTTTTTGCATATCCGCTTTTTTATTTTCATTGGATCTATATCCAAAGTAAAGTAGCGCACATGTAATAACAGAACCTACAATGTATCCTAAAAAACATCCTAACCAAAACATAAAAATTGCCCCCAATCCATTATAAATTTTATGTAGTAGACATCTGTAAAACGTTCTCAGTACCTCCGTTTTTTATTACAGATTGGAAAATTCCCTTAACCATTCCATCCATGAACATTCTGTCTTCTCTATTTTGATTATTATCTATAAAGTTATTTATACCACTAATTCTTCCATTATCTCAAATAACAACTTTATTATTTATTATAAAGTTTGCACTCACACTACATATATGTAGCATCACTGTCTCTTTTTCATTTTACCCTTGCAACTGGAGTTTACTTCTACAACTTAAAAACAAAAAACCCCCTCAAAGCATAAACTTCAAGGGGTGAGCCTGTTTTTTATTTACTTATATACGTACAGCTGTACCACTTACAGCAACCATTAACATTCCATCACGAACAACTTCGTAATCTACGTCAACACCAACGATAGCGTTCGCACCTTTTTGTTTTGCAAGTTCTTTCATTTCGTCCATCGCAATATCACGAGCTTCTTTTAGCTTACTTTCATAAGAACCAGCACGACCACCGACAACATCACGAACAGAAGCGAATAAATCGCGGACAATATTTGCACCCATAATAGCTTCACCATTTACAATATCGATATACTCAATAATTTCTTTACCTTGAATTCCAGACGTTGTTGTTACAATCATGACTGACACTCTCCTATAAATTATAATTTTTGATTAGCTTTCTTATGTCTTTATTATGACATGGAAAAAGTAACTAATCTATTGAATTACCTTACAGGAGTGTGACAATTTTGTAATAATAAAACGCGCTTTATGTTTCATTTTAATAAAGCGCTTTAATATTGGGATACATAAACGAGTCTCTATTTTCTTTCCAATCCTTTTCTACTTCTTTAAAAGTTGGTCGCCCTAATTCTTTATTATTTTCATGTTTACTAAACCATTTTTTCACATACTGATCTCCATTTTTACTTTGAACTGTGCAAAGGAAACTATTACTACTATCCTTTAATATTTTTACAATCACGAATAGACACCTCTTCCCTTCTCAATATCATAATAGGAGTTGACCTTTTACTATAAGCCCTTCCTCTCTTATAGTCATACGACTCCTCGGCCGCGCCAAAGTTGTAAGATCAAAAACGATATTCACTTTGTTTACATTTTATTTAAAGAAATCAGAGTTATAGGCATTATGCTTATCAAATATTTTATAGATTTCTAACTTATCATCTAATTTTGCATCTACTAAAATTAATATATTTCCATCGTAAATATATTCTTCATACTTTTTAGCATGGTCTTCAGGGATTCCTAAGCCGATAAATGCTCCTATTAAACTTCCAGCTCCTCCGCCAATACCAGCTCCTCCAATAGCTGCTGCGATTGGTCCTGCTGCTACAATTGGACCCATTCCAGAAACGGCAAGTATACCAAGACCTGTTAATAAACCACCGAGTCCGCCTGCTACTCCTCCAGCTACAAGCCCTGTCGCTGAAAAGATATCTGCTTTATGTGCAGTTTCGCTATTCACTTTTTCACCCGATTTTTCTTCCAGATGTTCAATTTCCTTTTGATCTTTCGCAATAGCTGAAATGTTATCTGCTGAATATCCTTTATCATTTAATTCATTAATAACGAGTGCCGCATCATCAATTGTTCTAAAAACACCTACTATTTTTCTATCTACATTCATAACTATTAACCTCCTAAAGTTTTATATAATGTATTTTTATTTTTCTTCATTTCTGTATACACTAATTTTCTTATTAACATAACCATTTATGAAAAAAGCGAATAGTAAAAGCACTACAAGTGAACTACTTAACAAGTAAATTAAATCAAATGTAATATTAATCATCATTTCATTCATGTATACCAGGCTCCTTTTTATTTAAAGTAAAAGTATATTTTGATAGACTAATCTACTAAACATAGACATCTTACAATTCATCTTCAGTCAATCTCTTTGTAGTATATGTATACCCTTCCTAACCTTTTCTAAACGTAAAAAACTATAATTATATTTTTTCTTATTTATATGTTTAACATTTTTTAAAACGGGTATGTTTATATTGTTATGCTTACTATATGGAAAGGAATATTACGATGAACGCCATTCACTCTACTACTATTTCTTATAATGAAACACCTACAATAACTCAAATTCATCATTTTTATGCTTTAATGACAACATTTCAAACGAATGTATTTATAAGTAAACACGGAACACTTACTTCTATTAAAAACTTAAGCACTCTAGTATCCTTTTTCCTTACTGTAAAAAAGAGAGATCTTGTATTATTTATTTTTGAAGGAATAGATGCAAAAAGAGCTTTAAGAACACTCTTCCCTTCTTAAAAGTTTTGTTATCCCCTATTCCCTCGATTGTTACTTTTCATATATAGTTTTATATTTCAAAATGATTTCCTCTATTAAAAAAGAACCCCCTAATACAATAGGGGGATTTCTAGTTTAGCCTTATGAAAACTGATATAATATATATTACGTTTTTCATTCTTTAAAATAGAAAAGTTTTAATAACCTTGAAGGTAGGAATTTTTAATGAACTCGAAAGCAAAATTTAGTATTCGCTACAAAATTATGGCTGGTTATTTAGTTATCATTTTGTTCTTACTTGTTTCTTTCATTATATTGAACAATGAGATTTCTAATTTACAAAAATCTCGTAATTTTATTATTGATCACGATTTTAAAGTTCTCAATTTAACAAATCAAGTGGAGAAAGATTTACTAACAATTGAAAATAAAGCGAAAGGGTTTATCATTTCTAATAATCCAAATTACGTACAATCTCTTAATTCTGCGGAAAAGGATTACGAAAAGCATTATCAAGATCTTTTCTCATTATTAGAGGATAACCCATCTCAGCAAGAAAAATTAAAACAGATTAACGAAAATATTATTAGTTGGATAAATAAAGAGATTCACCCGTTAATTGCAAATCATAATAGTAATAATGTACAAACAATCGACACGACTCAAATTCAGTCATTACAGTCACAGGTAACTAACTTCCGTAGCACTGAGGAGCAATTAACGAAAAAAAGAGCAGCACAATTAGATACTGAAAATAATAAATTAGAGATTTGGTTATACAGTTTATTGTTCTTACTTTCTTGTATTTCTATTATCATTTCACTCTATATTTCGAATTCCATTACAAAAACGATTAAAAATGTAATTCAAGCTATTAAATCCATTTCTTCTAAAGAAAAAATCACGGAAAGAATTCATGTAAACACACGTGATGAAATAAAAGATCTTGCTCATACAACGAATCACCTACTAGACGAAATATCGAAAAGAGAGTGGTTACAAACGGAGCTTGCAGAATTAATTTTAATGTATCAAGGTGTATCTTCTATTGAGATGTTAGGTAAAAAAATTCTTAGTGGAATTATACAAAAAACGCAAACTTCTTGCGGTGCATTTTATGTACGTGAAGAATATGAAGAAACTGTCTACTATGTGAAAAAAGCTTCTTTCGCCGATCAAGGTGCTGATATTGGGAAACAATCCATTCAAATGGGTGAAGGTTTCATTGGACAGTCTGCCTTAGAAAAGAAAAGTTTTATTCTCAGGGATATACCCGAAGAGTTTCGTTATGTCACTAGCGGAGTATTAGAAATACGTCCTAAAAATCTATTAATCATCCCTATCTTATTTGAGGATGAAGTAATCGCAGTAATGGAGTTAGTAAGTGTAACTGAGATTTCAGATTTACATCAAGATTTAATTCAACAAACCGTTGATAATCTAGGTTTAACAATCCATAGCATTATGGGACGTATGCGAATTCAAACTCTTTTACATGAATCACAAGCAATGACAGAAGAGTTACAAGTTCAATCAGAAGAATTGCAAACGCAAGCGGAAGAACTACAAATGCAAGCAGAAGAATTACGAACAACGAATGAACAATTAGAGTCTAGAACTGAAGAGGCTGAGCAGAAGACAGCTGACTTACAAATTACTAAATCAGAATTAGAAGAAAAAGCAAGCGAGTTGTTACGCAGCTCAAAATACAAATCTGAGTTCCTAGCAAATATGTCACATGAATTACGCACACCGTTAAATAGTATTTTACTATTATCTGAAATGTTAAGAGAAAATCATGATAACAATTTATCCGACGATGAGATTGAATTAGCAACTGTCATTCATTCATCAGGGAAAGACTTACTTACTTTAATTAATGACATACTCGATTTATCTAAAGTAGAAGCAGGCAAACTAGACATCATTTTTGAAGCAACGAACATAAGTGACATGGCAGCCAATATGCATCAAAACTTTTTACATATAGCTGCACAAAAAAATGTCGAATTTACTATTGAAGACAGTGATACGATTCCTGATCTGTTTTATACAGATGCAAAACGGATTGAGCAAATTATTAAAAACTTATTATCCAATGCATTTAAATTTACAGAAAAAGGATCCGTTTCTTTACATTTCGATTCGATAGAAACAAGTAATTTAAGTCATGATATGCAGTCTATAAGTAAAGATTGGATTACAATTTCAGTAAAAGATACTGGTATTGGTATCGCTAAAGAACAGCATCAACTTATTTTCGAAGCCTTTCAACAGGCAGATGGCGCAACGATTCGGAAGTATGGTGGTACAGGATTAGGTTTATCTATTTGTAAAGAGTTTGCTAGATTGTTAGGTGGTTGGATTACGTTAGAGAGTAATGTAGGAGAAGGTAGTACTTTCACGGTATATATTCCTAACCTTCCAAATGGATTACCAGATATACAGTTATCCAATTTAGAAGTCGCAGCAACGATAGAAGATGTTATTCCTGCTGAAGTTGTTGAAGAAACTATCGTTACTCCCGAAACAAATAACGTCTTCCAAGAGAAAACCATTTTAATTGTCGATGATGATCATCGAAATATATTTGCGTTACAAAACGCATTAAAAAAACAAAATGCCAACATTATTACTGCCCAAAACGGCTTAGAGTGTTTAGAAATACTAAAAAGTAATACAAATATTGACCTTATTTTAATGGATATTATGATGCCTAATATGGACGGTTATGAAACGATGGAAAATATCCGAATGAACTTAGGGTTAAATGAAATACCTATTATCGCATTAACTGCTAAAGCAATGCCAAATGATAAGGAAAAATGTTTATCTGCTGGCGCTTCAGATTATATAAGTAAACCATTAAATCTACATCAACTCTATTCGGTAATGAGTGTATGGTTAATAAAATAAGTGAGGTTTAGTTGGAGTGGAAAATAAGTATTATAATTTTGATCCATCAGTAGATACGGATGAGCGCACGAACTTAGAAATTGAATTACTATTGGAAGCGGTATTTAAACTATCAGGATTTGATTTTCGCCAATATGCTCGCACATCTATTTATAGAAGAATTTGTAATAGAATGCAGCTCTCTAATATCCCTACCATTTCAAAATTAATTGAAAAAGTAATTCACGAGGAAGGGGTTTTAGAACAGTTATTAAATGATTTCTCGATTAATGTAACTGAGATGTTCCGTAACCCTGCCTTTTTTAAAGCGCTTAGAGAGCATGTTATTCCTGAATTAAAAAAGCAACCTGAAATTAGAATTTGGCATGCTGGATGCGCAACTGGTGAAGAAGTATTATCAATGTCCATCTTACTTCACGAAGAAGGATTAAGTGAAAAGTCGGTTATTTACGCAACAGATATGAATACAAATGTGTTAGAAAAAGCAAAACAAGCTATCCTCCCGTTAAATAAAATGCAAACTTATACGAAAAATTATTTACAAGCTGGCGGTACACAAGCATTTTCTAACTATTATTCAACAGATAATCGTTTTGCTTATTTTAATCCATCACTTTTACAAAACATTATTTTTGCACAGCATAATTTAGTAACCGATCAATCTTTTAACGAGTTTCATATTATACTTTGTCGTAACGTTTTAATTTACTTTACAAGTAAACTTCAAAATCAAGTGCAGCAACTATTTTATGAAAGCTTAGGTCACAATGGTTTTCTATGTTTAGGAAATAAAGAAACTCTTCGTTTTTCAAATATAATGCCGCATTATACCCAATTTAATCCTAGCGAACAAATTTATCAAAAAATACAATAAAAAGCGTATGAAATCCAAACAGAGGATTTCATACGCTTTTTATTTCGCATTCGTTTGTATCATAATTAGACACATATCATCTGATTGCGCTTTCTTTTGTTCTTCCTTGTAAAATCCTTCTATCTCGCCTTCTAAATCTCCCCATTTTCTTTCTGTAAAAGTACGTAATTTCTCTTCAGCCTCAAATTCATCATTTGCAATTGCTTCAAGAACACCATCTGTAAACAATACGATTTGAGCGTTCTTCTCAAAAGGTATAACTGTCTTTTTAACTTTTATTTCATCAAAAAATCCTACCGCACAACTCCCGCGATTTAGTTCAACCATATTTGTTTCATCAACTAAAACGTATCCAGAAGGATGCCCTGCATTTACATATTCAATCGTTCTCTTTTCTGTATCTACTACTAAATATATCGCTGTAAAATAATATGGAATATCGTCATTCTCATTATGTAAAAGAGTCATATATTTATTTAAGTCTTTAATGACAAGTTCTGGATCGATTAAAGATTTAATCGTTTCACGTAATACAGACGAAATAAACATACAAACTAATGAAGCAGATATACCATGTCCCATCACGTCTAATAATATAATACCGTAGCGGTTTTCATCGATTTTATACCAATAATACATATCTCCAGCCAATTTAAATGAAGGTAAGTAACTTGCTTCAATTTTTATATAATCTTCTCTTAATGGGCTACTTAATAAGTTTCTTTGTACTTGCGTAGCTAAATCTAGTTCATTCCGAAGATTTTCTTCTTGTTCTTTATGCCAATTTAATTCCGATTTCAAGCGTAACGCTACACGCATACGTGCTAATAGTTCAACTTTATTTATAGGTTTCGTAATATAATCCATTGCCCCCATATCAAGAGCTTCGGCCAATTTATTGGCATCCTCTAAAGCTGTAACAAAAATAATAGGAATATCTTTAAACTTCTCCTCTTTTTGTAATCGCCTACAAACTTCAATTCCATCAATTTCAGGCATCATAATATCTAATAAGATTAAATCAATTTCATTATACCTGGAAGAATCTTCTCCAAATTGAATGTATTCGAAAAGCTCTTGTGCAGAATTCAGCGATACAAGATCCTGATATCCGGCTTGTTTTAAAATTTTTTCAATTACAAAGATGTTAACCGGATTATCATCGACAATTAAAATGGACACAAGTTATTTCCCCTTTTCTTATTTAAAATGTAAATCTATTATCATTTTCTATTTTTCTAGTATTGCATACTCAGTTACAAAATGAAAATTTCCTACTCTAACATAATTTTTATACAGCAAAAGAACAAACCCCCAGAAATGAGAGTTTGTTCTTTCATTCTATAAATTCCCACTATTAATTTAACACCATTGCTTTGTCATTTAAAAGACGATCTAATTCTTCCATATGATTTGTTTCATCTGCAATCATATCTTCTAGTTTTACAACTAACTCTGTCATATTTAATTTCGCTGCCTGTTCTTTTCTCGTTTCATAACGCTTAATTGTCTCATATTCTGATTGTCTAGCGTATTCTAACATTTCTCTAACATCTTCTACTTGTTTCACTGGTAAAGGGATTGTAGTAGGTGTACCACCTAACGTCTTAACTTTCTCCGCTAAATATAGGGCATGTCCTTGTTCATCACTAATTTCAGATTCAAAGAAAGGTTTTAACACTTTTCTATATATACCAGAAACTGTAGCTGCATTATGGTTATACATAATAATTGCTGAGTATTCTCCTGCTAAATCTTCATTCAATCCTTCGATTAGTTCTTTCACATCGTGTGACATTTTTATATCTCCTCCTATATTTAATAACTACCCCTTTTCTCATGTTTTAAACATAATGATTTTAAATTTTTATGTATCTAAAAATGCTGCTTGCTTCAATTTACTTATCGCTTGTCTTTTAATACGAGAAACGTGCATTTGTGAAATACCTAACCGTTCCCCTGTATCTTTTTGATTTAAATTTTCTCCAAATATATAATGAATAACACTCTTTTCTGTGTCATTTAATACGTTGAAAATATCCTTTAAAACGAGACGCCTTTCTGTCTCTTCATATCCTTGCTCTACTTCACCTACAGATTCAATCCTCGCTACCGAACTGCCATCAGATGAATTTTCAACTACATCATCTAAGGAAGATACGCGATAATTATTTTTCGCATCCATAATTTCTAGCACTTCCTCTTCGGATAGTCCTAAATGATCTGCAATCTCTATAATCTTCGGTGAACGCTGGAAACGATCTGTTAGCTCCTCTATCGCAAGTTTAATCTTCCCGCCTAAATCTTTAATTCGCCTTGGAACGTGAATACCCCAAGTTTTATCACGTAAATATTTCTTTATTTCGCCTACTATTGTAGGTATTGCAAACGGCTCAAAAGCATTCCCTATCGAATAATCATACCTTCTTATTGCACCTAAGAGCCCTAACATTCCTACTTGTATAATATCTTCATGCATCGGCCCACCTTTTGAATAGCGATATGCAATGGAGTATACAAGATTTTTATAGTGATTAACCAATCTTTCCTGTGCTTCATCACATTGGTTTTGTTGGAAGTCTGCAATTAGTTTAATAACGTCCTCTTTAGTAAGATTTGTAGGTTGAGATTGGATTTCCATCATTCTCCACCTGCTCTCTTTGTATATATTTTGTCATTAAAACTGTCATGCCCTCATCATGCATAATTTGTATATCATCCATTAACGTATTGATTAAATATAAACCTAAACCATTTTCTGGCAAATGTTCTACTGGTTTATTAATATCATACGGACCAACTTTACTTTTTAAGCTATTAAAATCAAAGCTAACTCCATTATCCGCAGCCATAATTTCTAATCGATCTTCATATAAGCCAAAGACAATTGTAATTTCTCCAACGTCTTCTTTATATGCATGTTGTACAATGTTTGTACAAGCTTCACTAATAGCAATTTTCATATCTTCTATATCGTCATAAGCAAAGCCCATTCGATTCGCAACACCAGCCATTGTTAAACGAATAATAGCCACATATTCTGCTTTTGCAGGAATTTTCATTTCTATCTTTTCAAATCTCTCCATCATCCCTAGTCACCTTCTTTCTACTTTTTCAAAATCGGAATTCAAATTTAATATTTCTGTTAGCCCTGTAATATCAAATAATCTTTTTAGCCTTTTAGACACACCAGTAAACTCTAGCTTCCCATCATTTTTCTTAACTGCTTTTAATAAAGCTATAAAAACTCCTAAGCCTGTACTATCCATATAATCTACGTTATGAAAATCTACTACAATATGAACCTCTTTTTCGCTTGTAATAGGCATTACCTTATTTTTTAAATCTGATGCCGTATACGCATCAATCTCACCATTAAGTTGTACCGTATAACCTACATCATTTTGCAAAATATTTATTGCCAAATTCATCATTTCCGCCCCCTTATCTCGAACTTTTACTATTTAATTACCCATAAAAATTAGTTTTAAACATATTTTTTTATTTTCATTATAAATAAATTTTCTACACCTTTCTCGGCTTAACACTTAAATCGTACTAATAAATGTTTAAAACTTATAATTTTGTGTATGTATAATGTATAAACATTATTTTTAGGGGGATCTATCTATGGAAGAGCACAACTTTAAAAAGGGAGATTTCGTTCAATTTTCTTATCGACACGATCATGCTACAAAATTAGTTGGTTCCATTATTAACATACTAACGAATACAATTGTAGTTGATATAAGTAATAGCGAGGACTTATCTCATATAGAACCAAGGCAAGTCGTAAGAATAAATAATTGTAAAAAGGTAACGATGGCTTAATACATAATAGAAAGTGTAATGTTAATGAGTGGGGGGTTCTTCATCCTCCACTCATTCCTATGTAAAATACATAAAAAAGCATCCAAATTAGTTTAATTGGATGCTTTTTTATGTATTTTTATCAGTTCATTAACTTTATAGCTATATATAATAAACTTAAGATTACTATTTATTATCATACTTACGCTTTCCGCAGCATTCTAGAGAAGAATGTAACGATTAAAATAAAGACGATTGCACCTAATAACGCCGGAAGAATAAAGATGCCTCCCCACTCAGGACCCCAATGACCAAATAACGCACTACCTACCCAAGATCCGATTAATCCGGCAATCACGTTACCAACTATACCTAACGGAAAGTCTTTTCCTGTAATCATTCCAGCTAACGCACCAATAAGTCCACCTACAATACACGTAATAATAAGTCCCACAATTAAACCTCCTATATTCGTTTTATATTGGATTCATCAAGCTTTAGTATGTAACCAAAGCTTGATGAACATATATTATTCTTTATTATCCAATTCATCACTTATCTTTTGTTTCACTTTTCCGACTTTTTCTTTTATCGTTCCCTTCGTTTTTTCCCACTTCCCTTCATTTTTCAACTCTCTATCTTCTGTAACTTCACCAATTCCTTCTTTTACTTGTCCTTTTTTCTTTTCAACTTTACCTTTAACTTGTTCTTTTAGTCCGTTCTCACTCATATTTACAATCTCCTTTTCGTAATAGATTTATAGATTTATAGGATACAAATTTAAATAGAATACATGCATCTTCTTTCTTGTAACCATTCACCGACTCTTTCTAAATCCTTAACGAATAACAAGATTTTCCCTTCATCCAGTTTTTCTTCATAAAAGTTCGCTTCTTCCTCATTAAGCCCTAACTCTTGCATTTTATTTCTTAACTGATCTCCTGTTTTTTGAAAGACGTTAATAATGCTTGTCCCAAGTCCCTCCTCTTTTATCCCAATTGTATTCACGTCTGCATTGTCCGCAATTCTATCTGTCCTATCTTTCTCATGCGTTAATACGTAAATATCTTTTTGGTCTATTCCTTTTTTCACGAGATCATTCGCCGCATTCATGACCTCTTTCTCCGTAATAAATTCATATACAAAAGGTTTACTATACTTCGTTTCCATCTTTAACTTCCTCCTTTAAAATGAATTATTTGTTATATTATATGTAGTACACCCATTTTCGAAATGTTAAACATAAAATATGAAAAAAGTTATGTGAATTTTGATTTTAATAGAGAATGAACATCATCATTTACCACTTTAAAACACCTTCTCCTTACAATAACTACCTAAATTAACAGAAAATTGATATAATTAAACTTAAGGAGGGATACTATGAAAAAAATCATATCTATATGCGCACTAACCGCTCTATCTTTCACTTTAATAGGTTGTACAAGCACCTCGGCTACAGATAAAGCTTCGCAGGCTAAGCAAGAACATACACAAAATACCTTTCAATTAAATTCCGCTAATATTACAGACATTGAAATACTGAAAACAACAAATCATACTACTTCCAAATCTCAAACAGACAACGAAAAAATGATACAATCTATCGTTTCAGCAGTCCAAAAAGGCACTCCTAAACAAATCACACTAGATCAAAAAAAGAGAGAATCTGCACATTCTACTATTACTGTTACATATAAAGATGACTCAAAAGAAGAATTTCTTGTGTGGGCTGATAATAAGGAGCAAATTACGATTGCTAAAGATGAGAAGAAAGATAAGGTAGAAGGTGTGATAGTGAATATTAAAGATGCTAAAATAATGAAGGATTTCTTTTAAAATTCTAATTAACGTTAAAAAAAGTAGGATTACATCCTACTCTTTTTTTAATCATGCTCAATAAATAGACCTTTATAAAATCTATTTAAGGTCTAATTTTGCTAAATCATGTTGTAAAACATTGTTTCCTTCTTGTGGGTTAAATATGATTGCACTAAGACCAAAAACATTCGTAACAACATCTCTATCTTTCGGACGAATGATTCTTACTTCATAAGCAAAAACTCCTGGAGGAAGAGCTGCTGAACGAAAAGTAACATATCGATTAGGTGGCAATGTTTGTGTTGAAGGGTCTATTAATGGTAACAATACCGGAGAACCAGATGACCAATCAAACATTTCAACTGTTACTCTACGAGTATCATCTGGATCAACATTCATAGCTTCAACAGTAAGAAATAACGTAGCGGAATGTCTACGTAATACACCCGTTGACAAAGTTTCATTGTGATGTTTATGACATCTTCCAGGAGGATGACCATAGCCATAGCTCATATCAATTCCCCCCTTTCATTTACAATTAAGGACAAGTATTCCTTATAATATATAATGCTAGTATTATTTTAATGAAAGGTATAAAAGCGGATTTCTATCTATTCGCTCTTAAAGAATAATATGGATTCTCCTGTTTTTCCTTTGAACTCCTGCTAAGAATAAATCTATTTTGAAAAGGACCTGCTCCATTTATTCGTAAAAAGCATAAAGTAAATGGAATCCGTTAAAACACATGAGTGAACCTTTGTTTTTCTCCTCCTATTTAAAGGAGGAACTGTTATGGGCTTTGGTGGTAGTTGTGGCGGCTGTGGCTTCGCTGGAGGATTTGCTTTATTAGTTGTATTGTTTATTTTATTAATCATCGTTGGAGCTGCTTGCTTCTGCTAAAAACTATCGAAAGGACACTCACGTGAGTGTCCTTTCTTCATGAAAAAAGCTCTACGCAATGTGCAGAGGTTCAAGTGTAACGAATACTTTAAAAATGTAGTATTACATTCCCCCTCCAAAATGAACTTCGATGCTATAAATTTCGTTTAAGTGCAATCTTAATATTTTAGTTTAATAGCAATATGGTGAAACTTTATTCCAAACAATATTGCTATTGCACCAAAGTAAAACAAACTGGACAACCTAGATTTCAAAAGGAAGACACCTTAAAGGTTGTCTTTTCTTTATAAGTAAAAAAAGCCCGCCTATTTCCGTAGGCGGGCTTTATCTTTATTACACAATATGAAAGTATACTCTCTTTTTCTTTGAAATTTTATGTAATTATACATATTCATGAAAATAGAAGAAGTGAAATTGTACGTTTAGATACAGTTTGGCAACAAACTAACTGTTTTCTTGTGCATTAATAGACAACTACTGCAAGAGTTATAGTTTTTATGTTTTCATTTCCTTTTTGCATTTCTCTTTTAATTAGACGAATGCTTTTTTTAGTACATAATAAAAAATATCCAGAAAAACTGTCACAAAATCCGTTTTTCTGGTTTCTCTATAATACAGGTATCAAATTGAAAGTGAGGTTTAAACGAACATGTTAACCATAGAAAATGAAGAAAGTCATGCTTCTGATATGACCTTTGAAGATTTATTTAAGCAGTACTATGCTTACGCTGTGAAACAAATCATCTGGATCGTTAAAGATCAATCTATCGCTGAAGAGTTAGCACAAGAAGTATTTTTACAATTATATCGTAGTGATTGGAAAGGGATTGAAAACATACCTGGATGGTTGATTAAATCTTCTACTTATGTAGCCTATAACCATTTTCGATCTGAAAAAAGGCAGCAAGCGAAGATTGATAAAGAAATACAATACCATGAAGTACAAAATGTTTCATCATTAGACGATGATTGGATAAGAAAAGAAGAAATTACAAAGGTCCAAACGATACTAAATAAAATGAATGATCGAGAACGAACCCTTTTACTAATGAAATTCTCTGGTTTTCAATATAAAGAAATTGCAGAAGTACTTCAAATTGAAATATCTTCTATTGGAACATTATTGGTCCGAGCCAAAATGAAATTTCGCAAGATTTATAAACAAATGGAGGAGGCATAACAAATGAAATGTTATGATATCGGATTTATTCAAACATATATTGATGGAGAACTTTCTCATGATATAAGAAAGGAATTTACAAAGCACCTAGATACATGTAAAGCATGCCAAGATTTATTAGTAGAAATCAATAGATTAAATCAATGGGAAAACGTAATGCTAGATGAAGAGTCTGCAAATTCACCACAAGAAATCAAAATTGATATAGAACAAGCATGGAAAACATTTGAAAGTCGTTCCAAGTTAGACAATGTTTCTAATATAAATCACAAAAAACAACAAAAGAAGGGAATCTTTACAAACATGAGTAAAAAATCAAAGCGTTTCATTTATACAGCAGTAGCTGCAGCAGCACTTTTCACAACAGCAATGATTCCACAAGTACAAGTGGCGGCTACAAATGTTGCTTCCTATTTTTCTAATGCAATTACAAATGATAAAGTTGTAAATGAAGGAATAAAAGATGAAAATGGTATCACACAAGATATGATGAAGAATGGTAAATATATTCCTATTGATGAAAAAATTACAGATCAAGGTATTACTGTACATCTCAAAGAAGTATTTATCGCAGATTCACGTATATCAGTTCATTATAGAATGGAAAAAGCGGACGGAAGTTTAGTACCATTTGAATTTGATACATCAGGATTAGATCTTGAGAATGATGGTAAAATTGATGGGCAACAAGAGGAAAACCCTGAGATTAAAAATGACGGGAGACTATCATTTATCCATGATTCAGATGATTATCTTCCTTTTGAACTTATGGCAGCAGGTAAAAAGTTAGATAAAATAGGCATTCGTGATAATGATAGACCTGAAGGTGTTGCTACATTTGTTATAACTACTGAAGAAAAAGACGTTTTTAAACAGCCTCTTACTTTAGACGTAAATATAACTAGAATTGGAAAAGTAATTGGTTCTTGGAAAGCTCAAATTCCAATTGATACTTCACATTTGAAAAATAATACGAATTAACATGAAAAAAAGAATAGAACAATATGTATCTAATTCTCAGTTTATATGTTTCCTTGTTTTCGTTACATTTATTTCGTATATAGTTTTTACTCTATATTTTATTTATGATTTAAGTTTATAACCTTAAATCAATCATTTAAGACCATTATAAGAAAAAGCCCTCTAAAAAAGTGGGGGAATAAATAACCGGTTTCTTAACGTATAAGGAATCGGTTATTTTGTATTTAAAATGCGTCTAGACATACAATTTTCTTTTTTGATATAGTAACCTCCAATACATCATTGTCCTTCTCTAATCTCATATCTATTTTAAGAAGAGTCATTTACAAATTCAAAAAACCCTCAAAGCAGCTACTTTAAGGGGATTTCTCCTATCATCTTCTCTCTTCATACAATCGATTTGCTTTATACGAGCAAACGAAAAACATACATGTCGCAACGGGGATAAATATCAAAAAAAGTCCTCTCATTAATGCAAATGGCGTTTCAAATAAGAATGACCATAGAAATGATGCACCTTGCTTATCCCATAATCCTGGCGTCAAGTATAGTTCTTTCGGATTTACAAAGGCTCCTAAATTCATTGTATTACTATACATAAATAAAAATAATATCGGCAAATAACAGATCGCTAATTCTAAAAATGTTTTAGATAGACGCTTATACTTCCCTGCTCGTGACATTGGATCTGAAAAAATGTCATCTTCACTTTCTTCATCTACCTTTTTAAAATATTGCGTACCTGACCACCGATTACCAGCTATATGCTCCCAACCACTATCTTCAAATAATGTGCAGTAATTAATAAAATCACTTTTTCTACTAAATACTCTATGGTCTATTTTAATCGTCGCATCTTCCGGTTCTGTATATCTAAATGTATAACCAAATGTATTGCTTTCTAGTTGATAGCCTTTCCAAGCCATCTCTTCTAACCATTTTTCCTCTTTCTCAAAGTCTAAAAAGAATTTTAATCTCCACATCATCGTTTCCTCCTAACTATACGTGTAATAAACTTTTTGTAACCGCAATAATGTGCTGCATTCTCATAAAATCTAAATGCAATACTTCTTTCCCGCGTTCCGTAATGACATACACTTTTCTTCTTTTATCTTCACTTTTTACCGATTCTATTAACCCTTGTTTTAATAAATTTTCCACCGCACCATACAATGTACCCGCTGCGATTTTCACTTGATGATTACTCAGTTCCTCCACCTTTTGCATAATTAAATATCCATGAGCTGGCTCTAATAAAGCTAAAAGAACGTAATACGTTGTTTCCGTTAATGGTAAATTTTTATCTCTATTCATAAAGACCTCCAATGTAACGATAACTATATAGCTAAACTATATAGTTAAACTGTATAGTTTAATTTTATACAGTCAGACTGTATATGTCAAATGTAGGAATAACTTTATAACCCAAAACAAAAACGCTACCTTTTTAAAAGATAGCGTTTTTGTTTTACCCTTGCTTATTCTTCGCCTTCATTTGCTCTTCAAGAGATTTTTTTTCAGTTTCTAACACACTCATATCACTTTTCAACTTTTGCGTTTCTTCAAAATGTTCATCTACTAATTTATTATATTCTTTCTCAGAGTACATTTTTTCACTGGTTGATGTCGTTTTCTCTTTCGTAACAACTACATTAATAATTACAAATAAGGCTACAATTCCTATTAACACAGCGAAAATCTTCTTTTTATTCATGATTAATCCTCTAAAATGTAAAATTCCAAAAATTATCATAACAGACCAATTCGCTTTCACCTGTCATATTTTGTCGAATCAATATAATAAAAAAAGCATCTGAAACAGATGCTTTTTCTCATTCTTAATACGTAAACGTAATCGTCACTAAAGAATACCCTTCTTTCGCATTGTAAGGCTCCGCTTTATAAGAAACACGGTTGGACCCTTGCGGATAACCGATTTCCCCAATTGCATTTTTCACATCTTGCAGCGCACCGTTCATTGATTGCTTATAAAGTACTTCTATCTTTTCTGGCTTTGCACTATAACGCTGCTGCATTTTATTTTTTAATTCAGTATAGTTATTTGCAATATATTCATTTCCTAAATAGTTTAACTTTGTATCTTTTAATATTTGCTGATATGCAGACGTTTTCGTACTACCTGCCGCAATTTTATTTGTCAGTGTACTATAATAATTTGTTGTAGCTTGCGGATAGTCTCCACGGTTCCACTCATGATTTCTTGCGATTTGTTCATCTGATAAATTGAAATACGAATACGTTACGCGGCCCTGCTCATCTGGAACCGGATCATCGAATGTTGTATCAAGGTGATACCATTTGTTTTCGATTTTCACTAAATTCCAAGCATGAGGTTGTCCGTCCCCAGTTCCTGTCACGAAATGATTTTCAATTCCTGCTTCTTTTAATAATTGATAAGTTAATAGTGCGTAACCTTGGCAAACCGCAGAACGATTTACAAGTGCTTCATATGCTGTGTAAGCTTTATAAGACGTATCATAAGAAACATGCTTTACTACGTAATCATGAATCGCCTTCACTTTTTCGTGATCATCCATTCCAACTTGAGTGATAGAAGAAACGATTGCTTTCGCTTGTTTCATGACATATTCCGTCTGTTCTTTCGTTTCACGATATGTAATCTTAAGCGTAAACGTATAATTTCCAGGTGATCCAGAAAGTCCATATGAAACATTCGATCTATTATTATTTGTATACTCATTTTTACTTGCCACTTCTTTATATGCGTTAAAAAGTGTATTCATCACTTCGTCTGTATTATTATTTTTCGTTTTATATGGCAGTGTAATATTTGTCTCGTATGTATTAATACGCTTTTGTACTTCCTCTTTAAACGCTGTTAATAATGCCGCATCTCCTGTATCTTTCACATCAGCATTTTTATACTTCAAAGTTTTATATAAAAACTGCGCATACTGTTCACGTGTTACTGTGCCATACGGTTCAAAATTCCCGTTCCCTGTGCCATCTGCGATTCCATTTGACTGCACCGCACTAATTGCATTTTCTGCCCAAAATGGATTTGGAACATCCTTAAAGGTATGTTTTTGTTTTGCCGCAAGATGGAAAGCATTCGTAAGAATTTGTGCCATTTCTGCACGATTCACAGAAGCTTTCGGTCTAAATTGGCCATTTTCATCACCTTTAAAAACTCCTAAATTTGTTAAAGTTAATACCTCTTCTGGGAACATTGTAGAACTTTGATTAATATCACCGTAAGGATTTTTAAACGTAGACCCATCCTTTAATACGTAACGAGTTCCATCATTACTAAACGAGCCGCCTTGTTTATTTGGTACTAACACTCGATAAATTAAAGCCGCAACTTGCTCCCTTGTCGCAACATCTCCAAAACCAAATATCCCATTTCCATAACCGGAAATAATATTTTTACTCGCTAAATCTTTAATCGCAGGATATGACCAATGTGATGTCGGCACATCAGAAAAAACACCCACTTCAGCAGCTTTTACATCGCTGCCATTTGTATATAACAACGCACCACCAATAAGTGATAATGATGTAATTGATTTTAATAGTTTTGTATACATAATGTCTTCTCCCAATACGCTCTCTATTTTTGTTGGTTTATGTCGAAAAATCTAAAAATATGACAAAATATATTATACAATTAAAACTTTTTAAGGGATATATTAAATTTTAAAATATGCAAAAATTCATATTGTTATAAGGATTCATAGTGATATTATGTTATTTTACTTGCGAATATATAAATAAAAAAACGCTCATCTGAGCGTTTCATCTATATACCTAATAATTACTTTTTTCTACACTTCGAACTCTTCTTCGGTAATAATCCTTTGATCTAACAACTCTTTATACTCCAATATTTCTTTAGCCCCACGACTCTCCATGCGTATATTGTATAACACTTTTTATATTGACCTTTGATTGGTCCGTTGAAAGATTTACTCCATTTAGAAATAATTCTATTGAATTTTTCACCACTAGCCACAAAAATATCTTATAATCTTTATATAATAAACTACAGTATTAGGAGTAGATAAAATGCCAGTTACACTCGAACTTATTCTTTTCATTCTTATAGCAATTAGTGCTGTTGGCTATTTAATAAAAGAATTTCAAAAAACTAGGAAACGAACACTTGGAATTTCACTAGAATTTTTAGTTCTTTTCTGGTCAATATGGAGAATATCAACTCTCATAATCTAATTTATAAAACATGAATTCCTTCGAATGAAGTGAAACTCTAATCAGTGGGGGTTTTACGGGATAAATTTACCAGTATTTTCACCACAACATTCATGTTAAAATCCCTTGTGAGTACGACATAACTCGACCTTATGAAGCTCCGCAGCTTTTATCGCGGAGCTTTTTTTATTTAAATTAACGCTTTTGTTCACTTTTTTGATACATTTACGAAACATTCATATGTTACGTTATATAAGTCCTTTTTTAAATCATATTCATTCTAGTAAAAAGTCCTAGTCCCCCTAGGACTTTTTGCATTCAAATAATGAGTTGTCTTTTTTCTCAATAACCGAAGCTATTTAACGTGGTAAAATAATAATTGGACTGGCATCCAATACCATATTACAATGGAGCAAATCGCAAGAAGGCACCTTTTGGTGTCTTTTTTGTACATAAAAAAATCTCACCATCTTATAGAAACGATAAGCCCTTTAAAACAATAATTGCAACTATATTAATTTTACATTACATTAAGGTTAGAGAATGTTCTTATTTTAATAAAGTGCTAAATAGTAGGTGGAAAAATGGAATTTAACGATTTGGGTATTACCATTAAAGAACTTAGAATCAAAAAAAATATATCACAATCCGAATTATGTCATGGAATATGTTCACAAAGTCAAATTAGCAAGATTGAAAAAGGTATGATTTATCCATCTAGTATATTGTTATATCAATTATCAGAAAGACTTGGTATTGACCCAAATAATATATTTGCACTAACTCAAAACAAAAGATTAAAATATGTAGAAAATGTAAAATACGTAATAAAAGATTGCTTAAAGCAAAAACAATATAAAGAACTTTATGAAATAGTAAAAAAAGAGAAAAACTTAAATAATTTTCAAACAAAAGATGAGAAACAATTTCTAATATGGCATGAAGCAATTGCTGTATTTATGGTGGATAAATCAATAAAAACTGCTTTAGATTTTTTAAATAATGCATTAAAACTGACTTTAACTAATTCTGATTTTTTATCAGAAAGAGAAATAGATATTATGCAAACAATGGCTATATTTTATGCAGAAAATAAAGAATATGAAAAAAGTATTAATATATTCAAAAGATGTTTAACTAATTTTAATAAATTAGATTTTCCTAGAGATAAAGAAATTAAATTAAAACTCATGTTAAATTTAGCAAAATGTTTCGACTTCACATATCAATATGAAGAGGCAATAAAGTACATTGATAAGGGCATCAAATTAGCAATTAATCTAAATACTTTATACCTATTAGGTGAACTATTCTATTTAAAAGGTCAGTGTTTATTAAAAATGAAACAACATAATGTAGAAGATGTTATTTATAACTGGAAAAAAGCATTATTTATATTTGAACTAACAGAAAAAGAATATTATACAAAAATGCTACCAGATGAACTTATTGAAATACAAAATAAAAAACACTCATAATTTCGTAAAAACTACTTACAAAACCCACAGTAAAAATCCCTACAGCTTTTAAACTTAGATCGATAATATTAAAATTAATTTAAGCCGGCGGAAGGCACCTTTAGGTGTCTTTTCTTTATTTTTACAAGGAGCTGCTCAATTAATTTTTAAAAACATAATAGGGAATATTGTTTTATTTATCTCATTTTCATTCATGCTATATATAAAATTCGTTAATAAACCCACCTCAAATACTAGTTCCTTTTATAAGCCGTTTTTTTGATGTAGATGACATTATTCTCAATACAATAGAATGAATTATGGGAACATACTTAGCGATATATATCAAAAAATAATATTAAGAAAACCCCTCCACCTTAAGGTAGAAGGGATCTTCTAATTTCTATTTCAAACTACCCAAAATTTCCGTAAAGGTACCCTAAGCGCATGTGTATCTGGATATCCTAAACTTCTTTCACCAACTACCACTCCTCTGCCGAACGATCTTTCACCGATAGATTGTATGCCGTGAAGTGCTACTTGTAACATTTCAATTCAGATATACGACATTAAAAAATACATCATCACAGTGTCAGCAAGCAAAAGTGTATTCTGCATTTCTGAAAACAGTAGATGGGAGATTGTGACCTACTGAATCTGCTAAGAAAGAATATACAAGAACATCCTTAACATCCTCTTTATTTCCACTAATGATGACATCAAGGAAATCTTCTACTTGAAATTCTGGAGTAAACAACACAATCTTAGTTGTTCTGTTTGGTTCTAAAGAAACAAAAGTACGAGAGATTTCAACTAATTCATTTTGAGTTGGGAAAAAGGTGTTTCGACTTCTCTTAACAGTTACCGTTACATTACTAGTATGACAGCGTGAATCATTGTTTAGCATAATGTTGAGAGCAGTTGGAATAATCCCATTTTCAGAAACTGGAACCCGAAACACTCCAGTAGATTTATGAGCCATATAATCAGATCCTTCCAAAATAAAATATATTTACAATATATTAAATGCAAAAAACGTTCATTTTGATAGGGACAAATTATGTAATTAATATATTTATAATAACCCTTGGTATTACTAAGCCAATGTTTTAAAAGATTAACAAATAATTACCTCTGCAAATTCAGAAAATATCTACACTTTTTACAAACATTATTACAATTAGATAAACTAAAGCAATATCCTATTAACAAAGGGACTCCATAATTGGAGTCCCTTTGTTAATGAGATATTAAAAATGATCAGCATGTGAATATTGTATAATTTCTTCCTTTTTTAGAGCATGTTGTGTATCACCTGTATTGTTACTAAATGATAATACTATCACTAATCCTATCGTCGCTAATACAAGCTTCTTCATTATTTTAACGCCCCTTTGCTTAGTAGTTTTTGTTTCACTTCGTAACATACATCGAGATAATCACTAACTTTTTCATGCTTATTCAATTTGCTGCGACAACATCATTTGATAAAAATCATTAAGTTGTTGCATAACTGCTTCATGCATTAAAATATTTGTGCTCATATCACTACGTTCTCCTCAACTACTTCTATTTACCTAAACATTACTATAATTCTGTAAATTATATAATAGTTCAACCTCTAATTGTAAATCAATAAAAAACAACAGAATATTCCGAATAAAGAGAAGGGATTGGCTAACAAATGGTTACTGTATAAAAAATAAAAAACTTGTGATATTGCTTTTATCATATTTGATCTTATATATGGTTCTGTTACAAAGTTTGCTAAGTTAATATAAACTCTAGAAAAAATGAATAAAGATCACCACAGCTGAGCTATCTTTAATCCGTATAATAATATAAACATTCTATTAATTCATATTATTAATAAAGAAATACTTAAATATTCCATTTTTTCTAAAAGTGTATTATACTGTAAATTGCTGAGGGACCTATTTTAGTATTTTCTGGTAACTATTCAATTTGTTAGGTTGTTATTAGTATTACGGTAACGAAAACCTTATATTTCCCCTTGAAGATAAAGCATTAGCAGCAATTACATCGAGATATCATAATAATAATTATTTTCTTAACAATATCACGGAATTTTAATTCAGAAAATTCTAATCATTAACTGATATAAAGTGCTAAATAAAATATTTAGACAATTGAAGTCCAACAACGATTAGAAGATATATATATTAGAAAAGGAATTTTGGGAGATCTTATCCTATATAACTAATACATATAGCGTTGTATCTTTAAATCAATAAATTTTTCGATAAGCTAGTTAATAGGTTATTGAATTTAATCTTTTGATAGAGTTAAAAAAAATCAACTTTATATTCTAATTTAGAAATTATTAGGTGGTGTCGGTAGTGTTTGAGTATCTTTTAGTTAAAGCTTTATTTACTATTTTCTTAATTAGCCTAATCGTGTTAATCAGTGTAATATGGACTAAAATAGAAAAAATTCTGGACGAGACTGTATTTAAAAACGTTTCTGAAAAATCCAGATATGTAGTAACTATGGTAATTGTTATGGTGGGAGAATTTGTTCTCATAGTCATTACTTCATTAAATTGGAGAGCTTCAATTATTGACACACTCTTTTTTGGTAGTATTATTTTGTTCTGCTGTATATGGCTAATACCTTATTTTGTTAATCAACAACAAAACGTCGCTAAAGTTATGGATAAGCATTTTAGTGGAGGGGTAGATTTAGGTGAAATTCAAGTTCATCGTGCGAAACTTTCTGCATTTAATTTAGGAAGTATTGTATTTTCTATAGTGGGAATTATTATACCTATTTGTTATTATTTTAAATATTTTTTATAACGGTTTATTGGTACTGTTGCATATTTTTTAAGATATAGTAATAGGTGAGATTACAGATATTTATGTAGAAGCAACTTAGATGTATAAGACAATCCATTCATTTGAGCGAAAACAGTAAAATACCCTATAAGGTCTCTTGTACTTGTATTAATTAAAAAATGGTTCTCATTTCCAAAACTTCCACCAGGACTTCTTTTTAGCTGCCCTCCCACCACCATGAGAGGTAAGTGAAGGAAACCGATACAGCTTGTACCTATGCAGTGCATTTTGGTCTGGGTCACAGTCTTTTAACATGGTCGAACTACAGGGGGAGTAAGCATATTCCCGATGGATCCATTTCCATACTTCCGTTATCTAGGGAAATCCTCCAGTATCCAATACTAAATTTTACCCATACATCATTTTTTTGATGTAGCTCTTGAAGATAAAAACTATTTAATTTTCAAGGAACAGTTATTAACTTAAAACTTATTATACGAGGAGGGTGTATCATGAAAAAAATATGCTTTGTATTAATTGTCGACGCTGGTATAAATTATGGTTCAATATTTTCTCTACCATTTTTAAGGAATCAGGATGATTTGAAGGAATATTTTTCTAAGTATTATGATGTTTCAATTAATTATATTAGGGATAAAAACTCAGTTGACTATTTGGTAGTTCCCAAACCGTGTCCAGCTTTTGATAATGAAAATAATCTTCCAATAATTGAAGTACCAGCAATCTTATTTATGGAAAAGAATTTTGAAAAAATAAAGACTTATATAGACAATTATTTTTCTAATAACTCATAAAGAAAATAAAAGTACAGTAAAAAGAAGTCCGATAAAAAACGAGTGGTGTAGAATATTTCTATTAATCATTCGTTTTTTATTATATTTACATATATTTTTTAAAAGAGGATTATAGACGTTCTGAAAAAAATTAATTATAACAAGAACAGTGTTCGTGCTACTATCTACGGCTATTTTTTGTACTAAGTACCCCTTTAACTAACAAGACAACAAAAAATAATTAACATATTAAAGTGAATAATGTTACTATTTTTCAAACCTAATCTAGAAGACACCGGAATTCTTTCGGCTTCATATTCCTTCATCAGCTCAAAATCAGCCTGATTATTAACATCTAACTTTCGTAAATCGTACTTTTTGTCTATTTGACGTATCATATTTGAAACCTTCAAGCTGAAGCTATTTTCTTGCACCTTTTCAAAACCAAATTTAGGATAAAATTCTAACACCGTATCATTCGCGAATAAGTATATAAAATCATAATCCTTCTCGTATTTTTTAATGATATGATTCATTAATTTAGTCGCTAAACCTTGATGTCTATAATCCGGATGTGTCATCACTGTACCCAATTGAATTGCTTTATATCCCTTACCGTTAGAGATTACATTCATTTTATTAATAGATGTATTTGCGATGACTTTATCTCCATCCACATAAGAATAGCAAATATAGTTATCATTCCAACAGCCCCTGTCATACCATCCTTTAAAATCCAATTCAAATACATGTTTTGCAAGGTCATTAAAACTTTCCTTATATTTTTCATTTTGCTTGTAGTCACTAATTAATTGATATTCATTCATGATAAATCCTCCATTTTTTATTATATTTTCCTAAAAAGAGTGTATATTTCTTACAACAATCTACTACTAAGTTTTCGTTAATCACCGCCTTATAATAGGTGTAACGGCATAGAAACATGCTTCCGGAATCAAAAAACGACAAAAAAAGACCACAAGAAGAAACATCTTCTCATGGTCAAATTTTTGTCTATTATAAATACACCTATCCCGAAAAAATAGATATCGTGAAATAACATGAAATTTTTTGATAAGATATAATGTCTTCTAACCGCTACTAGTAAAAGGGTATAACAAATAAAATCAAGGAATTATCCTTAATTTGACCTTTTACAGTATAAAATTCGTTTGAATTTTAATTAGCGATTAATAAGCTTCATCATATACAATCAAAACCCCTTTTCAATATAATTTCTTACTAAGAATATCTCCTTTGAAAACCGTTGTAAATGAAGACATAACAAAAAACGAGATTTATGTCCTTCTGTATCACCAAAATCGGTCGTTTTTGGTGATACAAAAAGACACATACTATTATTCTCGAAAACTACAGAAAAATCCCTCCACCTTAAGGCAGAGGGACTTTCCAATTCCTATTTCAAACTACCCGCAATCTCCGTAAAGATAACTCCAAGCGCATGTGCACCTGCATCAGGGTATCCTAAACTTCTTTCGCCAACTGTACCAGCGCGGCCCATGCGAGCTACGATTTCTTTCGTGTACTCTGCTCCTTTAACCGCTGCTTCTGCACCTTTTTCAAAGGCAGTTTTTACGTCTACTTCGTTTGAGGCGCTATCTAACCAAGAGTCTACACATGGAGCAAGTGCGTCAACAAGCGTTTTGTCACCAACTACTGCTCCTCTGCCGAATGATCTTTCACCGATCGATTGGATGCCTTGCAGTGCTGCTTGCAGTATTTCAGCGAATTCTTTCACTGTTAACTCACGCTTCTCGCCTGCTGCTTTACTAGCTGCGCGGAATGCACCGCCCCAAATTGGACCAGATGCGCCGCCGCAATGTTCCATAATGATCATGGAGCAACCATCAAGGAATGATCCGATTGTTACGTTCTCTTGATCTACAATAGAATGCCACTCACGTTTTAATTGCTTAAATCCTTTTGCTACACTCATTCCGAAGTCGCCGTCACCAGCGTGCGTGTCTAACTCACAGAACGGTACTTCGTTTTTAATAATAATATCGCTCATTTTATCAACGAGATAGATCATGTTGTTTAATGTAATGACATTATCTTTAATAACAGCGTGTTCTTCTGCTGTTTCTAGTTCAAAGGAAACTTCTTTCTCTTCTGTTTCTTCAAGTACATTTACATACTCTACACTTTCAACTGGCCCATCTACTTTAAACGCTGGTGTGTTACATTCTTTTGATAGTAATGTTTTTAACTCATCATCTAATTTCATTACAGTTAAAGACATACCAGCCATATCGATACTCGTCATATAGTTGCCGACGAATACTCTATTAATTTTAATGTTTCTAGCAGCTAATTCTCGCGTCACTGCATTGTTAAATAAGTAAAGTTCCTGCAGTGGTGTTCCGCCAAAACCGTTAACTAGAAGTGCGATTTCCTCGCCATCTTTTACTCCTAAATCTTTTACAAGGTCATTTGTCATACGGTTAGCTAGTTCATCTGCTGACAACATTTTTTCACGCTTAATTCCTGGCTCGCCGTGAATACCTACGCCGTATTCCATTTCATCTTCCGCAAGTGTGAAAGTAGGTGATCCGCTCGCTGGAACTGTACAAGACGTTAACGCTAAACCAATTGTGCGCACGTTAGCCGCTGCTTTTTCTGCGACAGCTTTCACCGCTCCTAAATCCATACCTGCTTCCGCTGCTGCGCCGGCAATTTTATGAACTAAAATAACTCCTGCAACGCCGCGGCGTCCTACTGTATACAGACTATCTTCTACCGCAATATCATCGTCCACTTTGACGTAGTCGACTTCAATTCCATCTTCCGTCGCTAAATGCGCACCGTTTTTGAAATTCATAATATCGCCGCTATAATTTTTAATAATTAATAACGTACCTTTTTTACTAGCTGTTTCTTTAATTGCTTGATATACCTGAATTTGTGAAGGAGAAGCAAAAACATCTCCGCACACCGCCGCATCTAACATTCCTTTTCCGACTAATCCTGCATGTGCCGGCTCATGGCCACTACCGCCGCCACTAATTAACGTTACTTTGTTTTCGTTCATTTCTTTCTTCTTAATCACTTTATATTTTTTCAAAAGTTCAAGCTCTGGGTGAGCCATAACCATTCCGTTACACATTTCCATTACTAATGTTTCTGGTTTGTTTATAATCTTTTTCATTGTGATTATCCCTCAATTCCTTTAATATATTGTGATATATTTGAAATCTTCTTCTTACTACTCATGTTAAAATGAAAGCGTTTTATAGTAAACGGACAAAATGGACAATCTGTCTAAAGACACCGCTCTCATTTATAGATAGGATTTTTATATTACTAACATTCTAGGGATGATTCAGATGACCTCTTCTATAATTTCTAAAAAGATAATCGCGAACTCATTGAAATATTTAATGGAAACAGAGTCGTTTCATAAAATATCAGTGAGCGATATTATGTTACACTGTCAAATGCGTAGGCAAACTTTTTATTATCATTTTAAAGATAAATTTGAACTATTAAGCTGGATTTATAGAGAAGAAACGAAAGAAAATATTATAGACTTTCTCGATTATGAAAAATGGGAAAACATTTTTGATTTATTATTTGATTACTTTTATGAAAATCAAAAATTTTACCGAAATGCTTTTAAAGTTATTGAGCAAAACTCGTTTAATCACTATTTATTTGAGCATACGAAAAACTTATATATGAAGATTATTGATGAACTATCTGTAAGCTGTGGATTCAGCCTTTCTGATGAGACAAAAAATACGATTGCCTCCTTTTATAGTCACGGCTTCGTTGGAACAATAAAAGATTGGATTGAAAGCAAGTGCGAAGTAGATCCTTCCATTATGTCTTCTCTTATGAAAAATATGATAAACAATCAATTACTACTATTACTTGAGCAATCAGCAAAGTAATTAAAGGGTGGCAAAAGCAATGAAAAAGATTATGAATGATGTACAACATATCGTTCAAGATATGCTGCATGGCTTTTATTTTGAACATAACGACAAAGTAAATTACGACGAAACAAATAACATCATTTATGTAAAGGATATCGAAAAACTAAAGCAAAACGTCGCGATTATAAGCGGCGGTGGTAGCGGACATGAACCCGCTGATATTGGCTATGTAGGAAAAGGTATGCTTACAGCGGCAGTAAACGGCAGCATTTTCACTCCGCCTACAGTGGAACAAATTGTAGCGGCTACTCGCCTCATGCCAAAAGATAAAAGTATTTTATTCATCATTAAAAACTTTAAAGATGACGTTGAGAACTTTCTAGCGGCTGAGCAGATCGCTAAAGAAGAAGGAAGAAAAATTGACCATATCATCGTAAATGACGACGTTTCAATTGAAGATGATGCTTCTTTTAATAAAAGAAGACGCGGCGTTGCTGGTACTGTTTTCATTCAAAAAATACTTGGTGCGGCTGCTCTTGAAGGTCATTCTTTAGAAGAACTAACAACAATTGGCCGTTCTGTTACAGAAAACTTACACACATTAGGAGTTGCTCTTTCACCTGCAAACGATCCAGTGAAAGGAAAAGCTTCATTCACATTAAATGACGATGAAGTGTTTTACGGCGTCGGCATTCACGGAGAAAAAGGATATCGTAAAGAAGCACTATCCTCTTCTGAAATATTAGCAATCGAACTAATGAACAAACTTAAAAGCATTTATCGCTGGAGAAAAGGAGACAACTTTGCCATCCTTATTAACGGACTCGGCGCAACGCCATTAATGGAGCAATACATTTTCGCAAATGACATTCGCCGTTTATGTGAGCTGGAAGGATTACAGATTACATTCGTAAAAGTTGGTACATTACTAACTTCTTTAGATATGAAAGGTGTTTCGCTCAGTTTGCTTAAGGTAGAAGATTTGGATTGGGTGAAGTGGTTGAAGGAAAGTACGGAAACTGCTAGTTGGTAATACAAATAAAGTGAAACTTTAATCAGCCCTCACCAATCGGGCTTTTACGGGCAGACCGATCCTCACCTTGAAATAAACTTTTAGATAACTCAAAATAACAAGCAAAAAGTCCCTTCAAAGTTAAAGGGACTTTTTAGTATGTAGAAATTAGCCTAAACCTAAGATTACATCTCTTGAAAGGGGGCATTTTTATGTTATTCAGGTTTATTGAGGAGCTTTTGTTTGAAGCAACTTTAACCCCATACCAATAAAAATCAGTCCTGTTATCTTATTTAGAATCATTCCTACCTTTTGGTTTCCTCTTAATTTTTTTGTAACATATGAAGAGAAATAAGCAACAAATAAACACCATAATAGTCCAGTTACTGTAAAAGTAAGTCCTAAAATGATAAAAGGCATAGGACCTGAAGCCTTTGTATCTATAAATTGCGGAAGAAACGCAATAAAGAATAAAGAGACTTTTGGATTCGTAAGACTTGTTAAAAGCCCTTGTATATATATTTTTCTAATGTTCAATTTATTGGACGAGGCCTGGAAAGCTACATTCGTCTTATCAAGTATCATTTTAATCCCTAAATATACAAGATAGATAACACCTATAACCTTAATAGTGTTAAATAGCACAATGGATTTTGTAAGTATAATAGATAAACCAAAAGCAACCAACAACGTATGAACTAAAGAACCAGTAATAATACCAAAAACAGAATACACACCTGCTTTTCTACCTTGTGAAATACTTCTCCCCACAATGTACATGGTGTCTGCACCAGGAATTAAATTCAATAAAATTCCTGTTAGTAAAAACACTTCATAATTAATAATACCGTACATTTTAGCACCTCTATCTATTTTTTTGGTGCCCTTATTGATATTAAATTAAATAAACGAAAAAAGAAAGTATTTTCTATTTATTCAATAAAATTAGCGGATTTTTGAATCTACAAACGAAATCCAGCTATTTAAAAATTCAATTACTGAAGAATTCTGCCCTCAATATTACAGCAAATTCACATCAAAAATGTAAATCCTCATTTCCTTCGTATTTTCCCCTATTAAGTCTTTTTCTTATGAATAATTCTGCAACAATTAAATTAGGTACCCACGCTAACCAAGCAATAATAGCGTAACTAAGTTCAAAGCGCTCTATTCCAAATAGAACGATAAACAACGGTAGCCAAATTCTTAATGTAACTGCTCCAAAGGTTAAAGAATAATTTCTAATCATCCAATTCCGATGGTCTTTAATTTTTTTATTCTTAACTCTATTTAATGCTTGATATGCTGATGTTAGCCAAAATACAGATAACAAACCGAAACCTAGCTTCGCTACCAATCCTCCCGTAGCATAAAAAGATAGGTATAGTCCAGAAACGCCTCCTAATAATATACCAACCATATAGATTCTCCCAATTATTCGATGACGGTTGATATTCCTTTCTCTAAATCTAGTGGATAATGTAAAAGGACCAATTACTAATGCTACTATACTAGTTGTAATATGTATAAATAGCATCATATACCAGAACGCACTTAATTTAGATCCAAACATAAGCTTCACTTTTACAAGCCCTGTTTGAAAACCATCCATAATAAAATATTGGACAACAATATAACTAGATACTAAAAGAGCAAAAAAGGTAAATACAAACCAAATTTTCCTGTTCAAATTTTACTGCCTCCTTATTACATTCACGAAAATTAGATTATATATTTCTTTTCATTCTCGGGAAAAATAGAAAAGCCTTCTTTACTGATCTCTTTAGCACATTGTTTTTATAAACCGAATGACTTACATGCAACGACGAATAAAATATATGATACAAGGCCCTTCTTCATACATAAAAACCCTCAAGTATGTCGTTCTATACTTGAGGGTTTTTTCATTTATTCTCTCTCGTCTCTCATTTTCTTAAATCAATAATTAGCTCATCTGTAATCTGCTCAAGATGGAAAAATCTTTTTATATAATGGATATCAGACCATTTTTCTTCTCCACCAATAATAAATAATTCTTGCGCATCATACATAAATGAAAAGCTTGGATAGAAACTGTCCGCTTTTATTTCAATCCCACCAGTACGATTACTGATAATCTTACAGTCTGCTGAATAGCTTAATAGCGTATAGAGAGAATCTTGTGCTGATTGGAAGAAATACTTCATAAGTGTGGTTATATCATCACTATTGGTAATGCACACTTTAAAAAAGTTCGTATCCTTTTTCTTATTAGTAAAAACTAGCTCAAAATGAAGTTTATTCTCTTCTAAAAACCCTTCAATAAAGTCTCTACATAAATAAGTTTCAAATAACATATACATAGGAAATTTGTTATGTGCGCCTATAAATCCTTTAATGATTTCTTCAAATCCTGTATGCTGATTCAAATTCGTTCCCACTCCTATCATAATAGGGTGATTTAAATAAATAG
Source organism: Bacillus sp. EKM501B (assembly GCF_011800505.1). NCBI lineage: Bacteria > Bacillati > Bacillota > Bacilli > Caryophanales > Bacillaceae > Bacillus > Bacillus sp. EKM501B. Next base: position 169,649 of record NZ_JAALFZ010000001.1, on the reverse strand, counting down.
GATACGGTGATTGCCCTTCATCTTTTAACATATACACTCGTTTTTCATCTGTATGAAGAGCTGGTTTAGACTCTTTTAGTAAGTATTGAGATAATTGAACATTTAACACATTTACACCTGCCTATCATGTCATACATAAACTGTATCTATTAAGTTAGAAAAAAGGATGAACAATTCATATTTTACCGTGTATAAGCGAGAAGAACTAGAATAGATCGCCGGCTTACATGTCTCCAGGATAATAAATGAACATCGCACCTACAAATGAAAAAACTAAACAAAAAACAGCCTCGTATTTTATAACTAAAGAAGAGTTCGTATCAAGCCTTTTTTCCTCTCTTTTACATATCATTTTAAACATTTTAAATAAAACTCTATATATTACATACCCCACAATTGCCCCAAGGGTATTCGTAAATACATCATCAATATCTGTAATTCTATTATTTAATAATTGGTTTAACTCAATTGCCAATGAAAAAAAGAATCCCGCACATACGGTGTTTTTCATTTTTCTAAACTGCGACCAAATAGTCGGTAATAAAAAACCTAATGGCATAAACAGTACAATGTTCAAAAGATACGTCGTACTACCTGCCGTATCAAATAGAGTCAAGTTGATTTGACTTACACGAATCCACGTTTCATATCTACTTATATCCCATACAGTCGCGATCTGCGTCACCCTATACACTAGCGAAAGGTAGAATAGAAAAACATATACCCACAAAAAATGCAGAATAGATATAGTTCTTTTCGCTTTAAAATAAAATCCAATTTGAAACACAATACAAAACATAATAGTAAAAAAATAAGTATACAAATAACTCATCAAAACTCCTGTATCCATGTAGAATCCCCTAACTTTACAATTTCATCTATGACTTTGTTGTTTATAGGATAGGAGAAACTTTTAAAATAAAAAGTGGGGTAAACATAAAATTTTTCTTAAATCTTCAGTTGGGTTTTATTATTACTCTTCTTAGGAATCCACCATTGATAGCTAGGCAACAGTATGCTTACACTTAACAATATTATCATTTTTGCACGTAATCCTCGTAATACTTTAACCGATGAAGCATATATAAAATCATGTGAATCGTTTGTTCAGTTAAAACATGAAATTAAGAAATATATGACGTACTATAATCACTCTTGCTATCAATAGAATGTACAGAAGATGACTCCTGTTTGCATACAGAAATCATCTTTTTTAGGTTACCGATTTTTTTTATAATGTCCTTTACAAAGGGTACAAATCAAGAGCATCTTATTCCTATTCAAGGGGATCAACTATACCTTCTTCCCTTAAAATCACTAAAACCCATTTACAAATCTATAAAAGTAGATATAATATCCTTATGGAACCTTTATTAATTTATAAAGCATTGTCAAATGAAACAAGATGTCAAATTTTATCATGGTTAAAAAATCCAGAAAACCATTTCGACGAAAAACCTTACCTAGAACAAGACCTTAACTTTCAAGTTGGAGTATGTGTAGGAGATATCCAGCTTAAAACTGGCTTAGCTCAATCGGTTATTTCTAGTTATTTATTAACTATGAAAAAAGCAGGCTTACTAGAGTCTGACCGAATTGGAAAATGGACCTACTATCGTCGAAATGAAAAAACAATACGAGAGTTTTCTGAATACGTCCAAAACGAATTATAAAATGAAAGCTAATAATCAATCAGCATACTAATTGATTATTAGCTTTCACACATTCTGCTTTTTTACAGGTATCCAATGACTTCTTATAAATTGCACTGCCTGTAAAAGCAAGAAACATCGAAAGGAGAATTTTTTTTAATATATCATATCTAGTTATTTAGATATCTGTTATTGTATTTCAGATTACATACTCCTGATAATATTGGCATCCAATCATGCTTATAATAATGCTTCTTTGTTAATGAATTTACTTTCAAAATACTGATACGAATGGAGAGTTTTATAAATGAAAAAAGTAAATCCTTTACTTATTCTGACACTCGCAATAGGTGTGTTCGGAATTATTACTACCGAGATGGGTATTGTCGGCGTATTACCACAAATCACTGAAAAGTTCGGAATTTCAACTACACAAGCTGGATTTTTAGTAAGTATATTTGCACTAGTTGTTGCTATTTCTGGTCCGTTTTTAATTCTGCTCGTCTCTAGTATTAATCGCAAAATAATTTTATTAACAGCAATTTTCACATTTGTTATTTCAAATTTAATCTACGCTTATACAACACAATTTGAAGTCATGCTTGTTTTTCGTATTTTACCGGCAGCGCTTCATCCACTCTTCTTTTCAATCGCTCTTGTAACAGCTGCTAAACTTGTCCCTCCAGAAAAGAGCGGTCAAGCAGTTACAAAAGTTTTCATGGGAATTACTGTTGGTTTCGCTTTAGGTATACCACTAACCTCTTACCTTGCAGACCAATTTTCACTCGAAATGGCTTTCTTATTCGGAGCATTCGTTAACACTCTTGCATTCATTGGAATACTACTCCTACTTCCTTCTATGCCTGTTAAAGAAAAAATGTCTTTCGGCAAACAAATTCGTATACTCGGCAAACCAGGATTATGGTTAAATATTTTAACCGTCACATTCCTTTTTGCAGCCATGTTTTCCGTATACAGCTACTTCGCCGAGTACCTTGCAAAAGTAACTTCCATGAATGGATCTCTCATCAGTATCATGCTATTCATATTTGGTATAGTTATGATTTTAGGTAATCATTTATTTGGTGGTCTCCTGCAAAAAAGCATAATAAACACTGTAATATCATTCCCTATTCTATATTCTATTGTTTACATATTGGTTTATTATTTAGGTTCCTACCTTGTTCCAATGATTTTTATAGTATTCATTTGGGGAATCGTACATGCTGGTGGATTAATTGTTGGTCAAACATGGTTAATAAGTGAAGCTAAAGAAGCACCTGAATTTGGTAACAGTCTATTCGTTTCGTTCTCAAATCTCGGAATTACTTTAGGAACCACTATTGGAGGCTGGTTCATTTCAAACTTAGGTATTCACCAGCTTATTTGGAGCGGCTTTATATTCACACTACTCTCATTTCTATTAATTATAATAAAACTAAAATTTTTCAATTCTAATAGCCAGGCTTCATTATCAAGCTAGTACATTTTCAGTTCCAAATTCGATAAAGTGAAACTTTAATCAGTCCTCACCAATCGGACTTTTATTAATTTCAACGTTTAGACAGATACATAACTCCAAAACTAAAACGTTTATTGCAATTATCGATATGGAACATTTTACAAAACAACTTAACATGGTAAAATAATATTCGGACAGGAGTCCAATATTATTAAAATTAAGATGGTTCAAGTCGGAGGAAGGCACCTTAGGGTGTCTTTTCTTTATTTGCAAATGGACCTGCTCAATTATTGTGTAAAAAACATAAAGTAAGTTGAATCCATTAAAATACATGAGTGACCCCTTGTTTTCCCCTCTTATTAAAGGAGGAACTATTATGGGATTTGGTGGTAGTTGTAGTAGTGGTTGTGGCGGCGGCTTTGCTTTACTAGTTGTATTGTTTATTTTATTAATCATTGTTGGAGCTTCTTGCTTCTGCTAAAAAACTATTGGAAAAGACACTCTTATATGGGTGTCTTTTCTTTGTAATAAAAAGCTCTCTAGAAAAGAAAGTTTTGAGGCTTTTACATTCAAATCATCCAAATTAGTTATTTACACAGCACTTTATTTCTTCTCATCCCTCATACTGTAATACCCCAAATTAATAATAATCAAGAAATACCCACCCATAATTCCAGCTGCAAATGTCCACATGAATTCATGATGTTCAATTTCATACATAATAATCGCGCCGAGTATTGCGGCTGCGAACCGATTTATCATTCCGAGCATCGGTGCTTTTTCTTTTTTTACAATGCTATCTCCGAACTTTTCAATACGCCTTCCTAAAATCCAGGCGCAGTACATACTCACCAAAAGGCCAATGCTTATCCCGGCAAACTGGGCTCGAAAAGGTGTCACGAGCCATCCCAATAACATTACGCCTAGCAAACAATACATTTGTATGTTGAATGATCTTAATGCCATACGAATCATGTTATTCTCCTTTATCTTTCTCATTGTAATTCCGTATTATCAATCCAATCTTTCAGAATCCAAGCTTTCAGCTATATCTTTTTTAAAATGAGGAAATTTGATTTTGCTCACCATTAAATAAGCGAGTACGCTTGTACCAAATGCCACGGAAACTGGATTATTTAGGCGACATAAAATGAGGAGACACATCGCCGCGAATGGAATGGGCATTCCAATGAATGTTGGGAGTTTGCTTTGCTGTGTGTTAAATCTTGCAAGCCGAAGCATTCCGCAAATACTGTAAGCGAGCGCGCATATCATCCCGATAGACTGCAAATCTTTTAACGAAGCATTATATGCAAGAATAGATGGTGCCACACCAAAAGTAACTAAATCCGCAAATGAGTCCAGCTCTCCACCAATTTCTGAAACAGAATCAAGTTTCCGAGCAATCATGCCATCAAACAAATCAAGGACCATACCTGTAATAATGAACATAACTGCACCGTACATATCGTCAACGAAAACAGCATGAATAGCCAAAAGCCCACACACAAAATTTGCTATCGTAATCATATTTGGTATGTAACTCATCACATGCTTCCCCTCCTTTCTACTAATTGCTTCATCTAAGTTCTTACTCATTACAATCAAGATCCTTCTGCTTTTCTTCCAATATCACTTTATTTATTTTCGTTAACGTCTCTGTCATTTGCTCTAGGGCATTTATATCGATTTTAGAAAAGTATTTCTCAATTAATACATCATCTAACTCAGACAACCGCTCTATATACTTACTACCGTTTGGACCAAGTGTAAGAAAATACTCCCTTTTATTATTAGGGTTTACTTGTTTTGAAATCATCTGTTGCTTTTCCAATTTCGATAAAACTTGGCTCACCGCACTTTTCGTTATATTAAACGTATTCGCAATGTTATTTGCTGTCGTGTTTTCATTTAAATGAATATGAAATAGCATGCTCTCTTGCTGCCCAGTAAGACCGAACTCATCCTTTAAATCTTGAAATAGTAAAATATAAAGTTCCGTATAGGCTCGATTCATTTCATTAATTACTTCTTTATACGTTCTAGTCATAGCATCCTCCATACTTTTATTTCGTTTCACTTAATAGTTAAGTTTACTTAACTTAACTATATTATACCGTTATGTTTGTGTAAAGGGAAATATAACTCTACACTTTACTCACAATGATACAAAAAAGAAGACACTCTTCTAAAACAAGTTTAGTCGCTTCTGTCTCACTGCTTTCCTCATCCAAATACTTGGTAAGTAATTCTGAATAATCAAAAAGAAAATCAATAAAATTCCATATAGACCCATTACTGGTTAAAATGTTATAATGGAATTACCCTACATAGTTACTCATAGCCAGACTGAGGAACTAGCGTCTTATTAAGTAATGCGCATAACTAAAATAAAAAAGACACTTTACGGTGTCTTTTTTATTTATATTCCTAGGAATTATCTCTTTTATAAACAGACTCTATCAAACAGTAAAGGAGACTAACAGATGGAACATCCTGTTGCAAGAGAATTACGTTTTATACGGGTATGTCTTATCATTTTGATTATTGTCATTGCGTTTTGGGACCGGGAGAAAACTGTAGAAAGCGATTTAAATTGTCTTTTCTTTATAAACTACATCCAAAAAGTTGGATAGCTTCTTTTACTACTCATGTTATTGATGAATAAAGCAATAACTACAATAACTACGGAGCCAATTAAAACTGGTGTTACTAAATAACTCCAACTATTTGCCCCTAAAATAACGATAATCGGATCGGCCCCTGCCGGAGGGTGCGTCGTTCTCGTTAACATCATAACGGCTATTGCCATCCCCACCGCTAAAGCAATTGTCCAATATTCATTCCCAAACAAATGATATATTGATAGACCAATGAAAGTTGAAATCAAATGTCCTCCAATAATATTACGCGGCTGAGATAATGGCGCATTCCAAACTCCAAATGCTAATACACAACTCGCCCCAAATGGAGCCATTAATAATTCTGTAGAGGTTATGCTCGTTAAATATGTTAAGGTAAGAATTGTTAAAAATCCCCCTAGTAGTCCTGTTAAAGAGTCCTTTATATTTACTTGTAATGGACTTCTTCCTTTCCCTTTCATTTTCGTAAAATATCGTACACTTATTGGTTGAGGATCTTTCTGCTTAGTTGCTGTTATATTATCCATCGTTCTCCTCCTTTATTTACCAACAATTATAACTCGATATAACTAACCTGTAAATATCAATTTTAGAGGTTAGTTAAAGAATAAAAAAAAGAATCAACTGTTATAAGTTGATTCTCTAGACTTCTTCAAATTTTCGATCCTGAAATTTTGCTACCTTTTTCCGGTTCCCACATATTTTCATAGAACACCATTTTCGTTTCCCACTCTTATCTATAAATAATAAAACACAGTCAGGATTTGAACACCTTTTAAGGAAAATAAGCTTATTTTCTGCTATTAACGTTAAAGCATCAAATACAATTAACGATGCGAGTATATCCTCGATTTCTCCAACCGGGATAGATACTAGCTGCTGTTCAATGATTTTATATGTAAATGGTGCCTTCTCAATTTGTTTTTCTAAATACGTAATAAAATCATTAGAAATCTCTTGTTGATCAGCAATTGCCTCAAACTGTTTTCTCAGTACTTCTCTTACCTCTAATATGCTAGATGTAACTTGATTCGTGCGCTCTTGAATCCTTATAAATGTTTTTTCATTCCAAAAAGGAAGATTAACCTTTATTACATGTAGCCATTCTAATACATCTTCATTTGTTATTAATAAATCATAACGTTGTCCACGCCTAACTAGCTCTGTATTTACTAAATCTAATGAGAGATTTCCAGATATAAGCGGGAATTGTTTTTTGTCCTGCATGTACTCATCACCTTCTCTTTAAATAATCATATTCCAAATTAATACAGCAGTGCAACTTTTTTATAAACTACAAAGTATGAAGATCAAAGCCTTTAGACATAATTACGACTAAAGGCTTTTTGTAGATAAGTAAATGAAAAGGAGATAATTTTATGGAACATAATAAAAATGGAATACTTGCCTTAATTGTTTTATTTTTAGGATTAGTGTTTTTTGTTAGTGGAATGGTTTATCATTTATGGGGCTCATTTTAATTTCAACTTTTAGACGGATAAATAACTCGAATCAGAGAAATGCACAATATTTTCCCTTTTCCTTCCAAAATTAATATAATAAGATATAAAATGTAATACATATAAAGACAAATATATAGCACTCATTAAAGTGCTTCTATTTTGGAAGGAAGAAACGATGAACAAAAAGTTATTAGCCCCATTATTATGTAGCACATTCTTGTTTGGAGTATCAGCTTGCGGTTCACATGATGCGCCTGCGAAAAATGAGCAGGCGACTTCTAAAAAAACAGAGAATGACAAACTTAGCAGCAAGGATTCGCAAAAAGAACTTCCTACCAATGTAGATTCCTCTGATGTATACATGTCAATGGGATCTGCCGAGTCATTAGATGTTATAGGGACTGGAGAAGTTAAAGCACAAGGTGTCTTTAAAGTATTAGACATCGCAGTTTATAATCGTAAAGAAGAACCCATTACACTAGATATTAACAACTTTAAATTAATTGATGGATTTGGAAGAGAATATTACATTTCCAATGAATATCAATCCGTACTTAAAGCTGCAAATACCTCTACATTTAAATTTGGTATTGTTAGCCCTGATGAACATTCGGACGGAAACATTGTATTCGATGTACCGAAAAACACGCGAGGATTAACTTTAAAATTTAATAATGATAAGTTAGATAAAGAGCTCCAATTAAAAGTGGAATTGGAATAGGCAAAATAAATACGTCTTCCTTAACATTCTCTACTAACATAAAAAAGTACAGTCTTTTCTACAGCAGACTGTACTTTTTTATTTTTCATTTCACATAACATTCCCTAATTTTTTTGACTAGATGCTCTCCAATCACGAAAAGATGTTGGGCGTCCAGAAAAAGCTCTTTGCTTTGTAACAGATGGTTTTTCTTCAGGAGTCATTGTTTTTTCTTTAAGCGTCGCTGGTTTTTCTTTAAGCGTCACTGATTTTTCTTCAAGAATAGTCACAGCTGTTTGCATTTTCTCTAACTGTTCTTTCAGCAATTGTTGTTCAATCTTTAAATCCGTAAGTAAACGTAAAATCATCTCAGAATTAGCCATAAGATCCTCCTTCCCCCAATACACAGAATAAAATACAATATGTAGAAGACGAAATGCCGGTGACAAAAATAAGGTCGTCAACTCTTTTTAACTTCCAAATTCCTTTTATTTTTTTAAGGACCTGCTCCATTCATCCTTAAAAACATAAAGTAAATTAAATCCATTAATAAATGGTCTTTATGGAAGGAGGAGTTAATATGGGCTATGGCGGTAGTTGTGGTGGAGGCTGTGGTTTCGGCGGCGGATTTGCCTTACTTGTTGTGCTCTTCATCTTATTAATCATCGTTGGCGCTAGCTGTTGGGGCGGCGGATTCGGCTGCTAAGGAGAGGCACTCTTGAGAGTGTCTTTTTTTTAATATGTGGCTCGTATACATATTGCTCAAAATTTCCGTTCTAGAAGTATTATAATATTAGCTTAACATGTCAGTTCCCCCTAATTAATAGGTAGTTCTAGCCTATAGAATTCTTTTAAATATAAAATGAAACTATATTTCTCAATGAATAAAACAATTTAACATGGTAAAATAATATTTGGATGGGAGTCCAATATATTATTAAAGTTAAGATGGTTCAAGTCGAAGGAAGGCACCTTAGGGTGTCTTTTCTTTTTTATAAATAATTATAAATTAAAATTGTAAAGGATGCTTACTACTTACAAGGAACATTTTCTTCCGTACAACTATTTATTTGAAACTAATTACTATTATAAATATAAAGAAGTTATGGATAAAGTAGTGAGGTAAATAAAACAAAATATAGATTTAATTCATGTTTCTCAACGAGGTACCACCAGCATTTTCAAAAAAATACGCTAAGCAAAAAAAATAATCAGCTGTCCATATGGACAGCTAATTTACATCATTACATTTCTATTATTTATCTTACCACTTGTACAGATACTGGTTTCCACCCCTGATTTTCTACCCAATCAATATTAACCTTATATTTTTTATTATTTTGCTTATCTCGTACATTACCGTAGGCTTTATTATTACCATTATTCCCAATAAAATCGAAAATCAATTGGCTCTCTGGAACATCAACAGCATAAGAAATTGCTTTTTTCATCTCACTCCAATCTACTGTTCCTTCTTTAAATTTCATTTCAGGTTTTGCTCCTTGCTCGGTACCAATTGGCTTCCAAGAAGGATTAGTTTGAGAACCCTTTTCTTGAGATGCCGTTTTTTCTTCCTCATTATTTTCAGTTCCGTTCGTTTTTACTGATTTTTCTGCTTTTGATTTCTCTTCTAGCTGTGCTGCTTCTTTATCTTCAGCTTTCTTCTCTTCTATCTTTGCTGTTTCTTTATCTTCAGTTTTCTTCTCTTCTATCTTTGCTGTTTCTTTATCTTCAGTTTTCTTCTCTTCTATCTTTGTTACTTTCTTTTCTTGAGCAATTGCTTTCGTTGATGTATTAGAAGGGGTAAACAATTGGTATGTCACTATACCAACTGTCACTAATACCAAAGTAAATGCAATATTAAAAATTGCCTTTTGACGACGATTCTGTTGTTTTTCTTGAAATCTGCTTACTTGTCCCATTCTTCAAACCTCCGTGTTTACTTTCTCCTCTACTCTTTATGTATTATCCCTAAAATTCTTAATATTTTTATTAAACAATAGAAATAAACTACACTTTCCATACAGGATTTCATATCATAATAAAATTTGTGTTTTTTCAAGTATCTGACATATGTTATTCAAAATAGTTTAATACATTAAAAATAGATAAGCTTCTGCACTTAAGAAACTTTCAATTTTATTCAAAGGTGATTCCAATTATGTCCATATTAGATCTCCTGTAGAAAGCTTTTTAACAATTAAACCTCTTCTTCCCTTATTTATAATTTTTAAATTAAAATTCCCTCTATAGTATAATAAAGATGTTTCGTTTTCTAATGGGGTATGTCGTAAAATCAAAAGGGATTTTATCTCTTTTACCTTCTTTTCAGAGTAAATTTCACCACTAGGAAATTCTATTATTCCTAATGTAATCTTTAATTCGCTCTCATCGAAAGGCCACTCCTTATTAAATTCCCTTATCTTTTGTATAAAGCTTCTTTTGGTTTGTCCTATATATAGCAATGTTACACTCTTAGCACATACTCTAGAGATTGCAAATATCCCCTTCTTAGAAGCTTCTTCCCTATTATAAAAATCATTTATACTATACATTCCATACCATTTAATATGTACTGTTTCTATGAATCTCACCTCATTTTTAGACAATATTATAATTTCTGAATGTTCAAATTATAATGGGCGCATAGTCCTGATTACTTGAATTATAAATTGTGCTTTTCAATAATACATTTTATTATTACTAATTTCAATAATACAAAAAAAATACAATATTATAGTTTAATTACAAAACTTTATAAAAAAACAAAGTGATGTCGTACCAAATATTATATTTTTTCAATATCAGACTACCATGAACAAAAGTTAGAGAGTTATTGAATAAAATATAATTTGTATGTACATACATTTCTTTAAAAAGAAGTTTTGTAGTTTGCAACTGAATTAAAAAACATAGATTTTTATGACTCTTTCGGAGATATACCAAAGTGGAATCTTTTATATGCACATTACTATACCGAACTTTCGGTATAGTATTTTTTTGCAGCTCCTTGATTTTTCACCAAATACGTATAAAAATCAATAGTAGGAAAATAAACTGCTGGCTAAAAGTTTACTTTCGATAAAATAAAAAAGGACCTGCTCCATTCATTCTTAAAAACATAAAGTAAAGTGAACCCGTTAAAATACATGAATGAACCTTAGTTTTAATCCTCTTACCTAAAGGAGGAACTATTATGGGCTATGGTGGTAGTTGCGGAGAAGGCTGTGGTTTTGCTGGAGGATTTGCTTTGCTTGTTGTACTCTTTATACTATTAATCATTATCGGATGCAGTTGCTTCTGCTAAAAAACTATTAGAAAGGACACTCTTATATGGGTGTCTTTTCTTTATGAAAAATATCTAACTATCAACCTTTTTCTTATGACTTCTAACATCAACAAAGGGTGATACAAACTATTACATATGTTTGTACCACCCTTTATTGATGCGTTTAGACTTCACAGTTGTTAAAGTTTTAGACTTCTCCCTTAGTGTACCCATATTATTAGAACATCCTGTAATCTGTAGACAAAATGTAGCTAATAAAAACAATATTAATAATTTCTTCAATAAATCCTCCTACATGCATAAAACACCATATGTTACAAAACAAACATAACATCAACTCTTTATAAAAACAATATAATCCTCGGTCCTTAAGCTATCTCTTAACATAGGAGTACCGCTACATATTCATACAGCCAAAATTTTAAAATATCCTCTACTTAAGGAATTTGTAAGTATCAAGTAAGAAAAACGAGAGCTTTGCTTCGTATAATCAAAATATAAAGTGAAGGAAGAAAGATTATTTCTGGGATTAATATGCATGTAACAAGAGAAGAAATCTACATTTTTTTAAAATAATAATATTAGTATGTCCAAGTTTTGGAGATTGCTTGCAAATATTTTGAAGTTTTCGCACCAGAATTCTAATTACCATACCTGTTTTGTACCATCACATATTGGAGGTTGAAACATGAATAAAAAAAAGAAAATACAAAAATCAGTCCTTACCTTTACCCTACTCTTTTCTTTAGGCGTTTCATCTTTCCCGCTTACAACAACTATTCACGCAGATACACATGAGGAACAATCTGCTGAAAAGAAACTAGTCTCTTTAACGGAGCGTACATCATTATTTTTTGAATATCTCCAGAAAGGTAAGTATGCAGAGGCACTACAGTTGACGTCTGCTGCTTTTCAATCCAAGTTTACAGCAACCACATTACAAAACTGGTGGACACAAAGTGGCTGGGGCGGGATAAAAAGTATGGGAACCCCCGTGATAAAAGAACGAAACTTGGTCCATCAGACGGTGGAAATTCCAGCAGATACCGAAGGAACTACCATACCGCCACTCCTTAAATTCACACCTGGCGGGAAAGTAGATGAAATTGGAGAAAGGCCACTCGAGGAATCTTATACCATCCCGCATCCTAGCTATGATCAACCTAACTCCTATCAAGAACGTGAAATCGTCATTGGAAATTCTACCTATCCGTTACCAGCGACATTAACAGTTCCGAAACATAAGCGTGGTGAAAAACTGCCCGTAGTTGTTCTTGTTCATGGTGCTGGCATCCATGATCGCGATAGCACATATATGGGAACAAAAATCTTACGAGACATTGCGGTGGGCCTTTCATCCAATGGAATTGCAGTGTTGCGCTATGAAAAACGCACCTTAGAACATGCATTAAAGATGAGTACAGAACCTATTACGTTAGACCGTGATACTACAGATGATGCTATATTTGCAGCAAAATCAGCAGCGCAGCAGGAAGGCATTGATCCAAATAATATTTTCATTCTTGGACATAGCCTAGGAGCTGGCACAATGCCACGTATACTAAGCAAAGCACCTTCCACACTTGTCCGAGGAAGCATCTTACTCGCACCACCTGCACGCCCTTTGACTGACATTGCTATTGATCATTCTCAATACCTTGGGGCGTCAAAGGAAGAAATCGATGAACTAAAAAGGCAGGTCGCTTTTATTCAGGATCCTACTTTCAATCCTGACCATCCTCCAGCTGGCTACAATTTTGGGTCACCTCATTTTATGTATGATGTTTCTAGGTGGCGTCCAGTTGAAGAGGCAAAATCACGAAAAGAGCCTTTACTCATTCTGCAAGGAGCACGTGATTATCAAGTAACAGTAAAAGATGAATATACAAAATGGCAGAAAAGACTTTCAAACCGCGGGAATGTTCAGTTCAAAAAATATCCGAAATTGAATCATTTCTTCACGGAGGGTGACGGGGAATTAAGCCTCCCTAGTGAATATGAAATCCCTGCTAACGTTCCCGAATACGTCATCCAGGACATTATTACATGGGTCAACGAGACAAAAAAATAAGAAAACATCAAAAGCCTTCATGCAATCATTATTGCGTGAAGGCTTTTTGAAACTAGTGATTCAGAGATAGCTATTATTTTATATAATATTTGCCCCAAAACGAAAAATTAGAGTCTTTTATAGCAATGAAGTTCATTTTAAGAGCAACCTGTTCTGTGAGCTTAACGATGATGGGCGGTACCCCTAGAATAAAGAAACAAGAGTAGTTAAAGAGACTACTCTTGTTTCTTTTCCTTCTCTTCTTTTTCAATTTCAGATACAGATTTTGCTGGTTTTTTAATCATTTTATCTAATTCCCCAGAACAACCAAACTTATCCTCAAATTTATCTGTAGTACTTATACTTGCATCAAACCATAATTCCTTATCATTATTTATATATCCTTCTACAGAAGGAACTCCCATTGGACTTACATCATTTTTTGTAAATTTAATAGATTTTACATCTTTAATATTATAGTGAATATATTTTTCTACTCGTTCTTTTTGTTCATTCCAAAACTTTTCTTCTTTTTCTTTTTGTTTTAAGTATTCCATAGTAAAATATCCTCCTGCTATGATCACCACAGCAGATACAATCAAAATCATTACTTTCTTCATTGGAAATCCCCTTATATTCCAAGCTAGTTAACATATGCTCTTTCTAAAGTAGGGTACAGAAACCAAGAGTAGTCGCAAGAACTACTCTTGGTTTTTTTCTTTCTCTTCTTTTTCAATTTCCGATACTGATTTTTCAGGATTTTTTATAAGTTTTCCTAATTTCCCAGAACGCGTAAATTTGTCTTCAAAGTTTTCAGTTGTACTTATACTAGCTATAAAATCTAATTCTTTATTATTATTTATATAACCTTTTATATGAGGAACTCCCATTGGACTTATCTTATTTTCTGTAAATGTAATAGATTTTACATTTTTAATATTATAGTGAATATACTTTTCTACTCGTGCCTCTTGTGCCTTCCAAAACTTTTCTTCTTTTTCTTTTTGATTTAAGTATTCCATAGTAAAATATCCTCCTGCTATGATCACCACAGCAGATACAACCAAAATCATTACTTTCTTCATTGGAAATCTCCTTATAAAAAGCCTACCAATGTATTCTTCTTAAAATGGGATACAGAAAATAAGAGTAGTGCAAAGACTACTCTTGTTTTTTTTCTTTCTCTTCTTTTTCGATTTCAGATACAGATTTTGCAGGTTTTTTTATCATTTCATCTAATTCTCCAGAACGCGTAAATTTATTTTCAAAGTTTTTAGTTGTACTTATACTAGCTATAAAATCTAATTCTTTATTATTGTTTATATAACCTTTTAATTTAGGGACTCCCATAGGACTTACACCCTTTTCTATAAACGTAATAGATTTTACATCTTCAATATTATAATAAATATACTTTTCTACTCGTGCCTCTTGTACTTTCCAAAATTGTTCTTCTTTTTCTTTTTGTTTTAAGTATTCCATAGTAAAATACCCTCCTGCTATAATACAAATAATGGATAAAACAATCACCAATTTCTTTTTCATTAAAAATCCCCTTGTATTTGAATATAGTTAAAATATACCATGAAATGAGTTGAGACATATGAATGAATTAAAAAAAAATCCAATTGCGACAGATGAAGATTATTTCGAGTTATCAGATAAAGTTTATGATCCCGAAGTTTTAAAAAAGAAAAAAGTAATAACAGGAAGTAACGGGAAAGAATGGAAAGTTATAGAAACATTTGATGCAGATGACACAAAAGTGAAAAACGGATTACAAGCAATCGCTGTAGTACCTGCAAATAAGTATAAGCCTGGTAAAAAACAGTATGACGATGTAATCATTGCATTCCGTGGTACTGAATTTGATAGATTCGATGGAGATAAAACCACAGATATAGTTCAAATTACACTTGGACAGAAAAAGAACCTTGGTGTAGCAGGCGGAAAAGCTCCGACATCATTTGATAGTGCATTAGAATTTACAGAAAAAATTAAGAAAAAATATAATCCTACATCTATTCACACTACCGGACATAGTAAAGGTGCTGCGGAGGCTCAATATGTAGCAGCAGAAATGAATTGTTATGCAACAACATATGCTGCACCAAATATTTATAGATTACTAAGTGATAAAGCAAAAAAACGAGTAGATGAAGGCGTAATGGAAAATAAAGTAGTAGATTATACTCATAAAGAAGATGCTGTAGGAAATTTCAATCAATTTGGAGCACCTATGATTGGTAAACAATTTACAACGAAAAGTAATGGAACAGATAGTATTCTCGCGGCTGTATTTATGGGACAACATCCAATGTCAACATTTCTAGAAATGTTCCACAATAATGGTAGTGTTCGACTAGAATTAGAACCAGATGATATCATTCGTCATGCAAAAGAGATACAAAAAATAAGCGATATATTATCTGATATTATTAGAAATATAGAAAGATTTCAACAACAAGAAGAAGAGGAAGTTGCGAAATTAAAGAGTCAATTGAAGCATGAGACAGGACCTGGAGGAAAATATCATCTGTTAGAAGAACATGAAGTAGATGAAGCAATTAGAGAGGTTGCAAAAATATCCCAAAACGGAAAAGACTATTTTCATGATATACAACTAGCAGAAGAACTAATTCATCTTTTACGGAAAAAACAAAAAGAATTGATTCATTTTGGAGATGATATTGCTTATGCAGCTAATTCATTACGAGATAAAGATAATCAATTAGGAACAAATTTTGAAGGACTGGCGGCGAGATAATATGATGGATTTTATAGGGGAAATTCAAAAAATAGAGAAAGAAATAGAGAAAGCTACAGTTGGTGCAGTTGGAACTATTATAGATGAGTTGCAAGCTGTTAAAAAGCAATTAGAAAAAGAAATGCAACAATCACTTTTAAAAACTGATGTAGCATTCAAAACAAATAGCATAGTAGCAAGCCAAAAACATGCCATTCAAAAAAACAAAGAAGCATTTCATGATGTATGCAAAAGTTTATCTGAACAAGGAATTGAATTAAACAAAAGTTTTGAAAGCAAAACAGGTAGTGCAATAAAAGAAACATTACATAAACATCTCGATCAAATTCGAAATGAAATGATTTCTAAACAATATGATTTAATTAATAGTTGTGGAAAAAAATAAAAAATTTCTATTATTATTTTAATCTATATGTATTAGAAAAAGTCCCCTTATGTAGGACTTTTTCTAATACACGAATAGATGCTATATTATCAAGCATTGCTCCTGCTTCAATTCTATGTAGCTTTAATTCCCTAAAAGCAAAATATACAACAAGTTGAAGAGCCTCTGTTGTATAGCCCTTTGCATTATGCTCCTTATCTAAAGTAAATCCTGTATAACAGCTTTGGAGGTCTCCCCTAACAATTTGAGTTAATGAAATGTCTCCGATCAGTTTATCATTTTCTCTTAAAAAGATTCCAAAAGGATTACTTGCCCTTCAGCTTTCTTTTTTCATACTTGTTCAAGACGTATTTTTTGATGTTATTTTGTATAAAAAACTTTTGCTATCAACCTGTTCGAAAAATTGATAAAGAATAAGAGATTGAAGGATGAAAACAGAAGACTACAAGGAAAACTGTATGAACAAATATAATGAAACAAGGCTCTTACTTTGTAGTGGTATCCACGAAGTAAAAGCCTTGTTTTTTCTACTCATTTTTTATATCAGTCTTGATTTTCCAATGGAAAGGCACAGAAAATCTACTACAGAAGTTGTGATACCTCTAGGATTAACAAATTCTTTAAATTTCTGTGTACTACGTACAAGCCCTCTACTTTTGGCATGTGCCTCTAATTCAGCTCGAACTTGTATTGTATCCGGAGCCATTCTTTCTAAAGCATGTTCAGAATATTTACGAACATTGATTTCAAGTTTTTAAAACTCATTTATTGTAACTGTAAAATGTGGCTTGAATTTTACTTCGATTGTTTTGTTTTCTACGCCACCTTGGACATATAATGAGTCATTACGGGTATAGATTCGTTTCGCCGAATGCATCTTGGTTTCAAAGATGCATTTATTTTTATAATACAAATTTAATTCAACAGTTTCTTCGTAATAACACATAATCATTACTAATTCAAAACCTAATTTATCTATTTTATTATATCTATATGCACCTGCACCTGGAATAAAATAATCTTCTGGTTCACTCTCGAATATTTCTAATAATTCATATTCATCATATTGTATATTCAATTTAACAACTCCTTACGTGAATGGGCTCAATCCACTTTATTTATAATATTCACGATTTATTAGGTACAACGGAAACAACATCGCCATTATCATTCAATACGACTCTAACATCTTTCCCATCGTATTGCCATAGACCAGGTTTATTTCCAGGTTTTTTAGTAGCATGCTTAATTGTTTCTTCTACTACACTTGGTGTTACACCACGTGGATCAACTTTTTTTAATTCCTCCATGTATTCTTTTGATCCGAATGTGTAACCATTCCTTTCAGCTCTTTCGCGTGCACGCTTTGTAAGTTCTGCTCGAACCTGAATTGTATCAGGTGCCATTCTTTCAAGCGCATGTTCAGTATACTTACGCCCATCAATGACGCCGCCACCTCTTGGCATACTCCATCCAATCTCTTCAGTTACCTTTGATACTTTCCCTAAATCCTTCGCTTTTTGCTCTAACTCTCCATATTTACCAAATACTCGACCAATAACTTTAGGAGTGCCACCTACAACTGTAGAAACAGTTCCCCATACATAATCATTCGGCTCATATTTTCTGTCTGTGAAAAATTCTCTTCCATTTTATCTGGATCAACACGTACTTGCCTCAACTAATTTCCTTCCTTCACCTATATGTATAAAACTTCCAAATATAAGTATAGCAAATTGATAGAGTTGGTCCAGACATGATTCGTAAATGTGTACTTTTTAATATGTTAGCGGGCCCCATATTATTTAAATTAAGATGATTCAAGTCGGAGGAAGGCTCCTTTGGGTGTCTTTTCTTTATGAATAGAAAGCACGCCTATTTCCGTAGGTGTAGTAAATGGTAACCCCTATTACCATTTATTTAAATATTTCTAAGTTGATATTATATAATTTAGATATATTTAAATTGTATTTTTATTATATAAGTAGTGCAAAAGAAGTTAGACTTTGTTATCATGTTCTACGAATTAAAATTATTTCAAGGAGGATTTTTTGTGTTTGGTATATTAAAAAAACAATGTCGATTCAATAAAATGTCGGCAATATCGTTAGGGATTTTTGTGTTTTATATGATTTTAAAGCAACTTATCGCACTAGTTTATTTCATTAGTGATGAACAGTTTGGCGGGATGAGCATTTCGTTTGACGCAATTGATTTGTTAGTTGTTCTAATAATTTATTTTTATTATCGTAGATCTAAAGAGCCTTTTACAAATCAAAATAATTTTACGATGAGTTTGCCAAAAAGCTTACTTTTAGGTCTAGTACTAACTGTAGTATGTAAATCCCTACCGCTGTTACTAGCAGACTTTATAAGTTTTCAGTCATCTAATCAAGTTGAATTAGAAAGCCAAGTAACGTTACCCATTTTAGTCTTCGCATTTTCTATTGCTCTAGTAGCACCCATTGGTGAAGAAATTGTCTATCGTGGTGTTATACAGCATGGAATTTTTAAAAATTCCTGGTTAGGTGTACTTGTTTCTTCAGCTATTTTTGCAGGTATGCATGTTAGTCTTCTTTCTTTAGAAACAATTCCATATTTCCTTTTGGGAATTGGTTTAGGTTGTACTTATAAGTTAACCGGGCGTTTATATGTGGGAATTATAATGCACATGATTAATAATTCGCTAGCAGTGATTGCTATTTATTATTTTTAACTAAAAGAATAAGAGAGAATATGCTACAGGTGAATATTAAGAAAATTAATTTGTTAATATCTTAACTCTATTTTAGACCGAACCGTCCGGTCTAAAACGTTAATTCAAGTCAGAAGACACCTTTGGGTGTCTTTTTTTCTGCATTAAAAAGCCCACCTATTTTCCTAGGTAGGCCTTTTTTGATTTTGCATTAGCGCGATGATATTATAACAAAACTCCTTAATCCTCAAACTCCCCGATTGTTCTTCTTTAATATACTTAAGATGATTCTATGTATATTAGTCTAAAGTACGAGCAGCTGCATAGAATGATCCAGAACCACCATTTCTGTGAGTAACTTTAAGCTTATATTTACCTTTTGGAAGAGTATTGTACGTATTTGTAAAACCCTTTCCTGCTGCTAACGATCCAGAACCAATAACATTACCTTTTGAGTCTTTTAAAGACCAGTCAAGTGTACCTTTAGTATTGTTTGTCATATGAACTCTCATATCTGCTTTTTTTACATGCTCGAACGGTACTTCTCTTTCACCATTCATCAGACTGAAATCATCTTTAAGTATTTGGGTACGTTGGACAATTGGTGCAGAATTTTTAGTATTATCTACACCTTCTGTACTTGCTGATGTTGCCCCAATCCCTCCAGTTAATACGATACCAGTTGTTAATGTTCCTACTACTAATTTCTTAAACATAATAAATCCCCCTTAAATATTTTTTATAACTTGCACCTTAAATGTATCACTTTTGTATCTTTTGTAAATATTTTCAATTTGTAGAAATATTTATTTAATTATTAACAATATTGGGATTGCATTTTATCAAATGGAAAATAGAGGTATTTTAATAGGTATGTAAAAATGCATAATAAATGAACCGAATATTATGATATACTCTCAAAGAGCTGATACAAAACTTCTTTAGATTGGAAAACTAAAGTCTTATCTACCCAATTGTGGGGGCGCCTTATGGCGTCTTTTTTTTATAAGAAACCTCCAAGCATTCATACACTTGAGGGCTTATCAATTGAAAGGTAGAACTGTTTGTAATTCCTTAAATTAAGAACAAAGCGGGATTATTCCTAAACCAATTAATAGAGCTGCAGCAAACGCTGGAATTGGCACAGGGATCTCGATACTTTCTACAACTAAGAAGTATTGTCCACTTACTACTTTAAAACAAACTAATTGCATTAATTAAGAGGTTTAGTGCACTACTTCTTGGAAGTTGATCTTGTAGCGCTCTTTCTCGTAATTCACTATGTTTTCCAAAGAAAATAGTGAAAGGCAAGGCGATGAATACATTTACAAAATGACAAAACTGTAAGAATACACGAATGTTTGTAAGAAAGTTCGATGTTTTCCTTTTTCTTTTTTTATTATAGTGAAAAAGAAGAACGAAATATTCTCTTATGTAGGAAAGGAAGATAATAATGATTGATCTATTAAATAAATGGATGTTAGAAAGTACAGGCAATTTCAATATCGTTGTAGGACTTACAGCACTTCTATTTTTGGGTTCAGTAATTGCACTTATTATTATTTACAAAAAAATTGGTAAACGAGATGAAAGAACAAATGCTATTTATTTAAAAATTACTTCTCGTATGTTTACTACTCAAATTCTAATGAATGCTATATTTATTTCTTTAGTTGGTAAAGATATTGAGAATTTCCGTCAAATCTTTATATTATTTGAAGCTTTTGTATTTTTTATTGGAGCTATTTATTCGTTTAAATTATATAGACAGGAATATAAATAATTCACTTGCAAGAAACAATAAAAAAACAGTAGTGTATAAAATCACTACTGTTTTTTATTATGTATCTTCGAATGTAAACTTATGAATACTAGTCTACTTTCTATCATTTTCCAAGAATTTTATGTAGAAATTACAACATTTCTTATTTCAAACCGAAATTACGTGATAATTCTTCATCATGAGAAGCAACAGCCTCTGCAGTTTTATTAAGCTGCATATTAATTTCTTGTAATAGCTGTGCAAAGTTTTGTACTTTTGGCTTTAATTCATTGAACTGTTGGTCAAAACCTTCAAATGCACGGCCTTCCCATTCTCCTCTTAATTCATTTTGTAAGTTTTGTAGTTGACGTAAAATGTCCTCAATTTGATTTGCACTTTGTCCATATCGAGTCGCTTTCGATTTAAGCTCCTCTGGTGACATACGAATTTGTCCAGCCATTTTTATCTCCCCTTTAGTACATAATGAGTAAAATGCGTATTTGGTTAATTTTACTAAATATATTATAATGCATTGTTAAAAACTTTCAAATATTTTATTTTTCTATAATAAAAAACAAGAGTAATCACAAAGACTACTCTTGTTTCTTTTCCTTCTCTTCTTTTTCAATTTCAGATACCGACTTTTCAGGGTCTTTTATAAGTTTTCCAAGTTCTCCAGAACGTGTGAAATCATCTTCGAAATTTTCTGTAGTACTAATATAAGCTATAAAATCCAATTCTTCATTATTATTTATATAACCTTTTAATCTGGGAACACCCATTGGACTTACACTGTGTTCTTTAAATGTAATCGATTTTACATCTTGAATATTGTAATGAATATACTTTTCTACTCGTGCCTCTTGTGCCTTCCAAAACTTTTCTTCTTTTTCTTTTTGTTTTAAGTATTCCATAGTAAAATACCCTCCTACTATGAGCAACACAACAGATACAACCAAAATCATTACTTTCTTCATTGGAAATTCCCCTTATAAAAAACTTACCATTGCATTCTTCTTAAAATGGGATAAAGAAGAAAAGAATAGTGCAAA
The DNA here is from genome assembly GCF_011800505.1 of Bacillus sp. EKM501B. Taxonomy (NCBI): domain Bacteria; kingdom Bacillati; phylum Bacillota; class Bacilli; order Caryophanales; family Bacillaceae; genus Bacillus; species Bacillus sp. EKM501B. The sequence continues at coordinate 147,730 of NZ_JAALFZ010000001.1, read as the reverse complement.
GACTACTCTTGTTTCTTTTCCTTCTCCTCTTTTTCAATTTCAGATACGGATTTTGCAGGTTTTTTTATCATTTCATCTAATTCTCCAGAACATCCAAAATCATCTTCAAAATTCTCGGTAGTACTAATATGGGCTATAAACGACAATTGTTCATCTTTATTTATATAACCTTTTAATTTAGGAATGCCCATAGGACTTACCTCATATTTTGTAAACGTAATCGATTGTACATCTTGAATATTGTAATGAATGTATTTTTCTACTCGTGCCTCTTGTGCCTTCCAAAACTTTTCTTCTTTTTCTTTTTGTTTTAAGTATTCCATAGTAAAATATCCTCCTGCTATAATACAAATAATGGATAAAATAATTACCAATTTCTTTTTCATTTAAAATCCCCTTGTATTTGAATATAGTTAAAATATACCATGAAATGAGTTGGAACATATGAGTGAATTTAAAAAGAACACAATTGCAACAGATGAAGATTATTTTAGACTATCAGACCATGTTTATGACGACTATTATTTACACAAAGGAAGAAAAATCACAGGAGTTAATGGGCAAGAATGGAAAGTGATAGAATCAATAGATGCAGATAAAGAGAAAGTAAAAAATGGATTACAAGCTATCGCAGTAGTACCAGCAGACAAATATGATGAAAATGCAACACATTATGATGATATAATCCTAGCATTTCGCGGTACAGAGCCTAACCAATTAGCAGATTTCGAAACAGATATCGATCAGATTACGTTTGGAATTAAAACACATTCTAAAGTAATTACTCCAAGTAACAGTCAAACTATAAAACCTAATTCTGAAACATCATTTGATACTGGATTAAAATGGGCAAAAAATGACATCGTAGCAAAATATAACCCTTCTTCTCTTCATACCACTGGACATAGTAAAGGTGGTGCAGAAGCAGACCTTATCGCTTCAGAATTAGATTGTTATGCAACTACATGGGCTGCACCGAATCCCTATCGTATACTAAGTCCTGAAGCAAAAAAACGAGTAAATGAAGGGAAAATGGAAAATAAAGCAACTGATTATACACATGAAAATGACCCAATTGGTAACCACACTCAATTCGGCGCACCTCTAATTGGTAAACAATACACATTGAGACAGAACGATACAAAAGAAGGATTTCTTACACGTTTAACTATGGACGGACACGGCAGAGATACATTTAGGGGATCCTTTCATTCAAACGGAAGTCCCATATTAAAATTAGAACCTGAAGACATTATAAGACAAGCAAAAAAAATTCAAACACTCAGCAATCGATTATCAGATATCGCAAAAAATATAGAAGAGTTTCAAAGAAACGAAGCTGAAGCAGTTCAAAAGTTAAAAAATCAATTAAAACATGAAACAGGGCCAGGTGGAAGATATCATTTATTAGAAGAACACGAAGTAGATGAAGCCATCTCACAAATTGCTAAAATTAGAAAAGGTGGAAATGACTATTTCCATGACGCAAACCTAGCAGAAGAATTAATCCATCTTTTAAAAAAAGAACAAAAGAGTTTAAGCCGATTCGGAGATGATATTAGTGATGCAGCAAATTCACTAAGAGATAAAGACAACCAATTAGCATCAAATTTTCAAATTAAATAAGGGGATAATTATATGATCGATTTTATGGGAGAAATTAAAAAGATAGAAAAACAAATCGAAAATGCTGCAGGAGATTTAGCAAATCAGGTTGTTGATGAATTACAAGCTGCTAAAAAACAAATTGAAAAAGAAATGCAGCGTATGATGTTAAAAACAGAAGTAGGGTTTAAATCAATAGATATTATAAAAGAAGATACATATGCTCTTCAAAAAAACATAGGGGCATTTCATGAATTACAAACAAGTCTAAGAGATATAGCAGCTGAATTAGAGAAAAGTTTTGAAAGTAAAACTGGCAGTAAAATCAATGAAGAATTAAAGAAATATGAAAAACAAATTAACAACAACATTTTTAATGAGCATGTTCACTTGGCAAACAGTTGCGGAAAAAAATAAGGGAAATAGAAAAAAAGTCCTCTTAATATAGGACTCTTTTTTTGTTATTCCTGAAAGTAAACTTTTAAATTACCTTAAACATTGAGTTCACACCAAATCTTCTGATACTCTCAAAATATAAAATAAAAGTATACATTCGAAGTATTATAAACAAAGAAGTTGAATCCCTCATAAGAAAAGATGAGTATCTCCTCACTATCGAGATACTCATCCAAAGAAAACATAAATTAACTATTAGTATTTAGCTCTTTACTGTATTTCTTTATAAAAAACGCCATTATTAACGTAATAATTCCTATACCTAAACCAAGTAATTGATCTAACGAAATTACATCACGAAAAATCCAACGTATAATAAATCCCGCACTAAATACTAATACAAGTAAAAAACCAAAATATTTTAGTCCCCCATATACGTCTCCCATACCCAAACCCCTCTTAATTTTATAATTAATTCATCCATAAATATAAAATATTATTATTGATTTTGTTTTTCTCTTTCACCTACAACCCAAGCTACTAATAAAATTGAGCTAGTTGCTAACAATGCTGTAAAAACTCCCATTAAACATTTCTCCTTTTTACAAACACAATTAACCATATTATACCATATTGACAATGCTTACAAAGACTTAGTTACCATAACATCACTTATCGGGATTCAATGTATCTAGAAAAAACCCCTTCAGTTTACTTGCTGAAGGGGTTTCGTATTTACATAATTATCGTTATTGGAATCAAAATAAGCTTACACATCCAAACTATTGATAATAGCTAATATTTGATGATCTGTCCATTTGCCATTAATCCTTATATTTTCTTTCGCTATACCTTCTTTTTTAAACCCCACTTTTTCTAATACACGAATAGATGCTATATTATCAAGCATCGCTCCTGCTTCAATTCTATGTAGCTTTAATTCCCTAAAAGCAAAATCTACAACAAGTTGAAGAGCCTCTGTTGTATAGCCCTTTGCATTATGCTCCTTATCTAAAGTGAATCCCGTATAACAGCTTTGGAGGTCTCCCCTAACAATTTGAGTTAATGAAATGTCTCCAATCAGTTTATCATTTTCTCTTAAAAAAATTCCAAAAGGGTATACTTGCCCTTCAGCTGTCTTTTTTAGAGCTTGTTCAAGACGTATTTTTTGATGTTCTTCTGTATAAAAAACTTCTGGGAGCAACGGACAAACTCGTTGAAAAAATTCGCGATTTCTAATATGTAAGTTAGCTAACTCGTTGGCATCATCAGTTTTATAAAGCCGAATATAAATGTGCTTCCCTACTAGTTTCATAACATCCCTCCAACATTTTTATATGTCTAATGAGGCAAAAGTATACCGTATACTTTATACAGTTGGCTATTGTCAGGAATCATTTTGTACGAAAGAAAAGACACTCCATATGAGCGTCTTTTCCAATAGTTTTTAGCAGAAGCAAGAAGCTCCAACGATGATTAATAAAATGAATAACACAACTAATAAAGCAAAGCCTCCAGAAAAGCCACAACCGCCACAACTACCACCATAACCCATAATAGTTCCTCCTTTAGATAAGAGGGGAAAACTAAGGTTCACTCATGTATTTTAATGGATTCGTTTCATCTTATGTTTTTCCGCACTGATTGAGCAGGTCCTTTCGAAAACTATTCACATATTAACTATATTTTTAAAAATAAATAATTTAACTATATAAATAGATAGATAAATTAATATAATGTATTAATCCTAAAAGAAGGGAGGAATAGCCATGCAATTAGTTTGTTTTAAAATAGTAAGTGGTCAATATTTCTTATTTGTAGAAGGTATTCAAATTCCTGTACCAATTCCAGCAGTTGCTGCAGCTTTATTAATTGGTTTAGGAGTAATTCCACTTTGTTCTTAATGTAAAGAATTCGGACCATTCCTATCTTTCCATTGGAAAAGCCTCAAGTATATGAATACTTGAGGCTTTCTTTATATCAGAGAAAAAACACCTTACAGCGCTTGAAGATCTCCTGATTTAATTAATGCGGCCGTTACATCATCACCGAAAGTATTGAGACAGAATACTTGCTCGTCTACCTTATCCATCACTGTAGCTTCACCTATCACGCCACCTTGAAGTTTAATAAAATAGTTATGTTCTTCTACAATTTTACTAAAATCTCTATTTGCCCATCTTTCAGTAATTGCTAATAGCTCTTCTTTGTTCTTGAAATTGTTTCCGTTTAGAATATTTCTTACTTTCTCTGCATTCTTTTTGGACATAGGGGTTGCTCCCTTTCCTTCACACGCTTTTACTTTTTGATGAGTCATGCTATGCATAGCTGAAATAACTTCTTCTTCAGTAGAAGTTACTGTAATGTGAAGTTGTGCATTTGAACCTTTCACTTCTGCTTCATTCGATAGTATGTCTTCTTTATTAACCTCTGCAAAAACATGGTCCTCACCCTTAAGCGGGACTTCAGCAAACTGTAATATTCCATAAGTCATACCAGTTGCAAGTACTACTCCCCCTATAATAGATGCTAGCCAATACTTTAGCTTCTTATCCATCTTCATTTCCCCCGTCTTCGTTTACATATCTTAACTAAAGAATACCATATTTAATTCCTTTTTATTGAAGAGTCTCTAATTTCTACTATTTAAAAATGATTATATCGTCTAATGTAATACGATATAATCATTTTATAATACAAAAAAAATCATATTCTCATTCCCTATTTTTTTGGAGGTGATTGTCTTGAATAAAAACATCAATCTACTTCTTCAAATAATAATTGGAATTATAATTATGATTGCACCTATTCTCATAACAGGATCTATATACGATGTCACTAAATCATTTGGTTAACTATTAGTGGCAGAACTTATTATAAGAACACTTTCTCTCATTATTGGACTTTTAGTTATTAGCACGGCTTTGCATCGTTATTCTCAATAATTATTCATGTTCAAAAAATACAAATATTTTACATACCAATTCTTATGTATTAAGACATCAAAAACAAGTGTTACGAAAAAAATATAAAAAAGACATCTTTTTTAGGGAAAGATGTCTTTTTTATATAAACCTTAATGTTCGTTCTGTAAAACCCTCGCTGCCTTTACTCCCTCTTTCTCTTCTTTTAAAAACAACGATACGATAAAAGCAACAATGATAAAGACTAACCCTAGTGCAAATGCACCTTGGAATCCAGACGTTAAACCGTTTAACTTCTCTACTGGATCCAGTGGATTTGCGGAGCTTTCCATATAGCTAGTTGTTCCTGAAGACATTTTCGATATGAATATAGCTGTACCAATTGCGCCAGCTACTTGTTGCAGTGTACTAAACAGTGCTGTTCCGTGCGGATATAAATCTGGTGTTAATTGATTTAAACCGTATGTTTGTGCTGTCATAACAAACATGAGTCCAACCATTAATACGCTATGCATAATAATAATTTGTACCATTGATGTATCAGGAGTAATGCCTTTAAATAAGAACATTGCTATCCCCACTAACACAATACCGGGAACGATAATAACTTTCGGACTAAATTTATCAAATAGTTTACCTGCGATTGGTCCCATTATGGCGCTAATAACACTTCCCGGAAGCATGATGATTCCTGATTTAAAAGCTGTAACGAGTAAAACTGTTTGCAGGAACATCGGTAATAAAGTCATCGTTGAAAATAACGACATCATCACAATGACGATTAATCCAACTGATAATGTAAACATCGGGACTTTAAATGCGCGTAATTCTAAAATTGGATTCTCAATTTTTAATTGTCGGACGACAAAAATACATAATGAGATAAATCCAACAAGTAAAGCGCCATACACTTTCGTATCAGACCATCCTAAATCACCTGATGCACTAAAGCTATACACAAGTCCGCCAAATCCGAGTGTCGATAAAAAGATTGATGGGTAATCTACTTTTGGTCTTGTTAACACTGAAACATTTTGAATGTACTTCATTCCAATCATAATGGAAATGATCACGACAGGAATAACAATATAGAATAACCAGCGCCAATTTAGTGAGTCTACGATTACTCCAGATAATGTAGGGCCAATTGCTGGAGCTGCCATCATTACAAGTGCGATTAATCCCATTGTTGCACCACGTTTTTCAGGCGGACAAATAATTAAAATCGTATTCATTAATAACGGTGAAATTAATCCTGTCGCTACCGCTTGGACGATACGGCCGACTAATAAAACGGAAAATGTCGGTGCGAATCCCGCAATTAATGTACCAGCTAAAAACGTTACCATAGCGATCAAAAACATTTGTCTTGTTGTGAGCCATTGCTGAAGTAACGCTGTAATTGGAACTAAAACCCCAACAACCAACATGTAAGCTGTAGAAAGCCATTGAATCGTTGAAGCTGTTACGCCAAATTCTTTCATTAATACTGTTAACGCATTACCAAGTAATGTTTCATTTAATAATGCAACCATTGCCCCTAAAAGTAATGCAATTAAAATAGGGGTATGTTTCATATTAGAAGTATCAACTTTGCCACTTGCTGGGCTCTTAGTTGTCATATTCATTTGCAAATTCTCCTCCTGTTTCTTACTAAAAAACTTTAAATACACCAGAACACATGTAATATAATATACATATGTAGATTAAAAAGGGAGAATCAATTTTCAGCCACTGTATATTTAATCTACAAAAAAGGAGAATTGTAGATGAACGATAATGAAAAACAAATTGATTTACGTATTAGACGTACACATAAATTACTATGGGATTCCTTATTTGAATTAATGACACAATCAAAACAGAAATATAGTACGATCACAATTAACCAAATATGTGACCGCGCGATGGTACACCGAACAACCTTTTATAAACACTTTGAAGATAAAGATGCTTTATTAGCATTTGGATTTAAACGATACAGCAAGATGATTGCTGAAATACCCGTTTCAGATCGATTAAGTAAACCATTTCAAGTAATGGAACAATTTCTACACCATGAAGAAATCGGTAAAATATTAGAAACGCAAATGTCTGATGAACAATTTATTAACCGGACACAGTATTTAAGTCACGAAACGAGAAAACAAGAAATAGAAGCGTTACATCAACTGCGCAAAAATCATACGATGCCAAATGATTTAATCATTGAGTTTTATTCAGGGGCAATCACCTCATTAAGCGCATGGTGGTTTAAAAATGAAAGAAGCGTTTCTGCGGCTGAAATGGATAGGTATCTCCACCAACTTATTAACAGGGATATTTTTCAGTTTGAAGAGGAATAAGACTACACCTTTTCAATCATGCAATAAAGTGAAACTTTAATCAGTGGGGGGTTTTGTTCATCCCCCACTGATTATTAGTTGAACCAATCGGACTTTTACGGACAGTTGATCCCCCACCTAACTTCTTTGCTTCCACTGAATTTTGAGGTGGGGGTCTTACTGCCCGTTAAAGCGGGATCAAATTGACCACAAAATAGGAATATGATATATTTTCCGTAGAATACTATATAAGTATGACATCAAATAAAATGGCATATAATAAAAAGAAGAGATGCGCTAACATCTCTTCCTTAACTGCTACCGTATAGGGTGGTGGTTATTACACGTTACTATTTTTTACGAAACCCACCCTTTTGCTTTGGTCTTATCAAGACCTAATTTATAAAAAACGTTTAAAATCAATCCCCTAACATATTATATATGGCTAATATGTTAGGGGATTTCTTATTTTTTAATATGCCAGTTTAAGAAGAATTAAGGTACTGTATTGTAGTAGATTATAGGTATCTAAAACACTATATTTTAGATACCTCAAAGAATTTATTTTCCTAATTGAGCTCTTTGGCATGTATCTCTTCAATTATTGATATTATCTCAGTTTCAATTTTACTCAAATATACCCTTTGTTGAGATTCCTCTAGCTCATCACATATATATTCACATAGCGCGGTCTTTTCAAGACTTTGAGTTACAATACTTCCTCCGTAATTATCAGGTCTTGTAATCGTTTTATAAAATCTATCCTTTGGAAAATCAGGGGGTAGTGTTAATAAGTTTTCGACGCCTATTTTGAAAAGTTCATTTTCTTCATTTTTAGGTGACTTTCGAATGTATAAATTTGCTGAATCAATATCTGCATCTCTAGTGTTAGTGTCTGAATCATATAAAAGTAAAAACTTATTATTAGAGATATTATTGTTTGACAATAAATACTCTCTTGTATGATTTAAAGCTGTATCCCCTGTAAATTTATTTCCAGCAGCCTCTTTTCGCCCTACCCACTGGACTATAACAGGTAGATGCTTAAACCCAAATACTTCCAATGCTTTATTGATATATTTTTCATCTGTAGGTCCTTCAACTAACACTACTAATTTATCTCTGTCATAATTCAATTGAATATCAAAAGCTTGGATTACCGCTTGTTCTGGGGTCCAACCAAAAAAGGTCGGTTCTGCGTGTACATAAACCCCAGTTTCATTTTTTCCTAAGACAATAATTTTATCTTTTTCTTGTTTTTTATTGTGAATTACAAAAGGAGAATGAGTCGCTACAATAAGTTGTGAGGTCTGTACTTCATCCTCATTTAAAAAGAGTGTTTTATAAAAATCTAATATATTTAATTGCCAATTAGGATGTAAGCTTATTTCAGGCTCATCTATAAGGATAACAGCGCCCTTAGTCGAATATTTATCCTTAAGAAGAAAGCTTCCACGAAATACTATTTGTTTTTCACCTGAACTTAAATTATTTAATGATATTTCTTTTCCATATTCCTCAAATAAAACTGTCTTTCCTTCTGGTGAAGTTAATATTTTCTTAAATCTTTTGTTAGGAAACATGTAATGAAAAGCATTTTTGAACCTACTCATGCGCTTGTCCCTAATACCCTCTGAGACTATTTTATCCTGATTATATCCGGCCCACTCCGAAAATTCACTACTATCTAGCGCTTCAATATCAATTAATAATTGAGTGATTTCAGTTGCTAAATTTGAGGAAGATTTAATATTTAATTGTGTTGCAACATCAACATCTAAAGAAGAAGTAGTTCTAATTTCACCTGGAGTGTAGTTAACCTCGACATCTGAAAAAACACTTTTAAAAATATTTATCTCTTCTGAATCAGCAAAAGCATAGCCATCAAATTCTATAGGCGTTCCGCCTTCTCGAGAAATACTTGGTTTTATAGCCTCCCAATTGTTTTTTATAGAATGGTCTATAGTAACAGTGAGTTCATTTGTAACACTGTATCCTTGCATTCTTTGTTTGAACCTCTCGGAAGTATAAAGTCTATTTATTTCATCTTCATTCAATTCAAAAACGAATGTTTGCTTTTCCGTGGATATTTTCGCTGGGATTGGTAAGCTTAAAAAATTATAAATAATATTTAATAATGTTGATTTTCCTGTCCCATTTTCTCCAGATAGCAAAATAGTGTTAAATGGCACACCATTTGTATCACAAAAATCTAAACTAAAATTTCCTAATATCGGATTATTTGTTAAGTTAATAGATTTAATTTTCATGTTAGTCTCCCCTGTAAAAACGATTTAAAGTTGTATAAGCTCTTTATTATTTGATTTTTTATGAATCTTTTTAATGTCCCCCATAAAATTTCATCTTTAACTTGAAATGAAGAATAACATTTTTTTAACAACACCTGCTGAATTAGATAAGAATAGTCTTCATTCATAGAATCTAAAAGAATTAAATGAATATATTCTTATTACATACGGTGCCATTATGCATGGGAATGTCTGATACTTATATTAGAAGTCACTGCACATATTTGTTTCGCATAATTTTCTCTAATAAAAAAGCAATATCTCCAAACTAAAGCTAGCGTTCCTTCAAAATAAGTTTCACTTTGAATAAAAGAACAGGTTGATAACTCCATTATAAGGTAATAAATTCAATTGTAAAAGACTTACACATTAAGATGTAATCTATTAAAATGATGTAGCCCTTTCTTCAAGCACTCCAGAAATAACCTTATAATTGATTAAACAATTTTATTTTTATGAATCGTAAACAGCCGATTTCCTTGTAATATCAGAGTATCTTTTTATAAAATTCCTTACAATTTTTTGTAGATATTTGAGTAACTCACTTTCAACTGTTCACGTAACTTTTTATTCTCATCCTCTAACTTCTTCATACGTCGCTTTAGGGAAGCAATAACAGCGTCTTTATTATTGTCATTCATTTCTCGCTTTAATTGTTTTGGAGTAGGTACTTGTGATTCTTGATACCGAAGCATTTCAATTCTATTTCTCAGATTTTCTGTTTTATACAGCGTTGCCTTTGATACACCAGATTCTTTTGATACACTATTAAAGTTTATACTTTGATTTGTTCGTAACAGCCTTTTAATCCCCTCATCTACCTTTTGGTAAGTAGCTATTTTTCTAGATGCATGAATTTTTTTTAAATGTTGTACGCGATTGTAATCTTTCATATTAAATACCTAACTTTCTTTTCATTCTTTCCTGTCTACCAAAAATAATATCGCCCTTTTGGATAGTTCTCAGAATATCTTCATAACGCGTTAAATTTTTCTCATATTTCTCTATTATTTCACTACGTCCTTTTTGTTTTGCTAATTCCATAGTTTTAGATGTTGTTTTTATAAGTAACTCATATTTTTGTACATCTAATTCAGAAAATCCGATAGCCAAATCCCTACAAGGGCTTCCACCATTACAAGTTAGACATGGAGGCTCTTCCATATGAGGGCAATTGCCGTTTAGACGAGCATGACATGTCCCATACGGATTATCCATTGCATTTAATTTATGATCTTGCCACAATGCATCTAAAATATCACTAGGTATGTTTTCAGTTGCTGTAATCTCCTGTATTTCTCCATTTAAATTAAAACTAAATACTCCTTGATTAATTACAGATTCAAAAGCTTTTCTTTTAGTATCATCTAATAGTTTTGCGTATCTTAATGTCATTTCCGGAGAAGCATGAGCTAATAATTCTTGTACCGTTAATATATCTGCGCCACCATTCAGCATTTTCACAGCATAAGTATGTCTAAATTGATGGGTTTTAAAATGGAATAATTCACCATTTTCATCTACAATGTTTGTTTCAATTGCTAATTGATTTAACCTCCCTCTAATATAACTTTGCCCAAAGGGCCTTCCTTTTCTAGAACCACGATAACGTATAAAAATAAATCCTTCAGGATTATTATCTTGATTACTATTTTCTAATGATTTTTCAGTTAACACTGCAATCATGTCTGCTAATTCATGATCAATGGGAATACGATGTCCTTTTACATTAGTCTTCTCAATATTAGTCATAATAGAATATTGACCATTTAAAACCCTCAAACAATCATCCTTTAGGCACAGTACATCCGAAATACGTAAACCAGTTTTAAACGCAATCCAAATAACCGGGATGATTTCTTCATTTAGGCTGTTAATGTTAGTAAATAATTGTTCTAATACAAAGTCTGGGATGTAATCAATTTGATCAATAGGTTTTTTTTGAAGTTTCGGGAAATCTTCTCTAAAGATTAACATGCGTACATCAGTTTGAGGGGCGATGTCGTATTTATATAGTTGTATATCATTCAAGAATTTAGAAGTTATGGTTAGGGACTTATATATATAGTGTTCAGGATGTGCATTCTTATTTTTTAAGTTTTTTTCACAACATTTCCGTAACCATTGGATGTATCCTTCTATGTGGCTGCGCTTTAATTTTTTAATATCTACCCATGTAGATTCTACGGAAAAAATATAGAGAAAGAAATTCGATATATATATCATGTAGTTTATTGCTGTAGAAAACCTAAAATTATTTCCGTTCAACAATCTTAGTTTAATGTATCTTTTTGCTTGTTCACGAATATTTTTATGCTCAATTTTAGTGAAATCAATATAATGTGAAGCACTACTTTTGTTATATTTAAGTCCGTATTGTTCATGAAGAATTCTAATATCCCATCGGTCTTTTTGCCATTCCTCACGAAAATCCGCCAATATGAATAACTTTGAACATAATAGACGTAAAAACGCTGCGGCTTTAGTCTTTGCATTAGAGACTATCTTGCCGTATCTTTTTGTTTTACAAGTCGTACTTCTCCCTCTTTCATTGAGCCAAAATATCCATTCTCTTTCTGCACTTTCAATATCTAAATGAAGTAAGGATGAAAGCGTTGGATATTTTCGATTCATGAATGTTATTAATAGTCTTAAATACTGCTCGACCCCTTTAAATGCGGTATATATGTTCCATTCATCCCTGAAAATCCGTTGATAAAATATATATTTTACTTCCAGATTGACTGAGGGACTTTTAAATGAAAAGGAGATATTGTTAAACTTACTCTTTAAACTTATATATTTTTGTAATGAATCACTAAATTGTTTTATTTGACCAACACGTTCAACATCCCACATATCATTAATCAAGAAATACGGATCTTGAATTTGTTGTATTACTACTGAACCATCTTCGTGAATAGTTTTCTCTGGATATGTTAATAATTCCTGTTGTAATCGTTCATGAAACCCTCTTTCACCTGTAATTATCCGTTGAGTATTTTTCACATCCTTAGTCCTTTCCTTTTTTTACATTAAGTGCAAATGCTTCTTGTGCTTTCTGCCAATCTTTCCGAATTTCTTCATCAGAAGGATGAAGATAGAGGTTCATTGTAGTTTGAATATTAGTGTGCCCCAATCGTTCTTGTACCTGTTTAATATCCTTTGTCTCTTGATAATATAATGTGGCATGTGTGTGACGAAATAGGTGAGGATGAACAGCCAGACCCGTTTTTTTTCTTAATCGCTTAAACAGAGACTCAACATCTCCATATGTCATCGGTCTACCTTTATTTTCTCCCCGTAGTTTTACAAAAACAAAATTTGTATCAATATCTAGTTTATCAATAACTTCATATTGATAATCATCATACAAATCCATTAGGGATTGTGATATAAAAATCATACGTTCACCTGTTTTTAGTTTCGCTCCATTTTCTAACTCTCCTCGATCTGTTAAACGAATTTTATGCCCCTTATAATCAAATATAAAATCCTCCATAAATAAAGAAAGCACTTCTCCAATTCGCAAACCTGTTTCAAATAGAAGTTGGATAAGAAAGGAATCTCGAATATTCGTTGTTTCCAATATAATTCTTTTTACATCTTCTTTTGTCAGTGTATTAATTCTCTTACGAGGCTCTTTAACCTTTAAAACATTCTTTATACAAGGATTATCTTTATTTATATGATGAAGAAAACTCCTATATCGTTTATTTCCTCCAGTAAATACATATCGCATTAACATATCCTTTGTATTTTTTGATAACTCTCCATTACGGTATAAATAATCATAAAAGTTTGTAACTACTGTAACTATAAGGTTTATTGTCTTTTCGGTTTTTCTCGCCTTTATAGGCTGAATAGGTATGACTTTGTTATTTTCATATGGGCTTCTTATCCAACCTACAAATTCTACTAAATCCTCCAATTGTATCTTGTTATAATCTTTTTTGAATTCCTGTAAATACACAAAATATTGTTTTAACGCATAACAATAAGTTTTTTGAGTGTTACTACTCTTCCCAGTATTATCTAGATATTTTAAGTATTTCATTGCTGCGAATACGGGGATACCTGTGTCATCGATTAACATATATCTTTTACCTTGTTCTAAAGTGACTTCCTGTACATGCATAGTTAATCAACTCCTTTTTCACATTCAGTTAAAAACCTCGCTACACCTCCCGCTGCGAAATATATTCTCTACTATTCAACAAATAACTAACTAAATATTCTGTACATAATAGACATACTCCTCTATATCTGTATAAGGAATCTATTATATAACAAGAAAGTGGATACTATGCTTTATATTAAACATAGTATCCACTAATTATCTTAGTACATTTAATCCTACGGCGCGGAGTGGGTTTTTTGTTGTCCTTACCCAGAAGTTGCTTCCGCAAAAAATACGCTGAAACTTCACGTACAGTCGCTTTTACAAATTCTTTTACAAGGTCAAACAAAAACTCCATATTATCACCCCCTTTCCTTCCAAATGGAAAGAAGGGATAACCACCCACCCTCACAATATGCAGTTACATATATTTTATCAAATGATTGTAAAGATATTATGTAAACAAAACAAATGAAATTTTACATAGAAAAAAAGCCCTTCTAAACCGGGCTTTTCTATCATCATTATTTAGCGATCTTCTTCAAATCCGAACTTTCTATAATTGAAAGCATATCCACCTTTTATTAAGACGGACCATAACCAATAAGATGAGCAATTATAACTGCTATTAAACCGATTGAGTATTCAATTAGAATTAAAGGAAGAATCCACCTTGCCCACCTTGTCCATGAAATTCCTGCAATTGCTAATCCAGCCATTAGCGTACCACCTGTCGGAAAAATAATGTTTCCAATACCATCCGCGAATGAAAAGGATAATACGGCTGTTTGGCGTGTAATGTCCAATAAATCTGCAAGTGGCGCCATGATAGGCATTGTCAACATCGCATGGCCACTACCTGATGCTAAAATAAAATGAATCGCTACTTGGAAGTTGTACATTCCAACAACACTTAAAAAAGGAGAAATATGTTCCATTCCTTCCGACACTTGATACAGTAGTGGGTCTATAATATGCCCTTGATTCAAGACAACTAAAATAGCGCGTGATACACCAATAATTAAAGCTCCCCCGATTAAAGATGCCGATCCTTGTGTAAAAGATTCTACTGTATCATCAAGAGATATCTTGCCCAGAATTGCAATGATTATAGTTAAAATAATAAATAAGGCTGCAATTTCTTTTATATACCACTCGTACTTAATAACACCAAATACAAGAATAATATAATTGATTAAAAAGGCCGTTAATATCCATTTATGTCTTTTTGTTAACTCTACTTTCGCTGTTAATAGGCTGTCTTGCTCATTTGTATCGAATTTTCCGTAAATTCCGCTTGCAGGATCCCTCTTTACTTTCATAGCATGACGATAGACGAATGTAACAGCAATTACATATATGACTACGAATAAAATGAGGCGGAACCCCATCCCCGAATACATAGGAAGACCCGCTATCCCTTGCGCAAGTCCAACTGTAAACGGATTCATAATTGCCGTTGTAAATCCAACGGACGCTCCTACTAGTACCATCGCGGTTCCTGTTATCGTATCAAATCCAACCGCAAGAGCTAGCGGGATGAATAGAGGGACATACACTAAAGCTTCCTCAGCCATTCCCATTAATGACCCGCCAAGCGCAAAGAACAGCATGATAATAGGAATCATTAACTTTTCACGGTTAGCAAGTTTTTTTGCCATCGTTGAAACAAGAGCCTCAACCGTACCAGATGCCTTTAATACACCAAAAAACCCTCCGATAATAAGAATAAAAAAGATAATATTAGCAGCTTCTACCATCCCTGTAGGAATAGATTTTACCGTATCAAAAAATCCAAGTGGCGTTGATTCAATCCATTTAAATGAATTTGGATCTACTGTTGTATACCCGTTTTTTTCAATCTGTTCATATTTTCCGGCCGGCAATATATGTGTAATAACAGCCGCAATAACTAACAAGACAAGTAACATTGCAAATACGTTTATTTTCCATTCTTTTTTTTCCTTTTTTTCTTCTGGCTCGAATGAAACTGCCTTTTCTGATACTTGACTCATATACCAATCCCCTTTGCAATAAAGTGAAACTTTAATCAGTGGGGTTTTGTTCATCCCCCACTGATTATTACTTTTACGGACAGCCCGCAGTCTGTTTTCCCCACTACCACGACGTACCAAGCTATCCACCAATTCTTTTACTTATAACACGCTAGGATTTAACTACCTTTTTACTAATTTCATTTACAAATTGGTTAAATAAACGTTGCTGTAAGACATCCCTTTCCGACATCATTTCTGGATGCCATTGAACCGCTGCTACATAACGATGAGCTTTGGATTCAATAGCCTCTATCACACCATCAAAGGACCATGCGCTCGCCTCAAAATCTTTCCCTAATGTTTTCACTGCTTGATGGTGAAAAGAATTAACCATTAAAGATTTTTGGCCAATAGCCCCATAAATTTTCCCCTCTTCCAGAAGATCTACTGAATGAGAGCCTTGCCATTTACGGAACTGTTCTCGAACATGGAAATATTCTGGCCCCATCTCGTGCTCTAAGTCTTGATAAAGAGATCCACCAGCTGCAACATTTAGCACTTGTAATCCTCGGCAAATTCCTAGAATAGGAATATCTTTTTCTAAAGCCTGCTTTGCCAGATTTAATTCAAAATTATCTCGTTCTTCCTCTACAGTGCCTATATATGATTTTGGAGTATCATCGTAATAAATTGGATTGATGTCCGCGCCACCAGCCAATAACAATCCATCTAATTGATTAAGTGTGGACTCAATTTGATCCACTCCCTCAATTGGAAGTAGAACAACCGTTGCACCTGCCCTTTGAAGGGAGCGGATGTAGTCATAAGAAAAGAGAGCCATATCTTGACCTGGTAGCCCTCGCAAGCCCTCCTTCCCTATTTCACTATGATCAACATAATACCCAGTAACACCAATTAGTGGTTTCATTTTCTCTCACCTCATAATTTAAATGGTTTCGTTGTCTTTCTCTGTTGAAATTGTATACTCTTAACCTCCCTTTTCTAGCAAGTGGTAAAGAATTAAATATGTAAATTATGACTCTACTCATTTCCCTATTTCTTTACACACCATTGATACAAGCAAATATCATGCCAACATTAAAATTTAAACGATTATTTACACATATTTAAATATTTTGTCACTTTATCGGTGTTTACTATGTTGAAATGTATTATAATTGGTTATTAATTGGTTACATAATAACCAATTAATAACCAACTTTAGACCAATTCCATTCAACTAAAGAGGTGCTCTATGAACAAATTTGAAACTAACCACATTGTATTGATCACCGTTTTAAAAGAAACACGAAAAGCCCTACATCAACAACTAACGGAGATGGTAGGTGATCTCATAGATATCGAAAGTTTTTCTGTAGAAGAAAGTATTCCAAAAGTATTTCATTCTACATTAATTGTATTACCGAATACATTTACGATAGAAACGGTGAAAGACTTTATTGGGGAAAACTGCGAAGTAATAATAGCAAAACGAACATTAAATTATGAAAACGTGGATCAGCTTTTATTTTTACCAGAAGGCACACAAGCCCTATATGTGAATGATAATCATGAAACAGTATACGAATCCATTGAAACGATGCGTCAATTAGGGCTGAACCACATTGAATATGTCCCATACTATCCTGGAAAAACGAATATACAAATGATTAAGCTCGCAATCACACCTGGCGAACTTGAAATTATCCCTGACTTTGTAGAAAAAGTAATTAATATTGGTCATAGATTAATAGATATTACTACAATCATGTCCATTCTAGATCGATTTCATTTAATGGAGGAATCAGGTAACCACGTTTCTGAAAGATACTATCGAAAAATAGTAGATTTAACAAAGAATTTAGCGAAAGCTCATCGACAACTTCATCAAGTTATTGATGGTGTTGGTGATGGCATACTAGCTATTGATTATGAAGGAAGAATTGTCGTCTTTAATGAATTTCTGGAAAACATGCTGAAAATAAAAAGTAAAAATGCTATTGGTCATCCGATTGATGCCATTATTGATAATATCGATTTAGTGAACTTCATCCTTTCAAATAAGCAACAAGAAAGCGGAATATTTGTTGTAAACGGCTTGGATGTAATAGTGGAACGTCTACATATAAATGATCAATCGATTATTGTTACTTTTAGAAATGCCCTTAAGACCATCGAATTTGAACGGAAATTGAGAAAAGAATTTGTCAAAAAAGGTTATGTAGCAAAATACAATTTTCATAACATCGTTGGGATTAGCTCTACGATCCAAGACACGAAACAAATTGCCAAAAGGTTAGCTAAGACTGATTTAACTGTATTAATTGAGGGTGAGAGTGGTACCGGAAAAGAGTTATTTGCAAGTGCTATTCATAATGCTTCCCAGCGAAATAGCGGCCCTTTTCTTGCTGTTAACTTCAGTGCTTTATCGGATGATTTAGTCGAGAGTGAATTATTTGGTTATGAAGACGGAGCGTTTACCGGAGCAAAAAAGGGCGGGAAAATGGGATTATTTGAACAAGCAAATGGTGGCACTATTTTTTTAGATGAGATTGGAGATATTAGCCTGAAACTTCAAGCACGACTCCTTCGAGTATTGCAGGAAAAAGAGATTATGCGCGTTGGCGGAAGCCAAATTATCCCGATAGACGTCCGAATTATTGCAGCAACCAATAAGGATCTACTGAAAATGATTCAAGAAAATATGTTTAGAGAAGACTTATACCATAGGCTTAAAGTACTCTTTATACACCTTCCCGAATTAAGGGCGCGCCGAAATGACATTGAATTATTAGCTAAACATTTTGTCGCACTATCGGACCCTAAAGTCAAAATTGAACAAGAACTAATTGAAGAACTTCAAGGATATCCATGGTACGGAAATGTACGAGAACTTAAAAATACGATAGATTATATGCTTGCTGTCCGTACCGGAAACCAAATAACAAAAAATGATTTGCCTAATCAACATTATTTTCAAAAGCCTCCACATAAGAAAACAAATAGCGATCAGGCAGAAAATATTAAACCCTTTTCTTCAAATTCAAACGCTCTTGATCAAGAATCACTTTTCATCCTTACCCTTATCATGAATTATGAAGAAAAAGGAAAGGCAATCGGACGAAGAATTATTTCTGAAAAGAGCCAAGAAGTCGAAATGAAATTAACTGAGGCACAGGTTAGACACCGATTGAACTTCCTGAAGATGAAAGGTTATGTGGAAATAAAAAAAGGTAGAGCAGGGATTCATTTAACAAGAAAAGGGTTGGAGATTGTACGTAGTCTTTAGTCAAGGTTCGGATTTTCAGGTACATAGAGGCTGTTTTATAAACAGCCTCTTTTTTTTATGGAATAAAACGTCGATAAATTTAAGTTACAAATATTCAGAATTAATATTAAAATGAATAATGGGGATAGGGGTATGGGCTTATAAAATTTATACATAACGAGGGAATAGAAATGAAACTACAATTAAAAGCGGATTTAATGTTACTACTAGTTACATTCTTTTGGGGTGCATCCATCCTACTTACAAAACTTGGACTTGATGGCATAGAAGAATATAATTTAATCGCATTACGATTTATTATCGCTTTTCTTTTATCAGGTTTAATATTTTACAAACATTTATTTAAGATCGATTTTAAAACTGTAAAATATGCATTTATACTCGCTTCTGTCTTATTTATCGTTTACATTTTCGCGACTTTCGGTACAAAGTATACGAGTGTTTCTAATGCTGGTTTCCTACTATGTCTCACAGTCATTTTCATTCCAATATTATCAGCTATATTTTTAAAACACATTCCGGAAAAGAAAGTTATAGTAGGGATCATTTTAACGATAATAGGAATCGGCTTATTAACATTAACGAGCGAATTCAAAATCGGTAACGGCGATATATTTTGCATACTGTCTGCCCTGTTTTATGCGATCCACGTCATCATTACTGGAAGTGTAACGAAACATGTGAATTCCATTGCACTTGGAGTAGTGCAACTCGGCTTCGTCGGCCTATTTAGTCTTATTTTTTCATTCATTATCGAAACGCCAAAACTGCCTAGCACAACCAACTCATGGCTAATCATCCTAGCCTTAAGTATATTTTGCACCGCAGTCGCATTCATCGTGCAAGTTATCGCCCAGCAATACACGACGCCTACACATACAGGACTTATCTTCTCATTAGAACCTGTCTTTTCCGCAGGCTTCGCTTTCGTTTTCACAGGTGAAACGCTGACAGGAAAAGGATACTTAGGGGCTACGCTTATATTGTTGAGTGTGCTAATTGCTGAGTTAGATTTTAAGAGTTTGTTGAGGCCTAATTATAAGAAGAATATAGAATAAACATTTCACTATGATCAATAAACATACCCCAGAAAAATATGAGTTTATATTATTTTCATTCTCTTCACTTAGATTTTCTTTTTAGATGCTATCTTCAAAACAAGGTAGCATCTAAAAAATGTTAAAAAGAATTTTCTCCTGGTATCTTCTTATATTCTATGTAGACATCTTTGACCTTTTCTACGTTCTTTAATTACTTATTGAATATAGTCATACAGATTTTTCGCTAACAATAAACAAGTTACTGTAATGAAAAGAGCACGAACATACCCGCTTCCTTTTTTTATAGCAAATTTGGAGCCAACAATCCCTCCAGCAATTTGAGCAATCCCCATTATAAAACCATATGCATAGTTTACTTGCCCTACATACATAAACATCAACAATGCACCAACATTACTTCCTAAATTAAGAAGCTTCGCATTACCTGCTGCTTTTAAAAAATCATACCCAATAAATAAAAGAGAAAACATTAAAAATGAACCTGTTCCAGGACCTAGAAATCCATCATAAAAACCAATAGCAAAAACAAAAAAAGTAAAAATAATGACGTGTCGACCAGACAATTTTTTATGAGTGGAAATACTACCCCAATCCTTTTTGAATATCGTATAAATAGCGACCGCACCAAGCATGATCAGCATTAATGGCTTCAATACTTCTGGATTCATTAAATGAACAGTCCATGCCCCTATTATGGAACCTATGAAAGTGAGCGGAACTAATTTAAACGCCGATTTCAAATCAAGATTACCAGAACGATAAAACACAATATTACTAGTTGCACTTCCCATTGTCGATGCTAGTTTATTCGTAGCTACTGCACTTGCTGGATTCAGTCCTGTAAATAATAAAGCTGGTAAAGCAATGAGTCCACCACCACCTACAACTGAATCAATAAATGCAGCTAAAAATCCAAAAGCAATCAAAATCATTAATACGGATGGGTCTAAATAAAAATCCATACTATTAACCTCCCCTTTAGTCACTATTCGAATAGTAACTAATAATTTGCTAAATGTAAATAGTTATTGTAACGTTAAAATATAAAAGCAAACATCGGAGGACGAAAAAAGTGGACTACATAGTGCAACAGCTTAAAAAAATTGGTTTCAATGAATATGAAGCTAAATCTTATGTATCTCTTGTTAAACAGGGGCCTGTCACAGCCTATCAAGTGAGTAAAGATTCGGGTGTCCCAAGAGCACGAATTTATGAGATTTTAGGTAACCTTGTAGAAAAAGGAATTGTCATGAAAGAAGAAATAAATGACACCACCCGCTATTCACCTCTACCTGTTGAAATCTTTTTACAGAAGGCGCAAACAGAATGGCAATCTACTTACGAAGGAATAAGTGATTCATTAAAAAAACTAGAAACTTCCGAGGAAAAAACGGATAATCGAGTAATTACTTTAAAAGACAATCAAACAATCATTAGCTACTGTCAGACATTAATAAAAAAAGCAGAACGACGTGTTGTCATTTCAATGTGGGATGAGATGTATGAAGCGTTAAAAGAAGATCTATCTGAAGTAGCTGATAAAGTTACAATACAAGGTATTACCCTACATGTTGAAGATCCCATTAAAAATCTAGAAGCCCATCGCATAACACCTTATACAGAAACCTTGTCTACAGAACATTGGTTTATTGTATCGATAGATTCTAAAGAGATGATTTATGGACCATCACTTGAAGAGCGTAATATTGCTTTTTATACAGATGACCCCGTTCATATATACTTATTAGAGGATTATGTATGGCATGATGTTTTAGTCAATCGACTTGTCCGACGTAGCCAAGATGACTTGCAGCAGTGGATTACTGCAGAGAGAAAGTCTTTCTTTATGGGGAAATAAGTAGCATATTGAAAGAATCAAAAAATAAAGCATAAGTGACTGAAATAGAACACTTATGCTTTATTTTATTTGCAAAGTGATACTCCAGTCTTTTCACTATTTTCCCTCCACAAACCGCCCAAACTCCTTCAAAAATCTCAATTTAAAACTCCCCACAGGTCCATTCCGATGCTTTGCCACATGAATCTCCGTCATCTCTTTCTGCTTCGTTTCCTTATCGTAATAATCCTCGCGATACATAAGCATAATAACATCCGCATCTTGCTCAATTTGTCCTGTCTCTCTTAAATCAGATAAAAGAGGGCGCTTATCTTGCCGTGCTTCTACCGAACGAGATAATTGTGACAATGCTACTACACAAACATTTAATTCCCGCGCTAATAGCTTAAGCTTACGAGAAATCTCACTAATCTCTTGAAATCGATTTCCCTTATGCTTCGGATCGCCCGTAATAAGCTGCAAGTAATCTACAATAACTAAAACCTTCTTATCACCATGCTTCCTCTTTAACTTACGAGTTTGCATCCAAATATCTTGCACCGCAACACCTGCGTTATCGTAAATCTCAAATGGTAATTCCCCGATTTCCGTAAACGCCTTACTCACCTTTTCCCAGTCCTCTATCGCAAAACGATGCTTCGGATTTTTCAGCCTACCTCCTGACACTTCAGCTACGCAAGACGCCATCCTTTTTAACAATTGCTTACTACCCATCTCTAATGAAAACAATCCAACCGCCACTCCAGACTTCGCCGCATGCAGTCCAACATTTAGGGCAAACGCAGTCTTCCCCATCGAAGGACGCGCACCAAGAACGACAAAATCACCTTCCTGCAATCCGCACGTCATTTTATTTAGCGATGTATAACCAGTCTCAATACCAGTAATCTCTTTCGCATCTTGATGAAGCTCTTCATATAAATCAACTAGCGCATCCTTCAAATCAAATTCACATACAGAGTCTTTCTCCTCTAACTCACAAAGTGCCGTAATCGTCTCACCAATAATTTTCTCATTCTTCTCCGTAATAAGACGCTCTCCCATCTTGTGCCCGAGAACACCCGCCTGATACATTTTCCAGGCACCTCGAACAAGCCCCTCATAATAAGAGAAGTTAGCAATTGTAGGCACACCATCCATTAACCCTATAAAATATTCCATTCCCCCGATCCCCTCTAAAAACTTCGGATCTACCCTAGAAATGAACGTCACAAGATCAATCGGTTCTCCCTCTTCTTCCATTTTCCGCATTAACTGAAATATAGACTTGTGCACTGACAGAGAAAAATACTGCTCCGTCAAACGGCACTCCTTAATAAGCTCTCCATCAATTAATAGAGAACCTAACACCGTCTTTTCCGCCTCCACATTTTGAATACTCATGGCCGCCACCCGCGCTCCGCTAAAAAGCGCTGCAACTCTTCCTCAGACGGCGCATTCTTCTCCCACTCCTCACACCTCGCCAAAAACTCCTCCGTCTCCCCCGTACTAACAGACGACTCCTTCTTCCGAAAGCTCGCCGTATCCGCCTCAACCTCAGAAACTTTCGTAAATCCTTTCCCGTGCCACCCTCTCAAAATGCCCTTCACATAAGCAACCGTCCGCTTATTATTCTCAAACGCAATTTGAAGAGCCTTCAGCACAAGCTCCTCTGACAAATCTTCCATCCACGCACTCAGTTCCTCCACAGTATGCGGAGACAAACTACCGAAATGTTGCTCATAAAAAGAAAACACGCGACTTCCCGGTTCTTCCTCTATACCCTCTTCTTCCTCTGTCTCCTCGCAAACTGGCTCAACATCATCCACAGCCAAATCACTCGGCATACCGAAATGCGCTAAAAGCATCGGAACATTCAGCTCCTCCTCTACGCACTTCTGAAGAAACATATGTACAAACTCCTTATTCTTCACACCCTTCAGCTCACGAAGCACACACTTCTCCACATTCATATTCGTCACCGGATTATAACGAAGCCAATTTAAAACAAATAACTCCCGCGTATCCGCATCATAAAGAATCTTCCCATAATCAATGAAGCGCTGCACAAGCTTATCAACAGTCTCCCGATTATAACCCGTCTCCATCTCAGCTAATCGCTTCGGAAAAGGAAAAATCCCACACTGCGTCGTCTTCGAACAAGTCAACAAATAAACATAAAAATAACGCTCCTCCGGCGTCAAATCCAAAACAAAATCATCCTGCCAAAAATTCACCTGCACATTACGGTATACCGCCATCCTAATTCCTCCCGTCTCCGTTCAAAAGTAAAAGCCCCTTCATAATATATATGGGAGGATGGCCGGGTTTTTGGCGTGTTATTTTTAATTTTTTTTGACTACTACTACGGTGTTTGTTGGTGTTTTTGTTTTGTTGTGTTTTTTCTTAGTGATTTATTACTTGGTAGGGGCTTGTAAGGGGCTTAGGAGGGGCTATTTATTGGTTACTTTGATTAGAAACACTCGATCTGAAAAACCACCTCGTTCTTCTGCTTTCTTTTTACGGATGTTGTTGATTTCTTCTAGTGTCGTGCCTTCGTATTCGGCTAGGGCGTTGATTAGTTCTAGTAGGTCGGAGAGTTCTTCTAGTTTATGTTCTTTTGTTGTTGCTTCTAGGTATTCGGTTAGTTCTTCCTCTGTTTTCTTGCAGATTTCTTTTATGTATTCATCTTCGGGTAGGATTCTTGTTGTGGATGTTTTTCCGTTGGATTTTATTATTTGTGGGATTTTGTTTCTAATTAGTTTGTTGTAGGTTGGCATGGGATTTCCCTCCGTTTGGTTTTTCTTCTATTATAATGGAAAAGCAGTTTAACTAGGTGTTAAACTGCTCCATTTCTTCTTTTATATAGTTTTCTTCTGCGGTTGGGAAGAGAGTTGGGAATTCGGATAGTGGGAAGTTTGATTTTTGGATTATATCCTCTATATCACTTTGAGGTGTATCAAGATAATTCGTTATCTCTTCTATTACATTGAAAAATTCCTTCAAGGTAACTTGAACGTCATGATGACTTGGATCCTTCTCTTCTACCTTATACTTTTTCAACTTCCCTATCACATCCATAAATCGCCGATCAAATTTTTCTTTTAATTCCTTATTATAAAAAGCTTGAACACTATCCTTCGAAAAATGTTCCTCTAACCATTCTTTATTTTCTTTTTCCCATATAAAAGTCTGCAGAAATGAAGAAAACAAAGCGATATCCACTCGTTCTTTCTTTTGAAACTTCTTCGTCATCTCATCCATATGCGAAAGCACCTTCGCAATTCTTTCTTGCTCTGCCAAAAGCTTATCCTATTTTTTCTTCCCCATTAACTCATTAAGATTTCTTCCATCTCCCGATTTCCACACTGTAGTTCCTGTCAGTCTAGTTCCACCAATAACTCCTGCCGCTTCACTAGGTGTGTCAAACAGTGTATCTCGTACAAATTCGTAACAATCCTCTCTTCGTTCCACTACCCCTTCTGCTATTAATCTTTCTCTAATTTTATAATTCCCTTCTGGCATTCCTTTTTTTACATTTAGAACCATTTGAGAACCTTTTTGAACTAAAAGTGTATGTTTCTTTCTTTTTTCCTCTGCCTTCCCTTTGTACAAACCTATGGCTTTAATATCATAAGAAGAAAAATAAAGTACAGTATCTATAGGAATTTCTTTTTCAGGTTTTTGTTGATAGCCAAATAACACTCCTTCATTAAATCCCTCTTCTATTTCTAACTCTTCTTCATCCACATCCACTATTGAAATTTCATTATAATCCATGAACCCTTTTAAAATTGCCTCAAAATCCTCACTAAATAATTGACTAAATGTAAATTCAATTTCTTCTTCAAGTTCATTTATATAGTTTGTATATTTAAAAATATAATCCTCATTAGATGAATCTTCATGCTTATATATTTCATTCCATAAATAGAATAATACTTTTTCTACAAAACTTTGAGTATGTATTACTGCACTATTTCCAAATGGCATAATAAAACGATTCCCTAACTGCTTATCCTCACTTTCCGTAATAGAATAAATTTTGGCATTTATCTTCCTTAGAAAGTCTTCCCACGAATAATATTCTTCCATAATTTTAATATAAAAATTTGCTGCATCTTCATAATTAATCCCTTGATATCGCCAAGACCATCTTCTAATAAATGCAGAATCTATTGGAAATACAGATTGATCAGAGGTATTCATTGTAGCAAAGATATAAAAATTACTTGGGAACGCTAACTTTAAATGTTCCTCATCTTCCTCTAATAACAATTGTTCTTTTATGAACTCACTCATTTCTAAAGGAACATTAATACTATACTGTGATTCACCGGTCATTGAATTTCTATCTAATAACTGAAAAAAGTCACCAAAAATGGCACTACAATTCCCTCGGTTAACTTCATCAATTACTAAAATAACCGGATCACCCTGTATACATGCTTCTACATAGGAACGCAACAATATTCCAGGGATGAATTTATAATTCAATCGTTCTTCCTTATTTTCTAATCTTTCCATAATAGGTCGATAGGTTCCTACAAAATCGCTATAATCATACTCTGGATGAAATACAGTTCGGAATACATTATCTTCTGGTATACCAAATTGGTCCATTATTTGCTTAATAGTATATGACTTTCCGGTTCCTGGTGGTCCATAAAATATTATTTGATGTGATAGATTCGGTAACATAAAAAACACCTCTTATCTTTATTTGAAAACAATGGAATTTATTAAAATATTACTATTGGACTTAACACATTCTTTTACTAAATTTGAATCTTCCTTGTTTTTTTCTAACACTAAAACTGCCCTATCTTCTCCTATAAAAAACACTTTCCCCCAAAATATATAGTAATTACTCTTTATAAAATTTTTGAGGGTTTCTTCCTGCAATATAAACATGTCATACACATGATTATAATAATCAGCAATTCTTGTTCTTACTATTTTTCTAAACAATGATTGATATTGTTGTTTTATTTTTTGATTTTTAATCGTATATGCTTTCATCAAAAATAACAGATTTATCTTAAAGTAAAAAATATGAAAAGTATCTCTATCAAAAAAAACATTTTCAAATTGTTTTGTTATTAATGGTTTGTTAAAAGGAACTATCGGTATTTCTGGGATTTTTTTATATTCTTCATAATTTATATCTCCAAATACAAAAAAATTAGGTATCGCATCATACCCCCTAGAAAAATCTTCACGCAGGAGAATATTATGTTTATCAAAATAATCGCGATTTTTTTCGAATTCCTGAATGATATTTCTTGAGTACGTAAATTGTTTAAATATAGAGTTTGTATGTACAGTTTCCCCTTTATAGTATTTCGAATCTCCAATAAAGAAAATATTATTTCCTGTCACAAAAGATTGCCCACTAAAAATATGGTCAATAATTTTTCCATCTTTTTGTACTTTTAAAACTGCTAGATGCTCTTTATCTGATAAAATCTCATTGACCATATCTTCAAATAACAAATTAAAATTGAAAACTACCATATATTCAACACATTCTTTTTGCGCACTAATAGATTCATATTGATAATATGCATTTAACAACTTAACTAGCCGTTTCATATCATCCCTAATATAAAGACTCCGTATATTCTTTAAAATCTTTGGAATTTTTCTTTCAAATTTTATAAATTCTCTTAATGGCATAATTGGTAAGTGACTATCTAAAGATATATTTATATTATAAGTGCTCTTTATCTTATTTAAGAGTGAATAAAATACCATTAAAACAATATCATTCTGGCTAAGTCTTGAATTCGAGTATTTGAAATGAAAATAATGTACGTTTTCATCATACATAACTGGCATATTCTTTTTTATTGTTTTATTCCAATGAATTTTATTTGTTTTCTTTTTATCAATACCCTTTTCCTTAATATACAGATGTTGATTTTGTTTATGAAACTTGATTACAGAAAAGATTGTTTCAATCATGGACAATTTCCGATCTTCCATATTTGATAAAATAGATAACTCATTTGGATGCTCATTTTGATTTTCCCGTTGATATTTCATTAAAGTTTGAAAAAGAAGTATTGTAAAATCATGAATAAAGGCTATTTTTTCTTTATTCCCTTTTAGCACATTTCTATAGTCCTGTTGCGCAAACTTCTCTACATCTATATCATTAAATAATTTGCCATCTTTCTCAAATAATTTGGGTAAGACTATATAAATTTCTTTTGCACCATTTGTATAAAAACCTACACATTGCAGTACTGCATGATGCTCATCCACATCTTTTATAAATTTTGACTGAAACAATTCATACAATAATTCTTTCGCATATCTATACTGTTCAACAAATATTCTCAAACTTTACACCTCTATGTTCCACTCTTAGCATCCTCTATCGAGGTAGCAACATTTTATTTTCCCTACTTAAATTTCAAATTCTCATTTTTGGTAATCTAATATAAAGTTATTATTCCTCTAAAACCTTTTAATGTAAATATCATTTTTAAAATTTAACCCAAAATACAAATAACCTTCTGTTTATCCGCTTTGTACATTTATTCTTTACAAGAAAAAAAGTATAGTGAACTAATTCACTATACTCTTTCCTTCATTTATTAAAATAGACTCAACTGCACTATACTATCCATCTTCTCTTCTTCTTTGTTAATCTCTAAAATCCTTTGACCCATTCGCTCCACCAAATCAACCACTAAAGCATTTCCCATACAAAAGTATCTGTTTCTTTGTGGCATTCCTGTATTCGTCCAATCCATCGGGAAACCATTTAATAACTCACATTCAACTGGTGTTAAATATCTTAGTCTTTTTGTATAAGGATCTTCAATAACATGGGAACTTCTATTACATGTTCCTTCACTTGTTAACATTGTACGTCCAGGCTTGTTTAAATCATCAGGGAAAGCCATTCCTCCCTCAGAGTAGAAATATTTATGACCTGTCGCCTTTGACACTCTTTCTTCTTTTTTAGGACCTTTAAGATACTTAAGTTCCTCAAATTCCGTTCTTCCCTTTTTGTTAACCTTATCCATTTTCAAATAATATGATTCATCTGCAGGACCAAATTTATCATATACCTTTTGAACAACTTCACCTAAAGTCTCTGGACTTTCAGTTACTGGAACTAATTCTTCCGTATATACTTGTCCATCCATCATTACGCCAGAATTATAGTATTCGGCTTTAAATGTATCAGAAACCTCAATAATATCGACTGGCAATTCAAATTGCCCTCTTTTTTTGTTTTCTTCAGGTGCTTCATACACATTAAAAATCGGAGCGAAGAATCCATTTTCACACAATATCTCTAAAGGCTTCATTTTACTTTGAACAGATGTGAAATGAGACTCTTTTAAATACGCAAAAATAAATACTCTTCGTCTTCTTTGAGAATTTCCATAATCCGCAGCGTTAATAACTCTCCATTCTACTACATATCCTGCGTCTCTAAAGCTCGCCAGCATAATAGAAAAATCACGACCTCTTTGTTTTGCTGGTGATTTCAATAATCTATCTACATTCTCTAATAAAACAAATCTTGGCTTGCGAGAATTAACTATGTTCATTATCTCCCAAAAAAGAACACCTTTTTTTCCTTGTATTCCTTTTTCATTTGATAAAGTACGTGCTACAGAATAGTCTTGACAAGGGAAGCCACCTACTAATAAATCATGCTCAGGTATTTCCGGCCAAGCTTCTGCTATATCTCTATTTACATGTATTCCTTTATTTTCAAAGCGAGTTGCATAACAATTAAATGCATGTTGTGCTTTAGTTGAGGGCTCCCACTGGTTTCCCCAAAGAACTTCAAAGTTTTCGTTTGCTTCTAGTCCTAATCTAAAACCTCCTACTCCCGCGAAAAGTTCTACTACTTTCACCATAAATACACGAACATCCTTTCGGTATTTTATTTATCTATGCTTCATTATAATAAAAAGTGAGGAAAAGATCAACTATAACATTTTAGGAATCATATTTTTTACAGTTCCTTTTTTGACTTGTAACCGTTAAGAAAATAATTCGTTACTATATCAATAGTATAAACGAAACAAGTCGCCTTGAATAGATCCAATATAACTGTTCTTTAATAGAACAAACTGACTTTTCCTTCTTATAAATTTTACTTGTATAAAATTGAAACAGCTTTTTATTATAGCATAGATTTAATATGTATTGTTTAAAATCATGCAACGTAGCACTGGATACAGAAAGGAGTTTATTATGGACTATACTACAATAGAAGAACTAATGAAAAAAGCACATGAAGCTGAAGGAAAAACATTTGGTGAAATCGATACAACTGACCGACTTGCAAATGCTAAATCAAAAGGTGGACTAGGGCAAGTAATCGAGGAAAGCTTTTTTGGATATGAAGTCAATTCAAACGCAGAAGCTGACTTTAAACACCTTGGTATTGAACTTAAAGTAACTGCATTTAAACAAAATAAAAACGGTTCATTATCAGCCAAAGAACGACTAGTCTTAAATATTATCAACTATATGGAAGAAGTTCATACACACTTTGAAACATCAAGCTTTTGGAAGAAAAACGAAAAACTATTATTAATGTTCTATGAATGGGTACCTGGTGTAGACCGTAAAGATTTTCACATTACAAAAAGCCTTTTATTCACCTATCCCGAAGCTGATTTAGAAATAATTAGACAAGACTGGGAAACCATCGTAAATAAAATTCGTGTCGGCAAAGCACATGAATTATCTGAAGGTGATACAAACTATTTAGGAGCTTGCACTAAGGGTTCCAATAAAAATTCACTTCGCTCACAACCGTATTCTGAAATTCCAGCAATGCAAAGAGCTTTTTCGTTAAAGCCTTCTTACATGACAGCACTAGTTCGCAGGTATCACCTAAACGAAGAACTAGTAAGTTTTACAACAACAAATGAACTAAAAGGAAAATCTTTAG
Organism: Bacillus sp. EKM501B; assembly: GCF_011800505.1. Lineage (NCBI taxonomy): Bacteria > Bacillati > Bacillota > Bacilli > Caryophanales > Bacillaceae > Bacillus > Bacillus sp. EKM501B. The sequence continues at coordinate 116,933 of NZ_JAALFZ010000001.1, read as the reverse complement.
AAGAAATCCTTTATTCAAAATTTGAAAATTACATAGGCTTAACTGATCAAGAAATCGCTCAAAAATTATCTATTGATTACAAACCTACAACCAAAAGCTTTGTTCCACTATTAGTAAGCTCTTTACTTGGTATCAAAGGAACTCGACTCGATAAAATTGAAGAATTTGCGAAAGCTAATATAGAATTTAAAACAGTTCGTTTAGAGCCTAACGGTAAACCCGAACAAAGCATGTCATTTGAAACAATCGATTTTCATCAATGGACAAACGAATCATGGGAAGAAAGCGAAATTAGAGAACGCTTCTATCAAACCAAGTTTTTATTCGTAATTTTTGAATTTAACCAAACAAAAAAAGAAAATCCAAATCGTAAACTCTACTTTAAAGGTATTAAACTTTGGAACATGCCTGCTCCTACAATAGAAAAAGAAATACGTGAACTATGGGAAGAAGTTAATAAAGTAATACATGAGGGTATTCAAATTGAATATAAAAAACGCGGTGACAAAGTCGTCGAAGCAAATAACCTACCAAAAATAAACTTCAACGGTGTCGCGCATATTAGACCAAAAGCTCGCAACGGTGCCGATAAAGTAACTTTACCTGATGGTCAGCATATTACAAAGCAGTGTTATTGGTTAAATAACTCTTATATTGCCCAAATCATTAACAAAACGAATAAATAATTATCTTTCTTATTAACAAAAATGGATTATATCTAGATAGTATATAAAAACTTACCTAGATATAATCCATTTAATATATATCGTTAAAATTAATACACATTATATACAATATTTCCATCTATGCGAAATCAGTTGTTTCTTCATTTTCACTTAAAATACTTCTGATAATCCTCTTCATTTTTAAATTCAATCGGCCCTACATCCATTCGGAATTTTCCATTCTCGTACAATAGTGGCGAAGCTTCTGAATGGTCTTTTGAGTAGCTTTCTACATGTGAAATTTTCATCTCATTTGAATTCGTGAAATCAATATGAGCAATACACACCCAATAAGCATGGTCATTTATTTCTAATAACGGTGCTGTTACAACGCTTCCCATATGATTATCGACAACAGCTTTTGCCCTCATAGAATAAAAACTACCTACCCCATTGCCTACAGCACTATACGCAGCAAATAAAACATATTTCAAAGCTTCTGGTCGATAAATACGAATTGTTTCTTTTCCTGGCTCTTGCGAATCACCGTCCAACACAATATACGGCGACACTTTAGACGAACCTAGATTTTTATAATAAACCTTTCCTATTTCTCCATTAGTTGTTACGTAAAAACAGTATAAGTCTAAATCTTTATTTGTTTCCCATTCTAAAGTAGCTGTTACCATTTTAGATTTTTGTATATTGATAGATTGTTTTTTCTTCAATTCAACCTTCACTGCATTAATAGTTTTTTGTACTGGAGGCGGAGTAGGAACTATTTTCTTCTCTACAGGAGGAGCAAATTGTTTTTCATCTTCTGCGATTTCTATTCCAAAATTTGTACACAATGCAGCTAATCCACCAAAATAGCCAGCTCCAATCGGATTGAACTTCCATCCTCCTCCATGTCGATATAGCTCTCCAACAATAATCGCACTTTCATCTGTAAATGGATTCATGATAGGAAATTGAAGAATTTCTAATCCTGATTGTGCGTTGTTTATTTTCAATTGAATATGGGAAACATCTCGTAGCGCCTGTTTCTTCTCTTCAGCATTATGAATTGTAATCGAAAATACAACCTTTTGTACCTCATCTTTTATATGAGTAAAATCTATCGAAAATCTTTGTTTACTTCCATTTACGATATTTTGATTTAATTGAACAGATCGACAACTAGAATAAGGTTGTCCATAAAAAACGAAATCCTCTTCTTTAGTAATTTTCCCATTAAAACCTACTAAAAAAGCTGATGCATCTACATCCATATTCATCGGGGCATTCCAAGTTAAATCTACCAGTAACCCTTTCATCTCTGGATGATTCTTTGTAACATCTATCTTTTGTCCCCTTACTAAAGTATGTATCATCATAATTCCCCCGTCCTACACCTTTAATGTTTTATCACTCAGTTCAATTATACTCCTGTTTAGATTTCCCTTTCTATCTTAAACTATAAAACCATGATAATTGATTATTATCATAAGAGGAAAATTCTATATAAAAACTTATTGAACTAAATACTCTCTATTTAAAATTCTAAATAAACATACTAAGAATGACATCAATATTTCATGAGCTGTGGTTGCTAAAATTACTTATCAACTTTAGCTCCACCAACCATTCCCCCATACCACCCACTACTCTCCTCCAAAAACCCCCTAGTCTCCCCACTCCCCTTATAAAAACTCTCCCAACCCCGCTCCCTCAAAATCCCCTTCCAACTCTCACTCTCCACCATCCTCTTAATAACACCATCCCAATAAGCAACCTCTTCCTCTGTCATATCTTTCGGGCCCATAATGCCTTTCCAGTGCTGGAAGATGACGTTGATTCCTTGTTCTTTCCATGTTGGGATTTCTGGTAGTCGGTCTAGTCGTTTTGGTGCCGATACGGCTAGTATTTTTATTTTGCCGGCTTTGTATTGTTTTTCGGCTTCGGATAGGGTCATGGTTGCGGCGCCTATTTGTTTGTTCGTTAGGGCGTTTATGATTTTTTCTTTGTTTTCGTAGACAAAGAATTGTAGTTCGGCAGGGTTTATGCCGAATGCTTTGCTTACTTGTACGAAGGATAGGTGGTTGTCGTTTCCTAGGCCTGGGGCAACGCCGATTTTGAAGTTTTTCTTGTTTTGTTTTAGTTGTTCCATGAGTTGTTTTGCGTTTTCTATGCTAGAGTCTTTTGAGACGACAACGACTTCCCAGTCCGATGCGAGTGTCGCGAGTGGGGTGAAGTCTTTATATGTTAGTTTACTGTGGCCTAGTAGGTTGTTCGTTATGAGTAAGCTTGAGTTAATCGCCAGTACGTGACCGCCTTTTTGTTTCGTATATTTCCATCCGACATCACCGCTGCCACCTACTTTATTTGTGACTGTGATTGGTTTTGTGAAGATTTTTTCTTCTGTTAATGTTTTTTGCATCGCTCGTGCCGTTAAGTCCCATCCTGCTCCTTGAACGTTTGGTGCAACGATTTCTAATTTGTCGATGTTCACTGTATTCGTATGGGATTTTTCCGAGGAGCAACCAGCTATTACTCCTGTCATGATCCATATACATAGTAATAATCTTTTTTTCATAGTCCTCGCCCTATTCGATATTTTCGTTCTGGTCGTCCGATAATGCCGTATGTGTACTCTACTGTGCATTCGTTTGTCGCTACTAAGTATTCTAAATATCTTCTTGCGGTTGTTCTGGAGGCCCCCATTTGTTCTCCCATTTCTTCTATTGTAATGCCCTCTTCGAATCCTTTTATAATGCCTTTCACTTTTTGCAGTGTTAACGGATCCACACCTGTCGGTAAGTTTTTTATGTCTTGTGTTTGCGAAGTCCCGAAGAAATTATCGATGAGTGCTTGATTTACTTCATTGTTACTATGTAATAATTGCTTCTTTCTTTTATAGTCTTCAATGGTGCGAACAAATTTTTCTAACGTGACCGGTTTTATAAGGTAGTTGCTTACGCCATTTCGAATTGCTTTTTCTAGCATATAGTTTTCATTCGCTGCAGTAACCATAATGACGTCAACGTTTGGAAAATCAGCGTGGATTTTTGGTAATAAGTCTGTCCCAATTCCGTCTGGTAAATAATTATCTAATAGAAGTAAATCGATTTCTTCTCTTTGTAGTAGTTCCATCGTTTCTTTCGCATTCAGCGCTTTTCCAATCACTTTTACATCTTTTATTTTTGATAAAAATTCCTCTTGAATTTGTGCGACGCGGAAATCATCTTCTGCAATTGCAACCTTCAACATATGCCCATCCCCCTGTTTGTCATGTACTTTCTCTCAATGTTTTCGGAAGGTAAATTGTAAAAATCGCTCCCCCATTTTTTTCGTTTTGAATTTCAATTGTTCCCTCTAGTAGATCTACCATTTCTTTCACATTCGCTAATCCGTAACCACGATCATTCCCTTTCGTTGAAAATCCTTTTTGAAAAATGGTCGTAATTTTTTCTACCGGTATTCCTATCCCACTATCTATCACTTCAAATACAATATCGTGTCCTATATTCGTAACGAAGAAGGAAACTCTCTTCTCCTCTTGCCCACTCACCACATCAAACGCATTATCGATTATGTTTCCAAGGATCGTAATGAGGTGCGACACCTTTATATGGTCTGGTAACGGATGAAGCGCACTATCTCCTTCAATATGAAAATCAATTTTCTTCTCAGATGCTGTTCCGATTTTCCCTAATAAAATTGCTTGTACTTTTGCATCATGAATTTGATGGAATAAAATATGATTTTGGCTTTGATGAATATTAGATTCTTGCTGGATAAATTCAATCGCCTCTTTGTAATGTCCTAACTGAAGTAATCCTGATAAAACGAAAAGCTTATTTGTAAATTCATGTGTTTGAGCGCGTAAGTCCTCAGAATACTTTCTTACCTCAGATATTGTGTTCACAAGGTTTTGCAGTTCTGTTTTATCTCTAAAACTACATACAATTCCTACCGTACTGTTATTTTCAAGTATCGGTGTCATATTTAAAATAAACACTTTATCTTGAAACGCGATTTCTTGATCGTTTTCTAGCACTCTTTCCATATTAAATTCTGGTAAAACTTTTGAAATGTGTTGCTGCATATAATCACAATTTACATGTAGCATTTCTTCTGCCGAGGTGTTCATCATCGTAATAAAACCGTTTTGATCAATAGCTATAATTCCTTCTTTTATAGATAGTAATATCGCACTTCTTTCACGGTATAACGCTGCAATTTCATTCGGCTCTAAACCGAGTGTGTCTTTACGAATGCTACGCGCTAAAAGAATACCACCAATGATTCCAGCTAGTAATACACCTAAGGAAAAGAGGATAATTTCTTTCGTTCTGCTTAATATGTTAGATTCGATACCTTTTATTGAAAACTCTACTGTTACAACGCCTACTACTTGATCGTAGTCTTCGTTATGAACAATAATAGGTGCCTTTGCCATTAAGGCTGGACCACTTACACCATTTCCTTCAAGCGTATAGTACCCTCCAAAAGTGAGTGCCTCATAGTTATATGGATTGTTACTCTTTGTGCCAATTAACTCCGAATTAGAATGGGAATACGTCACCCCAAAGCGATCTTCTATAATGACAGTATCTGCACCAGCTTGCTCACGAACTTGTTCCGCAATGGATTGAATCGTATTTTTATGCTCGTTATTTTGAAAAGCATCTTTTATAGCTGGCATAAAAGAAAGCGACTTGGCTGTTTGTAGTGCTAACTGCTCCACTTGGCGCTTCGTATCAACGGACTGAATGTAAACAAATATTCCTGCTAATAGGAGAACAACAAATAAAATTAACGTAATAATTAAGCTTACTATTTTCGTTTGCAATGACACTTTGCGTGATTTCTTCATACTTCATATCCTTTGATAAAATATTCTAAACTATCAATCTCCTTTTTCTATTATTATGACAAAACGAATAAGGAAGCAACTATTAAAACTCTCCATGTACATAAAGTACAAAAAGAATAAAATTGTCATAATATTGAGATTTCATTCTACAGACAGTACAATTCAACTATAATGAACACGCTTTCATAATTATCATTTTATTTATAAGCAAGAGGAGGAATTATTATGGCTCAAGCAAAATCTAATCGAGTCGCCGGCAATATTTTCAAAGGTTCTGTCGGCAATTTAATTGAATGGTACGATTGGTACGTTTACTCTGCTTTCGCTGTTTACTTCTCAGCAGAGTTCTTTCCTAAAGGAGATCCAACGAGTCAGTTACTCAACACAGCAGCTATTTTCGCAGTTGGATTTTTAATGCGCCCTATCGGAAGTTTATTAATGGGACGCTATGCAGATCGGCACGGACGCCGGGCAGCATTAACACTTTCGATTACGGTTATGGCCGGTGGTTCTTTAATTATCGCCTGTACACCTAGTTACGAAAGTATCGGTATTATGGCACCAATTATTTTAGTTCTTGCCCGTTTACTACAAGGATTATCACTTGGCGGAGAGTACGGAACTTCTGCCACATATTTATCTGAAATGGCTAGTAGTGGTCGCCGCGGCTTTTATTCAAGTTTCCAATATGTAACGCTCGTTGCTGGGCAAATGGTTGCGTTAGGCGTTCAAATTGTTCTTCAGCAATTGCTAAGCGAACCCGATATGAAAGCTTGGGGCTGGCGCATTCCGTTCATTATTGGAGCGATGGGCGCAGTAGCTGTATTATGGCTTCGCCGCACGATGGATGAATCGGAGCAGTTCGCAAACATAAAATCACAAAAACGCGAAAGCGCAGGAACCGTTCGCGCTCTTATGAAACACCCGAAAGCAGTATTAACAGTAGTCGGCCTAACATTAGGAGGCACTGTCGCATTCTATACGTACACAACATATTTACAAAAGTTCATGGTAAACACAGTCGGTCTTCCGAAAGAAGTTGTAAGCTGGATTAACTTTGTCGCACTACTTATTTTCGTCGTACTTCAACCAATTGCAGGACTACTATCCGATAAAATCGGACGCCGCCCATTATTAATGGCATTCGGTATTCTTGGAACATTACTAACAGCACCGATCTTCTTCTTCATGGAAAAAACGACAGAACCAATCGTAGCATTCTTACTCATGATGGTCGGTCTCATCATCGTTACTGGTTACACTTCTATTAACGCAATTGTAAAAGCAGAACTCTTCCCGACCGAAATTCGCGCACTAGGCGTAGGTTTACCATATGCACTAACAGTTGCGATATTTGGCGGAACAGCTGAGTTCATCGCATTATGGCTAAAAAGTATCGGAATGGAATCACTATTCTACTTCTACGTAGCTGGATGTATCGCGATCAGCTTTATTACGTATTGGCGTATGGATGAGTCATCGAAGACTTCGCAGATTGAGGCAGAGCTTGGTGGTGGAGATACACTAGTTAATAATAAGTCTAGTTAAAATTATGTATTCTATGTTCTTCGTTTACCTGAACTCGATTTGCTTTATCTAAAAAAGCATAATTCATTAAGATATAATTTAAAAACCTCTACTTATATGTAGGGGTTTTTGTATGACGAAAAAACACGTATTATCGACAATTGCAAAAAGCCGGAGATTTTGCCAATGTAGAATCCATTGGTACTCACACCATGCGAAAAACCTTCGGCTATTGGTTCTATAAACAAACAAAAGATGTTGCTATGTTACAAGAAATTCTTAACCATAGCACACCACACATCACTCTGGAATATATCGGAATTAATAAAGAAGAAAAAGATAATATTCTTGATACATTTCAAATTTAATTCACTTAAAATTACTATTTCAATCATCATAAAAAAGACCTTTTATTTTAAAATAAAAGGTCTTTTTTATACACATATATGTATTAAGATTTATATTTTTTTACTGTACAAGGAATAGTTACAATGTACAAATCTATAGCATAGATTGTAACCCAGATACCTTTACCTTCAGCTTCTAACTTTTTATCTAGTTGAGACAAATGCTCTGAAACTTTTCTTTTTCCCCATCTTCTAGGAAACCATTGAAAAACCTTAGGAACATTATATTTTTTATTATACCAAGTATTCAATCTCCAAAAAATGAAAAAAACCAAAACAATAATTATGATATGAAAAATATCAGAATATGAAATTCCTAAAACCATATTATATTTTCTCCATTTTCACTAAAACTCAGATAATTTACTTCTTAATTCTAATTCATCCTCTGTTTCGAAACCCTTAAATAATAAATGAATTATTTGATTATGATTAAAAAACACATTATATTCTTTTGATAAATTACCATGAGGATATGGACAAGAAACATAATCGCATAATTTATTATCAGCTTGTTGTTGCTTTCTTCCATAAATCATAAGAGGTTGATTAATTTCTTCTATAAGAGCTACAGAACCAATTGGTAATAATTAGCCTCCAATTGGAAAATAAGGGACAAACAAAGACAATCTACTCAGCTACCCTAAGATTTTAATGGTTTAATATTTTGATTTTCAAGTTTGCCTTCACAAATTCCTGTTAACACTAATAATAAGAAAAACAGGCCGTAACGGGCGATCAATTTGATCATAAAGGTCATACGCTTCGCCAAGTGGAACATCCGAATCATGTGGTTGTTCACCCTGTAACAATTACTAACAGCAAGTAGAAAACGTTTGGATAAATAAGAAGCAAATAAATTATTAAAAGATTGTAACCCCTACTATAAGAAATACTATTATTACTAAAGGAAGAATGATAATCATAAAGGATATTATTATTGTTAATAATGCTTTCCATGCTGAAAATTGGTGTGCTTCTCCTAAACATTTTAAGGAAATAATGATTGTCCAAATTCCAATAACTATATCAATTATGGCAAAAATAAGAAACAAAATCGTTAAAGTTATGCTACTATCCATTTCCGGTGTCTCACTCGTAAAGTTTTCTATCCCAAACAAGAAAAATGAAGGCACCCAAACTAATATAAGAGAATAAACGTAAGGGATATAAGAATAGGCAACTGAGTAACGTGTTTTTTCAAAGGTACCTTGTCCACCAAGTTTTTTTGCCACCCAATTAAATAACGCTGGTAGCAAAAAATAATAAATTAAAAAAGCAACGAAGGTACCGAATATAACCATTGAGATTATTGAAACTGGACTATTTATTGAATCCGCCATATTTTTAGAAGATGCTCGATCTAAACTCTGTACGAATGAGCCTAATAAAATGAGTAAAAACACATTCTTAGGTTTGGATATAAAAATTTCTTTCATTGTATCACGTGGTTTTGTCCAAATGGAGAACCAAGGATTAAGTGCACGCTTAAATTGATTTTCTGGAGTTTCCATATAAAAAACATTCCCCTTTCTTAAAACATATTAAATACAATTTCCTAATCATTCCAGTTATGTACATAGAAATATTAAAGCATAAATAGACGGTTATTTAAATATAAATATTCAATCATTTAATTTCATCTGAAACTTAGGAGGAGTGCTTCTTAGCAATTACCTCTATATTGTCTTGCATTTTTAACTATGAGCTGAGTAGTTACTTTCATTTTTGAGTACCTCACATTCTTTAATACATTGGATAAACAGTTATAATCTTACCATTAATAAGAACAAACCTAATTTCCATTCCTTCAGATGTTTTACCAGAATATAACCTTCCACCTATACATCTTTTATTGCTATAAGCCTCGTGAATGGCTTCCATAAGAAGAATGCGATTATATACTTGAAATGCAACAAATTCTCTTTAAAAGCCTATACGTATTTTCCCTCCATCTTCTATATGCTTCCGTAAATAATAGTACTTATGGAGTTCTATAATCATATAAAACAAAACAAACGAAATCACTGTGCATGCAGACATAAATACAATTGCCCCCATCTGTTGTGTTGCAATGCTAAGAATTATATTAGCAATTAACTGCCCCGATCCCGCTGCAATAGCTGCTACTTTTACACCACCAGTTCCTTTCGATGATTTTGATTTTTTTCTTGGTTCCTGAAGTTTTTCAATATGATTTTTATAAAAATAATACAAAGCAACACTATACAAACCAACTGAAAAAATAAAATAGATAGGAGTTTGTAATTGTAACACTTCATAAGCATATTTTTGAGTTATAACCAATAATCCGACTGAACATATGGCGCCATATATTCCTCGAAATAGAGTGTATTGTAACTGTCGTTTCCGAGGATTGATAGCAATCCATATCGCCCACAAATTTAAAAAAATAACTGGAGGAGTTACTATATATACATAGAGTAATCGAAAAGGATTCGCAAAAGCAGGCAAAAGAACAAACACATCTGCCCCCAAAAGGACAAGACCAATTACGTGGACTCTTATTTCATTTACAGGATAAAGAGCCATATAATGTGCAAAAGCTTTCTTATTAAAATCTAGACTTTTTTTCATGTTAATTAAACTACCCCGCTACTGTTCCAATCAGTAAAAGTTTCATAACTATTCATTCTCTCCCCCTAAATTTATCCATAATATTATGAGCAACTATATTCCATAGTAAAGAAAGTACGGTAACAAAAAGTACAGCTAAAGAAAAATAAATCCTATCCTTCCATGTATCATGTACAATCATGCCTAGTATAATCATTATTAACGCACCAACACATATAACTATTTTTGAAAATTTTCGCATTCTATTATCTCGCTTCCTTCTCAAACTTAAATGAAACTCCTGCGGAATCTATAACCATACCCACCTATTACAATCTCACCTTTGGAACTTATATCATAATCACCTAATACAGGTATATAATTAGGTATCTTAATTTTAGTAATTTCCGCTTCATATGTTTGCAACACTATCAACGTTTCAAATGTCCTTTATACATTCCTTATTTAACCCCAAAACATTAAAATATGAATATTATAAAAATTAACTATCTACTTCCCATCAAAATTACGGTAATCCTATTAAGCCTGGGATTACTCCTTCTACCTTCGCCCATTCAAACGAGCACTCAACTAACATTTGATTCTTACACTTAATTCTTAATAAACCTTCTTCTATCGTATTTATTTCAAAATAATCAATTATATTTTCTGTCCCTAAACCTTTTATTGTTAAATTATGAATAGCAAAGAAAGATATCTCTACATAAATTACATCCCACTTATCCCATCTTTTTGGCTTATTTTCCACATTTTCCTTTGTCATCAATTGAATAACTAAAGTAGGACCATCTCTTTTAAGATGCACATCTAATAACTCTGATTCTTCAAACTTTGGTATTTTCCCAAAAATACTAATTAACGCTTGTGGATTTAAAAATTTAAATTGATCAATCATTTTTATACTTCCTATTTTTATTTCTCTTCTCAAAATAATAATGATCCTCCATACCATCTACCTGTCCTGTTCGTGTATTGTATTCAGGTCTTACATTATGATGCGGTGACTGATCTCCAATTCCACCTTCTCCAAACTTATGACCCTCTGAATGATCTTGAATTATAATTTTTTGACCTTTTACTTCATATGTTAATTCTCGAGTTATAATAGGCTGTTTATTATCATTTAATATCCTTTTACCATTACTATCTGTTAATGGTACCATTTTTTGACTAATCGGGTGTTGAAATCTAGGTATATTTAATTGTCTTTTAATTTCTTTTAAACTAGCTCCCCTAGATTCATGAGAATTTTCCCTCTCAATCTTCTTAACTTTGAGATAATATTAAAAAGACTTATGCGTAATTCACATAAGTCTTACTTTTGTTACTCATAATTAATTATTATTTGTCTTTGCAATCACATAAGCTAGAAAACACTTCTCAAAAGGACGAACCAATAATGCACACTCTACAAAATAGAATTGATATCCATTAAATATAATAGTCAGGATTTTCATCCATTTTAATTAAAAATTCTTCTAAAGAATCCGCTATTTTCTCATCTTCAGAGTAAATAGGACATTGACCTAATTCATTTTCCTCTTTAAATTTAATTGTTAAAAAGTTAAGTTCTGTTACTTCAAAAAACACTAATGAATCATCATCTACATCATCTAGGTTTGGATTATATTCATAAATATCTTGCCTTAAACGGAAATCTACAACTGAAATCGGGTCCATAAATCTGTTGAAAAACGTTCTTTTATCAGACTTTAAAAAACCATAACCTATTTCTTGATAAAAGCGTTTTAGTTCTTTTGGGAGTTCCATTTGTAATAAACTTTCTGCCTCATCTATCTCATCTTGATATATAGGATAGAAAATAGGTTTCTGTTTAGAACGGACACTTCTGTCTGCTACAACATATTCTTTCAAAAAATTAAACATAATTTTTACTACCTCCTATTAAAGAAGGGCTGTTTTCAATGCTTCCTCAAGCATTGTGTTGCAATCATTATATGTATTCATCACTGTACCAGATGGTTTATCAAGTTCTAAATAAGTACCATCAGATAAGTTTTTACAGAACCATGCTATATTTGAATCTCCAAGGAAAAGATACTCTTTTTGAAATTCATTTTCATACCAAATCTCATTGGTTTCTATAAGCCCGCAAATTGATTCGTCCCTTTCTGTATCCAACAAATAAGAGTCAACTCCATAAAGTACTAACCCGTTAAAATCTAATCCATTTACAGTTTTAAGAAACTCCTCATATTCACTCGGGAGGTCAACATTAAAACTCTTTTTCATGCGTTCTCTTAATTTCTTAACTTCACTATCTGTTGCTGGTGTATTCAGTTTATCATTAAAACTTTTCTCTATTTTTTCAATTTCTAAAATCAGATTTTTCCACATATAAATTTCACCATTGCTTCAGCTTGAATCAGTTCAAAAATTTCTTTTTCATTTCCCTCATAATTGTTTAACATTCTTAGAATTTTTAAATCCTTTACATCCATGTCACTAACTCCTATCAATTATTTTAGGACTTTCTTTTACATGTTTGCTTCTGAATCCCATACCTCGATAAATTCAAAACCTTTTAAATCACTTTCTAACAATGTATTTCTAAATTCATCTGATACAAAAACGGAAGGAATATGTAATATTTCATTTAAGTAAACTTTAAATATTGTTTGGTTCTTAACCATATTAGGTAAGAATGCGTATTTTTTGAAATCTATTACTAAGCCAGAACGTAGTTTCTTTAGTATAGCTTTCTCATAGTCAATAGCATCTATTGCATTTAAAACGTTAATTATATAATACACTTCTCCCGTCACATCATGAATTAGGGGAAGAAATTCTACATTATCACCAAGTATAGACTCTAAAAATTTTTTAGCTTTCCCACTAACCATTGGTGTACCAACTTCTCCCCAAAAATGAGGCAAATCACTTTGATTTCCTTCTTCTACACATTTAATACGTATTTCTCCCCATGAATCAGATGCTTTTACTGCCGAGTCAATTTTTCCTTCAAAATACTTTTTAGAATCTTCTTCTAAGTTCAATAGTTGAAAGGATTCATAGTCATCAAATGAACTCTTTAATTCCCAAATTTTCATTTTTACTCTCCTTTGTTATTTTTCTATTATAAGATTACTCTTTCTTCGGTTTATTTAATTTTAATTCACCATTCAATAAACGTTCTCTTATATCATGTAAGGCGTCAACAGCATCTTCTTGAGTACCGCCCCGTTTCTTAACAAGACTTAATACTCTCTCTACTTCAAGTATATACTCTGAACTATGCTTCCCTATGTGTAAGACTTCAGTAGTCACGTATTTATTAACTTTATAAGGTAAAAATACTCCATTAGCCGCCGAATCATGGTCTATCCCAAATTCCTTTAATAATTTTTGTGCCTTTTCTGCCCTACTATCATTCCAAGGTGTTAGATGATGTGCTGCATTAGAATATGGGGGTGGTTCAATCCCTGCATCTTTTCCCCCATGCTCCAATCGATTTTTCTGCGTTATGAATCCCTCCAAAACCAGGATGTAGTGGCAGCGGAACACCAACAGCTTGACCACCACCAATATGGTGATGGACTAATTTAGTTCCACGTAATCCAGTAAAATCATATTGTAGAAATTCCCCTCTAAATCATTAAGGATTTAGAGGGGAATTTCTTTATTACATAAGTAATATCATTTCTTATTAAATTTACTGTGTATCAGTTCAAAGAATTTATTTGTACCAAGTGAAATTGCGCCAATAATAAGAACACCAATAATAAAATAAATCTTTTTAAATAAGTTGTAAGGAGATAAAATAGCAACTACAAGAAGTATTATAATTGCAACGAATGTGACTAATTTCCCAACTTTAAATGCTTGCATATCAGCTTTCCTCCTTCTGGATAAAAACAGCCAATATAGTCATACATCACAGGTTCTTTAACCATAAGTTTTTGTTTCCTTCCATAAATCACAATACTTAAAATTCAATAAACCTCTTTAAAAGGTTTCATGTGTTCTACCCCCATCTTCTATATGCTTCCTTAAATAATAGTACCTATGGAGTTCCATAATGAAATGAAACAACATAAACGAAAGCATGGAGTATACACACATTAATACAATTGCTACCATCTTTTGTGTTGCAAAACCAAGACTGATATTAGCAATGAGTTGACCCAATCCTACAAAAGCCACTACTCCGAAACTAGAGTTTTTTTTCGATGATTTTGATTTTTTGATTGATTCCTGAAGTTTTTTAATATGATTTTTATAATAATAATACAAAGCAAAAATATACAAACCAACCGAAAAAATAAAATAGATAGGAGTTTGTAATCCTAACATTCCATATGCAAACTTTTGGGTTATAACTAATAATCCTACTGAACATACGATGCCAAATACCCCACGAAATAGAGTGTATTGTAATTGCCGCTTCCTAGGATTTATAACAATCCATATTGCCCATACATTTAAAAAAGCAACTGGTGGAACTATTATGTACATATATATCGGTTGAACAGGATTCGCAAAAGCAGGTAAAAGCACAAATATATCTGCTATCCCAATCACAAGAGTAATTATAGTCGATCTTATATCACTTACAGCGTAAAGAGCCATATAATATTCAAAAGCTTTCTTATTAAAATCTATACTTTTTTTCATGTTAATTAAACCACCCTGCTACTGTTGACCAAGTTTTTTTCGCACCCGTTTTCACCATCACCATCTAAATTAACCCCCCATTTTACACCTTCTGTGGAATATTATTCCCTTCTTGAAAAGAAGATCAACCCATTAATAAGATCTAGACTTATCAAAAATTTCAAAAAGCCGGAGATTTTGCTGGGATCGAATCTATTGGGACTCACACCATGTGCAAAACCTTCGGCTATTGGTTCTATAAACAAACAAAAGATTTCGCTATGTTGTAAGAAATACTCAATCATAGCACCTCATAAATTACACTTAAAATATATTGGTATCAATAAGGAAGAAAAAGATAATATCTGAGCTACATTTCAAATTTAAAAAATAAAAAGGGCATATCCCTTTCAGAATTGCCCTTTACCTTAAAAGTATATGTCAGCTTATTATTTATTTCTTTTCACAAAATGATGAATCCCTTCAAAGATTACTTCTTTTAAAGCTTCTGGATAATCCGAATAGCCTTCTTTTTCCATAATTATCTCCAACACTTCCCTTAAATTCCCATCAAGTATTATAGTAACTCCTGGCGTTAGTTCACCAGTTTCTTCATTTTTAAATGTTTCTTTTATCATAACTACTTTATTTTCTTCCATGACCTAATCCTCTCTAACTAAATAGTTTTTATTCTCATCTTCCCAATATCTATATTCATAGGGTACTTGTTCATCAAATCGCTGTAAATAACCTCTCCAGTTATTCGGAATATATTCTTCAAAAGATATTGATTCCGGATAATTAGAATAAAAAATTAAACGCTCAAAATCTATTAGGAAACATGGATTATAATCATAATAGGCTTCTTCTCTATTAGTTCTTAGTTCTCTTAAAAATTCTAACCTAATATCTTCTGTAAATCTTTTATATTTTTCTATTCTTTCTAAAAAGTTAGCTATTGTAGTCTCATTTAAAATACTAATGCCTTTTCTTTCCTCTGGATATTCACTAGGAGAATATCCAGCTTGATTATAATCTAAATACCATAAATCCGATTCAGTTATATACCAATTGAGCTTATTTTTATATTTTACACCTACTATAATATTTTCGGCGTATAAAGGCTTAATCATTTAACTCGTTCTCCTCTCTTACTTAATAAGTTTAGCATTTCATCCATATTCTACCAACCACCGACTAGTGGGGTCAGGTAATTCGTATGCAATACCTTCAAATCCATATTTATCAAAAGTACCCTTGTCAACAATCTTAGGAGCTGTTCTACCTTCATTAAGTGGATTAGTTTTATAATCCTTCTGAGAAATCGCATTTTCTCTAATTAAATCATCTAAATACTGTGGTACATCAAATTCCACAATATATGAGTCTGCTCGTTTATTTTTGAAATATGTAGAGTGATCTTTTCCAGTAGATACATTTAAATTATGATCTGCCCTCCATTTACTATTTAAAGAGAGTGTACCATCATCATTAACTAAAATTAACTCTTTACTATCACCACCTTGAACCCTACGATAAGTAACGTTTTCTTCCATAGTTATTTATGTGAATTCAGCTCATTTTTTGTTTTGGGTGAAAAAATTTTTAACTTGATAGCAATGTGGTGCTGCCCCTATTAGGCAAATTCGAAAAAGAAAAGACACCCAAAGGTGCCTTCTTCCGACTTGAACCATCTTAATTTTATTGTGTAGTTATTATATAAGAAAAGAAGACATCGCTTAAGATGTCTTCTTTTCCTTTTACACTTGGTGTTAAGAAGGTATTTATTGCTTAAAAACCATAAAAAAATATAACAATCATCGAGTAAACCTATTATAGCATCAATAAATAGAATTTTTATATGCATTTTTACATATATATAGATTTATTTATGTTTTATCTATATAGTTAAATTGTCTGTTTCTTGTTTTAATTCGTTTGTTTATTTTGATTGCTCCAGCAATGGAGCCTTTTTTTATGCAATAAAACATTTTCTTAGCATTACTTAGTTGATCTATATTAACTTTACCCTCTTAAATTATATCTATATTTTACCAAACAATTATGTAGATAACCAGTTTTTTCTAATAATCTAGTGGATTGATAATTTTAATGGTAGTTATTAATACTTACAGGAAAATTCAGTATGCAATGGAAATTGAGAAATCAAGAATTATAAAAAACTTATAGTATCTTTTGTAAAAGTATATTTATAATTTGTATATTAATATGTTATAATTTAATTTCTAAAACTACCAAAAAAGGACTGCCAGTAATGGTGGTCTTTTTTAAATTGGTAAGATTGTACTAGGTTGAGCAAAAAAATGGAACCGAAAAAGTTATTTCTAATGAGGATAGCCTTCTTATGATGAAGTTTCATTCAGTGGATCTGCAAGCAAACATAAAAGAAGGAAAAAATTACGATTTTACTTTACGTGGATATAGAGTACCTATACTTTCATGGTTTCCAAATTTAGATGGTGCCGAACCACAAAATTAGCACTATTCTTTAATAAAAAATCCTACTCATTTTTTAATGAGTAGGATTTTTTATTAAAGAGCTATTTCGTATTAATTTGCGCCATCATTTAATATGCTATTTTTAAATGATTTCCAAATTTGATGACTAATTATCTAAATTTCTAAACTCTATACAGCACTATCAATTAAACAATTATTAAATATATCTTCTATCTAAAACATCGTATTATCATTAGCTGCTTCACTTGGAATCTCTTGAATTACATCCCAGTGTTCGACAATCTTTCCATCCTTGATACGAAATATATCCACTATAGCAACTCCCTTATCTTGAGAATTAGTACGAGAATGTACATGAAGAGCAACTGTATCCCCTTCAGCTACTACGCGTTTAATCTCTGCAGAGGAATTAGGATTTTTAACAAAATCCTCCTTAAAGAAATCCATGAAGGCTTTTCGTCCATCAGCAACAAAAGGATTATGTTGCTTATAATCTTCGCTAACATATTTAGGGATAATATCGATATTATGTTTGTTAAAAACTTCATTATAGAAATCAACTACCATCTTTTTATTCTTTTCATTTTCTTTTACTTCTTTTGATACAGAAGCGACATTCTCGCTCTTAATTGAGTTACCTTTGTTATTACCGTTGGAAGCTTGATATACCAAAGTCGAAACTACTCCTAAAATAAATACAGAAATAATTGTTATGATTAAACTTTTCTCTAATTTCATATATACCTACCTCTTCTACTTAAATAAGTTTTCTTCTATAAAAAGCTTGAAGAAGGAGAAACCTTCCCCAAAATGTAATGTCAGGGGTAATGTTAGGAATTTCATTTATCCTAACCTCCCCCTATACAAGGCATATTAGAAACGATTAATTCTAACTTAATACCTCATTAACAGTTGCACTGTCCACAATTTGAATAAACTTCTTAACCTTATCGTTCTCATCAAACTTATAAAGGTGACAAAAATCTGCTACAAATGACTTCCCTGTAGCTTTATATGTTCCACTATATTTTCCATAAACGATAACAGTATTGTTATTAAAAGCATAAATTTCATCTTTAGCGCTATAGTCATCCCATTCTGTGCCAAGACGTTCATGTACGTTTTTCACTACTTCATCTGGACCTATATAAGTACCTGCATATGGAAACCCAGCAGCTTCTGTCCAAGATACATTTTCACTTAAATACGTTTTGAACGCATCCAATTTCCCTTCGCCAGTTAACACATACGTTTCATGTAATAGTTTTTGATATTTATTCATATCATTAACCCCAAGGCATTTCTTTTGTTACAACTTTTGCACTTAATTCTAATACACCTTTATTTGCATAGCCTGGATATGCTGCTTCAAGTTTTGCCACAAAATCTTTTGAAGTTCCACTTTCCTCAGAAGCTTGAACCGCCGTTCTTAGATAATCCATTGTCGCAGTAAGTGCTTGATTATTTAGGGATTTTTCGATTGATCCATGGCTAGGCACAATTATGTCAGCATGTAATGCTTGTAATACTTTCAAGTTCTCAATCCATGCCTCCATATCCGCTTTTGAGCTAGTATCCGCTAAGAATACATGTATTTCGTTAAATACATCGATACCACCAATTAATACTTTTAGTTCTTTATTAAATAGGCTAGTTCTGTAATGATCTAAGCCTACTAGTTCAAATGTTAACCCCTGAAAATCAATCGCTTTTTCTTTAAATACTTGAGGTAATACCACGTTACTTGGTGCATTTTCTCCAAGGACGTCTTTCCAAACTTTTAATTTCCCTAAGACAGAATGAACGATATGTTCAACAGTAGACTCTGTTGCATACGCTATAGCTTCTGGGTAAACGGCTTTAATGCTCTCTAATCCAAAGTAGTAGTCTGGATCCCCATGAATAATAAAGATTTTATCTAGAGATAAGTTGTTTTTTTTCAGATACTCAACAATTTCTTTCGAATCAGATTGAGTAAATTTTGAGTTTATTAAAAATGCATGTCCTGCTTTCTCAACTAATGTTGCTGTGACCATAAAGCTTTTTTCGTCCGAACTAAACACCGTTAATTTCACATCTTTTTGATTTGTATCGATTGTTTTAAACATAGTATGTTATTCTCCTTTTGTTAAAGTTATTAACTAATTATCATATTTTTAGCTTGTTCCGATAAAATCTCCCACTCCCATTTATCTGAAAGTGTAATAGTACTGGCGAATATTCCGGAGATCAACGTCAGGTGGTCTAAGATAACATGTTTGCTACTGTATCCTAAATTTTCTTAATATAAATTTTTAAAACGCGCTTCAATTTTATCCGGTTTCATTACGCCACCACCAATAGGAATAATTTGATTATCCTTTTGTAAAAGTAATGAAGGATAGCTATTAACACCAAGCTGTCGAACTTTATTGAAATCATTTTGGACATCTATTATTGTTTCTTGAGCGTTTAAACGTTCTAATACTTGTTCAGGGTCCAAACCATGCTCGATTGCAATCTTGCGATATGTTTCAGGATCACTCAGACTTTGGCCCTCATAATAAAACGCTTTTTGCATAGCCGAAGTGAATTCTAATAAACGGTCTGGCGCTAATGAGCGTAAAGCTGAAAAGCCAATTGCAGCATCTTTCGAATTCATTTTAAAAGTCCCTTCCTCCACCAATTTTTGATATGAAGGACCAAATTCAGCACCTGTAAGTTGATTAATTCTTTTATTTCCTTCTTCTATATATGAGAAGTTTTTCATTGGTAAATTATCTAAAAATAACCCTCCACATAAAACCGTTAATGGTACTTCAGTGTGGTTTTTGTAAAATCCTTTAATACTTTCTGAAAAACCATAGCACCATCCACAATATGCATCCCATACGTAAATAAGGTTATCTTGTTTCGTCTCCATTTAAATCTCCTACCTTTTTTTTATTATCCAGCTCAACTAAATTTTTGGTTTATATAAGTACATCTTTTTATACCTTGTTCTTTTTTAGCTACCTTACTATATTTCCCAAAAACTAATATTTCCAAAGAAAGATCCACCAAGGTTTTTAACAAAAGATAACATTGCACCTTATTGCCCCGTAACAGAAAATACTAAAGCTTGGAATATGCATTGATTTGAATGTGTTAGTAACTTTCTACACCGGGTGGCAACGTATGGACCACCATCCTTAATTAAATATATAAATCATATTTTTAGCAGATATTAGTTGTAACTAAATTAATTACATCTTTATGTAACTATTTTAGTTACAACTAATATAGAAGTCAATTCTTTTTTTCGAAAACATTAAATTTCTACATTATAACGAAATTCTGTGTTAACTTGTTAAAAAAAAAGAGGAGCCATCTCCTCTTCATAAATAAACACTATTTAATTTGTTCCTTATACTCATGGTTAACAACTACATACCACTTTCCTGTATCAAATTTTTCTTTATTAATCACGTAAACTTTACTTTCTCTCATTACCTCCCCTGGTTTTAATCCCTTAGTAATAGTAGATGTCTCGCCTTTTTCAACCGCATAACTACTAGCTGCCAACACATCACTTTGGTAAGCATTATCATTTTCATCCACTAAATCCACTGATGGTAAAACGGCTAATTTCATCGGTTCGTTTGTGATATTTTTCCCTTCTGCTTCTACAACAATAAAGACATGTCCATCTTCAGGTTTTTGGAATCCTATACTCTCTTTACCAACCTTATCTCTTTCTACAACTCTTTTTACAGTTACATCAAATTTAGGTGTATGGAAATCCTTGTTTACAGCATACTCTTTTTCTTTTATTTTTGATTTCTCTTTTGTTTGTTCTGTATTTTTCTGCTTTGTATTTTCTTTCGTTTTCGTCTCATCAGTTGTTTGCACTTTCTTTTCTTCTTGTTTAGAATTGGTTTCTTTAGATTCTGAAGAAGTTTTGTCGGATGTATTGCCACAACCAGATAAATTGAATACTAAAGCGCCACCTAAAATACATGTAGTAAATTTTTTCAACATCTTTTTTTATCCCCCAATAACACGATATGTAAATTTCTTACTTATCATAGCAAAAAACACGATCTTAAATTGTTGCATCTTGTCGAATGATTAAGAATAATCAATTTCTTTTACGTAAAATAAGAAGACCACGAATAAGTAACCTCGTAAAATGAGTAAAAAAACTAGCAGCTTACAGAAAATCCCTCTAAAATGATTGTTATATATACTCGGAAATGTAGAATGGGATTAAAGACAAAAAACACATTTAGGAGGTTATCATGACATTTGATGAACTGAAAAAAAAACAAACCAACAACCCAATGGATTGAGAATGATGAAGGTGGGGAATTTTTCACTGAAGAAAATATAAGTGCAACAAATAAAGTTCTTGATACTTACATAAATAATTTAGAGCAATTGGGAAAAAATCCAACTGAAGTTGAAATAATGCATGTTGTTAAAGAGGTTGTTCTTAACATAAATGAATTAAATGACGAACATGACTATTTTATCGAAACAATGGAAAGAGAAGATCTCTATGAATTTATCGATACAGCAGCAAGAATAGCTGGTCTAGAATCCGAAGAAGATATAACAGAAGAATGGCGAGAATGGTAAAAAGTTGCCCCTCTAATAATTAGAGGGGCAACTTTTTTCATATACCAATTGAATGAATGATTTGATGTCCGCACAGAATTCATACATTGCAACATAATATTAAGAGGATTCAATTATAAATACTAGCACACCCATCCTGACAAAAAAGACCACCAAAAGGCAGTCCCTCAAAACTCAATCCTATTCCCAATCCCGCACTCCACCGCTTTCTCATACAAATACTTTGCAACAATAATATCTACTACTGCCAAACCAACTGATTTGAAAATAGTAATCTCTTCATTATTTTCGCGTCCAGCTTTTTCTCCACTTATAATTTGACCAAGTTCAGCGTGAATGGCGTTTGCTTTGAATAGACCTTCTTTTATCGGAACTTGAAGGTCTCCTGTTTCGTCTAGTGCTGCTTCTTTTGATTCGACTACTACTTTGTTTGCTCCCGCGATGGCATGGGATGGTAGTTCTTGCATGTTCGGTTTGAATGAGCCGACGGCGTTTATGTGGACGCCTTTTTGTAGTTTTTCTGAGAAGACTGGTGTGGATGCGTTCGTAGTTGTGACGATGATGTCTGCTTCGCTTATTGCTTCATTTGCATTTGTGTGAACATATGCAGGTTTGTTGAATCTCTCTTGTATATATTCCGCAAATGCATACGCCTTTTCTTCTGTGCGATTGTATAAGATGACTTTTTCGATATCTCTAACCGCAAATATTGCTTCAGCAATTCCTTTCGCTTGTTCACCCGTGCCGATAATGCATAAAGTTTTTGCGTTATGACGAGCTAAATATTTTGTCGCTACTCCTGATAAGGCGCCTGTTCGAATCATCGTTAAGTAGGATCCTTCTAAAAGTGCGAGCGGTTCTCCCGTTTGAAAGTCTGATAGCATCACAATCCCGTTTATCGTTTTCTTTCCTACCTTTTTGTTCTCGGGGACTACTGTTACTACTTTTAAGCCAAGTGCCTCAAGCCCTTCCGCTACTGAAGGCATAATTAATGCCGTATTTCGCTCGTTCGCAAATGGTAATGAGCCCCTTATTGGTGTAATCGTTCTTTCTGCGGAAAATTCTTTTAAAGCAAGCGCCGCGTATTCAATAACTTCATTCATATTTACTAAGTTTCTTTGTTCGTTCGCGCTTATGACTAACATATCTTTCCACCCCCTCCTTCTATCCTAACAAAAATCCACGGTTCAAATCATCTCTCGGGTCTACAACGAACTGATGAAATCCTGTAATAAAGGCATGCCCCGTTACTTTTGGAACGACAGCTTCATATGTATCTACTGCGGTTACCGACAATACTTCCCCCTCGAATTTCCCGTCAGTAATGCATTCATGGACGAAAATTTCTCCCTTTTGTAAAGCATCTTTTTCAAAAAGAGTTGCGATTCTTGCGGAAGTTCCTGTACCGCAAGGAGAACGATCTACTTGCCCATCAGCAAAGATTGTTACATTTCGTAAAGTTGCGTCTTCTCCTTTCGGTTCATCTGAGAAAATAACGCCGTATATCCCTTTTACTCCTTCTTCAAGTGGATGCTTCACTTCCATTTTGCTCTCGATGTAGTGCTTAATTTTACCGCCCCACGCTTGAATAGCAGATAAGTCTTTGAAATCGACTTTCAAGCCAAATTCTTTACAGTCTACTACCGCATAAAAAGCTCCGCCAAACGCGATATCTACTTGAAATTCATAGTCATCTATTTTAATAGGAACGTCTTTTTTGTATACAAATGAAGGAACATTTTCAAATGATACAGATTCTACTTCACTCCCGTTATATGTTGCATACGCAATGACTTCCCCAGCTGGGCTATCAATAATGAACTTTTGTTTTTCCCCCTTTACTTCAAACATGCCTGTTTCAATTCCGACTGTAATAACAGCAATAATGCCATGACCACACATCGTACTCCATCCTTCGTTGTGCATAAATAATACGCCAAAATCAGCGTGAGCACTCGCAGGCGGAGTAATGATACAACCGTACATGCCGTGATGTCCTCTCGGTTCATACATAAGAACTTCGCGAAGATGATCCAAATGTTCCATGCAGTACGCACGTCTTTCTAGCTGCGTGTCTCCTTTTATTTCCGGCACGCCGCCCGTAATAATTCGAAGCGGTTCCCCAGCTACGTGAGCATCAATTGTTGTGTACACTTTACTAACCTTCATTTCTATCTCTCCCCTATATGTTGATACTCTTTTTATTGCAAATATCATGCCAACGCATAGGATATAAATTTGTATACATTGTTTAAAAAAGCATACATTACTGTCTATTTTTTTATACACTGTCCAGAGGCTATGTTATGGAGCCCCTTGATACAACCAGTCTTATTATTTTCACTGGAAAGTTACTTCCACCCCCAACATATACTGTTCAAAAGCAAAAAGGAAGTGATCCAATGTATTACGGAACAAAGGGCTGGTACGTAGCTGAACTAAAAAAATTAGGCGTACGCTATCATGAAGGACGAAAACTAGAAAGTTACCGCGGGCACATCTTGCGCAATTTACTACTTGCACAACAAGAGAAATTAAAAGAACAGTAACATTCTAATGTAACGATATCGGCGATTCGACATGCAATATCGACTTACCGACAAATTTCGCTAATTCATCTACCTAAACCACCAACCAATTACACATCAATACAAACAAAAAAGGTCACCCAAACGGGTGACCTTTCTTTCTTATTCACAAACAAGAATCTGTCTAGTAAATGATCCTTTTCTTGTAATACAGCGATCTGTAATTTCGAATCCTGCTTCATGGATCATGTCGTCCATTGTTTCCATCGTGACAACGACTACTTTTTTCGCGATGCGGCGTGCACTTGAGAGAATTGATAGTTGATCTTCTGGTGTGGCATGCGTAAATAAGTCGTACGGCATATCGATAATAGCAACGTCGTAGTTCTCAGTAATTTCCTCGATCGGCCCTTTTGTTACTGTTCCTTCAAATCCGAAATGCGCGATATTTTTTCTCGTTCCAAGAACTACAAGTGGATTTATATCTCTACCAACGATGTTAATCCCCATAGAAAGTGCTTCTACTACTACTGTTCCAATACCGCAGCACGGGTCAATTGCTCGTACTCCCTCTGGATTTGGTACAGCGATATTTGCAACTGATCTCGCAACACGTGTGCTAAGAGATGTCGAATAACTATGCGGTTTTTTTATGTGATGATACCAAACGGGTTCGCTTTCTACATAGTGCCCGAAGTACCAGCGTCCTCCAAGAGGAACAATCCCGAATACACGCTCTGGATTACGAACATCCGCTTCTCCTTCAATATGCATGCCGAGGTCTCGTTCAATCAGACGTCTTTCTCCATATTCAATTTTATTCTCTCCAACGAGGTCATTGATTTTAACGAAGATAACTTTAAATGTCGCTCCCGCCAAATCAATTTGTTCCACTTGTTTTAAAATGCTTTCTAAGTCGTCCCCTTCATACATAACTTCAATTCGCTCTTTAATAAACGCACTTCTACTCGGGTCAATTTTGACATCACTTTTTAAAATATTAACGTGGGACTCCATTCCAAAGAACGAGCGCATTTCCAAGTAACATAAAGCACGCTCCTCCTCACGAAATGCATACGTATATATACAGGCAGGTGTTTTACTATGATTATTCAATCTATTATCATCCTCTATCGTTTAAAATTGTTCTGATTACAATTACTCAAATACTTTTCTTTTGTATATAAAATTAAATGATATCATATGCCGGAAATAAAGAGAAACGTTAATATATAAAAGAGACTGCCAATGGCAATCTCTTATTATTTATTAACGGAAAGAAGACACGTTGTTACCCATTTCTTCATAGTAATCTAAAATACCTTGATAAATCGCTTCCGCTGCACTTTGTCTCTGCGCTGGTGTAGCTATTTTATCTGCATCACTTTTATTATCTACAAATGCTAATTCTGCTAATACAGCTGGCATTGTATTTTCTCTAATTACGTATAAATCGCCTTTTTTCACACCACGATCTTTTGTTCCCAGTGCATCTACAAGACGCTCTTGAATTTTTTCTGCTAGTAAACGACTTTCTGATACGTTAGGATTTGTTCCTCTTGCTGTCGCTGATTCATAGTAGAACGTTTCTGTACCTTGTCCATTTTTCTCTTCCGTGCCATTACCATGAATACTTACAAAAATATCCCCATTATTTTTTTGAGCAAATTCTACACGTTTCTTTAAAGAATCAGAAGCACTTGTTCCTGGACGTGTATCATCTGTACGAGTGAATAACACAGTAAATGGTGTCTTTTTCTCAAATATTTTCTGTAATCGTAGTGATACATCTAATACAGTTTCACTTTCTTTCTCATAATAACCTGGATTACCTGAATCCGCTCCCCCATGACCTGGATCAATGATAATCGCTTTTCCTTCTAAGAAGTTACCTTGCTTCACTGGATTTAATTGATTTTTATTAACCCATTGGAAACCAGCGCCCATGCGGATACGAATCCAGCTGCCGTTCTCTTCAATAACAGTTACTTGTTGTGCGTTATGTGTTCCCATTATTTTTGAAGAAGAAGAAGCTTCTGCATAAGTAGTGAATCCTTCATTAATAACTTCTGTTTTCTCTACTAAAGGTGTCCATTTATCACCTTTACTTGTTGCAATTTTGATCCATCCATCTCGTTCTTCTTTAATTTCAACCATTTGTGGATTATGCTGATTTGCACTAATCCCAGAACTTAATGATGGTGCGTGATATGTAATGAATTTTCTATCTATGTACATTTTCTTTGTTTCTACTGGACGATCACTATTCTTGCTAAATTTATCTGTTTGCGCAGTAAGTTGAGCTGCTTGTTCACGCGTAATAGAATCATTCGGTTTCCAGCCATCCTCTGTACCTAAAGAAAGTTTTAATTCTACTAAAATATTAACTTCTTCTTTACCCCAATGATTCTCTAAATCAGCAAATTTTGTAGGAACTGGTCCTGTTACTTTGCTTTTCAGATTATATGCTCTTACAAGCATAGCTGCCATTTCAGCACGAGTTACTTTTCCTTCAGGATCAAATACTCCTGGTTCTCGCCCTTTAATAATATTCTCTTTTTCCATGGCTGCAATAAATGAAGCTGCCCAACTATTTTTTGCATCATTATAAGACGGCTTTGCATTTGGATCTATTTTAGCACCAATTGCTGTTGCGATAATCTTTGCTGCCTGAGCGCGTGTTAAATTTCCGTATGGCATAAAGTTACCATCTGGCATACCGTTAATTACATTTCTCTCTACTAAATAATAAATTGCGTCTTTTGACCACGCACTATCTGAAACATCAGGAAATTTCTTCGTTTCTGCTAAACTACTAATTGGATGTGCTAGTAAATTTGCTGCTAATAAACCTGCGGCTATTGCTTTGTACTTCATGAAAAATAAATCTCCTCTCAAAACTTCATATTCATTCATTTTTTTAATCAAGCTAACTAAAAAATATTAACTATTAATTAATTCCTTTCATAGTGTATAACATTATATATCTATAGTAAATACGTTTCCGGCCGTATAACAAAAATCGCATATATATAACTTATAATGAATGTATATAAAAAACTTTAATCAGCCCTCACCAATCGGGCTTTTACGGGCAGCCCGCCCCCATCTAACTTTTTTGCTTTCGCTGAATTTTGAGGTAGGGGTCTTACTGCCCGGCAAATAGCGGGATAAAAAAGCGATTAGGACATGTCTCCTAATCGCTTTGCCAAATAAAAAGCTGATTAAAAATAATATCTTTAATCAGCTCTCTATTATCTATGAAATTATTCTTCAATTAAATTAGACATTACATATGCATACACTAATGCTTCTGTATGCGCAATAGAACTTTCATGCGTACGTTCAAATGCGTGGGAAGAATCAATACCCGCTCCAATTAAAGCATGTTTCACATCAAATCCCGCGCGAATCGCAGCTGATGCATCAGATCCGTAGTATGGATAAATATCTACTTTATATTCAATATGATTCGTTTTCGCAAGCTCTACTAAATGTTTACGTAAAGCGTAATGATACGGGCCGCTAGAGTCTTTTGCACAAATAGATACTGTATATTCATCAGATGCTTGTCCATCACCTAACGCTCCCATATCAACTGCTAAGTATTCAACAGTTTCTTCTGGAATGTTAGAGTTACCACCGTATCCAATCTCTTCATTATTAGAAATTAAGAAATGCGTCGTATATGGTAATGTTATGTTTTCATCTTGTAATCTTTTAATTAATTTTAATAAAATTGCAACACTTACTTTGTCATCTAAATGACGTGATTTTATGTATCCACTCTCTGTAATTTGAACGCGCGGATCAAATGAAACGAAGTCTCCTACTTCAATTCCTAATTCGCGTACTTCATCAGCTGAAAATACGCGCTCATCAATACGAACTTCAATATTTTTCTCATCGCGTTTTGCTTCACCTGCATCTTTATATACATGTACAGATGTTTGATGCATTAAAATTGTTCCTGTATACGTCTTGCCACTTGATGTTTCAATTTCGCAATATTCCCCTTCTACGGAGTTCCAGCGAAATCCACCAATCATAGAAAGACTCAGGCGACCGTCAGGCTTAATTTCTTTTACCATCGCACCTAACGTATCAACGTGTGCCGTTAATAAGCGGTGCTGTGCATCATTTTTCCCTTTTACCGTTAAAATAAGAGCTCCCTTATTATTACGTTTCGTTTCTACGTTCCACTCACTGACATAGTTTTCAATGAAATTAATAATTTTTGCTGTATTTCCAGATGGACTTGGAATAGAGACAAGCTCCTTAATCAGTTCCATCGTTTCTTTCGCATGATGTGCCATTGTCGTTTCCTCCTCTTTTTCTCTACTATTCAGTATACAAAATTCACCAGAAAACCTCTACTTATATAGCTTAATTTTCTAAATTGTAGTAAAATTCTTTTTAGTATATAAAAGGAGTTATAAAATATGAATATATTAAAAAAATATATACACATTGCACTCATTTGGTTTTTAGCATCATTATTTTGTTTACAAATCTCTTATGCCATTCACACTACTACTTCTATTACAATCGGCTGGATATTAACAGCTATCTTCTTCATTATTAGCTTCATTGCAACAAAAAAGCATAGCGTTACTCATTAACGCTATGCTTTTCCTATAAAACTATTCTTCTGAAACGTCTAATAAATAAATACCTCTTTCAAATCCACCGCGCTCTACTTCTTTTTTCTTACGAAGGCGTTCTACATCTTCAATCGATGCACCTTCTGCACGTGCTAATGAAATGATAACTTCTAGCGCATCCGCAAGAGAATCTAGCGCATGTTCGCGTTCTTTCATAGAAGCAAATTCACGAATTTCTTCCGTTCCAATTTTCGCTAAAGCCTGTATGTATGCTTGCCCTGTTAATTTTTGTGCTGTATACGTTTTTCCAGACATTAAAATCTTCTCTGGAACACGATCTCTTACTAACTTGTTATATGCTGACATCATTCATCCTCCTATATTTAATAACATCCGAGCTCTGCTTTATAGAAAAACCATTTTTTCTTCACGCACGCACTTAACATATCAATTCCTGATCCATGTGCTCTTACATGTGGAAAGAAATAGTGCTCTAAGTCTTCGTCCTTACCATATAGAGTTTGATACTCATCTGGAATCGCTTCTTTTTTCACATCTTTTTCTTTCGTCACCCCGTCAGAAAATGCAACACTTGGATGTCCCTCAAAAAACAACGCAGTCCGAACTGCCAAAGATGGTGTACTATGCAAAGCAGAATATGTAAGCAAAATAATAGTAATAACACCGATCATTTTCTTCATGTATTACTCCTTAAAAAAAGTGCTAACACAATTATACTAAAATGTGTTAGCACTTTCTCCCCTTTATCCCGAATTAACGAGCTAATAATCAGTGAGGAATGGACAAAATCCTCACTTCACTTTATTCCCCTTTAAATGCTGGTAAACGTTTCTCTAAAAACGCAGCAATTCCTTCTTTATGATCCGCTGTTTGTCTCATTGCATATTGACCACGCTTTTCTAATTGCAATGTTTGCTCTAAATTAGAGCGATTTACTTCACATAAAATTTGCTTCGTTTGAATCATTGCTTTAATCGGTTTTTGTGACCATTCATTAATTTTTTGTTTCACAGCCGTTTGGAAATCTTCGCCGATTACTTCATCAATTAAGCCGATATCAAGCGCTTCTGTCGCTGATAACTTCTTACCTTCCCAAATAATTTGCTTCGTCATATTTTCACCGACACGCTTTTGAAGGAAGAAATGACCGCCTCCATCTGGAATTAAAGCGATTCCAATAAAGTTCATTGCAATAACAGATGATATATCCGCCATTACATAATCAGCTGTTAACGCAATACTTAACCCAAGACCTGCAGTCGGTCCATGAATTGCACTAATAACAAGCTTTGGCATCGTATATAATGTCACGACAACTTCAGAAATGGTATTCATAATGCCATCAAACTTACTTTCATCATTACTTGAAAGCATCGATTTAATATCCCCACCCGCAGAAAAACCACGGCCGTTCCCGCATAACACAACGATATGCGCAGAACTTTCCGCTACTTCTTTCAACTTTTGTAATAACTCTTTTAATGTCGGCTCATCCAACGCATTTAACACCTCTGGGCGATTGACCATAACCGTTGCAACGTGGCCTTCATATTTCACAATAACAGATTCTGTTTTACTCGTTACTTCCATTACATACCCCTCTTTTCTCCATAAAGATTATACTTATATAATTATAGAAAACCACTGAAAAATCCTTCTTTTTTTCTCAATTTTCTGTCTAATAATCTCGCAATTTGTACATTTACCGTATAAAACATACAATTCCGTTGAAAAATATAGAAATTAAAGTCGGTTTATCCATGCTTTTCATCTATTTACCATTACAATGAAATGGTGTATTCTTAAGTTTGATAAAAAACAAATATTGAAATTCATTCGCCTTACTATGTAAAAAAGGCTTTATACCCATCTTTTGGGTGTTGTAATAAAGGAATGAAGAACTGGAGGAACATATGGTTAATAAGTTGAAACAAACGGATAACTACTTCCCACATTTCCTATTGCTATTCATTGTGTTTCAACCAATTTTAGATTTATTAACATCTTTTTCAATCTATATACTACACATGAGCGCAACAGTTGGAGTTGTAGTCCGTTTCGCCTTTATGCTTCTTGCATTAGGGTACCTACTTCTTCATCACAAACAACAAGATGCGAAAAAGTACATCCTCTATTTGTGCTTACTCGGGATCGCACTCGCAATCGGTCTTGTAAATAATATGATGGTTAAATCTCCAGTTTCATTTGGAGAAGAAGTTAAATTCATCTTAAAGAGCGTATATCCAATTGTGCTACTGTTTGGATATATTATCGCCTTTAAAGAGCTAAAAAATAAAGAGTATGTATTCCATAAAATCATTACATATTTCTTATATGCAACTTTAATTTTAAGCATTACAATGATTGTCGCAATGCAAACTGGAACGGATTTCCCAAGCTATCCTCACTCAAAAATCGGTTCAAGAGGTTGGTTCTTCGCTGGAAATGATTTAAGTTCTCTTTTCGCCATTATGTTCCCAATCATTGTCTTATATTCGATTCATAAAACAACTTCTTTCTCGAAAATATATTACTGGATTCCAACAATACTTGCGATGTATGCAAGTATTATGGTCGGAACGAAAGTCGGATATGGCGCAATTGTTATTACATTAGGCGTAGCACTTTTCTTCTCATTCATTGAATATATGATAAATCGTAAAAAAGAAGGAAAAGGATTCACACATATTGTAAATACCGTTGTTGTCGCAGTTATACTAGGAGGTTTAATTGCTCTTACACCGCATACTCCTATCGCAAAAAATATGGGCATTCACATGCAAATATACGAATACAAAAAATCAGTACAAGAAGAGAAAGATCGAAAAGAAGGAAAAGTAATTAAAGCAGATCCAGAAGATGCAAAAAAACATGCAAAAGGTGAACTTACAGATTCTGAAGTAAAAAGTTTAATTTACAGTGATCGCGACAAATTCTTAAAAACATACAAACAATACTATAAAGACGCACCGCTTTCACAAAAACTATTCGGAATGGGTTACGCTGGTAACTACACAGATAAAATTAAATTAATTGAAATGGACTTCCATGACCTATTTTTCGCCTTTGGAATTGTCGGTTTCCTTATTTACTTAATACCTCTTCTATACTTTGGTATTAAATTATTTATCCGCATGATCACAAACTTTAAGAAAATCATGAAAGTAAAGTATATGCTATTAGCGAGCACACTCGTTCTATCACTTGGCATTGGCTTTATGTCTGGCCACGTATTAACAGCACCAGCCGTTAGTATTTTCTTCGTTGTTATACTCGCTTATATCATTGTTGATTTTGAAATTGAATAAAAAGAAGGTGCTACGAAATATTAGTAGCACCTTCTTTTTTATTTAATTAATGTTTTACGTATTCTAAGCTTTCTTTTGCAATATACGCTTCTGTTACAGTAGGATTATCTGAAATAACTTTAACCCACGCTTTTCCGTTTATTATCTCTTCACCAGTAACTGTGACAACTACATTTGTATTTAAACGATACAGTCGCTCATTTGATATACTAGGATTCTTTTTCACTTCCACGTTATTCATCACACGTGCAAGTTTGTACTTGTTGTATTCTTTTTTACCTAAATAAGAATCAAAACGGTTCATATGCCCCGCTACTTTTTTACCCCAGTTCGCATCAGATGCATATTTCGCATTTAAACCAGCAGCTTTATCACCTGTATATGTTGCTGTATAACGCCAATGTCCTGGATTTAAATATCCTTCATTCATGTATAATTTTGCTGCATGTTCAATACAATCTTCTTTTGAATTGAATGCTTCTCCGTTACCATACGGACTATCGTCTGTTGCTTTTAAACCAAATAAATTATTTTTGTCTTTTGCAAGAGCGCTTGTTCCATAATAACTTTCATGAATTGCTAATGAATATAAGAATAATGCATTTACATTATACTTGCTTTCTACTTCTTTAAATTTCTTTCCTAAACCAATTAATGGAGAGTCTGGTTTAATCGATTTCACATAACTATCTAGTTGTTCAGCTGTATAATCTGTTTTCGAACGTAATGATAAATAATTGAAATATTGATAGAAAGTTTCGTCTCCAAATGTCTTTCCATCTACACTATACATTTGCTGTCCTTGCTTCATGAAAGAAGGTGCCACACCATATCTAAATTCTGTATATCCAGGTGAACTTGTATTATATGTATAATATTTATGGTATAAATATCCATCCGATTTCACATAATAAGACGACTGTTTCATTTCATTTGTAGGAATTAAAGTGATTTCATTCTTCTTCACATAACCTGTCAAACCAGAAAGTTGAATTTTCACACGATCTTCGCCAACTTCTAACACTTTCAATTCTGTTCCATACTGAATATACGTATATACTGTTGACAAATTCTCATCATAAATATTAATGATGTTTTGCCCAGTTATTCTTTTCGCACTTGCAAAACCATCTTTAATCCATAAAAATTCGTTCTCGTATTTTACCGCATTCATACCTTTATTTTGAGCAGCCGTAACCGCTTCTTTATACGTATTATAGCGCTCTACTTCTTGCTCTGTTCCGTTTTCTCTTACATTTGTCACAACATATTTCTTAGTTTCTACAGGATTGCTATTTCCGTTTTTTTCAATCGTCTGAAGCATGCGATCCAACATAGCTGAAGCCATCCCTCTTGTAGCTGATAAATGTGGTCTAAATGTATTATCTTCTGGATACCCTTTAATAATTTGAGTAGCCACCATAACTTGTACATGCTCTTTATAGTTAATACTATCTTTATCAGTAAAGGTAAGCGGACTTACAGCTACTTTAATATTTTTATAGTCTAACGCTCGCTTTACCATTATCGACATTTCTTCACGTGTAATCACATCATTTGGTGAGAATGTCTCGTTCGTACGACCATTAATAATTTTCGCTCCATATGCTCTACTTACACCATCATATAAACCGTAAGTCTTCGGCACATCCTCGAAATTCGAATCAGCTTTCGGTAAATTTAAAGCCCTTGCTATGAATGTAGCAAACTCTGCTCTTGTTACTAATTTATCAGGCGCATATACATTGTCTCCATACCCCATTAAAACTCCTTTAGTAATAAGTGAGCGCATATTCGTCTCAAACATATGTCCTGTAATATCATCATTTGCCGCATAACTTGAAATAGGAGTTAAAAGTAATGATCCCGTTAATGCCACTGCTGTTATACCTTTTGAAAAAGTCTTCAAGGTTATCCTCCTCGTAATCTACGAATTTATTATCACAAATTTGATTATATAATAATCACAATCATTTTAGCATAATAAATAGGAATTAAAATAAAACGTTTTTTAATTAGAATTTTCATTAAATTCAAAACAAAACAAAAGACACTTTACTTTTTTAATAAAGTGCCTTTTTCCATATGATCAATGAGTTTCTTTGTTGCCTGTTTGCCTTGCAACCGAAGCTCATCTATTGTCAATTGTAACTCTTGCTGCACAGTTCCTTGTTGCATTAATTGCTTTTTCGCAATTTCATATAAATACTCAGCACTCCATTCGCCATCCACACTTCCTATAACTGGCTGATTCACTTGACTTAAAAACGAATCAATTTTCGGATCGTATGAAATCCCGACCATTGGAGTTTTGGCTACAGCAGAAAAAACTAGTGCATGAAGACGCATACCAATTAGTAATGAACATTGTGATAAAATGAATATTTTCTCGTCGATATCCATTTTATATGGAAGCATATACGTCTCTTCTCCCATTAAGTCTACTACTTCACGCGAAGCTTTTTGATCAAATGGCTCATGCATTGGAACAAATAGAATTTGGTATCCTTCTTGCTTTAATTTTTTTAATGCCGCAGCTAATTTTTTTATATAATCTTCTTTTGCATTCCAATAACG
Organism: Bacillus sp. EKM501B; assembly: GCF_011800505.1. Lineage (NCBI taxonomy): Bacteria > Bacillati > Bacillota > Bacilli > Caryophanales > Bacillaceae > Bacillus > Bacillus sp. EKM501B. Next base: position 82,146 of record NZ_JAALFZ010000001.1, on the reverse strand, counting down.
CACACTAACCGCAATTACTTTTCCATGTATCGAATGCTTTTGCAACCAATCCGATTGTTTTGTCCGTTTCCATGTTAAAACAGGGTCTGGAACAATTTCAATATCGTTTTTTATGCCAAGTTCTTTTAAATATAAAAACGAATCCTCATCTCGAACTGATACATAGGAAGCTTTTGACAAGTTCCATTTTACTAATAGACGATTATATCCTTTTGTAATTGGACCTATTCCTTGTGAATAAATATAATACGGCTTTTTTAATAATCGAGCGAGTCCCATAATACCCGTATAATATAGAATACTCTTCGTACTTGTCTGATCTTGAAGAAGGCTCCCGCCACCGCTAATAACTCCATCACTGTTTTTTATCGCATGATAAACAGCTTTTATATCCCAGCGATCTACCGATTCTACACCATACATTTCCTTTGTATATTTAGAATCATTTGATAGTACTACTAGTTCTATATCCGGGTTCTCTTTACTTAACGATTCAATAATTGATTGTAGAATCGCCTCGTCTCCAACATTATAAAAACCATAATATCCTGATAAGACTAAACGCACCCTAAATCTCCTCCAAAACTAGGTAACCGTTTATTTCATCTAACATAAACTAGTACCCATTCCTTACCTAAACACTTGATACCCTACATAGTTTCCTCTTTATCAGTTCATCTGAATTATAATAAAAAATTAAATTTCTATATTTATCTTTTCAAAAATGGTATTTTGTTTATTGATATCCATTTTAATTTCAAAGCACATACACCATACAAAATGGTTGTAATACTTAATGCTATACCACTGAATAATAACGTCATAATTCTTGAAGTTGTAACATCTATCACATTACATAATTCATACAATCCTAGTCCCAAAATACATGCTATTGCTAGCACACCGAAAAAGCTTTTTAAATGAATAGAATAGGCAATATAGCTTCGAATATACAAATGATTTACAATACAAATCAATACGTAAGTAATTAATGTACTATACGCCGCTCCATCTATGCCAAACTTCTGCACGAACATCATGTTTAACATGACTTTCACACAACTCGCACCAATAACAATCCATGCAGCTTGTGCAGAACGGTTAATGCCCTGTAAAACACCTATTGATAATACCATAACCGCAGTAAAATACGAACTGCCAATCATAACTGTTAACATACTACTGCCTTTTACGTCTGTGAACAATCCGACATTTAACGGTACGGTTAATGCCATCAACCATATTGTTAACGGTGCTGTCAAAACATGCGCTAGTCGATTTGTATTTTGAATTGTTATTTTCGCCAAATTTATATCTCTTTTGGCCAATGCGGAAGTTAAGAGTGGTATTAACGGAAATACAATTGCACTTGCAAAAATAACAATTATTTGCGTGAATGCAAAACCGCGACTGTATATTCCAAATTGTTCTTGAATTTCTGCTGATGATCCTTGTAATACATGTGGTATTGTAAGCGAGTCTACTAAATTTAAAAGTGGCATTGATAAAGCTCCGATAGCGATTGGGATCGATACCCGCAATATCTTTTTGCCGTGTTCTCTTAAATCTCGGAGCGAATAGGAATTGCTTTTATTGTAGTATGGACTTCTATTATATTTTATACGCAAATATATAAGCGAACTAATGACTCCAAGAAAAGAGCCAACCATCGCACCACTAGTAATAACAGTATTACTCTTATCCCATGATACTAGTATGTAAGCAATTATTAACATAAAAAACACACGTACAAATTGCTCAATGACCTGTGATACCCCTGTTGGTTTCATATCACCGAAACCTTGAAAATACCCTCTATACACCGCCATGTATGGCGCAATGAGTAATGCTAATGAAGTAATAAGCAACGGCATTCTAGTTTCTTGTCCACCGAGCATATTCGCAATTTCAATAGAAAATAATACAATGACTAAACAGCCGAAAACGCCAAATGCTATCCCAATAATTGACGCTGATTTAAATAATTTCGCAATTTCCTTTTGCTTATTTTTTTCGTTCAACTCTGCAATTAGTTTCGAAATTGCAAGTGGAACTCCGGCTACCGATAATGTAAGAGCAATCATATATACAGGAAAAACAAGGCGAAAAATACCGAGCACTTCATCTCCTGCAATATTTTGTAATGGAATTTGAAAAAAACTACCAAGCAATTTTGACAAAAAAGTTGTAATGGTTAAAATTGCTGCTCCTTTTACAAATGTTTTATTCATATTTTTTCTCTTTTCTTTTATACATATACTCTCAAACATATTGTTTCAAACGATAGGAATTCACTTTATCCCATTGGTTATCATAACAAATTTATTATAGGTTGAATACTTGGTTTTTTTTTCAAAATAGAAAAGCGAACCCATTTAAGCCTGTCTCTTCACAATATTTTTCTAATTCCTTCCATTATATATGTACACACTATAACCATTTCTGTTACGCCAAAAGAGCCCTTCCTCTCTGTCACTGCGATACATATTACTAAAAACATTATAAAAACATCCCACAACTCTACATTATAATTTATGTAAAATTGTGAGATATTCTAATTACTATCTAAACACTTAAGATTTTCAATTGCTCTTTCTGTTCATCGCTTGCCATTACTGCGATTGTTTTTTCAATACTCGGATGTACTTGCTCAAGCTTTACACTTGCTCCTACTTTATTTGATTGCTCAACAAAATTTAATAATGCCATAGCTCCTGATACATCCATATAACGCACATCTTTCATACGTAAAACAACCGGTGACTTCACATCTTGTAAAGTAGAGAAAATACGATCTACTGATAGGAAAGAGAGCGGTCCTTGAATTGTGTACGTTTCTTCTTTTTCTTTTACGATAGAAGTTTTACGTTCTTTACATTTCACCATATATATGATGAACGAAAGAATAATACCGAATGCAACAGCAATCATTAAATCAAACTTCACCGTTACAATCATCGTTACGAGCATAACAACGACATCACCTTTAGGAGCGACATGCATCTTTTTCATGCTTCCCCAATCGAACATTCCAATACCAGTTAAAATTAAAATACCTGATAATACAGCAAGTGGAATATATTGTACGACCGAACCAAGACCCATAATAAAAATAAATAAGATAACACTATGCATACATGCCGAAAGTGCCGTTTTACCGCCACTTCTTATATTCACGATAGACCTTACAGTCGCACCTGCACCTGCTAATCCGCCAAACAATCCGCTCATCATATTACCGATACCTTGTCCAACGAGCTCTTTATTACTTTTATGACGTGTACCTGTCACATTATCCATTACGACCGATGTTAACAACGAGTCAATCGATCCTAATAAAGCAATACTAAGCGCTGGTAAAATAAGTGCTGCTATTCCTGTTCCACTTAAAGATGGAATATGAAGCGTAGGTATCGCTTCTGGAATGGTTCCAATCTTTTCAATTACTTTATTTAGTGAAAGATTTCCGATAATCGGTAACTTTACTGTAAGTCCTTCGAGTAAGGAAGAAAATAAAGGAAGCAAAGCTGTCACACCGACTAGTGCTACTAAACTAGACGGAATCGCCTTAATCCATTTGCCAGAAACAATCATTACAATAATCGTTAACACAACAAGTAGAAAACTATTTTGTACGTGCTTTATTTCGCCTAAAATAATGATTAATGCAATACCATTCATAAATCCTGAAACGACAGGATACGGAATATATCGAACGTAAGAACCGAGCTTACATACACCGAATAAAATTTGAAATAACCCTGCCATCATAAAGGCAATAAAACTTGCCTCTAACCCGTGCGTCGCAATAACTCCTGTTGCAATAACGGTAATTGGTCCAGTTGGCCCTGTTACTTGCCCAGGTGTCCCGCCAAATAACGCTGCGAATAAACCTGCAAAAATCGCACCATACAATCCAACAAGCGCTCCCTCAGACGTTCCTGTCGCGGCAATACCAAATGCAATCGCAAGTGGTAACGCAACAATCGCAACAGTAAATCCTGCTAAACATTCCTTTGCTATTTTTTGAAACATAAAAAAACCACCTTTGTATAAAGTCCATGTTCCATTGTACACCTAAAAAGATACATTCGTTAGCTCACTTTTTACATTCTCGTGACGTAAACGTATTCAACGAAAAGTTTTCCCCTTATCTTTGGAAACAATTGCAACTATGCTATAATGAACAAATTAAATCTTTTACTATATACTTGGAGGCACTATGCTAACTTTTGAAGAAAAATTATCGATTATTGAATCTTTCCCAGAACTAGAAAGAAAGAACGTATCATTAAAACGTGTAAACTTCCACTTTGAAGAAAGTCGTTTAGATAAAAAGAACGTTGTATTTCATTTACACCCAAATGGAAATGGATTTGTATATGCAAGCGGTATTAAAGGTTATAAAACAGATGATAAAGGCATGGTTAACATCCGTGAGTTTTCAGCAGAGGAGTTACGTTCAGTAATTGAGAAATCAATTGACCTTCTATCACAAGAAGAGGTAGTAGCACCTGTAGAACCTGCGAAAGAAGAAGAATGGCAGAACGAAGATGGTCATATTCTTACTCTTATTTCAGAGGATGACATGTGGAACGTGTACGCTGGTGTAAACTTAGACGGTACATTCAACTCTTATCCAGAAGCTGCGGAATACCTTGATGAAGAAGGCTTTTCACGCAAATAAAAATAGAAACCTATTTCATTCAACGACTTTTATAGTAATCAAAGAAGACACTTAAGGTGTCTTTTTTTGTTATATAAACTCCTTTCTCACACTATCTCTACTAATTTTCATAAAATGATTCAGAGGAGGTTTATATGAATACAACTGCTAAATTAATAAATTGGAAAGAACATGGCGATATGATTATTCTAGAATGTGAATTAAATGGAAAACGCTTCGAGATATCAACATATAAACAAAGAATATATAATGCACACCTTTTATCAGCTGACGTTTATATTCGTTTAGACTCATCTGATAATATAATTGGAATAAATATTTATAAAAAGTAAGAAAAGCCCCCTATTCCGTAGGCGGGCTTTATCTTTATTACACAACATCAGAGTATACTCTCTTTTTTTCATACAGTTTATGTAATTATACATATTCATCAAAAAATACACTAAATGAATATTACATGTAGTAAAATATAACTTGTGGGCACGTTCTATAAAGCAGATTCTTTTAAAAGGCGTAACATATCAATTATTATAGGGGATGTGGCGTCACTTCAATATTGATCTCAAATCTCTTGTCTTTTGTGAACTAACAATCTAGTGTATATAGACGATTCTGCTTTATAGTATGTGTTTACACTCATAACAAAGGGGTAATGGTAATACGGATAGATTCCGATTCGTATGAAATGAAATGGTTCAAGTCGGAGAGAGGCACCTTAAGGTGCCTTTTCTTTTTGTATTACATCCATTTTGTGTTTCCACCTTATTTCAAATGCGCTAATTAACCTTCACCAAGAAGAAATGAGAATTAACAAAGATATTGTTTCTTCTGTTTAATACCGAAAAATGAAGGATACCCCATAGATATGGGGCATCCTTCATTTTTTATTTTTTCGCACCTTTCAATGACTCCCTCAGCACAAATTTCTGCAACTTCCCGCTCGCATTACGCGGAAGTTCATCTACAAATAAATAATGACGCGGACGTTTATAATCTGCTAGTTCATCACTTTCTTTGCAATACGTTTCTAAATCAGCTTCTGTTATTGTTTCATCTTTCTTCACAATAACTGCCACAACACGCTCTCCCCATAATTCGTCTGGCTCACCAAGTACCGCCACATCTAATATACCAGGATGACTATGAAGGAAATCTTCAATTTCACGAGGATAAATATTTACGCCACCGCTAATTACCATATCATCAACGCGATCAGCAACGAATAAATAACCGTCTTTATCAAAATAGCCTAGATCACCAGAATGATACCATCCTTTATACATCGATTTTTTATTCGCTTCTTCACGATTATGATAGCCAGCCATCATAGTTGGGCCGCGCAAAATAATTTCTCCCACTTCATAAGGAGGTAATACATCCTCTGGTTCTGCCGGTGCATCCTCGTTCGGTTTCACAATACGAACTTCATGGCTAAAGCATGGCGTGCCTGCTGAACCAGCTTTCGTAATTTGATCCTCCTCTACGAGAAACGCAACAACTGGCCCCATTTCTGTCATTCCGTATATTTGAACAAGATCAATATAAAGACGTTCTTTACATTCTTTTACTAACGCCGGTGCCATTGCTGCTCCGCCGTATATACCAATCTTCATCGAAGTTAAATCATACTGAGCTAAATCTTTTTGCAACAACATATTCCACATCGTCGGCGCTGCAAAGAACGTCGTAATCTTTTCTTCTTGAATCGTATGTAATACTGTTTCTGTATCAAAATGATGCAAAATAACATTCTTTCCACCAACTTGAATGCGTGGTATGATTCCGGCATTTAATTCACCACAGTGATATAAAGGCGCCACAACAAGCCCTACACTATCTCTATTATATTTAAGGAAATACGTACAAATCATACTATGCTCAGTCATTTCGCGATGACGATGTAATACGCCTTTCGGATGACCTGTCGTACCGCTCGTATAAAGCATTGAACAATAATCCATTTCATCAATTTCGATATTTACTTTCTCAGAAGATGCTGCATTCACTTTTTCATGGTAGGAGCTTGCATAGGAAGGTTTATCGTTTTCTATAGACCAAAAAGATGTATTTGGAAAATCTCTTTCAATTATAGCAACAGTTGACTCAACTGCTTTTTCAAAGACAACGACTTTCGAGGATGCGTCCTGAAGAATATAAGATACTTCTTTTGCTTTTAAGCGGAAATTAATCGGGTTAAAGATCGCTCCGATTTTCGCACAGGCTAAGTAAACGTTTACAAATTCACGGCAATTATATAAGTAAACAGATACCGTATCTCCCTTTCTTACTCCGTCTTCTAATAGAGCGTGCGCTGTTTTATTTATTTGTTCATCCCACTGTTTATACGTCCAGCGAATATTCTTTTCAGGTTCCACTAACGCCTCTTTATTCGGATACTTACCAACTGATAAATCAAAAATTCTCCCTATCGTCATGTACATGCCAACAATTTCCCCCTTTTCTCTTTCATAAATCTATCATTTCGTCCATAAGTAGACATTGTCCTTTAATTATTTGACTAATTTTTCTGATTATTATCGACATAGTTTTACATACGGTACCACTAGACGGTAAATGAAATTATATCAGCGATTTTCCAGATATATCGACCGTAACTTGAAATATATCAGCGATTTTCAAAATATATCAGCGCAACTCGAATTATATCAGCGATTTTTCGAATATATCGACTTACCGACAAAAACTGACAAGATATAATCGGACCGCCCGTTACTGCAGGATAAAAAGAGGTTGTTCCAACTCGGAACAACCTCTTTCTTCTTATGCAAATAGCTCTTCTAAAATTTTCAGTTTATCTTCTGTATATTTTACGAAGCCATCGTTATATGATTTTGGATCTTTCGGATTTGCGAAGTGAGTAATTGCTCCCGTCTTCGGATGAACAAATTTACTTGATGCACCACAGCCAAGTCCGATAATTGATTGTACTTCTTCCATAATGACAATGTTGTAAATACTTTCTTGCGTCGGCATTGCATAACCAACGTTCTCTAAGTTACCTAAAATATTCTTTTGACGATATAGGTAATATGGTACGTAATTATGCTTTTGCGTCCACTCTTCTGCTTCGTGCATCATCGCTGTAATTTCTTCGCGACCTGCTACTTTATATTTACGTTTGTTTTGCGTCATTTCAGAAGCACGTTTGAATGATAACGTATGAACTGTTAATGATTCTGGCATTAACTTTTCTGTTTCATCTAACGTATGTTTGAAGATATCTAACCCTTCACCAGGAAGACCAATAATTAAGTCCATATTAATATTGTTCATTCCCATTTCACGAGCTAAATGGTATTTCTCAATTGTTTCTTCTACAGTATGATGACGTCCAATTGCTTTTAGTGTCTCTTGATGGTATGACTGCGGATTAATACTAATACGGTCAATATTCCATTTATTTAAAACTTCTAGCTTTGCTGGCGTGATCGTATCTGGGCGACCTGCCTCAACTGTTACTTCACGCACATTTTTCACATCTGGGAACGCTTCATACATTTCTTCATACAGCATATCCATCTCTTCTGCTGTAATACTTGTAGGTGTACCGCCGCCGTAATAAATCGTCGTAACTTTTACACCTTTTTCTTTTAAAAACTTACCAATTTCACGAACTTCATAATGTAAACCACCCAAGAACGAATCAACAGAGCCTTGGCGTCCATTAATCGCATAAGCCGGGAATGTACAATATGCACATTTCGTTGGGCAGAACGGAATACCGATATAAATACTTACTTCTTCTTTCAAACGGTATAAATCCGGAACAACTGCTAATTGGCAATCAACAATACGCTGAAGAAGTTCAATTTTCTCTTCATGAATTAAATAACTTTCACGAAGCTCTTGATGCGCTTCTTCTTTTGACATACCATTTTGAAGCATTTTATGAAGAAGTTTCGTCGGACGTACTCCCGTTAAAATACCCCAGCTTTGTTCAATACCAGTTAACTGCTGAAGAACAGAAAGATATACATAAGAAACAACGTGCTTCACTTGCTTCATACGCTCTTTTTCATCTGTGAAAGCAGATAAATCTTTCGAGAATGTTTCTTCATACACATTTCCTGTGCTAACATCCGTTAATCGAGCGGATGCTTTCACATTATCCTCAATGTGTATATCAACGATAAGATTTGCTTCCTCTTGTTCAAATCCAATCGTACTATCTTCAAAAAATAAGCCGCCAATATTTTGTAGCGGACGTAAAAAACGATCATCTTGTAACGTTTTAATTGAAATTAACAACATTATCACCTTTTCATTTGCAAACTCTCTTTAGTTTACTTGAAGGGCGTTTACAGGTCAATACAGAAGGTTTTACCTGTTTCTCTTACATTTTTTCAAATAATTCTTTTTATGAATATCGCTCCTGTATATAGACATCATCATTTTCTCTTGTTAAAATTTATTAGTACTAAAATCGATACATAGTGAAAATACAATATAAAAAGGAGGAATGTTAACACTAGATTCCATAATCTAATGTGTTAAAAAAAATATGAAAAAGAAATTTTATAGTGTTTTAACTCTCTCTCTTGCATTACAAACTGTTCTTGCACCTACTTATTCATTTGCAGAGAGTGCTGAAAAATCCGCTGAAGTATATACGGAAGATCAAGTTTTTAAAAGTATTAAAGAGCATGTTAATGAGCATAGTACTCATGAAGAAGATATCGAGGTTACTGGTCAATTCCTACTATACACTTCAAAAAAACATTCATTATATACCGCGAATGATTTAAAAAACAAATCGAATATCGAGATTACAGAACAAGTCGTAACGGCGACAAAGAAAAAAGGAAATGCTTATTACATAACGACGCCAACTGGCGCTGGATGGATAGATAACAATGATAATAGCTTAGAAGTTCAAGAGATTCATAAACTATCTAATCAAAAATTAATCGTAAAAGAAGAAGCTTTCATACATGCCCTTCCGTTCCAATCATTTAAAGAAGAAGGGAAACTACAGCCACAAGTCATAACTCCTACTGAACAAGCTGGAAATTGGTTTAAAGTCCAAATAAATGAAACAACAAAATGGATTTATGCACCTTCTGCTACATTTGAAGGTACAAAAGCTTCATTATTAAAAAACAGTCGTACTGCTAAAAATAGTTTATTAAGATCGCCAGAAGCTCTACAAACAAACAATATTTATGGCGTTACATTTAAAGAAATGATTGTCCCAAAAGGAAATGACGATATTCGCCCTGGCTACCCGATGGTGCCTAAATATATTACGATTCACGAAACGGCTAATACAGCGAAGGGTGCTAATGCTCTAAATCATGCAAAATTCTTAGATAATCAAGCACGCGGAACAGCTGATCGCGCCGCATCTTGGCATTTCACAGTAGATGATAAAGAAATTTATCAACATCTTCCAGTAAATGAAGTTGGATGGCATGCTGGAAATAAAACTGGAAACTATGAATCTATCGGAATTGAAATTGCCGTTAATCAAGATGGAAACTATGAAAAAGCGGTAGAAAATGCCCGTAAATTGGCAGCTTATTTAATGAACGACTTAAATATTTCTCTAGATAAGGTCCAAAAACACCAATTTTGGTCAGGAAAAAACTGCCCTGCGTTTATGATTCAACGCGGACAATGGGATGCTTTCTTAAAAGGAACTGAAACATACTATAAGGAAAATCAAAAAAATCCCGTAACTGATGACATTACAGGTGGATGGTATGAACAAGACATTCGTCAATTAGCAGCTAGAGGCATTATGCAAGGAGAAGGGAACGGCAAGTACTTCCCAGAACGTCTTGTAACGCGTGCTGAATTTGCTACGTTAATTACTCGTGCTTTACAATTGCCAAGTGGAAATGCTAATTTCACAGACTTAGAACAAGTACACCCATCGTTAAGAGACGGTATTAATCGTGCAGCAAGCGCAGGCATAATCCGCGGACGTGGTGATAATACATTTGATCCAAATACTACAATTACACGCGAAGAAGCTGTTATTATGATCGATCGTTCTCTAAAACACGCTGGTATTTTTGCAAAACAAGTTGAACTACCATTCGTAGACCAAAACTTAATTTACGCTAAAGAAGAAGTACAAAGAGTGTATGGATATGGAATTGTAAAAGGTAATGAATTTAATCAATTCGTACCAAAAGGACCATCACAACGTGCACACGCAGCTGCATTTATAAACAGAATGCTTAGCGTAATTGAAGCTTAACATATTTATCATTCCATATAGATATTTTCATTTTATCTGTATTCACTTAAAAGGCATCAGAGATTATATATCTCTGATGCCTTTTATACATCTTTTAGCTATTTTTAGCCATGAACCTTAAACGTATTCCTAATAGCAGAAGTATAAAACCGATGAATGGAACGTAATTCGTATTGTGTCCTGTAGCTGGAAGTTGTTGATTATTAGAAGAACCTTGTCCTTTTTCTGGTAAATTAGGTTTTTCTACTCCCTCACCTGGTTTTTCTGTTCCTTCACCCGGCTTTTCTGTTCCTTCACCCGGTTTCTCTGTTCCTTCACCTGGCTTTTCTGTTCCTTCACCTGGCTTCTCTGTTCCTTCACCTGGCTTCTCTGTTCCTTCACCTGGCTTTTCTGTTCCTTCACCTGGCTTCTCTGTTCCTTCACCTGGCTTTTCTGTTCCTTCACCTGGCTTTTCTGTTCCTTCACCTGGTTTTTCTGTTCCTTCACCTGGTTTTTCCGGACCTTTTTCTGTATCTTTTTTATTTGTAATTTGAAGCTTTACAACTTCAATTTTTTCATTAGAAATCGTAAATTTCATTTCCTTATCGGATAAAGTATATCCTTCTGGCGCTTTGATTTCTTTTAAAGTGTAATCTCCTGGTTCTAACTTCTTAGAAGTCGCTTTACCGCTCTTGTTTGTTGTTAATGTGTCGATTTTTGTTCCGTCTTTCCAAATTTCAAACACTGCGCCTGCTAATATTTTATTTGTATTATTAGCGTCTACCTTTGTAATTTCTAATTGACCTGTAATTTCTTCTTTCGCTTTTTCATTCATAACTTCTTGTTTTACTACTTCGTTCGCTACAACGTTCACTTCTACTGTCACTTCTAGCGCTTTATAACCTTCCGGCGCTTTCGTTTCCTCTAACGTGTACTTTCCTGGCACTAAGCTTTCGAATTTCACAACGCCGTCTTTATTCGTTGTTTTCGCTTCTCCAACTACTTGACCAGCTTCGTTCTTTAATTTAAATTCTGCACCTGCTAGAACTTTTCCACTCTCCGAATCCTTTTTGATTACTTGTAAGCTTCCTAGTTCTTTTGCGTTTTCTACTTGTACTTCTACTACTTTGTTTGCTTCCACAACGACTTCAATTTCTTCTTTTAACAACTTATATCCTTGTGGTGCTTTCGTTTCTTTTAATGTGTATGTTCCTGGCTCTAATTTCTGAGAAATTACTTTACCTGTTTTATCTGTTCGTAACGTATCTACTTTCTTACCATCTTTATACACTTCAAATTCTGCGTCTGATAATACTTTCGTTTTATCTTCCGCATCTACTTTTACAATTTCGAATTGACCAAGGCTCTTACTGTTCGTTACTTTTACATCAACAACTTTTTCACCGTCAACTGTTACATGAATTATTTGTTTTGTTAACTCATAACCTTCTGGTGCTTTTGTTTCTTCTAACGTATATTCACCTGGCACAAGTCCGTCTACTTTAACCGTTCCAGACTTATCTGTTGTAAGTCCTTCTTTTACAACATTTCCTTTCGCATCTTTCAATGTAAATTGTGCGCCTGCTAAGCGTTTCGTTTGATCTTTATCATCCATTTTAATAATTTGTAGAGAACCTAAGATTTTTTCGTTTTCTGCCTCTACTTTTACTACTTCTTTCTCGTTTTGAATTGTTACTTTCCATTCTTTATTTGAAAGCTTGTAGCCCGCTGGTGCTTTCGTTTCTTTCACTGTGTATTCACCTAGCGGTAATTTCGGTGACATCACTTTTCCACTCTCATCTGTTTTTAGTTCTGCTACCTTTTTACCATCTTTATACACTTCGAATTCTGCACCTGATAACAATTTCGTTTTATCATTCGCATCTACTTTCACGATTTCAAATTGACCTGTTACTTTTTCATTCGTAACTTCTTGTTTTACTACTTCGTTCGCTACAACGTTTACTTCTACTGTTACTTCTAACGCCTTATAACCTTCTGGCGCTTTTGTTTCCTCTAACGTGTACTTTCCTGGCACTAAGTTTTCGAATTTCACAACACCTTCTTTATTCGTTGTTTTCGCTTCTCCAACTACTTGACCAGCTTCGTTCTTTAATTTAAATTCTGCACCTGCTAGAACTGTTCCACTCTCTGCATCCTTTTTGATTACTTGTAAGCTTCCTAGTTCTTTCGCATTTTCTATTTGTACTTCTACTAACTTGTTTGCTTCCACAACGACTTCAATTTCTTCTTTTAACAATTTATATCCTTGTGGTGCTTTCGTTTCTTTTAATGTATACTTTCCTGGTTCTAATTTCTGTGAAACTACTTTACCAGTTTTATCTGTTCGTAACGTATCTACTTTTTTACCATCTTTATACACTTCGAATTCTGCATCTGATAATACTTTCGTTTTATCTTCCGCATCTACTTTCACGATTTCAAATTGACCCGTTACTTTTTCGGAGATCTTTTTATTCACCACATCTACAGTCACTACTTTATTAGCCTCTACATCAACAGAAACTGAACTAGATGATAATTCATATCCTTTCGGTGCTTCTACTTCTTTTAATGTATAGCTTCCAACTGGAAGTTGTTTCGATAAGGCTTCGCCTTTATCATCTGTAACAATTGTTTCCACAACTTTCCCATCTTTATCGATAACATCAAATTTTGCACCTGGTAGAAGTTGACCAGATTCACTATCTTTTTTCAATAATTTAAATTGGCCATTCTCTACTTTTCTCGTATTCTTCATAACAAGTTCAATTACGTTTGTATTATCAATTGTTACTTTGACTGGTGTATCAACTTTTATATATCCTTCTGGTGCATTTATTTCTTTTACAAAATAGTCACCAAGTGGTAAATCTTTAACTTCCGCAATACCCTTTTCGTTTGTTGTAACAGTAGCCACAACGTTATTATCTTTGTCTATAACATCAAATTTTGCGTCTTTTAAAACAATGTTTTCATCGTTTTCATCAACTTTTTTAATTTGTAAATGTCCTTTTTCAGTTGCTGGCTTATTCCACTTTGGCCAGTTAAATTTAAAGTTATGAACCTCAAAACCATCTCTTTGGTGTAATCCTCCAACATAGGCTTGTCCATTAATAGAACCACCTTTTGTTTCTACAACTGCATTAGGTGCAAACACACTACCTACTACACCATAACCTTTAGTTGTTATCTTTGTAGCATTAGGAAATACCCAAATTACCTTACTAGCTAACTCAGTAAAAGATGAATTAGGATCGTATGCTTGAGATGTATTAATTAAATCCGTCGCCATCCCAGTATTTCTTGTATCATACAAAATTGCACCGCCACCAAAACTCACTTCTTCTGCATCTGAATAAATAACAATAAAGTCTTTATTCTCTACATTCGGAAGAAAAACGTCTTTTACATCAAATGTTTTCTTTCCAGTTTGGCCTGAAGAGACATAAATATTAGGGTTATTTACATCTTCACCGATGCCAAAGCTCATATTAGGTTTTGGCTTATCAGTCTGTAGTTTACTTGCATCCCCGATTACACCATCAACGTCTTTTCTAAATTCTTTAAACTTAGCATCAATCTCCGCTTGCTCTTTATAAGAGATACGGTCATATGATGTTTTCATTGCGCCATCTGGGTCACCGTCTTTTGTCATCGCCACTGTTCCATCTTGAATAATTACTTGTCCTGCTCCCGCTTTCGTAAATTGACCGCCTAGTAATAATGATGGATATCCTTCATCTACCCAAGTTGCTCCAGCTAAGTTATTTGCTCCAGTTGCAGCCGCTACGACTGTATAACTTGATGCGTTCATATTTTTCTGAACAGCCATCGCACCTTCAATATCCGCACTCGTTGCACTATGATCTCCAAAAATGATGGCATTGTAATAAGATACATCACCTAAACCTTTTAATTCTGTTGTAGCTGCCTCTGCTTTAAATGGTAAATGGATTAAAAAATTCATACATATTAGTAATACAACTATTAAACTACTACTTAACTTTTTAATTTTTTGATTAAATGATTTCCTCAAGAAATTCATTCCCCCTTTTAAACTTCCTAAAACCCAAAAAAGAAGTACATATCATATGCACCAAACCTTACTCACATTAACTTAAAATAATCCATTTAAATAAAATAAAGAAACACTACAACTACTTAATAAGATTGCTACAATTCATTTTTGAAATAATACGTGAACTAAACTGTCATGCGGAAATACTTTTACGTATGGGAGCCCAATAAAATTAATCTGAAGAATATTTCATGTGGTGTAACTGTTTTGGCAACATCATCCACTTTACATTAGTTTTCTAAAGGATTCAAGTGAATTGTATAGATTTCATACACAATTCATATTTTAAAACGCTTTCACTGTTTTTAATAAGATAAACAAAAAAACGTAGCCAAAAAGCTACGTTTTTCTGTCATCGTTTCGGTGTATTTTTATGATTCTTCAAAAACGGAAGCGGGAATTGCTTACGGAAATGCTCTTTAATCATATACTCTACACCGTTTTCGCTATTTGAACGTGTAATCCAATCTGCTGCTTGCTTTAATTCTACAGGCGAGTTCCCCATCGCTACCCCAAGTCCCACGTTTTCAATAACCTCTAAATCTTCCATACTATCTCCAATCGCAACCATTTCATTTAGCGAAATATTTAAATGCTCTCCAAGCAATTGTAATCCACGTAATTTTGATACATTTTGCGGTAAAATTTCTATTCGTTTTGAATCACATTCAACATACTCTACATCTTGGAACGCTTTTCTTAATGTATTTAGCCCGCGTTCTTTTTCACCTTTAGTTTGGAAAAGAACATCAATTTTTGGCGCCGCTACCGGATGGTCACGAAGCGCGTCACCTAACGAATCTACAAATTGAACTGGATAAAATAACGGATCTGCGCTTGATAATACAGTGCGCGCAATTAAGTTTGGTGTATTTCTCTCACGATTTCCTATCGAAAACCGTTCATGAGAAATACGTACGTTACAATCAAAGTGCTCTAACACTTGCACAATGTTAAAAGTCTTCTCTTCAGACAATCTTCTTTGAACGTACGGCTTATCTAACGTTGCTGAAACGAAAGCACCACCATGTGTCACTAATATAGAATCTAATTTTAACGCCTTTGCTACTTTATGAGCGGATTGAAAATTACGACTCGTAAATAACGTAACGTATACATCTTTTCTTTTCACAAATTCAATTGTTTCTCGTAATCCTTTTGCAATTTTTCCATTGTTGTATAGTAGTGTCCCATCTATATTAAGAGCTAGTAAGCGATAAATCATGTCGCACTCCCCCTCTTCGCTGTTGTACTCTATCCATAATTTATGAAATAAACCCGATAAATAGAACGAGTTAGAATTACTACTGAAAATTTGGTTTACTATATACATATACACTTAGCAAAGGAGATAGTACAATGCAGGCACCTCCTTCTTTTTATGAAGGCGATACGTTAGAAGTCGCAAAAAAATTACTCGGACAAAAACTTGTTCATATTGTAGACGGAATAAAGCGAAGCGGAATCATTGTAGAAGTAGAAGCATATAAAGGCCCCGATGATAAGGCAGCACATAGTTACGGAGGCAGACGAACGGACCGCACAGAAGTTATGTTTGGTGCACCAGGGCATGCTTACGTATATTTAATTTACGGTATGTATCATTGCTTTAACGTTATTACAGCACCAGCGGGCACCCCGCAAGGTGTTCTCATTCGAGCCCTTGAGCCGGTAGATGGAATAGAAGAAATAAAACTAGCGCGCTACAATAAGACCGAAATTACAAAAGCGCAGTACAAAAATTTAACGAACGGTCCTGGCAAACTATGCCGTGCCCTCGGAATTACTTTAGAAGAACGCGGTGTATCGTTACAAAGTGATACGTTACATATTGAATTAGTTCCAAAAGAAGAACACATATCATCACAATATAAAATAACAGCAGGACCTCGTATTAATATCGACTATGCAGAAGAAGCTGTACATTATCCGTGGCGTTTTTATTATGAGGGACATCCGTTTGTTTCAAAGAAATAAACGATATCGACTTACCGACAAATAAAAGAAGACTGTTCCAAAGTGGAACAGTCTTCTCCTTTTACTCTGCACCTTCCGCAGTTGCAATATTATCCTCTAAATTTTCTCTTGATAATTCAGCCGCCATAAAATCTGCTGTTTCTGGAAGTGCTAAATGCATATGAGCTTTTTGACAAATTTGGATCGTACAGTTTTCTACAACATAGTCGAAAACATGTCCGCCCCCGCTTCTTTCATCATCAATATAATGTAAGTGGAATCCAGCTACCCCAATACCTTGTGCGTAATCTGGTGTCCAAAATCCAGCAAGCGTACCTTCTGTATTTTCAAATGAAAAGATTGGCTGTGATTTCGTCACTTCAACGAGCGGTGTATACGGTTTTTCTTGTCTTGGAACAGTTCTCGTCCTTACTTCACGGAACGTACCGTCCATTCGAATAGCGTAAAATAAGTTTTTACTTGGCATTAATTCATGTAATAACGCTTCAACTTCTTCACGATTCATCGGACGCTCTACCGTATAACTCATTTCTTTTTCAAAAAACGTTACAGTTGCAAATGGCGTTGTTTCTTCTGGCTCTACTTTTTCCGCTGAACCGTCTGAACGTAAATGATAAAATTCATTATCAAATGCAATCATTTCACCGTCTAATTGATCAAATGTGCCGATGCCAAAATCACCATGTTTTTTCAAATCTTCAAAGCTAATCACACCATCATATATACCATCTAATAGCGCAAGCATTGTAGATGTTTGATATACTTCATTACTCATTTTCGTTTTTTTTGCATCAATATCAATTAATTGCGCAACAGTCATCTCAAATCTGCCTCCATTAGTTTAATTGGTTTGGTAATAATTTTTCGCTTAATTTAATGTTGTCACGATAGTCAATTGGAATATCAATAATGACAGGGCCGTCTGCTGCTAATGCTTCTTTTAATACCCCTTCTAATTCATCAGGCGTGTTAACACGAAGACCTAACGCCCCGAAACTTTCCGCATATTTCACAAGATCAACATCGCCAAACTCTGTAGCGGATGTTCTGCCGTATTTCATCATTTGTTGGAATGCAACCATATCATATGTGCCGTCTCTCCAAACAAGATGGACGATTGGAGAATTTAAACGTACTGCCGTTTCTAACTCCATCGCTGAGAATAAGAAACCACCGTCACCTGATACGGAAACTACTTTTTTACCTGGTTCTACTAAAGTCGCTGCGATTGCCCAAGGAAGTGCAACACCTAACGTTTGCATACCGTTACTAAATAATAATCTACGTGGTTCATAAGAACGGAAACATCTCGCCATCCAAATAGAATGGGAACCGATGTCACATGTAACGGTTGTATCGTCACTAATTAAAGAACGAAGTGTACGAATCACTTGAAGTGGATGCGTAACACCTTCTGAAGGACGATTTGGAACTTCTGCTTGTTCTGATAATTTTGCGCGTAATCGTTCTAATACCGCTTCTGATTTCGTACTTAATACAAGTTTCGGTAATTTCTCCGCGATGCTATTTACCGTTAAGGCAATATCACCAATTAATTCACGCTCTGGTTGGTAATCATGGTCGATATCTGCTTGATGGTCGTCAAGATGAATAATCGTTCTGTCGCCAAGTTTATTCCAGAACTTTGGATCATACTCGATTGGATCATAACCGATAGAAATAACAAGGTCTGCTTCTTCTAGTAAAATATCACCTGGTTGGTTACGGAATAATCCAACGCGGCCGAAGAAATGATCTTCTAACTCACGTGAAATCGCACCAGCTGCTTGATATGTTTCAACGACAGGAAGTTCTGTATCCGCAATTAATTTACGAACAGCTTTCGTCACTTCATTTGTGCTCGCTCTCATACCGAGTAAAATAACTGGTAATTTCGCTGATTTTATTTTTTCTACTACATATGTAATATCATTTGTGGGAGCGATTCCAAGCTGTGGCTTAGAAAGCGCACCGATAGACTCTACAGTTGTTTCCGCAGTCATAACGTCTTGCGGAAGACTTACTAAAGTAGCTCCCGGATTTGTGGAAGTCGCACTTCGAAATGCATTACTAAGTGCTTCTGGCACATTATCAGGATGCTCTACTTCTACGCTATATTTTGTGATTGGTTCGAATAGTGCAGCATTATCCATAGATTGATGCGTACGTTTTAATCGATCCGTACGCGGTACTGCACCAGCTAAAGCAACAACGGGATCACTCTCCGCATTCGCAGTAACAAGACCTGTCGCTAAATTTGATGTCCCTGGTCCTGAAGTTACAAGACATACGCCCGGTTTCCCTGTTAATCTACCAATAGCAGCTGCCATAAATGCTGCATTTTGTTCATGACGACAAACGATTAACTCTGGTCCTCTTTCTTGCAATACATCAAATACAGAGTCAATCTTTGCTCCTGGAATACCGAAAACATGTGTAACACCTTGTTTAATTAAACAATCAACAACAAGATCTGCTCCTTTTGTTTTTGTCTTCACGTCGTTTACTTTTACACCTGTACTCAAACTAATCATTCCTTTGTTTCATAATTTGTGTAATAAAGATTTTCAATTTCACCTAGTTAATTAATGTGGTGAAGTATCATTTATCATTATATTACAAATGCATTATTTTTCCAACAATATGAATTCGATATTATTTTGACAAGATTTAAAGAATGCGCTTACAACCTTTTGTTTATCTTAAAATAACATTTTTATATCTCTTCTAAAAATGTACAAAAATACTTCCACCTATTCACATTATTAACAAATTTATAGTACCTTGCAAAGAATAATAGCAAGTGATATATTTGTAAATAATAGAATAACCATTATTTGGAATCTTTTTTTATAATTTATATATACCCTTCAAAAGGTAGATATAGATTGTGCTGTTTAGAAAGAAGATAAGATTCTCAACTGTAATTCATCATTCTATAAAGGAAAGTGATTGTTATGAACAAAAATGAATTTTTGGAACAACTTAGTTCCTCTCTGCAGAATATGCCTAATTTAGAAAAGGAGGATATTATCTCGGAGTACGAAACTCATTTTATTAGTGGTAAACAAGATGGAATATCTGAAGAGGAAATTTCTAAAAAGCTAGGAAACCCTAAAACTATCGCTAAAGAACTTAATATTTCATATGTAATCAGTAAAGCTGACAAGAAACGCAGCCTAAAAAACATTATGACAGCACTGTTTTCTGTTATGAGCTTAAGTCTTTTAAACTTTATATTTATCATTATCGCCTTTTTCGTATTACTCTTTCTATTACCGCTTCTTCTAGCACTTATAATTGCTACACCGTTATTAATTATTTCACCTATATTATTAATAGGGTTAGGATTCTTTAAAGGGTTTCATCAAATCAGTTATTCCGATGTTTACAATGTATTCATAGCTTTTTGCATCGGCTTACTAATATCCGTCATATGTTATCAAATAATAAAACATCTATACGTAGCTTTAGTTAAGTATTTGAAATGGAATGTAGCTATTTTACAAAGATACTAATGAATGTAAAAGGAGATTACTATGAAAAAATATATTTTATATCCACTCATGTTACTTACAATGTTATTTCTATCAGCTTGTTCAAACAGTGTACAGCCTAAGGAAAAAAATGATGTACAATCTATCAAAGATGTTGCTATTAAAGTTCCAGAAAATATATTTAGTTCCTCAAAGAAAAATGAAACTATTAATGAAGACGAAATGAAACAAAATATAAAAAATTATATAGATTATAGTTGGGAGTTATCTGAAAATATTATCCCTCTCGCTTCAACAAATTCTGATAAGAGTTTCACAGAATCTGACCGAGAAAAATTACAAAAACTAATTGATTTAGCGAAGCAAAACGATATGAATTTCCATGAGTTTATTAGTAATAATAATTTACCTAATGATTATAAAAAACCTTCAAAAGAAATCTATGAATTTATGTCATCATCTACGGATATTTTCGTAGAGCTAGATCAAGAATTAGACAAACTCGCCCAAGATGGTAACTTATTCAAGGCCAATTTTTCTTTTACAAAGCGCTTTGAGAAAATAAATGGGAGGAAACAAAAAGAGATTGAAAAGTTTTTGAACGAAAAAAATATTAAAACTTCAATTAACAGCAATAAAAAAAATTAACCGATGTGTTACATATCCCTTTCAAAATAATCAATAAGAAATGGCTATTTTGAAAGGGAGTTTTTGTGATATAACTATTAAATTCCCTAAACAAAAAAGACGCTCCTAAACTAGGAGCGTCTTCCACTATTACGCTTGTTGTTGCGCGCTATATAATTCTTCAAGTGGCTTCATGATAATTTTGTTAACGTCACCGATTACAACGTTTAGGCGTTGCTCAGTTTCCATTAATTTTGTAATTTTAGCATCTTGTTGAATGCGAGCTACAACTTCTTGTGCTTGTTGGTTGTCTTCTTCAGTGATTTCTTGGCCTTGCATCATTTTTTGTTGTAGGCTAAGTTGCATTGTACGGAACTCATCGAATAAGTTCTTTGAAGCTGTGTCAGCTTGAACTGCTGCGTAGCTCTCTTTTAAAGTTTTGAAGTCATCGTTTTCAGCGATTGCTTTTTGTAATTCATATGCAACATCATGAATGTTCTTTGTCATTTTATTTTTCCTCCTTTAGAAGGCTAGCGCTTTTCATACGCACTGCCTTTTCAGTGCATTTACATACGCACCTCTTTTTACCATATCAAACTATGCAAGAGATGTGAAGAAATTTCACTTTTATTTCTATGTACTCACCTTATTATCTAAGAAACAATAGTAACAATCCTTGTACGAGCCCGATCATTCCGCCTAATAACGCTCCTAAATACGTAATCATTTTTAATTCGTTTTTCGTAATAGACAGAACTAAGTCTTCTAATCTTTCTGTTGAGAATGTAGACACTTCTTGCTGGACAATTTCCGCAAGGTGTAGATTGTTTAGTATACTCTCTACGTTTTCTGTTCCCCACTTTAAGCCTTTCGTTACTGCACTTGGAACCACTTTTTCAATAATTGTTTCTCGAACTGGTTCACATACTTGCTGAACAGATTGATTTAAAAACTTACTCACTGTTTCCTCTACTTTAACTGCTGACAGCACGGAGCTTACAATCATTTCTTTCTCTACAAATGCTTCTAATTCTTTTACATCTCTTCCTTTTAACTTTTCCCACTCTTTTTGCAGTACGTCAGTTAAAAGCTGCTTTGTAGCATCTTGCCCTAAAAACTTAATAACTTCTGGCTGCACACGATCCACAACACTTACATTTCCTAAAAACATCCCAACTAAGTTAAGTAGCGTTCCACGAGAAGCAAAGAAATCATCAATCATTTTTGAAAGACGCGCTTTCCCTTCTTCACTTTCAAAAAAGCTAATTCCTCGCTCTAAAATAAACGCCGAGGCATTCGGAATCGCATTCTCTATCTTTTCATGTACAGAATGAGGTAAAGCCTGTTCCCATGTATATGTATAATACTCTGCTAAAAATGCATGAATTTTTTCTGTAATCACATGTTCGATTTTTCGAGTCGCTTCTTCTTCTACATGTGCTACATTCCATTTTTCTAACATATATCGCAGTGATTGTTCATTCGTAATTACTTTATCCACTTCCACTTGCGCCCAGTGAATTAAACCTTTTTGAAACTCTTCATTTGTTAGCTTTTTTCCGATTCCTTCTGGTGTTAACAAATGTTCTACAACCATTTTTCCTAATTGAACAGCAAGTTCATCACGCCGCTTCGGAATTAACCCTGGTGTAAATGGAACTTGAAACTTTCCGATATAAATAGGACGATGAGGACGAAATAACATTTTTATCGCTAAATGATTCGTATATCCTCCAATAATTGCTCCGAGTCCTGTCGTCGTTAACATATTTAACCATATATTCATTACAATCAACCTTTCACTTCTCCAAAACTATAGCATATCATCATACGGACAAAAGTATAATGGTATAAAAACGTATTTGCAATATATAGCTTCGCCTATTATGCAAATAGTAGTAAAGGAGTGATTTCGTTGGTTCTCGGCCTTTTAACTTCTAAACTTCATTATGAGCAAACGTATTACACCGAAATCGCTAAACGCGCTCGGCTTTATCATAATGTCGTTGCCCAGTTTACGCCATTTTGTATTGATCCTAAAACAGACCTTGTTTCTGGTCTTATTTACGATACAGATACAGGAAAATGGAAAAAGCAAACATTCCCTATTCCTTCTTATATATATGATCGTTATTCTTTTCAAGAGGAAACAGACTTTGAAAAAGTAAAATCAATTATTCACTCTTTGCACAATCGTCCTTCCACTACCTTTTTAAATAACACACTTATTAATTCAAGTGAACTACATGATTTATTTCTCACTAATAAAAAACTGTCTCCTTATATACCAAAATTTGAAATTGCGACGATACAAAACATTTTCAAACTGTTGTTAAAAACTAAGGATATTATTATACGCCCCACTAATATACATTCTAAAGATAACTTATATCGAGTCGCTTACAAAAATAAAACGTTTCAGATCGATACAGTAAATGAAAAATACCATACTTCTATTCCAATCAAACGCACAGACGAATTTATATCTTGGTGTAAATCTAACATACGTTCATCACGTTACATAGCGCACACTATGCTACAACCACCAAATCAATTAACATATCCACTGCACATTCGAACCATTTTGCAAAAAAACAAAGAACAAACTTGGAATGTTATCGGTCAATTTATACAAAAAAGCTCATTTCCTAATCAGCTTTTACCCTCAACAACGGACGATGATTCATTACATTCATTTTCAAAAATTAAATACGTACTATCTAGTACAGGTGTGCAACTATTACACGACGCTTTACACGACATTATAAATGAAGTATTCCAAACACTAGATCAGTCTTATTCTTCGTTATTTGAACTAGAACTTTCCACAATTATGGATCAAAAAGGTGCAATCTGGCTTATGTATGTCAACACGATCCCTCCTTACGAACAATACATTCGTCATAGTGATTCATTAGCTGAAAAGATATTTCACGGACCACTTAAATTCAGTCGCTTTACACCATAATGAAAGGAGGTAAACCTATTTTGAAAGAACATATATATACATTAAATATTTCAGATGAACATCCAAATAGCATTACTTTACCTTACGTTTTTTCTATTACACCACCTATTACATCCCTCTCCTTCGGCATACGTCATATAGCAAGTGAAGAAGTAAAAATTCATTATTCCTTTACTCGCGAAATTATTATCGGAAAGCATATTGCCGAAAAACTTTTACTGCCTCAATCAACTACTATTCATGCATTCACACAAAACCAAACGATTATTTTCGGACCATTGATCGGCATTTTCACAACTGGCTTTAACGATGATTCTTCTAATCCTTTAGGAAATCGTTCAATCGCTCTCAGTGAGTTGTTAACACCACCATTCTCATTACGACCGTTCGTATTCGTCTTTGGCGTTCAACATATAAACTGGGAAGAAGAAACAATTGAAGGATATTTCTTTCGAGAGAAACAATGGATAAAGAAAAAGGTTCCTTTACCAAACGTCATTTACGATCGACTACCGAATCGACAAGCGGAAAATTACAAACCAATTGTCAGAGCAAAAAGAAAATTAGAACAAGACTACTCCATTCCATGGTTTAACCCAGGGTTTTTCAATAAATGGGAAGTTCATCAACTTCTTATGAAAGACGAATCAATTAAACCCTTATTACCAAATACAGAAGCATTTCAGCATTTCGAACAAGTAGAACGGTTTCTTGGCACATATAAATCAGTGTACATGAAACCAATACACGGGAGCTTTGGTAGAAATATTCATCAAATATTTTATTCTCAAACAGAAAATTGCTACTACTGTCGTTATCGCGAAAATGAAGAAAACAAACTGAGAAAGTATCAATCATTAGAAACTCTTCTAAACCATGTACTAAAAGGGCATGATTTAAAAAAGTTTATCGTACAGCAAGGTATTTCGTTACTTCGCTTTGATGGTCAACCTGTTGATTTCCGCATTCATACAAATAAAAATCATTTCGGTAATTGGATAGTTAGTGCAATCGTCGCCAAAATCGCCGGCAAAGGCAGTTTAACAACGCATGTAAATAGCGGCGGTAATACAAAATTGCTACAAGAGCTTTTTCCAGATTCAACGAAGCAAGTTCAAATTGAAAATAAATTAAAACAAACAGCTCTGCAAATAAGTTATGCACTCGACGAGCAAGTAACTGGAAACATCGGTGAGATTGGTTTCGATATCGGTTTAGACACAAAGGAAAATCCGTGGTTATTTGAAGCCAACTCTAAACCTGGGCGAACTGTATTCCAAGATGCCAAATTAAAAGAACAAAGTGAACTGACACGCCAGTTATTTTACGAATATGCCATCTACTTAACTGAACATTCTTTACGTGATACAAAAGAAAAAATGTCCCAAATAAAATCCGGGACTTCATCAAACACCGAATGTATCCCTTCTCCTATGATTCACTCACAAATGCAAAAACAAAAACTTCCACCTAGATAATAAGGTGGAAGTTTTCTATTTACACAAGTTTTACTACAACCTCAGTTTCCACATTACATACTCCGCAATAAAAAATATGATTGCAATATTCATTTGAATTATTATGCGTTAAACCATCTACTGCACTTAATAATTCTTGATCCATATAGGCACTATAATCGTCTATGTAATCTACAGACTTCCCATAATCTTGGAGTATACTTTGGCAATTTTGACAAGAATATGTTTGTGATTCTAATGCGTTGCAAAGCGGGCAAATCCCCATCATGATTCCTCCATACGTTATCGTTTAAAGCCTCTCTTTTTTAGAATGAAGAGAGCAACCTATCCAGACATAGGAGTGCCCACTCCATCCCTACTTAAAAATAGAACTATAAAGTTGCTACCGATTTCATTTTCATTTCAATAAATCCTATATAAGAAGCTAATAATTAGCCTACAAGTAGCAGGCTACAATGAGAAAATTATATTTAATATCCTCCTTAGTTTGGCCTGTTTTCTTAAAAATACAACGATTACTCTTATTTCATAATTTACGAAATCAATAAGTTTTTTTACAAAATTTACAAATTATTATTTTGTATATCTTTCTAGGTAACATCCATACTATGAGTACAAACTTAATTACCGATGGATTAGCGCCAACCGGGGCGATAATCTGGTTCAACTCCAGCTAGTCCAACCAAAAAAACTTTTATAACTCTAAGGAGGATATATTCCTATGGCAAACCAAAATTCTTCAAATCAATTAGTAGTACCAGGTGCAACAGCTGCAATCGATCAAATGAAGTACGAAATCGCTCAAGAATTTGGTGTACAATTAGGAGCAGATTCTACGGCTCGCGCTAACGGTTCAGTTGGTGGAGAAATCACAAAACGTCTAGTTGCAATGGCTGAGCAAAGCCTTGGCGGATTCCACAAATAAATATATATGGCAAAAAGGTCTCAAGGCATATGCCTTGAGACCTTCCTTAATTTATTGCAACATTTGTAAAAACTTCTTCGTACGTTCTTCTTTTGGATTTGTAAATACTTCTTCTGGTGTACCTTGTTCGACAACGACACCACCATCCATGAAAATAACACGGTTCGCAATTTGATGTGCAAAACGCATTTCGTGCGTTACAATAACCATCGTCATGCCTTCTTTAGCAAGTTCTTTCATTACTTTCAGAACTTCTTGAACGAGTTCAGGATCAAGCGCTGACGTCGGCTCATCAAATAGTAACACTTCCGGCTCCATCGCAAGCGCGCGAGCAATTCCAACGCGCTGTTGTTGTCCGCCTGATAATTGGAACGGATATAAATCCACTTTATCTGCTAAACCAACTTTTTCAAGGAAATAGTTTGCTTTTTTCTTCGCTTCTTCTTTCCCCATCTTTTTCACTGTAACGAGCCCTTCCATTACATTTTGAAGTGCTGTTAAATGCGGGAATAAATTATGGTGCTGGAATACCATACCTGTTTGCGTACGAAGATTAACAATATCTTTCTTCGTTACTTTTTGAGAGAAGTTAAGCTCTTTATTACCGATACGAATATTACCAGCGTTTGGCGTTTCTAATACATTGAGACAACGTAAGAATGTCGTTTTACCAGATCCAGACGGCCCAATAATAACAACAACCTCGCCCTTCTCAACTGTTAAATCTATATGCTTTAGTACGGTATTATCTCCGAAACTTTTTTGTAAGTGCTGAATTGAAATCATAAAAACAAAAACTCCTTTTGTAAAAGGATTATTTTAATGTGTAGCGTTCTGAACGCTTTTCTAACATCTGTTGTACGATTGATAATAAGAAACAAATAACCCAATAAATAAGACCTGCTTCAAAATAAACAATTAAAAACTCGTAGTTCATCGCCGCAATTTCCTGCGCTTTTCGGAACATTTCTGTTACTAAAATTAACGATGCTAACGAAGTATCTTTCACTAAGCTAATAAATGTATTCGAAAGCGGCGGGATTGATACGCGCGTTGCTTGTGGTAAAATAACACGTTTTAATGCTTGTGGATATGTCATCCCAATTGTATAAGCTGCTTCCCACTGCCCTTTCGGAATGGAAAGGATAGAAGCACGAATAATTTCAGATGCATATGCACCGACATTTAATGAAAATCCAACAACTGCTGCTGTATATGGCTCAACTTCAATATTAAGAGTTGGAAGTCCATAGAAAATAATAAATAATTGTACAAGAAGTGGCGTTCCGCGAATGATAGATACATAGATACGAGCAATCCATTGTAAAATACGACTACCTGAAATACGTGCGAGCGCTGTTAACGTTGCCAGTATAATCCCGATAATAAATGTAATAAGCGTTAATGGAATTGTTGTAAAAACAGCTTCCTTCAGCATAGGCATGAAGGAAGTCTGCATAATATCTATCCAAGTAGACAATCGATCTGAAACTAATGCACTACTTAGATACATTTTCACCGAACCATTTTTTCGTTATTTTGTCATACGTACCGTCTTTTTTCATATCTTCTAACGCTTTATCTACTTCTTGTACAAGCTTAGTGCTACCTTTACGGAATAAGAATCCACTTTCTGAAGCTTCTTTTTCAGTATCTACAATTTTAATTTTTGCATCTTTTTTCGTTTCTAAATAATTTAATACTGATAACTTATCATTAATTGTAAAATCAACGCGTCCTGAAGCTAATAATTCTGCCGCTTGGCTAAATCCTTCTACACCAATAATTTCCGCACCGTTTTTCTTAGCAATATCTGCATAGTTACTCGTTAAAGATTGTGCTCCTTTTAAACCTTTTACATCAGCAAATGTAGCAGGCTTATCTTTATCTTTTGCAATAACTAATGCCGCTGAAGATGAAACGTACGGTTTAGAGAAATCATATTTCTTTTGACGGTCTTCACGAATACCAACTTCGTTTGCAACCATATCGAAACGTTTTGCATCTAAACCAGCAAGTAAGCTATCCCATTGTGTTTCTTTAAATACAGGTTTTACACCTAAACGTTTTGCAACTTCTTCTGATAGTTCAACGTCAAATCCAGTTAATTTATTGCTTGAATCATGGAATGTGAACGGTGCGTATGTACCTTCTGTTCCAATTACAAGTTCACCGCTTTGTTTTATCTTTTGTAACGCGTCTTGACTAGCTGTATCTTTTTTCTCTTCTTTACCGCAGCCGGCTACAATCCCGATCGCTAATGTAGTTACTGCAAGCACTGAAAATAATTTCTTCATGATAGTAATCCTCCAAGTATTCTGATAGGAATTTAAAAACTATATTGATTGTATGCAATCTTGAACAATTTTTCAATGAAAATGTTCTTATTTAGTTTATCCTTTTTCTTCATAATCAAACAAAAGGGAAAAATAACGCTACATACAAAAAATAAGTAACATTTTTTAATATAGCATTAATTGTAGGAAAGGTAAAATAATACTTCTTATTATGTACCTTTATCGCCGACATTTTGCCAACAAAAAAGAACTTGCAATAATCGCAAGTTCTTCCCCGCATTAAGCGCTCTGGTTTCCTTCCATTTGCGTTTTATACATATCGTAATAACGCCCGCGCTTTTTCATGAGTTCATCATGAGACCCTTTTTCTAAAATCGTCCCTCTATCGAGCACAATAATTTGATCTGCGCTTTTAATCGTTGAAAGGCGGTGAGCGATAATAAATGTCGTTCTTCCTTTTTTTACAACTTCTAGTGCTTGTTGAATCATCGCCTCTGTTTCTGTATCAATACTAGATGTCGCTTCATCTAAAATTAAGATAGCTGGATCAAAAGCGAGTGCTCTAGCAAACGAAATAAGCTGACGTTCTCCAGTGGAAAGCGTACTTCCCTTTTCTGTAATTTCTTCATTTATATTGTTCGCAAATCTTTCAGCACCAACATCACGCAATGCTTTTACGATGCGCTCTTTTGAAATTTTTTCATTTTCTAAACTTACATTAGATGCTACTGTTCCGCTAAATAAAAACGGATCTTGCAGTACAATTCCCATATGTTCACGAGTTGCTTGTTTCGGCATCTCTTTTACATCATGACCATCAATCGTAAGCTTTCCTTTTTCAAACTCGTAAAACTGAAAGAGTACGTTCATAATAGAACTTTTTCCTGATCCAGTATGACCGACAAGTGCCACGGTCTCCCCTTGTTTCGCTTCAAAAGAAATATTTTTTAACACTTCATCTTTCCCATTATAAGAAAACGATACATTATCAAACTTCACATTTCCTTGTAAGCGAGGCATACGCTCTTCTTCTACTGCTTCTCCTTTTTCCTCTAACAATTCAAAAACACGCTCTGATGCAACACGCGATTGTTCTAAGTTAGCAAGCTGATTCACCATATTTGTAATCGGTGAGAACAATCGTGTTAAATAATCAACGAACGCATACAGTATCCCTAGAGAAATGACGCCTGTAGCACTTAATGAAGCGCCACCGAAATACCAAATCACACCTGTGAAAGCGATATTTCTTAATACGGATACTAAATTATGAGAAGTTGCTGCATTTAAATTCAAAATTTTATTTTGATACTTAAAATAATCGCCATTTAATTCTTCAAACTCTTTTTTCGTTTCACGCTCTTGACGGAACGCTTGAATAATTGGCATCCCTTGAATGGATTCATTTACTGTTCCGTTAATATCAGATAAACGAGAGCGCATTTTATGATTGTATACAGACGCGTATTTTCTATAAAGAATCGCCCAAACAATTAAAATTGGGATAATTAATAAACATAATGAAGCGAGCTTCACATCTAATAAAAATAGCGCAGCAAATATCCCAATAATATAGATGATACTAGAAACGAATGTTGCCAACACCGTTACATATAAATCACGAATGGCCTCTGTATCATTCGTCACACGCGAAACAATTTTCCCCGCCGGTAAATGATCAAAGTACCGAATTGGCAACGTTTGAATATGAGAAAAAACATCTTCCCTCATAATTTGAATAATTTTGTTCGCTGCCTTTTGCAAGAAGAACTGCTTTCCGTATGCAAATAATGATACGACTACTAATAAAGCAAAATAGCCACCACCAAGTAATAATAGACGGTTTATTTCTGGCTTATAAAATGCAAATACTTCTTCCTTTGTTAATGCTTTCGCTTTATAAACTTGCACCGCCTTACCATTTTGAACGGTAATCATATCCCCTTTTACAGTACGTGATCCTTCTACATTTACTTTATTCGGTACAAAATAATATTGAAAACCGACTTGCATCACGCGTACTTCTTTTCCTTTTTTCTCCCCTTGTTCAAAGCGATCACTTCGCTTATAAAAAGCCCCATTATACGAAACAGCATCTTCACTCTGTTCTGTTTCATACCAAGGTTTCTCTATCCCGACGATATGATCGTCAATCATCGTTTTAGCGACGAAAGGACCAGCAAGCTCTGCGATGACGAAAATAAATAACATTAACATCGCAGCAAAAATCGTCCCTTTCACTTTCATCGCGTATTGAAACAATCGTTTTGAAACGCTCATATTTTCACCCCACTATCCGCACTTTCACTTTCACCTTGTTGTCTTTCAAACTGTTCGGCATACCAGCCTCCCTTTTGGATAAGCTGAGCATGCGTACCTTCTTCTATAACTGCGCCTTCATCCATAACGAGAATCCAATCCGCATGTTGCACTGCTGATAAACGATGCGTCGTAATAATCGTCGTCTTTCCGCTTCTTTCCGTTCTTATATTTTCAATGATCGCTGCTTCCGTACGAGCATCTACAGCTGATAAAGAATCGTCCAAAATTAAAATTTCTGGATTTTGAATAACAGCTCTTGCAATCGAGATCCTTTGTTTTTGCCCTCCTGATAAAGAAACACCTTTCTCTCCAACGAGCGTTTCTAACCCTTCTGGTAAAAACTCTAAATCCTTTTTAAACGCAGCAATTTCAATTGCTTTCTCTAGTTCTTCTTCAGTCGCTTCCCTATTTCCGAATAAAATATTTTCTCGCGCTGTTTTTGAGAACAAAATATGCTCCTGCGGTACATAACCAATCCAGCCGAGTACATTTTCATTCGTCATTTTATCTAATGTCACATCAGAAACTGCAATATCTCCATCTCCAAGTGGATATTGACGAAGAAGCTGACGTACAAGCGTCGTTTTCCCGCTTCCTGTTTTTCCGACAACCCCAAGCGTCTCCCCTTGTTTTAAGGTAAACGAAACCTTTTTTAAATTTGTTTCAGTTGATGAAGGATATGAAAAGGTAACGTCATCAAACTGAATATAATCCGGCTCTTGCACAAGCTTTGGATGTTTCGGATCCTTTACATCTGGTTCATACGCTAACGTTTCATTCACACGGTCAAGCGAAGCATTTCCTCTTTGCATAACATTAATTAATTCACCAATTGCAAACATCGGCCAAATCATCATCCCTAAATACACGTTAAATGAAACAAGTTCACCAAGTGTTACCTTTGATTGAAATACAAGATATGCCCCGTACACTAAACCGATTAAATAACTAAGGCCAACAAGCATTTTCACAGTTGGTTGGAATAATGCGTCAATTCTCGCTACTTTCATATTTTTTTCGTAGACGTCATCTCCTAAGTGATGAAATCTTTCCTCATCTGCATTCTCTTGTACGTATGCACGAATAACACGCACACCAGCGATTGATTCAAGCACTTTATCGTTCATATCACCAAACGCATCTTGCGCAACGGTAAATCTTTCATGCAATTTCTTTCCATATATATTCATCGCATACGCCATAATTGGAAGCGGAATAAGCGCTGCAAATGTAAGCTCCCAACTAATTGTAAATCCCATCATAAAAACGATCGTAAGCATGTATAAACTAGAATCCACAAGCGTTAATATACCAAAACCAGCTGTCATAGCGATTGCTTTTAAATCATTCGTTGCCCTCGCCATTAAGTCGCCAGTACGATTTTTTTGATAAAAAGTCGGCGTCATCTTAAGTAAATGCCCCATAAATTTAGAGCGCATCGTTTTCTCAAGTACAAATGCACCTCCAAACAATTGATGTTGCCATACGAAAGTAAGACCATACCCAACGATTGTAACCCCTATTAAAATAAGAATAGATTGCATAATTGCTTCGTTCGATAACGTTCCTGTTTTTATATTATCTATCGTAACCCCTAACACTTTCGGGGGAATAACTTCAACTATATTCACAATTAAAAGAGCTCCAATGGCAATACTATATCTCTTCCAGTGCTCCCTAAAAAACCATTTTAACTTTAGTAATACTGATAACAATGTAACCTCTCCCTTCTCGTTCTCGTTTACCTCTCATTTCTTTATCCACTATCCAGACCCATCACATTTACATTTCGTAACCCATACAATCTCATCACATTTTTCCACCTTCCAAAGTTTTTTATCGGAACTAAACAAGGGAAAATAAACAAAAAAAAGCATACCGCCGCTTGACGATATGCACAGGAATGCATAAAAAGCGTACGTTACGATATACGCAACGTACGCTTTTTATAAGACAAAGATGCCCTATATATCCGTACGGGTTGCGTAATGATATGAATGTTTTCTGCCATTTAACAGAGCTAAGCCCATTACATTTACGATTACAATCATTACGCACACCCCCTTCATTTATTTTCCATTTATAATCTTACAACTTTATTGAGTATTCTGTCAATTATTTTTTCACACTTCAAATAAAAATATATGATACACCATTTTGAAATAAGGGAATGTTCTGTAAGAAAGGGCATACAAAA
This sequence comes from Bacillus sp. EKM501B, assembly GCF_011800505.1. Taxonomy (NCBI): domain Bacteria; kingdom Bacillati; phylum Bacillota; class Bacilli; order Caryophanales; family Bacillaceae; genus Bacillus; species Bacillus sp. EKM501B. Next base: position 48,885 of record NZ_JAALFZ010000001.1, on the reverse strand, counting down.
TAAAAAAAGAATAAGAAATCGTTTTCACAAACATTTCATTTGAAAAATGTTATCAAACCCCCTACAATCACCTTATACTCGCTCTTACAAGTTGCTATTTTAGGAGGACTAATCATGACAACTAGCAATACGTACAAATTTTATTTAAACGGAGAATGGAGAGAAAGCTCTTCAGGAGAAACAATCGAAATTCCATCTCCATACTTACACGAAGTAATTGGACAAGTACAAGCAATTACTCGCGGAGAAGTGGATGAAGCAATTGCATCTGCAAAAGAAGCTCAAAAATCATGGGCTGAAGCTTCCCTACAAGATCGCGCAAAATACTTATATAAATGGGCTGATGAGCTCGTAAATATGCAGGATGAAATTGCCGATATCATTATGAAAGAAGTCGGTAAAGGATATAAAGATGCGAAGAAAGAAGTTGTTCGTACAGCTGACTTCATTCGTTACACGATCGAAGAAGCTTTACATATGCACGGAGAAAGCATGATGGGCGATAGCTTCCCGGGCGGTACAAAATCTAAACTTGCGATTATCCAACGCGCACCACTTGGTGTTGTATTAGCAATCGCACCATTTAACTACCCAGTAAACTTATCTGCTGCAAAACTTGCACCAGCATTAATTATGGGTAACGCTGTTATTTTCAAACCAGCAACTCAAGGTGCAATTAGTGGTATTAAAATGGTTGAAGCACTTCACAAAGCTGGCCTTCCAAAAGGTCTTGTAAACGTAGCTACAGGACGCGGTTCTGTAATTGGTGACTACTTAGTAGAGCACGAAGGCATCAATATGGTATCGTTCACAGGTGGTACAAACACAGGTAAACATTTAGCGAAAAAAGCTTCAATGATTCCACTTGTATTAGAACTTGGTGGTAAAGATCCTGGTATCGTTCGTGAAGATGCTGACTTACAAGATGCTGCAAACCATATCGTAAGCGGTGCATTCTCTTACTCTGGTCAACGTTGTACAGCTATTAAACGTGTACTTGTACACGAAAACGTAGCGGACGAGCTTGTTAGCTTATTAAAAGCGCAAGTAGCTGAACTATCAGTTGGATCTCCAGAACAAGACAGCACAATCGTTCCATTAATTGACGACAAATCTGCTGACTTCGTTCAAGGTTTAGTTGACGACGCTGTTGAAAAAGGTGCTACGATCGTTATCGGTAACAAACGTGAGCGTAACTTAATTTACCCAACATTAATCGATCACGTAACAGAAGAGATGAAAGTTGCTTGGGAAGAGCCATTCGGTCCAATCCTTCCAATCATCCGTGTTTCTTCAGATGAACAGGCAATTGAAATTGCTAACAAATCAGAATTCGGTCTGCAAGCAAGTGTCTTCACTAAAGACATTAACAAAGCATTTGCAATTGCTAACAAAATCGAAACTGGTTCTGTACAAATTAACGGACGCACAGAGCGTGGCCCTGACCATTTCCCATTCATCGGTGTAAAAGGTTCAGGTATGGGCGCACAAGGTATTCGTAAGAGCCTTGAGTCTATGACACGTGAAAAAGTAACTGTATTAAACTTAGTTTAATCTTATAAAAAGAAGCTGATCTATAAATAGATCAGCTTCTTTTCTATATAAATACTTCCGAAAAACGGAGTATTTCGTTCTACTTCCGATTTGGTTTTCCAAATCGAACTAAAACATGCCATAATAATTTTAATTCCTGAAGCACTTCTTCATAAGTTCCACGATCACTCCAAGATAATGGATTGTGCTTCAAATCCACTACAGCAGAGCCAATTATATTTGCATCGATGCAATGATTCCGTGCAATGCGTCTTGCTAAAGATGGCATTTTTGAACCTCTAAAATCCATTGGAACTTCGTCTACCGCAAGTACAAAACCGATGTGCCAATACAAATCAATCGCATACTTCAGGCAAATTTCTTCTAAAACTTTTCCTACATCCGTACCCTTAAATGAAGGATCTGCAACAAGCGCCTCCACGTCTTCTTTAAGAGAAATCTCTCCATGAATCTGCGCTTCAATATAATGATTAAGATTACGGGCTGGCTCTTTGCTTACTAAATCTATAAACGGCCTTTTCAGGTTAGCTAGTAAATGATTAATTAATATTGTTGGCGTCAAATTCCCTTCACCAATTGCAAAATCTCTTACGAATGTCTCTTCCAAAAGAGCAGCTAAAATCATATCAAACTCCTCATAAGTCCCCTTTTCTTTCGGATCTTGATGCGAATCTAAATATGTATATGTAGAGCGCGAAGAAACTTTTGGAGATAAGAGAAAATAACATGAACCAAAACGCGGAGCCGGCCCATCTGGATGTAACATTAAATTTAGCGCTCCGTATTTTGGCCGTTGATCATTCGTTACGCCTTCTAATTGATATGCCCCTCCAAATATTCTCTTTTCCCAAAGGTCACGTTCACCACCAGGATAAGCAGATACGCTTCCATTAGATAGCAATGTTTCAAACTGACTTTTATATACTCCTTGCTCAAACAGTGCTTCAGCAACACTTTTCATATTCGAATCTAGTCTGTCTGGATGAAAGTGTAAAGCAATCCTTGCATGAGATTTTAAATTAGCGACAGCTTCTTCAAATATTTCATCTGTAATATTAGACATTTTAAGTATATGATTAATCGTTGCTTTAGCCCCACGTTTTTCGTTCTCTGCATATTTTGAAATATACTCTAAAGCAAATAATTGAGATCTTAATAATTCCATAATCCAATCTCCCCTTTAATTGAACTGCCCTTAAACACTTCAATTAAAAGCTTATTCTTTCCTTCTTATGAAACGAACCTCATTTATTTAAAAAAGTAATTTACTAAATCTTAATTATGTATACACGCATTTTTCATAGGCAAATGTACACATTCTACAGAAATTTGATACCCTAGCCATCGCTCAGCAATATGTTCAAATGATAAAACAGATCCCGTTGTAAAAAAGCGATGCTTCGGATTCAGATTGTCAGACAAAATTCCTTTGTGCTGTAAAATGGTACTTAACTCTATCGCTGTTTCTTCTGCAGAACTAATAATCGTTACATCTTCTCCTAACTCGCTTTTAATCACAAACTCTTCTCTATAATCTGATTATTACTATATCCATTGACGTATAAAAATTCATTTGTTACTCTTAAAGACGTTAATTTAATATTTAAATCCTCATTCGTATCTCGGTGAGGTAGAGGTTGCAATCATTAAGAGTATCATTTCAGGAGATGTAGTGGCATTGATGAAGGAATGAGAAAGGAATGGTTGCCGAAGTAAGTCGTGTCCACCATGCACGCTTGCTGGGTCTGCATTTAATAAGTGCAGAACTGTCACAAACGTTTCGTTTGTGGAGAGCTATCGAGAGGTATGTCGTGGGTTTCTTATAAGATAGAAAGCATGTAGCGGCAGATTACGTGCTTTTTTTGTTTTGTTTGGGACTTCTCTTCCTGACTCAGGAAGACATACATATCTCCTCGCTTGACTTGGTTATACTAACTTTGGAGGTATTTTTCTATGCAACAAAAAAAATGGGGCTTTTGGGTACTAACAGCTTTCGTTGTCGGTAACATGGTTGGCGCTGGTATTTTCATGGTGCCAAGTACGTTGGCACAAACAGCAAGCCCACTCGGTGTCACTTTAGCTTGGTTAACTACAGGGTTTGGTGTTTTAATGCTAGCTCTTGTTTTCGGTAATTTAGCAATTCGTCGTCCTGATTTAACGACAGGACCACAAAGTCATGCATATGCTTTATTCTCAACACCAAAAAAGAAAAAAATGGCTGGCTTCAGTATGGTATGGGGATATTGGGTTGCAAACTGGGCAAGTAACGTTGCCATCATTACATCATTTGCGGGATATTTATCACTCTTCTTCCCCATTATGAAAGATACGCGACTACTATTTTCAATCGGCTCGTTTAACGTAGAAGTCGGAAAACTAATTACATTTACGATTTGTTCCATCTTACTTTGGGGAACTCATATTATATTAACAAACGGTGTAAGCGGAGCTGGAAAACTAAACTTCTTAGCAACAACAACGAAAGTAACTGGATTCCTTTTATTCATCGTCGTTACGTTATTTGCATTCGAAGCTTCTAAGTTTGGACAATGGTACACACCGATGATTGATAAATCAGGTGCATCACATGGTCTTCTTTCACAAGTAAATTTAGCTGCTCTTACAACGCTTTGGGCGTTTATCGGAATTGAATCAGCCGTTCTTTTATCAAACCGTGCTGTTTCTCCAAAAACGGTAAAACGTGCAACAGTTGCGGGATTACTTATTACAGTTGCGATTTACTTAGGAATTACAATTTTAACAATGGGTGTACTTCACGTTGATAAATTACAAGCTTCTGAACGTCCATTAGCAGATGCACTAAATGCTGCAATGGGTCACGGCGGCGGGAAACTGATGGCATTACTTGCTCTTACTTCCCTGTTCGGTTCTATCTTAGGCTGGATTTTATTAAGCTCAGAAGTACCTTATCAAGCAGCAAAAGAAGGTTTCTTCCCTTCCTTCTTCACGAAAACAAATAAAAAAGGAAGTCCAATTTACTCATTACGATTAACAAACATTATGTCGCAAGTATTCCTATTCTCAACATTATCAGGAACCATTGCGGAAGCTTATACATTCGTTATTACCGTATCAACACTGGCCTACCTCATTCCATATCTCGTTTCACCAATCTTCCAGTTAAAACTAGTCGCAACTGGTGAAACATATAAAAATGAAATGCGGGCAAGAATTACAGATGGCATAGTCGCAGTTATCGCACTTTGCTACGCACTATGGGTTATTAAAACTGGCGCATCCGATATAAAAACGTTCCTTCTCGGAATTGGTTTATTCGTAATTGGATTTGCTTTCTATCCATTAATGAATCGTGATCAGAAAAAAAATAACGAAAAGAAAAACGGGCAAGTTGCATAACGCAATTTGCTCGTTTTTTCTTTTGTAAAACATATATAATAGAACAAAGAGGTGAAAAACATGTCAATCGAATCGCTATGGAGCAGTCGCTTCCAACAACATATTCAAAATATCATTACATACTTTGCACGTATGATTAACGGTTTACTATATAGCTTTATCTTTATTTCATGCGTTGGTGCATATTATTATGCTCAGTTTCTAAAAGCATCTCCTTCTAAAGGAATATCTTTAATAATTATAACGATTGTACTTACGTTCATTATAACGAGATGCCCTATCCGTACATTTATTCAAAAACCTGATGCTGTCTATTTGCTTGCATTAGAAGAGAAACTAACATCCTATTTCAAAAAATCTCTTCTATACAATTACATCATGCAGCTTTTCCCATTGTTATTTACGTTCCTTATTCTCGTTCCACTTGCTATGCAATCATTACAATTAACTGTACCTTTTTTATGTACAATCTTTATCGTGTTAATGATTACGAAAGCCTGGAACATGTACATACATTGGATGTGGCGTGATAGTCACGAAAAAAATATATGGCTGATCATTCGTATTACTTGTAACGCCCTAATCATTTACATGCTGTTTTATTCCGCAAATGTTCTCATATTGGGCGGACTACTCTTACTACTTGCTTTCCTACTTCTATATACGAAAAAACAGCCTACAAAACGAATACCGTGGGATTACATAATCGAGCAAGAAGAAAAAATGAACGTTCGTTTTTATCAATTTGCTAGCATTTTCACAGATGTTCCGCAACTGAATAAACAAGTAAATAAAAGAAAATGGCTTACAAATTGGATTGAACCTTTATTACATAAAAAACGAGCAACTTTCTTCTACTTACATACACTAGCATTTTTACGTGGAAATGATTATTTCGGTATATATATTCGCTTAGGATTGATCGGTGCTTTCGCCTTATATTTCATACCAAATATATACGTAAAAGGTGCTATCACTTACATCGTTCTATATATGATCTCTATGCAGCTTCGTTCACTATGGAAATATTTTTCGGGAAATATTATTGCAGCATTATATCCAATCCATACTGAAGAAAGAATGAAACAATTTCTTAGCTTAATCTTTATATTGCTAAGTATTCAACTCATTGTATTTTCGAGTGTTATACTCATTGCTACAGGTCAATTTTTACATAGCCTTATCATTATGATTGTCGGGTTACTCTGGATCAAATTTATTATTGTACCAAAAACGAAGCAACGCGTTTCTTCGTTTTAACGAAAAGAAATATCTTAAACGCCAAGGAGAAAATAAATTATCCTTGGCTTTTTTATTTTGCTTCCTCAAACAAGAATCACTGAAACAACCGATATTTTATGATTTTTACATACAAAAACGATAATACATGTTTACGACCTAATAAAAAGGGTATCTATTAATTAACAGAGTAAAGGAGGGGCCTATATTGTGAATAAAAAAACGGAACAATTGAAGCATCACGTTACTGACAATCAATGCAAACATGCTTTAACAACAAATCAAGGGGTAAAAATAGCTGAAGATGAATTTTCTTTAAAGATGGGCTTAAGAGGCCCAACCTTAATGGAGGATTTTCACTTTCGTGAGAAAATGACCCACTTTGATCACGAACGAATTCCCGAAAGGATTGTTCATGCACGCGGGGTTGGCGCTCATGGTTATTTTCAGCTTTATGAATCTTTAGAAACATATACGAAAGCAGATTTTCTTACTAATCCTTCAAAGAAAACACCTGTATTTGTACGGTTCTCAACCGTTCAAGGTTCTAAAGGATCCAACGACACAGTAAGAGATGTACGCGGATTCGCCACAAAATTTTATACAGATGAAGGAAACTATGATTTAGTGGGTAATAATATGCCAGTATTCTTTATCCAAGATGCTATTAAATTTCCTGATTTTGTCCATGCAGTTAAACCAGAACCACATAATGATATTCCTCAAGGAGCTAGCGCTCATGATACCTTTTGGGACTTTGTTGCGCATAATCCTGAGTCCACTCATATGGTCATGTGGCAAATGAGCGACCGAGCTATTCCGCGTAGTTTACGAATGATGGAAGGTTTTGGAGTTCACACATTTCGACTCATTAACGCAGAAGGAAAAGCCCATTTCGTAAAGTTTCACTGGAAACCTACCCTCGGGATTCATTCATTAGTATGGGATGAAGCTCAAAAGATTGCCGGGAAAAATCCTGATTTTCATCGTCAAGATTTATACGAAGCAATTGAAAAAGGGGATTATCCTGAATGGGAGCTTGGATTACAGCTAATTCCAGAAGAAGATGAACATAAATTTGATTTTGATATTTTAGATCCAACGAAATTATGGCCAGAAGAAGAAGTTCCCGTAAAATTAGTTGGTAAAATGACACTGAACAAAAATGTTGATAACTTCTTTGCTGAAACAGAGCAGGTAGCTTTTCACCCTGGTCATGTCGTACCAGGTATTGATTTTTCAAATGACCCTCTTCTGCAAGGAAGATTATTCTCCTATACAGATACACAATTATCTCGTTTAGGGGGCCCTAATTTCCATCAAATTCCTATTAATCAGCCTGTATGTCCTTTTCATAATAATCAACGTGATGGTATGCATCAAATGCAGATTCATCGCGGTCAAACAAGCTATCATCCTAATGGATTAAATAACAATCAACCTGCAACCGTCCAAGCCGAACAAGGAGGATATGAACATTATCAAGAAAAGATTGATGGGCATAAAATTAGAGGTCGCAGTAAAAGCTTTCTTAACTTTTATTCTCAGGCTAAACTTTTCTACAATAGTATGAGCCCTATTGAAAAGCAGCACATAAAAGAAGCTTTTTGCTTTGAAGTTGGGAAGTGTAAATCAGACATGGTGAAGGCAAATGTAATTGCTCTCTTAAACCACGTCGATCGTCAATTAGCACAAGAAGTCGCTAACATTATTGGAGCTCCTTTACCTAAGGAAAATCACGAAGTAAATTCAGATGCAAAATCACCTGCACTAAGTATGTCCAATACTATTTTTAAATCTGATTCCAAAAATGTTGCAATTCTATTAAATGGTGATCCAAGCGTCTCACTTCTGTCCGAATGGATTCAAGCTTTTGTACAACACCGAATTAACTATAGTATCATAGATAATAAAATTTATCAGTTCAATGATTCCATTAAAGTAACTGATACTTATACAACAACAGACTCCTCCCTTTTTGATGCAGTATTAGTGTTTAGTAGTGAGTCTGTCATTCAACCCCCTGTTTTAGAATTTGCAGAAACTACTTTTAAACATTTTAAACCGATAGCTCATGTCCTTAGTAATCCTCATGCTTTGGACCATAGTAAGATTAAACTGGATGGAGCAGGAGTTTACAACTTAACAAATACTTCAATTGAATCATTTATAGAAGGCATTGCCCAAGGAAGATTCTGGAGCCGATAATATAATATAAGGAGCGGATTAGAATGAGTAAAAAAATTGCTATTTTAATAACGGATTATTTCGAGGATACAGAATACACAGAGCCAGTAGAAGCTTTTAAACAAAAGGGATATGAATTCACAACTATTGAAATGGAAAAAGGGAAAACGGTACACGGTAAGCAAGGAAAAAGTGAAGTCGTGATTGATAAAAGTATTGATGATGTTTCTCCAGAGAACTTTGATGCCCTCTTCATACCGGGTGGATTTTCTCCAGATATACTTCGTGCCGATGAACGTTTTGTTCGCTTTAGTAAAGCATTTATGGATGCGGAAAAACCTGTTTTCGCTATTTGTCACGGACCTCAGCTACTCATCACTGCACAAACACTTGAAGGACGCGATGTAACTGGATATAAATCTATTGAAGTCGATTTAAAAAATGCCGGCGGGAACTTTCATGACAAAGAGGTTGTCGTATGTCAAAATCAGCTAGTAACAAGTAGACAGCCAGAGGACATCCCAGCGTTTATTGAAGAATCGTTGCGTATATTAGGATAACTACTTTGATTAACTAACCTCCTTGTATTTACATGAAAATAATTAATTAGCCCTCACCAACTGGTCGTTTACAGGAAAACCGACCACCACAAATAGCAAGATAAATAAAAAGAGGGGAATCCAAAAGTTCAGTTTTAATAATCTTTTGGATTCCCCTCTTTTCTCGCCCAAAAATTCCTTATCACTTTTCATAGGCAGTTCTCATATAGTGAAAATGACTATATAATTCCTATCCATAAGTTAAATAATGATTTCGCACATATATAAATTCAAAAGATGGGAGCCTTATTTATGAATAACAATCCACCTTCAACGCCCCCAAATCCAACGGAAACGAATAATAATGAAGTGAGCTTACAAACGTTACGCATCATTGGGCTTATTGTACTGATTAGTGGCTACATATTAGTAGCGCTTTCTGAAGTAGGCACATTAAAAAATCTTTTACTACAGCCTAGTACTACTCCAAATTTAGCTGAAGTTGATCCGTTCTAAAAATTATATAAAAAGCGAGTCCCAGTATAACTGGTTCGCTTTTATATAGTTTCATCCAATTTGAGAAACATTTCTCTCATCCTCATACTGCTCTTTCCCTATCGCCTTCATAAATAATAAAATACTGCTCATACCAACGATAAAGTACAGAGCACTCATACCCCAAGATGCAATAAATGAACCTAGCATAACACCTAATGCCCCGTTCATTTTTGCCACTTGAAAGACCATTCCGTTAATCGCCATATAAGAACCTCTTGCCTCATTTGGCACCATATCTGCCATAATAGATTGACGCACTGGCACATACATCATCTCGCCTACTGTTTGGAAAAGCCCTGCAATTAATAAAATCCATAAGCTATTGCTCGTTCCGAGTATTGTAAATCCAATCGTGTAAATAAATAAGCCTACATATAAGATTTTTAAATCGTTGAAGCTTTTCAGCATTTTAATAAGAAGTGCTGAACATAACACAACTAAAATTGTATTCTCTGCAGAAATCCAGCTCAGCATGCGAATACCTGTTAAATCAAACGTAAAACCATTCCCGAATAAAAAGTGCACCGTTTCAAATTCCTTCTGCAAACGTACCCCTAAATAATTATTAATTTGAAACTCTAACGATAATGTACATATACTCGCTGCACAAAAAATTAAAAATGCTTTATCTTTCATCACGACTTTATAACTATCTGCCATATCTTTTAATACATTTTTCTTCTCCATCGTTTTTCGTGCTACATACACTTCTTCCATATACACAGCCATCACATATAAAGTCATAATGGCAACAAGCGTTAATACGATAAATAATTGTAGTCTATAGTTTTCAAATAGTAATCCTCCAAATATCGCTCCAATCGCAATCGATAAATTAATAGCCCAGTAATTAATGCTGTACATCACTTTTCGATTTTCAGGTGTACTCACATCAATTAACATCGCTTCTGTCGCAGGATTCATAAGTCCCGATCCTAAACTATTCACTAGCATAAAGATAAATGTTAACCACGGTGAGTCAACGTAATCCGAATTCGCAACTCCCATACAAGCAATGGAAATGACTTGTATACTTTGACCGATAATCATAACCTTTTTACGCCCAAGCCGGTCTCCAACATATCCACCGTATAAACCAATTACTAATGAAGCTATGACATTAATAAGTAGTAACGCACCAGCAATCGCGCTACCTAACTTTACGGAAAAATAAATCGCCATAAATGGAAAAATCATCGTGGACACAGTACGTGTTAAAAACGATGTTATAATTCTAATTTTTATATTTCGATGCATACTCCAAAATCCCATTGTTTCCCCTCCTTATGCTTACTTATTTTACTTTGAAAAAAAGGAAGAAAAAGGTTAGAATATTCTAAAGAGTTTCCCCTTTTATGATAGAAGGAAGTGTATATATGAAAATTATGGACTATTACATTAGACTAAGACTACATGCACAAGATCAACAACATATGCGAAATAGCTTACAAGAATTAGCGGATGTTTTATATTGCAGTACGAAAAACGTAAAGATTTTATTAAAGAAAATGAGCGAGGAGCAATTAATTAGCTGGACTCCAGGGCGAGGCCGCGGAAATAAAACGGAAATTCTATTTATACATAATTTCGTAGAAGCGATTGAGTCCTATACAGATGAACTGTTAGCGCAAGAAAAATTAAAAGATATCTTTTTTCTTTTAAAAGAACCCCTCCCCCTCGCACTTCAAAAAAAGATAGAAAATAAACTACATCATCATTTTGGATACGAACCTTCAAATGATATGTACGACGTATTAAAGATTCCTATATCGAGAAAGATATTCCCATTAGATCCGGCTTTTGTGGCTGTAACTACAGAGAGCCATCTTACGAGTCAAATTTTTGATACATTAGTCGTCTATAACGATGTTACTGAAAAAATGGAGCCTCACATTGCGCATACGTGGGAATTAAGTGAAGACGGGCTTACGTGGACTTTTTATTTACGAAAGGATGTATATTTTCATAACGAAACAGTTTTAACTTCTAAAGATGTACAATTTTCATTTGAAAGACTAAAAGAAGTTTACTCTCCTTTCGAATGGTTAACAGAAGAAATCGTTCAAATTGAAACGCCATCACCACTACAAATTCGATTCCATTTAGCGAAACCAAATTTATTTTTCTTACACTATGTAAGTTCAATGCAGCTCGCAATTTTACCGCGTGATACGAGTATTCAAAATCATCATTATATAGGTACTGGACCTTTCAAACTTGCTCATTACTCTGAAGATAATATCGTACTCGAAGCGTTCACCCATTATTTTAAAGAGCGCGCATTATTAGACCGTATTGAATTTTGGGGTATTCCTGACCATGTGCAAATAGATGCTGATTATGAACTACCAAACGAAGAGGAAAATGAAAGGCATGATATACAAATAGAAGAAATAGGTTGTATTTATGCTAGCTTCAACTTTACAAAACCTGGTCCTCATCACGACATTTACTTTCGAAAAGCTTGGAGAGAACTATATGATGTTGAAATGATACTTCGTAACATAGAGGGTAGACGGACAATTGCTGCATCAAGCTTTTTCCCTGATAGAAGCCGCCTTGCAACAAGAAGATCCTACTCTTTAGAAAAGGCAAAAGAGTATTTGAAAAAGAGTACATATAATGGAGAAACGATACATATTTACTTCTTCGCATTTAAAGATAGTGCAAATGATGCATATTTCTTAAAAGAACGATGTGAAAGTTTAGGTATACAAGTAGAGCTTCACCCATTTCCCGTTTCAGATTATATGAATCGCTCTATTGATAAACATGCTGATATTATTTTCATGGGAGAAGTCTTTGCTGCCAATCATGAAATTGCATTCTTAAATGTATTTAAAAATAAAAGTTGCTTCGTAAATCGGTTCATGGACCCGCACTACGAAAAACAAATTAACTGTTTACTAGATACATTTTTACTAGAAGAAAATAAAGAAAAGCGTTATGAACTCATGTATGAGATTGAAGAGTTTTTACAAGCAGAACACATCATTTTATTTAACTATCACGTTCTAAAAAGAAAAACATACCCTTCTTCTTTAAAAAATGTAACAATTGATTCATTTGGTTGGGCAAATTTTGCAAAGTTATGGATACAGCCATCCATGTCTTAAAATATGAGTCATTATAAAAGGAGAAGGTACTACATCCTTAGCAGTACCTTCTTCACATACTATTATTTAATTACTCCATCTAAGTGATCTTTCAAGTTCACTAAAAACTTCTCTATATCCGGATTCTTCACCACATCATAACAAGCAAAACTCTTTAACGGACTCATACCGAGAAACTTTTGCACGCGATGTAAATGACTAAGCGCTGATTCTAAACTTTCTCCTTCAAAGAACTTTGTCTTATCTCCAAATGCTTTTTCAGGTGCATTCCAAGTTGTAGAGAACATATACTCTTTCTCTTTTAATAAACCACCTGTTCCATATTCATCTGCACCTTTAAAGAACAAACCGTATTCATATACTTCATCCATATACGTTTTAAATAAGCCTGGAACACTAAACCAGTAAATTGGTGTTTGATAAATCACAACATCAGCCCATAAAAACTTATCTTGTTCTTCTTTAATATTGTAACCATCTTGAATCGTTGTTGTTTTCACATGATGATTCTCGTCTAATACAGTAACCATATAATCTACTAACGTTTTATTTAATCGTCCTTCCTTTGTACCGTATTTTTCATGTCCATTTATAATAAATATATTTTTCATCGTTTTTCTCTCCCCTATATGATCTACTCTTCAGCTATTAAGCCGAGTTGCTACTGTAGTGTAAGATTATCTTCTAAATGCCAATCTTCTGTTATCTTTCCGTCTTTCACATGTAAAATATCAATTGCAAAAAAATTAATTTTCTTACCATTATGCGTTCCTGTAAAAGAAAGACGGGCTGTTACTTTATCACCAACAACTAATAAGTCTTCAATCTCACAATGTATATCAGGCACAACTTTACGAAAATTTTGCGCTGCAAACTTTAATCCTTCAATGCCTTGTGGTCGCCCTTTCGGCAATGTATTATCGAAGAAATCTTTAGTAACAGTCTGCGGAATAAGTTCCTCCTTACCTGTATCCCAAAATGCATAAAAACGCTGCGCCGCATGAACCATTTCTGTCGCTTCTTTTTTACTTAGTGAGGGATCAATTGTCATTGCTTTTGGCTTTGGCATTTCTTTTAATAACTGAACTTCAGTTTTTTGTTCCACACCACATGCTACAAGCACAATACAAATAACAAACAAACTAAGAAATCCAAATAACTTTTTTATCCCCATGGAAATCACCACCTCCTTATATAAATCCTTTTTGTTTCGTATTGCTATTGTATATGCACTAACTTCCTTTATGGAAGTAGTGATATTTTTTTCATATAGTTACCAAAAGTATAGTTTTGTGATACTATAAAGCAAATTCATCCAAAAAAAATTTTATGGAGGCTAGTTCCATGAACGATATAAATCCAGTTGAATTAACGAAAGGTTTACCGGGCATACCTTGTCCTATCGCTAAAACGCTTGATGTAATTAGTACAAAATGGACGTTTTTAATCATTCGTGATCTTCTTATCGAAGGAACATTACGCTTTAGTGATTTACAAAAATCAATGGATGGTATTAGTCCAAAAACATTATCGCTTCGACTAAAAGAATTAGAGTCTCAAGGCATTATAACGAGAAAAGTATATCCAGAAGTTCCGCCTCGTGTAGAGTACACATTAACGGATAAAGGAAAGCAATTAGAGGGGATTTTTATTGAATTAAAACGGTTTGGGTTAAGTTTATAAAATGAAACTTTAATCAGGATAAAACAAAAACCCCTTACCGTCGTAAGGGGTTTTATTACTTCGCAAAACTTTCAGCCAACTGTTTCTCTCTCCACATAAATGTAATGCCGAGACCAACTATTAAAACAACGCCTGAAAATGCATATGGATAATGAATATTCATATCAAATAATATTCCGCCCATCGCTGGTCCTGCGATATTTCCTAAACTCGTATAAGTCGAGTTCATACCAGCGACGAATCCTTGCTCTTTTCCGGCTGCTTTTGATAAAAATGTCGTTAAAGCTGGACGAAGTAAATCAAATGCTAAGAAAATGAAGCAAGTAACGAGAAGTACAATCCAATAATTAAAGACTACAGTTGAGACGAATGCTAATACTGCACCTACAATTAAACATATTTGAATTAACACTTTCTCACCGAACATGTCTACCAATTTGCCAAACATAAATACTTGCACAACTACCCCAAAGATTGAACTAATTGTAATAATTGCTGCGATATCTTTCGGCGAGAAGCCAAATTTATGATCAGAGAACAAGCTAAACACTGTTTCATACGCTGATAATCCGAATGCGAGTACAAATACGATAATAAATGCAATTGCATACATTGGATGTAATGATTTCTTTAAATCACCAATAAAACTTGATTCCTTCGTATTAGAAGAAATCTCTGCAAGTTCTTCTTTCGTTAACGGTTCTTTTAAAATAAAGATCGAAATCACACATGCTATAAAAGCAATTACTGCTGCAACGAAAAACGGCACACGTATACCGTATTCTGCAATAAATCCGCCGATTCCAGGACCTATAATGAATCCAGTACTAATAGCCGCAGATAAGTATCCCATCGCCTTTGGACGTTCCTGAATAGATGTAATATCCGCAACATACGCCGTAACACCAGGCATAATAAAAGCAGCACTAATTCCGCCTAATACCCTTGCTACATAAAGCATCCATACATCTTTTCCTAATCCAAAAAGAAGCTCTGAAACACCAAAAATAAATAATCCAATGATTATCATTTTCTTTCTACCGTAAAGATCAACCCACCGGCCTGTAATAGGTGAAGTAATGAGCTGTGCCATTGCAAACACTGCAACGAGATATCCCATCGTCTTCCCTGTTAAATGCATATCATTCATAAAGGACGGCATAACCGGAATGATTAATCCAATCCCTAAAAAAGCGATAAATATATTACTCAAAAGAATGACCAATACCATCTTTTGTTCTTTTATCGGTTTCTTCACTTTTTAACACCTCTTCCCGTAAGTTCCTCTCAAAAAATAATGCCCAAGAAGCTTTTTCTTTATCCTTCTATTTGTGGGCTAGTCATGAGTAGAGATGCCCCCTACTCGTTAGAATTTCACACTATCCTTCCACACATACATACGCATTAGATGAATGACTATCATTCAGTTTTCCTCAAAAATGAACCTACCTTTTCAGACAGGTTCATCTCACTATTTCTTTATATGTAGTGCATGTGTTAAAAAATCTAGTACTTCTGCCTTTTGCAAATCGACTTGCTCATCATCTTTATGATCATATAAATACACTTGTTCCGCTGCTGATTCAACTAGAGCGATAAATAACTTCGCTGTTCGCTCTGCGTGAACCGAATCACGAATTTCACCAGCTTCTTTTGCCTCATTTAAAAATTCACTTAGCCACATATAAAGGGGCTCATACACAGCTTCCCATTCTTTTATATGTTCTGTAGATGCAAGACCAGCATACATTAAAGCCTGTATTTCACGATATTCAGCTATAAAGTGAAACACCGCATCTATTACTTGCGTCACTTTACTTAAGAAAGGCGCATCGTTTTGCACTTTTTCTTTCACTGCAAGTATCATCTTTTCAACCATCACTTCTGCTATTGCAGGCATAACAGATAACTTAGAAGGAAAATATAAATAGAAAGTTCCTTGCGCAATGCCAGCTAATTTCACGATATCAGAAATCTTCGTTTTTTCGACGCCCTTTTCCTGAAACACTTCAATAGCTGCATAGACAATTTTCTCTTTTTTATTCATCATCTAAACCCTTTCACACGCATATTGAATGACTGTCACTCATTTTATAAGATAATCGATTGTACTGTCAATGATAGTGAACTCTAAGAGGAAATCATTTTTTTATAATAAAATCTCCTAATAAACAATTAGGAGATAAAAATACAATATATCTTTAAGAAAGTGCCTTTAATCCTGTCACTCCACATACAATAAGAAACACACTAATGATACGCGCTTTACTTTTCGACTCACCAAACAAGAACATGTTTAACAAAACTGCACCTGCTGTTCCGATACCAATCCAAACCGCATACGCGACACTTACTTGTAAAAATAAGAAGGAAGTATACAAAAATGCGAAGGATGTAGCAAACCCACCTATATAAATCGCACCATTGGCTAATGTCTTATCTTTACTATACATTTTAAGTCCTATCACACCGACTATTTCACTAATTGCAGCACAAAATACGAAAAACCAACCCATTTTTAAGCAACTCCTTCCACAGTTTCTTCTTTATTGTCAGCTAACTTTAAACCGATAACGCCGGCTACTACCATAAGAATGAAGAATAGTTTGCCTGCGCTGAAACTTCCACCGAAAAGAAATACATCCATTAAGAAAGTACCTACCGTACCAGCTCCAGCGAAAATAGCATATACAGTTCCTGTTGCAAGATGTTCACACGCTTTAGAAAGGAAGTGAAAATCAACAGCAATAACTCCTAAAATAATAATCCAATGCCACCAAGTATCGGCCGTATTAAAACCAAACACCCAAAAAATTTCAAAGATACATGTTAATATGACATATAACCAAGCTCTATTTTTCATACCTCTCACCCTTCATGACTGACTATCAGTCATTTTTATTTTAAAAAAATATACTCTTTCATCAATACTATATAAAAACAACTATCATCCTCATTTACCATTGTATTTGTTCCATTTCTAAGCTAACTGCATCCTGTCACACGAAAATGACTGAATGTCATTCATATATATTGTACATGAACATTTTAAAAATTGTCAATGCCGAAAGTTTATTTAAAATTTCTTTCATCCTATTTGTATATTTCCTAATAATCTGTCAATAATGCTAGTAACATAATATTTTCTCCACTCCCCCTTGGAGAGATCCCTTGAATGGAGCAGTTAGCTTTTGCTAGCTGCTCTTTTTTATTTATCCATACACTATGATGAAATACTCATAGATCAAATCCATTTTTCATCACATAACAACCATCTATTTATTTTCCAATGAGCCTTTGTATGCACGAATTTTATTCTCAAGCATCTTCTCTGTAACCTCTAAGTTTTCTCTTTGAATCTGAATAGATTTCCTATGATCTTCTAGGAGCTGTAAACGAGCTTCTGTTGTATGCGCCCCTTCTGTATATAATCTAGCGTATTCTCTTATTTTCGCTATTGGCATTTGCGTTTGTTTTAATTTCATTACAAACTGCAACCACTTTATATGTGACTCTTCGTAAAGTCGATTTCCATTTGTATCACGATTTGCAATCAATATATTTTCCTTTTCATAATAACGTAGTGTATGTGTGCTCAATCCTAATAATTTTGCTACCTCACTAATTGTATACATACTAAACTCCCTCCACATGCTTATCCTTATATATTTTATGAACGTATCAAATTTATAAAAAACATTTGACTTAGAGTATACTCTAACAAATACAATCTAACCATAAATAAATTTGAATTTAGGGGGATTTTATATGAAATACACTGTTATTACTGGTGCAAGTTCCGGAATTGGTTATGAAGCAGCTTTAGCATTTGCATCTCGCGGGAAAAATTTAGTACTTGTAGCTCGAAGACAAGAAGAATTAGATGGATTAAAATTGAAAATTAACGAAATGCATCCAGAGTTAGATGTTGTCATTCGACGAACTGATTTATCTGTTACTGAAGATGTTTATAAACTTTATGAAAGCCTACAAGCTTTTCAAATTGAAACGTGGATTAATAACGCAGGTTTTGGTAATTTCGCCTCAATTGCCGAACAAAATTTAAATAAAATCGAGACGATGTTGCATGTCAATATAGAAGCACTAACAATACTCTCTTCTCTTTTCGTTCGAGATTATTCAATGGTTGACGGAACACAGCTTATTAACGTTTCATCGGGCGGCGGATACACGATTGTTGCTGATGCTGTTACGTATTGCGCTACAAAATTTTATGTAAGTGCCTTTACAGAAGGGCTGTCTCACGAACTGAAAGAACAAGGCGCAAAACTGCAAGCAAAGGTTTTAGCACCTGGGGCAACTGAAACAGAATTTGCAAAACGTTCATTTGGTATTGATGAGTTCGAATACGATAATGTTGTACCGAAATTCCACACTGCAAAACAAATGGCACAATTTATGCTCGACCTTTATGATAATGATAAAGTTGTAGGAATTGTCGACGGTTTAACGTATAACTATGAACTTAAAGATCCACTTTATAATTTTGCCGTAAGACAAACGAATTCAAATTCTTAATAACCTGTCCATTTCTTATGTAAATATATGTTCCCACTATATCTGTAAATAATAGTGGGAACTTTTTCTCTATAAATTTTTTATCCAACATACCGAACCATCGCCACTTCATCACAATAATCCATCTTTGGACAATGTCTACAATCAATCCATACTTTCTCTGGCAACGCTTCTTTATTTATAAAATCAAATCCACACTTTTGAAAAAATACTGTTTCATATGTTAAGGAAATTACTCTTCTTACATTTATTTTCGTAGCTTCCTCCATTACATGATTTACGAGCATACGTCCTATCCCTTTCCCTGCATATGTATGCGAAACTACTAACGATCGTATTTCTGCAAGATCTTCTCCTAACACATGCAATCCAGCAACTCCAACAATTCTCTCGTCTTCTTTCATAACATATAAACATTGCAAATATTGATAAAGAGACAAAAGAGAACGTGGTAAAACAACTCCCTCTTTTGCATAAACCTCAATAAGACTATAAATTTCTTTCACATCACTGGTCACCGCATTACAGATTTTCATATTACATCCCCTTGCCCCTCAATATTAATATTTATAACTTTAAATGAATTTTAATTCATAATTTCATATAATAATACAGCTCTCTTTTCTCCTCGTCAATCACTTTATACAAACAAAAAACCAAGCAATCTAATCGATGCTCGGTTCCTCATCTCGTATCGGTAATACTGTTGAATATTTAATTTCACGAAGTGCCAAACTCGTCTGTATACGTGTAATACCAAGCTTATTCAGCTTTCTAATAAACTGCTCTAGTTCTTTACGATCACGATTTGCAACCTTTAATAAATAATCGTACTCTCCTGTTAAACAGTGACATTCTAACACTTCCGGCATCGATTCTAATTCTTTCTCCAACACTTCTAACTTGTCAAATTGATGAATATTCGTACTCATAAAAATAAAGCATAATAAATCAAACCCAAGCTTTTCTTGATTTAAAATCGCAACTTGCTTATCGATGAAACCTTCCCCATCTAACCTTTTTATTCTTGCATGCATCGCAGCCGGTGATAAATTAACGCGACGTGCCAGCTCTGCATTACTTACTTGTGAATCCTTCTGCAATATATCTAAAATTTGTACATCCAAATCATCCAACACTTTAATAACAGACGACTCCATTACAATTCCTCCTTTTTTCTTACCGATGATTATTCGAAAAAACAACTTATAATTTATATAAAACTGAATATCTTTCTGTAAATATCATTTTAAACTAAAGATTTTATCGAGTTTTCACCATTATACAAAATAATGTATTACACAATAAAGAAAAATGCTAAAATTATTTACAATTCGTATTGATTACAAAAAAGGGGATTTTATCATGCCTTATTTTTACGTCTTTTTACTATTACTAACGAGCTTATTATGGGGAGGAAATTTCGTCGTTGGAAAATCACTCGTCGATCATGCATCACCGATGACATTGACAAATTTAAGATGGATGATTGCGATTGTTTGTTTATTACCAATGGTATGGCTTAAAGAAAAGAAAATCCTTCCACCACGTACCGCAATAATTCCGTTAATATTAATGGGAATTTCAGGAGTCGCTCTTTTTAACATCTTTCAATTTTTAGCATTAGAAAAAACATCCGCTACGAATGTAGGGCTTATTTCTACATTGAATGCAATTTCAATCGCATTATTTTCAGTATTATTTCTAAAAGAAAAAGTAAATACACTTCAAATCCTATCCATGATTCTTTCATTCTTCGGGGTCATCCTCGTCCTATTAAAAGGTGATTTCTCGCTTTTATTTTCACTACATTTTAATAGCGGTGATTTATGGATGATTGCAGCGGTTTGTATTTGGGGAATCTATTCTGTTTGTAGTAAATGGGCAACAAAAACAACTACACCACTTATGGCAACGTTGTACTCTGGTATTTTCGGCGTTATTTTATTACTACCGTTTAACATAGGTAGCTTCACTGTTTCAAATATAAATACTTCTTTCATCACATCACTTTTATATACTGGGCTTATTTCGACAGTTCTTTGTATGGTATTTTGGAATATTGGCGTACAAAAATTAGGCGCAACTACATCAGGTATTTTTCTAAACTTCAATCCAATTTTCACAGCCATTTTAGCATTCATATTTCTCGGAGAAGAATTAACGTGGATACAAATTTTAGGGACAATTGTCGTTGTAACAGGATGTTATTTATTTTCTCATTTCAAAACTGTTGCCGTTCAGCCAACTAGACCTTTAATACGAAAACATTCTTAATGAAAAAACATCGTCATCTAGGTTGGCGATGTTTTTATTTACTCTTCATTTCTCTTATATACTGCTTTTCCTCTTCTGGCGATAAACGTTCCGTCGCCTTGCCAGTATCTCCACCTTGAAGGCTCCATAAAAAGTTATGCTCCTCAACAGTTTGAGAAAAATCTCCTTTTTCCCACCTATTTATAATAGAAAATAACTTCATTTTATATTGAAAACCTGTACTATTTTCAATATCTCTTTTTACATTAGAAATTTCCTTTTTTGTCATCTCTACAAATCCCCATTTTTCAGAGGATTTTACCTTTTGGTGCACCATTTTATGCATAGTAGAAATAATTTCACCTTCACTAATTTGCGGAGCTTCTTCTGCAGCTTTTTTCTCTTTTTCGTTTGCCGCTCGCTCGGTTTGAATATTTTTATTTTCTTTTTCCACATATGCAAGCAATTTCTTTCCGCCAACTATAGACGAGAAAATTACTATAATTGTAATGCATATACCTACGATCCATTTAAAAAGCATTAGCTCTTCATTGCTTCCTTAACAATATAACTATCTACATACTGCTTAAACTTCACGATTTTTCCGTTCTCCAGTTGCCATACATGAACAAATTCTGCTTCAAATGATTTTCCTGTTTCTTTATAAACTCCAGAATACATACCTTCAGCAATAATTACATCTTTTCCGCTTACTTCATGATACATATTTACACTTGCTTTATAATCATCCCATTCTGATCCTAAACGGCTAAATACATTTTTCATTATAGCTTCTACGCCTTTATATGTTCCGCCGTACGGGAAACCTTCTGCCTCTGTCCATTCCACTTTTTCAGAGAGGGCTTCTGCTAAATGCTTTGCATTTGAAGAAGCTGATCCTTCATACGTGCTTTTAATAATTTCTAAATTTGATTTAGGCATATTACTTCCTCCCGTTTATTTTTACACAAGATGTAACACACGTAGTTACATCTTGTGTAAAAAAATATTTAAATTGTTTTACTCTTAATCTATTAGTTGTAATCATTATAGTTACAATATTTCTTCAAGTCAACATTTATAAATAAAATTTACTTCGTTTTCATTACTTTCTCTTTTAAGAAACGATCTACATATCCTTCTGCTTTTACTACGAATAAATACGCACCCATTGATAATAATGCAAGATCTAATTCATATCCTGGATTCTTTCCATCTCCTAATAAACCTGCTGCTCCATTTACCTTTACGATAGCTCCAGCTAAAATAAGAGCGAATAACAATCCTACATATCGTACACCTAAACCGATAATTAATAATATACCACCAACTAATTCTACAGTTGCTACGCCATATGCAAGGCCACCTGGTAAACCGATGCTTGTAAACCATCCTGCTACGTTATCGATACCTGATTGAAACTTTGCTAAACCGTGTGCAAAGAACGTAACTCCTAACACGATACGAATAATTAAATTCCCAATATATTGATTCATTTTGAACTCTCCTTTTTGTTTTGTTATGGTGAACTTTTATTTACAAGTCAAAACAATACGGTATTTTATTTCATTCGTCAAATACTTTTTTAAAGAAAACAAAAAACATTATCCGTTTTACGGATAATGTTTTCTTACAAAATAGCGCTAATTCAAGCTTTTATTCTATCGCATAAAAAAAGTTGAAACATTTTTCCAACGCCAATATAAGGCAGTAAAGACACGTCCTCTTCTACAACCATTCCAACAACATTCACTTTCTCATCTACAGATAAATCATTTATGGCAACTTGCATCTCCCCTGCATATCTACCGTACAATTCATTATCAATTGTAATACTCCCTTTCTTTCTTACAATTGTATGCATCGGCTTTATCACCACTCTATTTCCTTCCCTTGATTCTACAGATCGAATAACATCACGAGCCGGATCTAGTCTATTTGTATGCACTTGCTCTACCAATTTTAATACTTCTTTATCAGTTATAAATGATTTGTAACGCAATGGAATAATCCCTCTACTTGCACTAGCTACTTCTTGCATACTTTTTAAACTTGCGCTTATATCTACAATCAATACTTTATCAACACCACAATCTTGAACAAGTTCTAAGTACGCTTCAAGTGGGCGCATATTGCGATGTTTTTCTAACGTTGGTAACCCTTCATATAACGGCCCTCGTTTTTCACCATCTCCTGGAATAAATGCCATTGTCTTTATTCCGCACTTCTGTAAATATTGATTTTGTTTTTGTAAGAAAGACTTTGCTAGTCCTGTCTCTGGGCGCGGGTAAAAATTATGCCATGCTTCTACATTCTCTACTCTTATATGTTCTGCAAGTAATTCTTTCCAAAATGATTTTGTAATCGTACTCGCATTTAAAGCTACTTTCATCTTATGAGATACGCTTGCAATTTCTTTTGGCGCAATGCCGTAATCCATTCTTAAACCGGTAATGCCCCAGTTCAATAACTCTTCCACATTTTCATATGTTAGCCCTAAATGGTGTAACGATTTTGGAGAAACATCAACCATTAGCTCCATTTCATGTGCAAGAGCTTGTCTCCCTAATATTTGAATTAACTCTTTATACGTATTTGGATCATCTTCTGGAATGTGCAGTGATGTAAAAATAGATGTAAACCCATTTTCCTTCGCTCCTTTTAACCACTCTTCTTGTTTCTCTACTCGTTCTTTTGAAAGATAAATGGAAACTCCGATCATATAAATCTCCCCTTCTATTAATAGAAAAAGAGAAAGGAATCCCTTTCTCTATATGTTTTCTGCCATTTCTTCTTTAAATCCGAAGAAGTACGTAAAGATAAATCCGAAAGCATATGCAATTACTAAACCTAAGAAATATAGTAAATATTTATTGTCAGCAATTAACGGAATTAAAGATAGCCCTGATACGCCAATTCCAAGAGAAGCTGTTTGCATAACTGCTTGGAATGCACCACCGACAGCCGCTCCTAAACAAGCAGTAATAAACGGTTTCCCAAGTGGTAATGTAACCCCGTATAATAGCGGCTCACCAATTCCTAAAAAGCCAACTGGCAATCCACCTTTAATTACATTTCGAAGTCGTTTGTTTTTTGTTTTCACATAAATCGCAATTGCTGCGCCCACTTGGCCAGCACCAGCCATTGCTAGTACTGGTAATAAAGGTGTTACGTGTGTTTGATTAATAAATTCCATATGAATTGGTGTTAAACCGTGATGCAATCCGACCATAACGAGAGGTAAAAATGTTCCCGCAAGTACTGCGCCAGCAAATGCTCCGCCAATATTTAAAATCGCATTAATTCCGCTCGTAATACCATCTGATAAGAAACCTGCTAATGGCTGAATTGCTAACATCGTTACGATACTTACAACTAATACAGTAATGAGTGGTGTCACGATTATATCAACTGCATTCGGCACTGCTTTTCGAACTTGTCTTTCCACTACAACCATAAGCCATGCTGCAAAAATAACTGCGAATAATCCGCCCCGTCCGGGCACTAATGCTTCACCAAACAATTTTACGTTTGCCATCGCCGGGTTGAAAATTAAAATGCCAGCAATTGCCCCAAGAACCGGTGTCCCGCCGAACTCTTTCGCTGTATTCCAACCAACTAAAATTCCTAAGAATGTAAAGATACCGCCGCCAATGAGTAGTAACATTTGTAACCACGTTGCATTTGGATCAGCACCAGCGTTTTTCGCAAAGTTAGCAACCCCGTTTATAATTCCTGACGCAACAAGTCCTGGAATTAACGGAATGAAAATACTTCCTATTTTTCGTAAAAAGTTTTTCACTGGTGTATTATTTTTCTTCTTAATCTCTGATTTCATCTCTTGCCCAATATCTTCAAGGTGATGATCTGCTATCTCACCAATTCGTAGTCCTGTTAAGCCTTCCATTTCAGCTGCTACTTTATTTACTGTTCCTGGACCAACGACAACTTGAAGCGTCTCATCTTCTATAACACCCATAACGCCTTCAACTTTTTTTAAAAGGTCCACATTTACTTTACTTTCATCATGAAGCGTTAATCGTAGTCTCGTCATACAATGAGCAATACTACGAATATTTTTTATTCCTCCAAGTTGCTCCGAAATTTCCTTGGCCATTCTCTCTTCTTTCTTCATAATAGAATCCCCCTCCCTATTATTTTATAGTGCTTTCTTCACAAACCCTTTTGCGCATTTTAGTTTCTCCAGTGCTTCCCCATATTCGCACTGCAACAACACCATAACAATGGCAGCTTTTACGTTACGTTCTGCCTTTTCATAATACTCTGCCGCTACTTCATAACTAGCGCCTGTTGCTTCCACAATAATTCGTTTTGATCGTTCTACTAACTTTTCATTTGTGGATTGAACATCTACCATTAAGTTTTTATATACTTTTCCTACACCAATCATCGAAGCTGTTGAAATCATATTCAACACTAATTTTTGTGCTGTACCAGCTTTTAAACGCGTTGATCCTGTTAATATTTCTGCACCTGTCTCTACTTCCACATTTAACTTTGCATATTTACTTATTTCAGCATTTTTATTACAAGAAATGCTCGCTGTACTCGCTCCTACACTCTGTGCGTATTTCAAGCCGCCAATTACGTAAGGAGTTCTGCCACTTGCAGCAATTCCAATCACTGTATCTTTCTCATTTAATCCAATACTTTTTAAATCTTCTTCTGCTAACTCTTCGCGATCTTCGGCACCTTCCACCGCTTTAGTAAACGCTTTCAATCCACCTGCTATAAATCCTTGCACCATTTTATCATCCGTGCCAAATGTCGGCGGACATTCCACTGCATCTAGAATACCTAAACGACCACTCGTACCAGCACCAATGTAAATTAAACGTCCCTCTTCTTCAAAAGATTTAATAACAGTCTGTACAACCTTTTCAATTTGTTCTATCTCTTTTTCAACTGCTAACGCAACAGTTCGATCTTCTTCATTCATACTTTGTAACACTTCTTTTATGCTCATCTCATCCAAATTCATTGTTTTCTCATTACGATGTTCTGTCGATAAATTTTCTAACATATTGCCACCCTCTTTGAAATTATATTTCACACTTTTATTATAACTTTAAGAAACTAAAAATCAATTACTCTTTCTTATTTTATGAAATAAAATTTCACGACATGACATATTTTTGTCAAAGATCATAAAGTGAAACTTTAATCAGTGTGGGTTTTGTTCATCCCCACTGATTATTAGCCCGCACCAATCGGGCATTTACGGGCAGTTGATCCCCACCTAACTTTCTTTGCTTCCGCTGAATTTTGAAGTGAGGGTCTTACTGCACGGCAAATAGGGGGATAAAAAAAGATGAGTCTCCTCATCTTTTCTTCTACTTTAACTTCCGTAACCGCAACGCTTCTTCTCGTGTCTCCATAAATTGATTCAATACTTTATTACCAATTCGATTGAAAGTAATCACATATAAAGCATCGATCATATTCAATTGCGTCATTCTCGAAGCAATACTCGCAATACGATGATCTTGTTCTACATCTGGCATACAAAGGCGAATATCCGCTTCTTTATATAACGGTGATGATTGATCTAGTTTCGTAATTCCAATAACAGTTGCACCTTGTCTCTTTGCATACTGCGCCATTTCAAGCACATCTTTCGTTCGACCAGATGTTGAAATCGCAACAAATATATCGCCTTCTTTTAAATTCGTCACAAGCGGCAACATCATATGAAAATCAGATAGCATCATCGCTGTAAATCCGAGCCTTGTAAATTTATAAGCTCCGTCCATCGCCGGAGTAGCTGATCCGCCTACTCCATAAAAGATAATTTTATCGGCATTTACAATACGATCTGCAGCTTTTTCAAGTTCTTTTTTATCTATCGCCGTCACGCTCGCCTCAATTGCAGCTTTATTCACATAAGTAACTTTATTAAATAAATCATACGGTCCATCTTCTGTATTCATCACTGAAAAATCGTTAATATTATAATCAGCAATCGTTAATTCACGAACGAGTGCTATCTTAAATGCTTTAAAACTTCCGATTCCAATCGATTTACAAAAGCGAACGACACTCGCTTCACTTGCGCCTGCATTCGTTGACACTTCTTTCGTCGTTAAATTCGGTACAATCTCTGCATTCTCCATTATGTACATGGCAACCTTCTTCTCAGCTGGTGAAAATTGATCCATATTACTTTCAATTTTAAATAGTAATGTTGAAGCTTTCACTATTTAACCTCCACTTCTTACGGTTGCGTTCACTTATTTTCTCTTGCTTCAATAAGGTAAAAACCATCATCGCCAGGAGGATGAAACACATTTACAATGCGATTCCCTTTTTGATAAACAGTTCTTTCCCCTTCTGTCCACTTCTTTTCCCAACCGTTCATCCAAATCGCAACATCAGGTAAAAAAGCAGTATATTTCAGCTTCTGACCGTACTCACCATCTGCTTCTTCCGAAAAAATAGAAACCGGAAAATCTTTCACTTTTGATTCTTTCCATGCAGTAAATGGTATACATACTGCAATAAGTACGATTACACCAATAACCTTCTCCTTCGTAATCTTCACACTTCCCTCTCCTTGTCATATCACATACATAGATTTTACCATAATTACAAACCCTTCATGCTATATGATCATTGCTTTTGGGAATAAAAAAAGAGCTTACCTACATCAGATAAGCCCTTCCTCTCTATACAAAATATTTCTTCAAAAGTGGCGGTGTAATAATCGTCGTCAATATAACAACAATAACAATCGCTGTGAAATTTTCTTTCGCTAATAAATTCGCCGTAAGTCCATTTGCAGCGATGATAAGCGCTACTTCACCACGTGATACCATCCCCGCGCCAATACTAATAGAAGATTGGAGATTAAATCCTGTCAGTCTCGCTCCTAAACCTGATCCGATTAACTTTGTGAAAATTGCAATGAGAGTCATAATAATAATGAACCAAAGCTGGCTTCCAATGCCTTGAAATGTAATTTCCATTCCGATACTTACGAAGAATACTGGAACAAATATTGCATAAGCAATCGGTTCAATTTTATGTTCCACCTCATGCTTATACTCTGTTTGAGAAATAGCAATTCCTGCTGCAAATGCTCCAATAATGCCTGCAATTCCCATCATTTCACTGTAATAAGAAAAAGAGAAGCAAATAATAAGAGCCGCGCTAATTAACGCTTCTGTTACACGAAGCGGTACAAGCATTTTCATAATCCAAGGAACGACTTTCCAAGCAATAAAAACAATACTTACAAAGAAAATAATTTTCTTTACAATGACAAGTGTTATATTCACATCTTGTGTTCCTAAAAAACTCATTACAAATGCCAATAAAATAACGACAATGACATCATCAAATACGGCAGCACCTAAAATTGTTGTACTTTCTCTCGTATTCATTTTTCCTAGATCACGTAGCGTCTGGACCGTAATACTAACCGATGTTGCGCAAAGTAATAACCCTAAAAAAATGGCATGGGACTGTATTAATCCAAACAGCAATCCTGTTACATAACCACCGATGAAAGGAAAAATAATTCCACCAGCCGCTACTGCAAATGACGATTTCAAATTCCGATTTAACTCTTCTAAATCCGTTTCAAGTCCCGCCATAAACATAAGCAACAAAACACCAATCTCACTCAGTTCATCAATCAGTTCAGAACTATTAATAATACCGAGTACAGCCGGACCGATAATAATACCGACAATTAACTTACCAAGTACAGAAGGCTGACCAAGTCTTACACTAATGTCACCAGCTAATTTCGTACAAAGTAAAATGACGACAAGTTCAAAATAAAATAACATAGCATCTGCTCCTACTTTAACTTTAATCAGTGGGTCGTTAACCCCCGTACATTTCTGCAAGTAGTTTCCCCTATTGATCCGCATTTTATTTGTCATATTTTTATTTGACAAAATATTCTGAATTATATTAAGATTAATCCAGCAATTTTAAAAACTATATACCATAACTGCACCTCCACTTCCTTACTTACTCTTTTTTAATGGGCTCATACTATAGTCGCAGTTATGGAAATGAAAAAACGGGGGGAGAGTCCAAAGTGAAGTCATTATTACGAAAAAAAGCGCTTAGTACTGAATCACCAAAGCAGCTAGCTAGAACATTAACTGCACTCGATTTAACGTTTTTAGGAATCGGCGCCGTAATTGGGACAGGGATCTTTGTATTAACAGGTATTGTTGCAGCAAAACATTCTGGTCCTGGTATTATGCTATCATTCCTTATTGCTGCATTTACTTGTGCTTGTGTAGCCTTTTGTTACGCTGAATTTGCTTCTTCTATTCCTGTCTCAGGAAGTGTGTATACTTACGCATATATGACAGTCGGAGAAGTCGTCGCCTTCATCGTCGGATGGTGTTTAATGCTCGAATATTTACTTGCCGTTGCAGCAGTAGCTGTCGGTTGGTCTGGTTATTTACAATCATTACTACAAGGTTTCAATATACACCTGCCCGCCATAATCGCCTCGGCCCCTGGCGTAGGAAAAGGTGGCCTCATCGATTTACCCGCTGTTTGTATTTTACTAATCATTACCGGTCTTTTAAGCTTCGGTATACGCGAAAGCGCTCGCATTAATAATATTATGGTTCTTATCAAGCTAGCAGTTATTATCGCTTTTATCGTAGCAGGCGCAAAATATGTAAAACCTGAAAACTGGACACCGTTCATTCCATTCGGATACGACGGTATTATTACTGGGGCTGCCACTGTGTTCTTCGCCTTCTTAGGATTTGATGCAATCGCAACCGCTGCAGAAGAAACGAAAAAGCCGCAGCGTGATTTACCAATTGGTATTATCGGTTCTCTTCTTATTTGTACTGTTTTATATATGATTGTATCTTTCGTTTTAACAGGTATGGTTCCTTATACACAATTAGACGTTTCTGATCCAGTTGCATTTGCATTGCACTTCGTTGGTGAAGATGCAATTGCAGGACTACTCGCTGTTGGAGCGATGACTGGAATGACAACCGTCCTCTTAGTCGTTATGTATGGACAAGTTCGCGTTTCATATGCAATGAGCCGTGACGGTCTACTTCCAAAAGCGTTAGCACGTGTAAATAAAAAAGTAAAAATCCCTTTATTAAATACGTGGATTACTGGCGTTGTTGCCGCTTTATTAGCAGGCCTTTTAGATTTACATTTGCTAGCGAATTTAGTAAACATCGGCACATTAACAGCCTTTACATTCGTTTGCTGCGCAGTACTTATTTTACGAAAAACACATCCTGACTTAAAACGCGGATTCCGCACACCTTTCGTACCTGTACTACCAGTTGTCGCGATTCTTTGCTGCTTATATTTAATGATCAATTTGTCTAAAACAACATGGATTAGCTTTGCAGTTTGGCTTATAGTCGGCTTATGCTTCTATTTCTTCTACTCTAGAAAGCATAGTCATTTAGCTATTGAAAAAACAAATGATGAACAGAAAAAAGCATAACAAAATAGCTCGCCGATAAAATGGCGAGCTATCTTTCTGTACTATTATATTTTTTCGTTAACGATTGTAAAATGAAAAATATGCCGATGCAAGCTGTAAACCATGCCCAATTTCCTATTGGTGTCGAGTATTTGATCATTCCAATACCCACAAGCACTAAGAAAATAATCACCTGATATATGAGCTTCCACTTTTGCATATATTCCCTCCTTTACTTCGTCCCCTTCTTTTTCTTCTTCCAGGCATTCAAACTATCAAAGAAGAAGTTAATAAATAACGTTCCTAATCCTGCTAATAAAAACGTCATTAAGAATAAAACCCAAATACTTTTATCTTTTAATAAATAATATCCTACAAGGAGCACAACCGCGATCCATACATATTCAAGAATTCTTTTTAGCTTTTTCTGTTCCAAATTATTCGCTCCTTCTTTCTATGCTACTTTTAGTATAACAAAAAAGAAGCCTATCATGATAAGCTTCTTTTCTTCTCTCTTATTTGTTCATACTTTTTTCAACAAGTGAAATCGCATACTCTAATGTACGATTCATCGTTTCTACCTGTTCATCTTTTACTTGCACATCTTGTAATACAGCTTCTGCAACTGTAATTTTTTGTTGTAATGATTTCACTGAACCATCTGTTACATTTACAGCTTGCGCTTTCTTCACTACTGCTTTTGCAGATTCAATATTGATTTGTAATTTTTCTTTCGTTGTTTTTGGTTGTTCTTCTGCCACTTTTGATTGTACGAATGTTACATTAGCTGATTTTAATTCGTTATATGTTTGAATAATTTGTTCCCCAGTACTTCCTACATTTTCAAATGCTTGCTTTGCAATGTTATAGCTTTTCTCTAGTTCTTGAAATGCTTCCTTTGAATATTGACCTGGCTTATTACCAAATTCATACGTACTAACTAACACTTCTTTTACTTTTCCAAGCTCTTCAAATAACGCATTTACTTGCTCTAACTTCGTACGGTTAGAAAACTCATTGTATGATGCTAATACTTCTGAAGAACTTAAAGCTTTACTATATAATTTTGCTAACGCGATTTGTCCATTTAACGGAATACCACCATTTCCGTTACTATCAGGATCCGCTCCAAATGCAAATGGTACGTTCGGATGATACACTTTCCCAGTAGCTGGCTGACTATTTACTTTTTTACCATCTACGTAAATTGCCACTTCGCTTCCGTTATACGTTCCTGTTAAATGATACGTTTTATTCGCTTCTAATTGAACTCCAACACGTTTATAGCTACCTCCAATGTGAGCCCATAATTCAACATATCCACTTCCTGTAGACTCAAATCCAATTCCGCCGCTCTCTGTATTTTGCAAGATGCCTTGTCCACGAATTTCATTCATTGAAAATACAGTTTCTAACGTAAACGTATTTGCTACTTTTTCTTTTTGTGCTGCTGAAAATGGAAGATATCCAAATGTATTTGCTTTTCCGTTTAACTTCATAACATTCTTCTTCAATGCTTTATCATATTCAATAGTCACATTGCCCTTCACATCACCTTTTGTACCAAATGGTGAATTGTCTTTAAATGTACCATCTGCAAAGTTTACATCGAAAACATCAGCTTTTGGTACTTTCACATTCGGGTCAATATTATCTTTTTTCGTAGTAATTTCCGCAGTTAACGGCTGTGCGGTTTCATTGCCAAATGAATCAATCGCAACTACTTCAAGTGTATATGCTTTCCCGCCATCTAACCCTGCAAGCGTAAACGTAAGATCTTTCGGCACTGGATCACGATAAAACTCTGAGAATGCTAACAAATTATTTTTTATTTCACCCGTTTGCTTATCTCTAGCCTGCACACGGTAAGAGTGAACAAGGAGGTTGTCCAATGCTTGCGGGAATGTTACTGTTGCCGCATTTTCTGTTACATTTGATACAGCAAGCTTTGCATCTTTAGCAAAGTAAGGCTTTTCTTTATCACGATCTTCTACATGTGTAAATGTTTCTTTCTTTGCTGGTAATTTAATTTTCCAAGGCTCGCCTGTCCAAGAATTCGTATGGAAATCACGGCGATTAATCGTCACTTCTTCTTCATCTACTTCTACTAATAAACCTTGGCTTAACGTACTAGCTCCTGGCGGGATATTCCCTTGTACTTTACCACCTTCAACTTCCATATAACTTACTGAAGATGTACCAACTGATGTAAAGTCTTTTTGATGTATCGATCTCGGATCATCTAACGGATAATGTGAATGACCTGAAAACGTAATAACTTGTGGATATTCTTTTAACACTGCATTAATTTTTGCGCTATCTTGTGTTCCCCATTCCTGACTACCGTACACTGTATCTTTAATATGTTGATGTAAAAATACAAAAATCGGTTTTTCTGGATCATCTTTTTGTGCTTTTGCCATTTCTTCTTTTAACCAATTAATTTGCTTGTCCGAATAATAACCATGTGTTGTTCCATTCTCTGGAGACATAACAAGGAAGTGATAACCTTTTACCACTTTATGATAATAAATTGATTCCATACCTGTTTTTTCTAAGAAACGCTTCTGTGCACCCTCTACGGATAAACCGTTCCAATAATCATGGTTACCGAGAGAATTCATTCGCACTGCATCTTTATTTGCATTTTCATTATACACTTGCATGAAACGATCATATTGCTGCACTGATCCTGTATCTGTGAAATCACCTACAATAACAAACGCATCTTGTTTCGGTGCTAATGTATTAAACTGTTCAATCGCTCTTTTCCAGCGAAACGTATCATCCGTTCCACTATTTTTAATATGCACATCACTTACAACTGGAAAAACTATCTTCTTCTCACTTGATGCCTTTTCTTGCTTTTTCTCTTCCGCCTTGACTGATGTACTCCACGGAAATGATACGAATGCTAATACAAAAACCATTAATAATCCAATAAGGCCTTTTACTTTTCGTAAATCAGTTCTGTCCACGTAAATCCTCCTCATATAATGAATTAATTACAATGGTTATTGTATCGAACACATATTAACTTCGTTTAAAGTGAAAATGAAATTTATTTAACTTTTGTAAATATACAGTCATTTTTCTGTAACATCCAACATTACTTGTATTATCTTATACAAGTACCTTGTGTCTAACAGACTCTTATTCATTATTATGATTTGGAAGCCTATTAAACAAACTTTCCTGAAATTTTTCGCCCCTTTATTAACACAACTATCGTTTTCCAACATTTAATAGTAATAAAAAGAAAGTATGAAGGGAGGAGCTACTAATGGCTTGTAAAAAAAATATCGGCTGTTATGCCCCTCTATCTATCATCTGCCCTCCCTATGATCCACCTAATCCACCAGAACCACCAGGCTGTGAATTAATTACAAATGAATTTGCCGGTAATTTTCTTATAACAAAAGAAATTCCACCACCTTCTGAAAATCCTACATTAATCTTATGGGAAGGAGATGGTGTAGTTAAAATATCTGGTACCATTTCTGTGTATAATAGTACTAGTAGTACTGCAGGAATTACCGTTCAAATTATCGGAAAGGTGACAAATACTTTTACAGTCTATCCTGGCAACACAATGTCATATACAGGTCAATCCTTACAATCTGTGGCTATCATTGATATTCCAAATAACCCAACCCGATATATGGAAGGAAAATATTGTTGTCAATTCTCATTTTGCTTATAAATTTCTTCACCACCTTAACTTACAAACTATATAAAAAAGCATACCACTTGGTATGCTTTTGCTTATGAAATTGGATAACGTACTGTCAGACATAATTGTCCTTGGCTTACTCCCGTTCCTGTTGTTACAATTTGAATTGTAGTAAAGTATCTTACTGTAAATGATCCACTGCTTTGTGGTTGTACAGTAATTGTATTCACCACTGTCGCTCCTACTAAAAAATTCACCGTAATTGGAGCTGTACCTACATCATATTTCACATAACCTGATGCATATAAATCTTGCGTAATATTATTCGTATACACTGTTTCAGTTACCGCACCAGTAGCAGCCCAATCTATACATACCTGATCTTGAACAAGTGTTTTACTGGAACAGCATGATAAGTTAGAATTGTACATCTTAGCCCTCTCCTTTTCTATTATGAAAGTGGATAACGTGTAGTTATACAAAACTCCCCTTGATATGTTCCAGCTGTTGCAGCAGGTAAAGTTACTTCAATTGTTACGAAACGACGGTACGTAAAAGCTATACTTGTTCCTGGGTTTAATGTTTGTGTATCAATTGTAGCGCCTGCTGCATCTAAAACTGTCAGTGTGATCGGAGCCGGTCCGACGTCATATCGAACAAACCCTGTTCCAATCATATTTTGATTAATATTATTGTTGTACAGTACATTCGTAATAGCAGTCGCCACTACAGTTCCTGACCACGGACTACACACTTTATCTTGCACATAATTTTTATCTGGACAACAAGTTAATGCTGACCCTGAGCACTCACAAGACATAGTTGTTTCCCCTCTCTCTTTTATATTCCCTATATGTGTATGTCCCCCAGAGTCTTTTGCCTGTACTATTCATCTATTTTCAAAAAATATTCAAATGACTAGATAGATTCCGTTTTGTTTCTTTTTTTCATATATTTATAGACAAAGATACTAGCAACAATAAGAATAACGCCTCCTAATATCGGTAGCATATATTGTCCAACAACATCCGCTGCTTTTTCCCAATGTGGACCTAATTTCATTCCAAAATAAACATACAAAGTCGTTAACGGGAACATTGCTACAAATGTATAAATACTAAATTTCCATATGTTCATTTTTGCCATACCACATGGAACAGAAATAAGCGTTCGCACTCCAGGTACAAAGCGTCCAACAAATGCTACAACTGGTCCATATTTCTCAAAGAAATCATCTGCTTTTTGAATTTGTTCTTCTTTAATAAAGAAGTATTTTCCGTATTTTATTAATAGCGGACGACCACCGTAATAACCGAGTGCATATAACGTTAAAGGTCCTGTCGTTCCACCAAGTGTCCCTGCTAATACAGCCAACCAAAAATTCATATCTCCCTCGTATACCCAATACCCAACCATAGGCAACACTACTTCTGCCGGAATAAATTCAAACGTTAATGCTAACACAACTCCAAAATAAGAAAACTGCTTTAAAAACTCGATTATATCTAAAATAATTTGCTCCATATTTTTAACTCCTATCCTACGTTTACGTTATGCTTTTCTTGTAATTGAACTGGCGCCATTTTTACAATTCGGTTCAAAATAAATAACACAACTCCAATATCATCTAAAATACCGATAAACGGTAGGAAGTCTGGAATTAAATCGAGCGGCATCGCTACATACCCAACTAAAAAAGCAACAGATAAAATTTTCTTCTTTATTGAAACCTCTTTTGAAGTAAAAAAGTCAAATAGGAATGGAACAAATCGGCGAACATGAAATACAACTCTTAATCTACTAATAAGTTTTTTCATTTTTATATCTCCTCTCTTTGTATACGAAAAGGACCCTACCAAATATGGTAAGGGTCCTCAAAAAGACAGAAAGGGGCCTTTACCATTGCTGGTAAAGGTCTCACTAACAACGAAACGTTGCCAATAAAGCCGAGGGTTTCTCCCTGTAATGACGACTTTATTGTAATAAGTTACTCCCCTTTATACACAATTTTATACACTCACATTAAAATATTTCAGAGGGCTTGTCAATATATTTTATATTCCAATCCCTTCCGTAAAAAACAAAAAACGTATAGGAAATTTCTTACTATCTCATAATATACATAACCATTTTTGAACGAAGGGAGATGTTTCATTTGCATACCGTCTGGAAAGGCGCACTTTCACTTGGACTATTAAATATAGGAATTAAACTATACAGTGCCGTAGAAGAAAACGACATAAAATTTTTAAGTCTCCATAAAGAATGCTTAACACCTATTAAATATAAAAAGTTCGCTCCCGATTGTACGGATGAAGAAATTGATGATAACGATATTGTAAAAGCCTATGAATACGCACCTCATAAATATATTATTATGGATGAAAAAGAATTAGCTGAATTACAACAAGCTCATGAACCACGATCCATTCGTATTATATCTTTTGTCCAAAATAACGAAATTGATTCTGTTCTTTATGATCGCTCTTATTTTATAGGACCTACCCCAGGACATGAAAAATCCTATTTATTATTAAAAGAAGCTCTTGAACGTACAAATAAACTTGGGCTTATTCATATTTCTATTAGAAAAAAACAACATTTAGCTATTATCCGTAACTTTGAAGATGGACTAATGTTACAAACCATCCACTACCCTAATGAAATTCGCGCTATAACAAATACACCTAACTTACCAAGTAACGAAAATTATCCTATACAAAAACAAGAACTCACCGCAGCAATTAATTTAATCCACCACCTTACAAATCCTTTTGAACAAGAAATGTATACAGATGAATATAAAGAAGCCCTTACCGAATTAATCGAGAATAAAATTGAACAACAGGAAAAAACTGAAACAATCTCTCCAACTCCGAACATCATTAATATTATGAAGACATTACAGGCAAGCATTGAACAAGCAAAAATAAAAAGAGACAATAAAACAGAAAAAGAGGCCAAATAAAATTGACCTCTTTTTCTTTAAAGCGGATTACATTTCGGCATTTCAAGTCCAGACGATTGAGCTAGTTTTAATAAGTAGTAACATTCCTCTCTTGCCATATGATCTGCCATTCTAGCCGATAATACACTTAATACTTCATTCGATAACTCGAGCTCTTCCACTTCATGTAAAAAATGCGAAAATAATTTCAATTCAAGTGAAACATCTTTCGTAAACTTCTTTAATGCTGGAAAATGATGAAGCTCCGTTCGTAAATACCCTGTCATTTCAACTGCCTTTAAGTAAAATTGTTCAAAATGCTTCGTAAATTCTTCGCTTTTCTCTTTTAATCTTTTTTCAACAAGATCTAATCCACCAGAAATAGAGCCTGCGTGACCAGCCGCATCCGTTAACCAAACGAGATGATAATGTAATTCATGAAAAACAGGCGGAACTTCCCCTTTCTTCAAAAACTCTAAAACTGCTATATACTCTTCCACTTCGTTTACCATATGATTAATAAAAGTTGGCGTAAAATGAATCGTAATTTTCCCTTCCAACTGCTTCTGTATAATATTTAATTTAAACGCCCGAATCTCCTTAGCGGCTTGTTCTGCCTCTTTTGAAAATGCCATCAGATTCACATTCCGAACTTTATTTAACAAATTCGTAAATGTTTCAACAAAGTAAGTAGCTTTTTTTATATCCTCTTTTTCCTTCGGAGCTAATGCATCCAGTAAAAATTGTGCATGATCAGTAAGTACTTTTAACCAAAATTGATGCTCAAACAACGCACTTTCTTCATAATTTCTCTCCACTAAATCCCCTCCGTCTATTCATCCTTCTCTATCACTTGAAGTTTATATCCATCCGGGTCTTGTACCACAATACTCTTCTCACTTTTGTTTTCTGTGTATGCGATTTTATAAAATACTAACCTCTTCTTTACATTCTCTATGTTAGAAATTGAAAACGTTAGAACATCAACTGAGTCCGTAACACTCTTCTCACGCCCGCCCAAACTGCGCTTCATAATAAAACTAATTCTCGTTGAGTCAGCATCATACCAAACCCCTGTTACATCTAATTGAGGTCTTTCTAAACTAGGTTTAATTCCTAAAATCCCTTCGTAAAAATACAAAGTTTCCTTTAAGTTTTTCACTTCCAATACAATGAATTGTTTCACATTCTCCACATTCATTCCCCCCGTACCTATTACTTTTTTATATGTGTCATAAATGCCTATTATGTCTGAATACAATACGTAGTAATGAACACTTAAGGAGGTTTATTCGTGAATAAATATATGAGATCATTCGTGCCCTATCATAGTCCTCTCGATCCTTGTCCTCCTATTGGAAAAAAATATTATTCTACTCCTCCTAATTTATTTTTAGGCTTTCAACCGCCAAACTTACCACAATTCACACCAAAAGAAGCACTACAAAAAGGGACTTTATGGCCTGTTTTTTATGACTATTATGAAAATCCTTATAAAAAAGGGCGGTGACTACTGTCGTGAATCAATCGCTACCAGAAGAATACTATAAACTTTTACTGGAGCTTCAAGAACTGGACTTTGTACTAGTTGAACTCACTCTTTATTTAGATACACATCCAGATGACACCGCTGCGATTAATCAATTTAATGACTTTTCCTATAAACGGAGAGTATTAAAACAAAAGATGGAAGAAAAATACGGACCACTCCAACAGTTTGGAAACAGCTATTCTAATGCCCCTTGGGAATGGAGCAAAGGTCCTTGGCCATGGCAAATATAAAGGAGAGAAACTATGTGGATTTATGAAAAGAAATTACAATACCCAGTTAAAGTGGGAACTTGCAATCCCGCACTTGCAAAATTATTAATCGAGCAATACGGTGGTGCAGATGGAGAATTAGCTGCTGCACTACGTTACTTAAATCAACGTTATACAATTCCTGATAAAGTCATTGGCCTACTTACTGATATTGGTACAGAAGAATTTGCTCACCTTGAAATGATTGCTACGATGGTTTATAAGCTGACGAAAGATGCGACCCCTGAACAAATGAAAGCTGCTGGTCTTGACCCTCATTACGCTGATCATGACAGTGCTCTTCATTACCATAACGCTGCTGGTGTTCCATTTACTGCAACCTATATACAGGCTAAAGGTGATCCAATTGCCGATCTATACGAGGATATTGCAGCTGAAGAAAAAGCACGAGCAACATATCAATGGCTCATTAACTTATCCGATGATCCAGATATAAATGATAGTCTACGCTTCTTACGTGAACGTGAAATCGTTCATTCACAACGTTTCCGAGAAGCGGTTGAAATTTTAAAAGAAGAACGCGATAGAAAAATATATTTTTAATACACGTATCCTAGCGATATGTGTTTTTTTACGTTAAAAGTTAAATCCTTCCTATTAAACATATAAATAGTATATTTATTCGATTTAATGCATTATTTTTTAATATTTTCAAAATTCCCTATTGCTTTCTAGTCATCAGACCTTTAAAATAATAACAGTTACTCGACAAATTGTTTGAATTTTCGACAAAAAAACTCATTAGGAGGATTTTCTTTATATGCATACAACTTTAAAACCAGCGCAAATACTTTCGATTAGTTTATTACTATTCGCAGTTTTCTTCGGTGCTGGTAATATGATTTTCCCGCCCCTTCTCGGTCTTTCTTCCGGAGAAAATATGTGGGTTTCCATTACAGGTTTTATTATTACAGACGTCGGTTTATCTTTACTTGCTATCGTTGCTGTTGCCCTTGCTGGTGGTAGTTTTAACACTTTAGCGAGCCGTGTTCATCCAAAATTCGCAGCAGTATTCGCTATCATTATTTATCTTTCAATCGGCCCACTATTTGTTATTCCACGAACTGGATCTGTATCTTATGAAATCGGGATTGCACCACTTTTCCCAGATCAATGGTATTCTATGTTAGTTTTTAGTGCGATTTTCTTTACATTCGTTTACTTCTTATCATTAAATCCATCCAAGCTAGTAGATCATATCGGTAAAATATTAACGCCAATTTTACTTGTAATTATTGCAATTATGGCAACAAAAGCGATTCTTTCACCAGGGACGTTTGCAGAACCTATCGGTGACTATAAAGACATCCCGTTTTTCAAAGGATTTCTTGAAGGATTTTTAACGTTAGATGCAATTGGGGCTCTCGTACTATCAACAATTGTTGTAAATGCAATTCGTCAAAATGGTATACAAGAGAAGAAATCTATCGCAAAATATACAATCATTTGCGGAAGTATCGCTGCTCTATTCTTAACAATTGTTTACTTCTTACTCGGTTATATTGGAGCTTCAAACGGAAACTTAGGACAATTCGAAAACGGTGGGCAGCTATTAGCTACTGTTATGTATCAATTCTTTGGGACAAGCGGTAATATTTTATTAAGTATCGCCATTATCTTCGCTTGTTTAACAACGGCAATTGGTGTTGTGAGTGCATTTGCAAATTACTTCACAACAGTGCTAACAAATGTTTCATACAAAAAGCTTGTACTATACGTTTGTATCTTTAGTTTCGTTATTTCAAACTTAGGATTAAGCTTATTAATTAAAATTACTTTACCTGTATTAATTATTTTGTACCCAATTACGATCATTTTAGTTTTCGTATCATTTATCGATAAATATACGAAACGTAAACCTTCTGTCTACATTGGAGCGATGATCGCAGCGTTTATTATTAGCTGTATTCATGCACTTGATAATGTGGAAATGATACCAGATTTTATCGCTAATATCGTACACACCATTCCTTTTTATAACTTAGGAATTGGCTGGATCATTCCAGCAATAATCGGTGGTATAATTGGATACTTTATTCCGCAAACAGAAGCTGCAGGTGAAGTTTCTACAAAATAAAGAAAAGAAGCAAGCATGAAATCCATGCTTGCTTCTTCTTTCTCTTCACATCGTATGTTTAAAAGTAAATAACTCTTCTTTTGACTGCACAACAGGCTGTTCCTCTTCTACATCTTTCCTCTTTCTCTCCCCTCCTAACCTTACTTTCAACATTGCCTCTTCTATACTTTTCACAATCATATTTCCTGAAAAAATAGTTAGCCCGAAAAATGTAATCGGGACGAGAGGAATCCATGGATGCACTGTTAATGATCTAAAGTATACTCCAATTAAACCTGACCATTCATGCGTATAAGATTCCACCTCTTTTATAGGTCCACCAAACGTAACAGTCCCACCAAAGAACACTTCAAGTAATCCTAAGTGCAGTAAAATAGTAAGACTCTGCGTAAACTGTTGAAGAAATACGAGTATAAAAGTCATATAGAGATGCGGAAAAAGATGTTTTATAACAATACGTCTTCTCGATCCGCCTAATATGCGCGCGGCATCAACAAATTCTTCCGTTCGCAATTTACGAACTTCCTTCGCAACATACAGTGCAATAACTGGCATTACAAGCAGTACAAGTAATACCACTTGAAACGAAGCCCTTTCAAAAAAGGTTGTTGTCTCCTCTCCGCTTCCAAATGCATTTGCAGATTGAAGAAAAAAATACGCAATCATAACTGTCGGAATAACTGTAAAACTATCAAAGAAAGCCTCAATTTTTGAAAATCCTCTTTTTATATACGTTCCGAGTACGAAACCGAAAAACACACCTATTACCATTCTAAGTGCCGCAATTAAAATAGATATACCAATCGTCCACTTCGCGCCTTCAATGACTAAATGTAACAGGTCATACCCTTTCCGGTCTGTCCCGAGTAAAAATTGTAATGAAGGTGGAAACGGTGGCACTTGTGGATTTTCATCCACATCATATTGCAATGTAACTTGTCTAATATGTCCATCATTCCATAACGTATTTCCGATGCTCAAAAGAACTAATAGGAGAAGAAACCCAATGCTTATCCAAAATCTTTTATCACGTTTTATATACGTCCACATATTATAATCTCTCCTTCATCGCAGCCGGAATG
This sequence comes from Bacillus sp. EKM501B, assembly GCF_011800505.1. NCBI lineage: Bacteria > Bacillati > Bacillota > Bacilli > Caryophanales > Bacillaceae > Bacillus > Bacillus sp. EKM501B. The sequence continues at coordinate 6,782 of NZ_JAALFZ010000001.1, read as the reverse complement.
AGATAATGAAACAATTTAAATAAAATAAAAATCGGAATATATATAAGAAGCACACTAACGATGAAAACCTCAACTCTAATACCGAAATACGATTTCAAAAACATAAAAATACCACCCGTATTAAAAATCCATTCTATAATATATAAATTAGATAACATAAAAAAGATATTCGTTTTCGCAAAGAATAATGTACTAAGCAACACATTTCGTAAAATATGACGATTTAAAATATGAAAGCGCCCCAGCCCTTTCGCCTTAGCAAATAGTACATAATCTTTTTCTAGTTCATTTTCAAAACGAAGCACGACCATTTTTACAAACATAATCGTAGTCGGGATGCTCAAACACAATATTGGTAACCCTCTAATCGACTCGCCTCCAATTGACGCAATTTGAAAAGGTAAAAAACCTGTTTGTTTAAAAAACCATACAACTAAAATTTGTGATACTAAAATAAGAAGAATATCTGGAATGGATTCTAGGAAGATAAGAAATGATTTAATTCGATGTTGTATACGCGTTGAACTACTCATAATGACATAAACAATGCAAAATGCTATAAATAATGAAATGAAAAAAGCAGCTAAAAAAATAATAATCGTTTCTTTATAATGGACGAACAGCTGTGGAAATAAAAATTTACCTTTCACATATTGCAAATTGGAAATATCCATTAAGTTCACAAACACTTCTTTTAAACTCTGTATGTACTCTGATGCATGCAGCTCAAATCCATAAAATAATTTCGGCAGTGCTCCTAAACAAATAATCCCCAAAATCGAAATAAGAAATTGAATCGTCACTTCCATCCCATTCAAAAATACCTTTTTGACCATTTTCGCCCTTCTCTCTCTATAATTTACCTCTTAATTTTATTCTTAATTTTCTGAATTGTAAATATTTTAAAAACAAAAAATCACTAGGCTATGATCCTAGTGATTCTTTATGCGCATGCCTTTCTCTTTTCGCAAACGGCATATACAAAATGAAACATCCAATAAGCGCAGCTATTTCTAATGAAATAATATAGTAAGGATGCGGCCCTAACATATCGAGTAATGAAGCTGTTTCTGGCTTATGAGCTAAAAACATATAATTACCACCTGTTTTGTAATTCACAAACGAAACAAGCGGAATCAATATGTTTAAAAGTATCATCGTACGCTTAATAGATTGCAAGGTCGGTCTATAGCCTTCCACCCAAGTCATAAAGAGTGGTGCCCAAATAAGCAATACATGCGCGATAAAATATTCAATGAAACGAAAATGCGGAAAAGCATATTGCAAATTTGGTGTTAAAATGGCTTGTGATGCACCAATAATTCCCGTAAAAAATACAATCTCATATATTCGATAACTTTTCGTTACAATCATAATCGACGCTAACAATAAACTAATTGTACATAACTCAAACGGTAATGAAGTAGCTAGCTCAAAAATCCCCGCTTTCCACTCCCACATATGAAGCCCAATTTCACTACCTATAAATAAAAATGCAATCGCATATCGAACCGTTATATTCCACTCATTTTGACGTAATAAATCTTGGTATTGATACAGAAAAAATATCCCCACCAACATAATAAATAATATAATGGCATGTTGCCTTGAGTATGGAATAAACGGTTTTAATGGATGCGCACTAAAATAAGCTTCCATCTTCCTTCCTCCTCTCCTTCATACAATATTATTGTAAGAAAGAAACAACGAGTCAATTCATTTGCTTACAATAGGACAACCTCTACCTTACATTTACATATTCATACCTTACAAAACTGTAAGGTTATTGTAAGCTAAAACGATTTGTCAGATTCTTCACCTCTTCTATACTTAATGTAGATACTAAAACGAACGAAAAGGTGATAAATAGATGAAAAAGAAAAATAAGGTGTTAATTACTAGTGTAGTAGCAATCGGAATTGCAGCTGGATCATACTTTGCATTTGCTGGGGGCGGTTCAGAAGTAGCAATGGCATATAGCGGATATAAAGTAACTGAAAAACAAATCCAAAACGCGCAAAAATTTGGTGGCGAAGTTATTCCAAATGGAATTGAAACTATTTCATTCGATCCAACAAAAGGAACATATGAATTAGCTGTTAAAAAAGGCGATGAAGTGAAAAAAGGTCAGCTTCTATTTAAATACAATGATCCGACTGCGAAACAAGGTATAACAGAAGCAGAAATGCAAAAGAAAATCGCACAAAAAGAAGTAACGTTGTTCCAAAAACAAATTGATGCGGCGAAACAAAAATTACAAAAAGATAAAAATGCAGGCCTTCCTGCTGAAGCATTAAAAGCATCAGAAGTTGAAGTTGGGCAATTAGAATCACAACTTGAAATGAAAAAGTTTGAAGTTGAAAAAGCTGATGAAATGATTAAAGCAGCAAAAGAGAAAGTAAACACTCTTTCTGTAACAAGTCCTGCTGATGGCGTAATTGATGATATCGTAAAAACTGCTGACGAAAAAACAGGTATGAGCGGAATTACTCTTCGTCACGCTGGTCAATTTAAAGTAAAAGGTCAACTTTCTGAATATGAGCTTGCTAGTATGAAAGTTGGGCAAGAAGTAACTGTTTCATCAAAAACTGTCGCTGGTAAGACTTGGACAGGAAAAGTAACAGAAATCGGTTCTACACCATTAAAGAGCATGGATGAAAATAAAACTGTTTCTAACTATCAATTCACTGTCACATTAGATAATAGTGACGAATTACAAAACGGCTTCCACGTTTACGTAACAAGTAAATCTGGCGAAGCAACTGGTACAATTGTTCCGAAAAGCAGTATCGTGAAAAAAGGTGACAAAAATGTTGTCTTCGTTGTAAAAGACGGTAAGGCGAAAGAACAAGCAGTTACTGTTGAATTCGAGACTGATAGCGAAGCAAAAGTTTCTGGAGTGAAAAAAGGAGAGGAAATTATCTCTAAACCTGAAAAAGACTTAAAAGATGGTATGGAGGTTGTCGCCCAGTGATTAACTTAAAAGGCATCACGAAATCCTTCCAAAATGGTGCAGAATCCGTTCAAATATTACACGGAATTGACGTAACACTGAACCAAGGAGAATTCACTTCTATTATGGGACCTTCTGGTTCTGGTAAATCAACATTAATGAACATTATCGGTTGCTTAGATAAACCGACGACAGGTACGTACGAACTAGCCGGTCAAAATATTTCAAACATGACTGAAACAGAACTTGCACACGTACGTAATAAAGAGATCGGATTCGTATTCCAAAACTTCATGTTATTACCGAGACTTACAGCGCTTCAAAATGTAGAACTACCTCTTATTTACGCTGGAGTCGATAAAAAAGAAAGACGCGAGCGCTCATTAGCTGCTTTAACAAAAGTCGGTTTAGCTGATCGCGCTACTCACTTACCGAACGAATTATCAGGTGGACAAAAGCAGCGTGTCGCTGTTGCACGTGCAATCGTAAATAACCCAAAATTCATTTTAGCCGATGAACCGACGGGAGCACTTGATACAAAAACAAGCACACAAATTATGGACCTCTTTTACGAATTAAATAAACAAGGCTCAACAATCATTATGATTACCCATGACCGTGAAATCGGGGAAGCTGCAGCACGTCAAATTGTAATTCGTGACGGAAATATCGTCCAAGATTGGAGAGGTTAATTTTGAATACGAGTGAAAATATACGCATGGCCCTTTCCTCTATCTTTGCTCATAAAATGCGTTCTATTTTAACGATGTTAGGTATTATTATCGGTATTAGTGCCATTATTACTATCATTTCAATGGGTGATGGTACAAACGCAAAGTTTAAAAAAGAATTAGGCCAAGGAAAAGATAACGAAGTAACGATTTACTACAACAATCCTGATTACGGAACAGATAGTGCCAAAATCACACCTGATATGCTAAACCGTCTGCAAACTGTACCAGGCGTTAAAGATGTGTATCCAGACGTAAGTATGAAAGTAAAAGCATCTGCTGGTTCAAAAGATGTAAATCTTGATTTAAAAGGTGGAACAGGCGCCTTTATGACAGATTCGAAAATAAAATTAGTTCACGGTCGTGAATTAAATGACAGTGAACTAAACCAAGCAATCCCTGCTGTTATATTAAATGAAGAAGCTTTCAACAAATTATTTAGTAGTGGTTGGGAATCAAATCAATACACAGATATAAAAGGAAAGCCGTATAAAATAGTTGGTGTATACGAAACGAAAAACGACTTTGGAATGCCTATGCCTGAAGGTTATACATCACTTGAAAATGCGCCTGTCATTTCAGGAGTAAATGAGTATGACTCTGTAAGATTAACAATGACCTCTCCGACAGAACGTAAAAGTGTAGAAAAACAAGCCGTTTCTGTCTTAAACGAAATGAAAGCTCCTAAATTTGAGCACAAATTCGAAGCACAAGACTTAGGTGAATTTACGAAACAACTAGACGAATCAATTGGTATGATGAAAATGGTATTTGGTGGTATTGCTGCTATCTCCTTACTTGTTGGTGGTATCGGTGTAATGAACATCATGCTCGTATCTGTAACAGAACGTACACGGGAGATTGGTATTCGTAAAGCACTTGGTGCAACACGTGGTAAAGTATTAACACAATTCTTAATCGAATCTTGTATTTTAACAGGACTTGGTGGTTTCATCGGATTCATGCTGGGTATTTTCTTCGCTTGGATTGTCTCAATCTTTGCTGGATGGCCACTCGTTGTCTCAAAAGAACTTGGACTTCTTGCAGTAGGTATCTCAATGTTAATCGGTATTATATTCGGTTTACTACCAGCTAACAAAGCTGCCAAACTGGATCCAATTGAATGTTTACGATATGAATAAACAAAAACGTAGGAGTTTACACTCCTACGTTTTTTATTTATCTACTAAATTGAGTTTCTTCTATTATATATGTTTCACGTTACAACTATCATTCTAATACTCTTCATTATTTATAGGTACTAAGGCTATTATCTAATTCTATTATTGCAAAAATACTATGTAATAGACGAAAATCAAGGCGTAATTTTTTCCATACTTCGACTGATTTTGTAACAATTATATCGATATTTTATTAAATTTCACCTCATTTATATATTTTCACGCCTAAAAATATTATCGTTTTATAACTAAATTTCCATTCAAACAGTAAAATACGCTACTTTCGTAACGCTATAGATATCACTCAGAAATATTACTGTAACATTATTAACGTTAAAGTAATTGAAATACTACTCATTTTGTGTTTCATATGCCCTGATACGCCAAAAAACAACAAGGAAGCGCTATCAGGATATTTATGGAATTGTTACAGAATATTAATGCCCCGTTACGAAAGCTTTGTAATTTTATGTTTTTCGCAAATAAGAAAATAATGGTTGCTATAATGAGGTCAACGAAAACAAATGCAATGGAGGCTATTATGAAAAAATTTATGGGTATAGCAACAGCAGCGGTTTTTGGTCTTGGGATTTTCACAACATCTGCTAAAGCAGAAACAATCGTAACGACTGACGTACTAAACGTACGAGAAAACCCAACTACTGAATCAAAAGTTGTAGGAAAATTATTAGATGGATATAAAGTAAATGTTTTACATACAGAAAATGGTTGGTCAAAAGTTCAATTGAATAGCGGTAAAGAAGCTTTCATAAGCGCTGACTATACAAAAGACACTTACTACGTAACAGCAAACGTATTAAACGTACGTGCTGGAGCAAACACAGACTCAGAGATTCTTGGTAAGTTGAAAAAAGATGATGTAATTGAAACAACACACCAAGTACAAAATGATTGGATTCAATTTGAATATAACGGAAAAACAGCTTATGTTCATGTTCCTTACTTAACAGGTAAAGCACCAGTTAAAGTTCAACCAGTAGCTAAAGTTGAAAAAACGACTACAGTTCAAGATACAGCTAAAGCTCAGGAAGTAGCTAAAACTCAAGCTAAAGCTCAAGAAGCAACTAAAGCTCGCGAAGCAGCTGAAGCTCAAGCAGAAGTTAAAGCTCAAGAAGCAGCTAAAGCTCGTGAAGCAGCTAAGGCTCAAGCAGAAGCTTCAGCTCAGGCAGACGCTGAAGCTCAAGCAGAAACTAAAGCTCAAGAAGCGGCTAAAGCTCGTGAAGCAGCTAAAGCTCAGGAAGCAGCTGAAGCTCAAGCAGCGGCTAAAGCTCAAGAAGCAGCTAAGGCTCAAGCAGAAGCTAAAGCTCAGGCAGATGCTGAAGCTCGTGAAGCAGCTAAAGCTCAAGAGACAGCAGTTGAAGCTCGTAAAGCAGCTAAGGCTCAAGAGGCAGCTGATCGTGAAGCAGCTAATAAAGTTCAAAAACCAGCTACACAACAACCTGTTGCAAAAGAAACTGAGAAAAACACACAATCTTCTTCTCGTGAATTCCAAGTTGTAGCAACAGCTTACACAGCAGATCCACTTGAAAATGGTTATAAAGCAGGCGACCAAGTAAAATCAGCTTTAGGTCATAACTTAACAGCTAATCCAAACATGAAACTTATTGCAGTTGATCCAAGTGTAATTCCATTAGGTTCAAAAGTATGGGTTGAAGGTTACGGAGTAGCAATCGCTGGTGATACTGGTGGAGCTATTAAAGGTAATAAAATCGACGTTTTAATGCCAGATAAAGGTACATCAAGTAGCTGGGGACGTAAAACAGTTACAGTTAAAGTATTAAACTAGTTAGTAAAAAAGAGTCAGTCTCATCCTTGAGGCTGGTCATCTCCCTGTCAAGTAGACAGAAATAAAAAGAGTATTATGCCACGGCCTTTTCCCGATATTCTATCGGGGAA